>NZ_JBICSH010000015.1:0-2753 GCF_043196965.1 Nonomuraea sp. NPDC049309 | reverse complement strand
CCGGTCTTCGCCCGCGCCTTCGATGAAGCCTGCGAGCTGCTGCAAGCCGAACTCGCCGACACGAACATCGCGTCCGAGCTGGCGGGTGGGCTGAGTGTGCGTGACATCATCCTCGGCGACCAGGCCCCTGGCGGAGTGCTGGATCAGACCGTCTTCGCCCAAGCCGGGCTCTTCGCCTTCGAGACCGCGCTGTTCCGGCTGCTGGAGTCGCTTGGTGTGCGGCCGGACTTCGTCGCCGGGCACTCCCTCGGCGAGATCACCGCCGCACACGTCGCCGGCGTGCTGGATCTGGCGGATGCCTGCCGTCTGGTGGCCGCCCGTGGGCGGTTGATGCAGGCGTTGCCTGCTGGTGGGGCGATGGCGGCGATCGGCTGCGGCGAGGATCAGATCGCCTCTGTGCTGGCCGGCCATGACCGCGTGGCGGTGGCGGCGGTGAACGCACCCGGCGCCATCGTGGTCTCCGGCGCCGCCGCCCAGGTCGATGAGATCGTGGCGTGGGCACGCGAACAGGGCCATCGGACCCGGTTGCTGCGGGTGTCGCATGCGTTCCATTCGCCGTTGATGGAGCCGATGCTGGCCGAGTTCGAGCAGGTCGTCGCCGGGCTGACGTTGCGCCGCCCGCAACTGGCGCTGATCTCGAACGTCTCCGGTGCCCTGGCGGGCGAGGAGATCACCGAGCCCGGTTACTGGGTGGAGCACGTGCGCCGCCCGGTCCGCTTCGCCGACAGCGTCGCCACGCTGCAGGAGCAGGGCGTGACCCGCTTCATCGAGGCGGGCCCCGACGCCCAGCTCACCCCCATGGTGGAACAGACCCTCACCCACGACGACGCCCCCGCCGTCGTGCCCCTGATCCGCCGCGACCGCGACGAGGTCGCCTACCTCGCCGAAGCGCTCGGTACGGCCTGGGCCGGCGGCACCGACGTGGACTGGACCGTCTGGCCGACCGAGGCCGGGCCGATGGGCGCCCGCATCGGCGACCTCGACCTGCCCACCTACCCGTTCCAGCATCGCCGCTACTGGCTGGAGCCCGCCCCGGCCGGTGACCCGGCGGCAGTCGGCCAGGCCGTATCCGACCATCCGATCCTGGGCGCGGTCGTGGAGCAGCCGGACGGCGGCGCCATCCTGACCGGACGCCTGTCGGCGACCGCCCAGCCGTGGCTCGCCGACCACGCCATCAACGGCACCCCGATCCTGCCCGGCACCGGCTTCGTCGAGCTGGCCCTGCACGCCGGGGAGCAGGTCGGCAGCCCGTTCATCGACGAGCTCACCCTGCACACGCCTCTGCCCATCCCCAGGAGCAGCGGCGACGTCGCCCTCCAGGTCACCGTGACCGCCCCTGACGCGGACGGCCGACGCGAGATCACCATCCACTCCAAGGACGACGCCGAGCAGTGGACCAGGCACGCCACCGGCACCCTCATCGCCACGCCGACGGTGACCCCGGCCGACCTGCACGGCGCCTGGCCGCCGCCCAACGCCGAGCCCATCGACACCGCCGGCCTGTACGACCGCCTCATCGACCACGGCTACGGCTACGGCCCCGCCTTCCACGGCCTCGCCCGAGCCTGGAGAGACGGCGACGACCTCTACGCCGACATCACCCTCCCGGAAAAGGCCGGACAACCCTCCCGCTACGGCGTTCACCCTGCCCTCTTCGACGCGGCCACGCACCTCGCGCTGCTGGCCGGTGACGAGACCGCAGGAGGCACGCCGCTGATCCCGTTCAACTGGAACGGCGTCACCCTGCACGCCACCGGTGCCACCTCCCTGCGCGCACGCCTGCACCCGGACCCGGACGGCGGCTTCCGGCTGGACCTGGCCGACCCCGCCGGCCGGCCGGTGATCACCGTGGGGACGGTGGCGTCCCGGCCGGTGGCCGAGACGGCCCGTACGGCGCCCGCCGCGGCGTCGGTCGCGCGCTGGCTCACCGAGGTCGCCTGGCGACCGCTGCCCGAAGCGTCTGCAGAGGTACTGCTCGACGGAGCATCCGTCATCGACGCCACCACCGGCGACTCCGGCGACCTGCCGGCCCGCGTACGCCGACGCGTCGGCGCCGTACTGGCGGAGCTGCAGGCCCGGCTCGCCGAAGACGATCAGCGCCCCATCGTCGTGGCCACCCGCGGGGCGGTCGCCGTCGCGGACGGAGAGACCCCCGATCCGGCAGGTGCGGCGGTCTGGGGCCTGGTACGCGCGGCCCAGCAGGAACATCCCGGCCGCATCACGCTGCTCGACCTCGATCCGGCGGCGCGGGCCGCAGCCTTTGACCCGACATCCTTGCGGAACGCGGCCATCCCCGGCGACGAACCGGAAGTCGCCATCCGCGGCGACCGGCCATGGGCGCCCCGCCTGGAGCGAGCCCGCCTCGGCGAGGAGCCCACAACGGCCTGGCCGCTGGACGGGACGACGCTGATCACCGGCGGTACGGGTGGTCTGGGCGCCCTGGTGGCCAGGCACCTGGTCGCCGAGCACGGCGTACGCCACCTGCTGCTGGCCTCTCGCAGAGGCATGGAGGCGCCCGGCGCTTGCGAACTCCTCGAGGAGCTGGCCGGGCTCGGCACCGAGGTGACGGTCGCCGCTTGCGACGTGGCCGACCGCGACGCCCTAGCCGCCCTCCTCCAGGACATCCCCGACGACCGGCCGTTGCGCGCGGTGGTGCACACGGCGGGCGTCGTGGACGATGGCGTGATCTCGTCGTTGTCGGCTGAGCGTGTGGAGCGGGTGCTGCGGCCGAAGGTGGATGCGTTGTGGCATCT
>NZ_JBICSH010000014.1:0-4239 GCF_043196965.1 Nonomuraea sp. NPDC049309 | reverse complement strand
CCCACGGCATCCACACCACCGACCAGCAGCCGCCACAACCCCTCCGGACCATCGACCCCACCCGGATAACGACACGCCATCCCCACGATCACGATCGGTTCCCGAGCACGAGCCGTGAGCGCGCGGTTCTGCTGGCGCAGCTTGGCCGTCTCACGGAGAGAGGCGCGCAGTGCCTCGACGAGCTTGCCTTCGTTCTCCGCCATCTCCTCAGCCCTCCTCGGTCTCGTCGTCCGGCTGCCCGTCATGCAGCGCCATCCTGATCAGGCTTTCCGCGTCCAGCTCGTCGATGGCGTCGAGGTCCTCCGTCTCGTCGGGTGGTGTGGTTCCGTTCGCGGCGGCGGGTGTCATCCCGGCGAGTTCCAGCAGGCTGTCCAGCAGCCCGGCGGCGCGCAGCTTCGCCAGCGGCACGGTCTGCAGCGCCCTGCGGATCGCCGCCTCGTCGTGGCCGGTGCTCGCGGGGTCGGTGTCCGGCGCGATCTGCTTGAGCACGTAGTCGGCGACGGCTCGTACCGACGGGTGATCGAACACCAGCGTGGTCGGCAGCCGAAGCCCCAGAGCCGCGCCGAGGCCGTTCCGGAGCTCGACCGCGGCGAGCGAGTCGACGCCCAGCTCCTGGAACGCCTGGTCCACGGGTACGGACGCGGGCGAGTCGTGGCCGAGGACGGCGGCGGCCTGCGTACGCACGAGTTCGGTGACCGCTGTCCGGCGTTCCGTCTCCGGCAGCTCGGCCAGCCGATCGGCGAACGAGCCCCCACCGGCCGCGGTCTCCGCCGTGGCCCTGCGGCGTACCGGGACCAGCTCGCGCAGCAGCGCCGGCAACCGGTCCGGCTGAGCACGCAGCGCGCCCATCGACCAGCCGGCCGCCACCACGACCCCGCTGCGGCCCTCGCCGACCAGCCGATCCAGCACCGCCAGACCCACATCGGCCGTCACCGGGATCAGCCCCTCGCGCAGCATGCGCTCCCGATCCCGATCCGACAGCCGACCGGCCATCCCCTCCTCGGCGTCCCAGACGCCCCACGCCACCGACACACCCGGCAACCCGGCACGCACACGACCCAGGACGAGCGCATCTATCGCCGCGTTGGCAGCCGCGTAATTACCCTGACCCGCCGCGCCCAGCGTTCCCGCCAGCGACGAGAACACCACAAAGCGCGCAACGCGACCGTCCTGCGTCAGCTCATGCAGATGCCACAACGCATCCACCTTCGGCCGCAGCACCCGCTCCACACGCTCAGCCGACAACGACGAGATCACGCCATCGTCCACGACGCCCGCCGTATGCACCACCGCGCGCAACGGCCGGTCGTCGGGGATCTGCTTGAGCGCACCGGCCAGGGCGTCCCGGTCCGCGACGTCGCAGGCGGCGATCGTGACGTCGGCGCCCTTGCCGGCCAGCTCGTCGCGGAGGTCAGCGGCTCCTGGGGCGTCCAGGCCCCGGCGTGAGACCAGCAGCAGATTGCGTACGCCATGCTCGGCGACCAGGTGCCTGGCCACCACGGCGCCCAGACCACCCGTGCCGCCGGTGATCAGCGTCGTCCCATCGACCGGCCACACCGCGTCGGTCGTATCGATCGATGCTTCGGTGGATGGGGCGTGCGTCATGCGGGACACCCACAGTCGGCCGCCGCGCAGCGCGACCTCCGGCTCGCCGGACACCAGTGCGGCGCGCACGTCGGCCGTGAGGAGGTTCTCGTCACCGGCCGATGCTCCGTTCGCGCCGAGGGTGTTCGGAGCGAGGTCGATGAGGGTGATGCGGCCGGGGTCTTCGGCTTGGGCGGCGCGGACCAGGCCCCAGACCGCCGCCTGTGCCGGGTCGGGCGTCTCATCGTCCGTTACGGCGACCGCGCCGCGCGTGATGACCGCCACCGGGCGCGTGTCGCCCTCGGCCGACCAGCTCTGCAGGCCGGCCAGCACTTCTCCGACGGTCTGGCGTACGCGTGCGGGCACATCGCCGCCGGTCGTCGCCGAGGACGCGGCGTCCAGCACCCGCACCCCGCCCACGGACGCGCTCTCGGTGGTCGTGGCGAGGGGCCGCCAGGCCACCTCGTACAGCCAGCGTGTCCCGGCCGTGCCCGTCAACCGGCCCGCGGGGAGCGGGCGGGCGGTCAGCTCCTCGACCGACACCACCGGGCCGCCTGCCGGATCCGCGATGTCCAGGCGGGTGACCGCCTCGCCGTCCAACCTGCGCACCCTGACGCGCAGCGACGACGCGCCCGACGCGTGCAAGATCACGCCGCGCCAGTTGAACGGGATCAGCGGCCCGTCGCCCTGGTCCTCCGCCCCGCTGTCCAGCCCGGCGAGCATGCCCACGTGCATGGCCGCGTCGAGCAGCGCCGGGTGCACGCCATAGCCGGTCGGGTCGGCCCCGTCCGCCGGGAGCGACACCTCGGCGAAGAGGTCGTCGCCACGCTTCCACGCGCCGGTGAGCCCCTGGAAGGCGGGCCCGTAGCCGTAGCCGTGGTCGATGAGGCGGTCGTACAGGCCGGTGGTGTCGAGCGGCTCGGCGCCCGCAGGCGGCCAGGCCTGCCGCAGGTCCTCCGGCACGTCGGGCGGCGCGGCGGCCGGGGTGGCGGTGAGCGTGCCACCGGCGTGCCGGCTCCAGCTTCCGCTGTCGTCCTTGGAGTGGATGCCGATCTGGTGGCGTCCGTCCTCGTCGGGCGGGCTCACGATGACCTGGAGGGTGATGCCGTCGGCGGTGTCGGGGACGGGCAGGGGTGCGTGCAGGGTGAGCTCGTCGATGAACGGGCAGCCGACCAGCTCTCCGGCGCGCAGCGCCAGCTCGACGAACGCGGTGCCGGGCAGGATCGTCGTGCCGTTGATGGCGTGGTCGGCGAGCCACGGCTGGGCGCTCGCCGACAGGCGTCCGGTCAGGATCGCGCCGCCGTCCGGCTGCTCCACGACCGCGCCCAGGATCGGATGGTCGGCCACCCCCAGGCCCAGCGCGGCCGGGTCACCGGTCGGGGTCGAGTGCAGCCAGTAGCGGCGGTGCTCGAAGGGGTATGTGGGCAGGTCCGGATGGCCGTGACGTGCGCCTCCTGGGGTGTTCCAGGCGGGCCACGCGGTCCAGTCGAGGCTGACGCCCGACGTCCAGGCCCGGCTCAGCCCGGCGACCAGCTGGGCGGTCTCCTCCCGGTCGCGCCGCAACAGCGCCACCACCTCCGAGACCTCCTGGTGGGTGAGGCTCTGCTCGACCATGGGGGTGAGCTGGGCGTCGGGGCCCGCCTCGATGAAGCAGGTCACGCCCTGCTCCTGCAGCGTGGCGACGCTGTCGGCGAAACGCACCGGGCGGCGCACGTGCTCCACCCAGTAACCGGGCTCGGTGATCTCCTCGCCCGCCAGGGCACCGGAGACGTTCGAGATCAGCGCCAGTTGCGGGCGGCGCAACGTCAGCCCGGCGACGACCTGCTCGAACTCGGCCAGCATCGGCTCCATCAACGGCGAATGGAACGCATGCGACACCCGCAGCAACCGGGTCCGATGCCCTTGTTCGCGTGCCCACGCCACGATCTGATCGACCTGGGCGGCGGCGCCGGAGACCACGATGGCGCCGGGTGCGTTCACTGCGGCGATGGCCACCTGATCGTGACCGGCCAGCACAGAGGCGATCTCGTCCTCGCCGCAGCCGATCGCGGCCATCGCGCCACCGGCGGGCAGCGCTTGCATGAGCCGTCCGCGGGCGGCCACCAGACGGCAGGCATCCGCCAGATCCAGCACACCGGCGACGTGTGCGGCGGTGATCTCGCCCAACGAGTGCCCGGCCACAAAGTCGGGCCGGACGCCGAGTGATTCCAGCAGCCGGAACAGCGCGGTCTCGAAGGCGAAGAGCCCGGCTTGGGCGAAGACGGTCTGATCCAGCACCTCAGCGGGGGCTTGGCCGCCGAGGATGATGTCGCGCACGGTCAGTCCACCGGCCAGCTCGGCTGCGACGTTCGTGTCGGCGAGTTCGGCTTGCAGCAGCTCACAGGCTTCGTCGAAGGCGCGGGCGAAGACCGGGAACGCCGCATACAGCTCACGCCCCATGCCCGGGCGCTGGGCGCCCTGGCCGGAGAACACCACGGCCAACCGGCCCGGCCGCGCCCGGCCCACCACCGAAACCACCCGGCCGGCGGCCGGCTCCCCGGCAGCGCCTCCCGAGACCGGCTCCCCGGCTGCCAGGGCGCGCAGCCCGGCCAGCAGACCATCCCGATCCGAAGCCGCGAGCACCGCCCGGTGCTCCAGCGCGGCGCGGCGCGACAG
>NZ_JBICSH010000013.1:1675-3355 GCF_043196965.1 Nonomuraea sp. NPDC049309 | reverse complement strand
GGTGGGCACACTGTTGGGTCCTGAGGAAACGGGCGACCGGTTCCTTGGCGAGACAGGACCACGGAAGAGTCTGGTGTTGGCCGGGCTTGGATGTGGGGCGCTGTTTGTTGTTTGAGATTTGCATAGTGGACGCGAGCATCTTTGTGGCCAAGTTTTTTAGGGCACACGGTGGATGCCTTGGCATCAGGAGCCGATGAAGGACGTGGGAGGCTGCGATAAGCCTCGGGGAGTCGCCAACCAGACGTTGATCCGGGGATGTCCGAATGGGGAAACCTAGCACCAGTCATGTGGTGTTGCCTCCGCCTGAATGTATAGGGCGGTTGGTGGTAACGCGGGGAAGTGAAACATCTCAGTACCCGTAGGAAGAGAAAACAATAGTGATTCCGTGAGTAGTGGTGAGCGAAAGCGGATGAGGCTAAACCGGGCGTGTGTGATAGCCGGCAGGCGTTGCGCGTTCGGGGTTGTGGGACCTTCCGGGTCGATCTGCCGGTCGGCCGAGCAGTGATAAATCCATGCGATAGCTGAAGCCTCTGGGAAGGGGCGCCGTAGACCGTGAGAGCCGGGTAGGCGAAATCGGATGGACTGCTGGAGGGGATCCCAAGTAGCACGGGGCTCGAGGAATCCTGTGTGAATCTGCCAGGACCACCTGGTAAGCCTAAATACTCCCTGGTGACCGATAGTGCACGAGTACCGTGAGGGAAAGGTGAAAAGTGCCCCGGTGAGGGGTTGTGAAAGAGTACCTGAAACCGTGTGCCTACAAGCCGTAGGAGCTTACACCAGCTTGCTGGTGTGTGATGTGACTGCGTGCCTTTTGAAGAATGAGCCTGCGAGTTATGGTGTGTGGCGAGGTTAACCCGTGTGGGGGAGCCGTAGCGAAAGCGAGTCTGAAGAGGGCGTTTGAGTCGCATGCTGTAGACCCGAAGCGGGGTGATCTACGCATGGGCAGGTTGAAGCTCAGGTAAGACTGGGTGGAGGACCGAACCCACCAGGGTTGAAAACCTGGGGGATGACCTGTGTGTAGGGGTGAAAGGCCAATCAAACTCCGTGATAGCTGGTTCTCCCCGAAATGCATTTAGGTGCAGCGTTGCGTGTTTCTTGCCGGAGGTAGAGCACTGGATGGCCGATGGGCCCGACAAGGTTACTGACGTCAGCCAAACTCCGAATGCCGGTAAGTGAGAGCGTGGCAGTGAGACTGCGGGCGATAAGGTTCGTAGTCGAGAGGGAAACAGCCCAGATCACCGACTAAGGCCCCTAAGCGTGTGCTAAGTGGGAAAGGATGTGGAGTCGCAGAGACAACCAGGAGGTTGGCTTAGAAGCAGCCATCCTTGAAAGAGTGCGTAATAGCTCACTGGTCAAGTGATTCTGCGCCGACAATGTAGCGGGGCTCAAGCACACCGCCGAAGTCGTGGCACTGACGACCATGTGTTGTTGGTGGGTAGGGGAGCGTCGTGCAGCCGGTGAAGCAGCAGAGTGATCTAGTTGTGGAGGCTGTGCGAGTGAGAATGCAGGCATGAGTAGCGAATCGAGGGTGAGAAACCCTCGCGCCGGATGACCAAGGGTTCCTGGGCCAGGTTAATCCGCCCAGGGTAAGTCGGGACCTAAGGCGAGGCCGACAGGCGTAGTCGATGGACAACGGGTTGATATTCCCGTACCCGCTTCAACGCGCCCATACTGAACCTC
>NZ_JBICSH010000013.1:0-1579 GCF_043196965.1 Nonomuraea sp. NPDC049309 | reverse complement strand
TGCCTGAGATGTGATGCCGAGCCGATTGTGGCGAAGTGGATGATCCTATGCTGCCGAGAAAAGCCTCTAGTGAGTGTTGTGGCGGCCCGTACCCTAAACCGACTCAGGTGGTCAGGTAGAGAATACTAAGGCGATCGGGTGAACTGTGGTTAAGGAACTCGGCAAATTGCCCCCGTAACTTCGGGAGAAGGGGGACCTCTGCTGGTGATCGTCCTTGCGGCGGGAGCTGGTGGGGGTCGCAGTGGCCAGGGGGAAGCGACTGTTTACTAAAAACACAGGTCCGTGCGAAGTCGTAAGACGATGTATACGGACTGACGCCTGCCCGGTGCCGGAACGTTAAGGGGACCGCTTAGCTGGCGTGAGCTGGCGAAGGTGAGAACTTAAGCGCCGGTAAACGGCGGTGGTAACTATAACCATCCTAAGGTAGCGAAATTCCTTGTCGGGTAAGTTCCGACCTGCACGAATGGCGTAACGACTTCCCCGCTGTCTCAACCGCAGACCCGGCGAAATTGCACTACGAGTAAAGATGCTCGTTACGCGCAGCAGGACGGAAAGACCCCGGGACCTTCACTACAGCTTGACATTGGCGTTTGGAGCGTCTTGTGTAGGATAGGTGGGAGACTGGGAAGCTCGGACGCTAGTTCGGGTGGAGTCGTTGGTGAAATACCACTCTGGTCGTTTTGAACGTCTAACTCTGGTCCGTGATCCGGATCGGGGACAGTGTCTGGTGGGTAGTTTAACTGGGGCGGTTGCCTCCTAAAGGGTAACGGAGGCGCCCAAAGGTTCCCTCAGCCTGGTTGGCAATCAGGTGTTGAGTGTAAGTGCACAAGGGAGCTTGACTGTGAGACTGACGGGTCGAGCAGGAGCGAAAGCTGGGACTAGTGATCCGGCATCGGCGTGTGGAAGCGGTGTCGCTCAACGGCTAAAAGGTACCCCGGGGATAACAGGCTGATCTTCCCCAAGAGTCCATATCGACGGGATGGTTTGGCACCTCGATGTCGGCTCGTCGCATCCTGGGGCTGGAGTAGGTCCCAAGGGTTGGGCTGTTCGCCCATTAAAGCGGTACGCGAGCTGGGTTTAGAACGTCGCGAGACAGTTCGGTCCCTATCCGCTGCGCGCGTAGGAGACTTGAAAGGGGCTGTCCCTAGTACGAGAGGACCGGGACGGACGAACCTCTGGTGTGCCAGTTGTACCGCCAGGTGCATGGCTGGTTGGCTACGTTCGGAAGGGATAACCGCTGAAGGCATCTAAGCGGGAAGCTCGCCTTGAGATGAGGTCTCCCACCCACGTGTTGGGGTAAGGCTCCCGGGTGATGACCGGGTTGATAGGCCGGAGGTGGAAGCGCGGTAACGTGTGGAGCTGACCGGTACTAATAGGCCGAGGACTTGTCCATGAAGTTTTTGCTCGCGTCCGCTAGGCAATTCTGAGACAGCAACCAGTGTGTGCTGTTTCGTGGGGTTACGGCGGTTATGGCGGGAAGGAAACACCCGGTTACATTCCGAACCCGGAAGTTAAGCTTCCCAGCGCCGATGGTACTGCACTCGGGAGGGTGTGGGAGAGTAGGTCACCGCCGGACAAT
>NZ_JBICSH010000012.1:0-15553 GCF_043196965.1 Nonomuraea sp. NPDC049309 | reverse complement strand
GTGGTGTTCTCCGGCCAGGGCGCCCAGCGCCCGGGCATGGGGCGTGAGCTGTATGCGGCGTTCCCGGTCTTCGCCCGCGCCTTCGACGAAGCCTGCGAGCTGCTGCAAGCCGAACTCGCCGACACGAACATCGCAGCCGAGCTGGCCGGTGGACTGACCGTGCGCGACATCATCCTCGGCGACCAGGCCCCCGCTGAGGTGCTGGATCAGACCGTCTTCGCCCAAGCCGGGCTCTTCGCCTTCGAGACCGCGCTGTACCGGCTGCTGGAATCACTCGGCGTCCGGCCCGACTTCGTCGCCGGGCACTCCCTCGGCGAGATCACCGCCGCACACGTCGCCGGAGTGCTCGACCTGGCCGACGCCTGCCGCCTGGTGGCCGCCCGCGGACGGCTCATGCAAGCGTTGCCCTCCGGTGGGGCGATGGCGGCGATCGGCTGCGGCGAGGATCAGATCGCCCCCGTGCTGGCCGGCCATGACCGCGTGGCGGTGGCGGCGGTGAACGCACCCGGCGCCATCGTGGTCTCCGGCGCCGCCGCCCAGGTCGATCAGATCGTGGCGTGGGCACGCGAGCAGGGCTTCCGTACGCGGCCGTTGCGGGTGTCGCATGCGTTCCATTCGCCGTTGATGGAGCCGATGCTGGCCGAGTTCGAACAGGTCGTCGCCGGGCTGACGTTGCGCCGTCCGGAGCCGGCGCTGATCTCGAACGTCTCCGGTGCCCTGGCGGGCGAGGAGGTCACCGAGCCCGGTTACTGGGTGGAGCACGTGCGCCGCCCGGTCCGCTTCGCCGACAGCGTCGCCACGCTGCAGGAGCAGGGCGTGACCTGCTTCATCGAGGCGGGCCCCGACGCCCAGCTCACCCCCATGGTGGAACAGACCCTCACCCACGACGACGCCCCCGCCGTCGTACCCCTGATCCGCCGCGACCGTGACGAGGTCGCCTACCTCGCCGAAGCGCTCGGCACGGCCTGGGCCGGCGGCACCGACGTGGACTGGACCGCGTGGCCGGGCTTGAGCACTGCGGGCTCCGTGGAGCTGCCCACCTACGCCTTCCAGCGGCGGCATTACTGGTTCCAGCCCGCCGCGTCCGGTGACGCGGCCTCGCTCGGCCAGACCGCGACCGACCACCCGTTCCTGGGGGCGGTCGTGGAGCAGCCGGACGGCGGCGCGATCCTGACCGGACGCCTGTCGGCGACCGCCCAGCCGTGGCTCGCCGACCACGCCATCAACGGCACGACGATCCTGCCCGGCACCGGCTTCGTGGAGCTGGCGCTGCACGCCGGCGAGCAGGTGGGCTGCCCGGCGATCGACGAGCTGACCCTGCACACGCCCCTGCCCGTCCCCGACGGCAGCGGCGACGTCGTCATCCAGGTCACCGTGACCGCCCCCGACGCGGACGGCCGGCGGCAGCTCACCATCCACTCCAGGAGCGAGGGCGGGCAGTGGACCCGGCACGCCACCGGCGCACTCGTCCCGGCCCCCGCCATCGTGCCGGCGGACATGGGGACATGGCCGCCGTCCGGCGCCCGGCCGCTCGACACCACCGGCCTGTACGAGCGCCTTGTCGGCCACGGCTACGGCTACGGGCCGTCCTTCCACGGCCTCACCCGTGCGTGGCGCGACGGGGACGACCTCTACGCCGAGGTGACGCTCCCGCAGGAGGCCGGGCCGTCGTCCCGGTACGGCCTGCACCCCGCGCTGCTCGACGCCGCGATGCACGTGGACCTGGTGGCCGGGCCGAAGGCCACGCTGATCCCGTTCAACTGGAACGGCGTCGTCCTGCACGCCGCCGGAGCGGACGCGGTGCGCGTACGGCTGCGCAGGCTGGACGGCGACGAGGTCACCCGCCTGGACCTCGCCGACTCCTCGGGACGGCCGGTGGCCACGGTGGAGACGGTGGTGTCCCGGCCGGTCCAGGCCGAGCAGCTGGCGCAGGCCGGGCAGGCGGCGGGGTCGCTGCTGACGGTGACCTGGCGGCCGGTCACGCCGCCCGGGCATCCCGGTGCGGTGGACGTCTCCGGCGCGCTCGTCATCGACGTCACCGCCGAGGCCTCCGGAGGCGGCGCGCCCGACCGCGTACGGCGGGCGCTGCGCCGGGTCCTCACGGGCCTGAAGGAGTGGTCGGCGGAGGCGGGCACCCGGCAGGCCGTGGTGGTCACGCGGGGTGCGGTGGCGGTGCGGGACGGCGAGGCGCCGGATCCGGCGCGGGCCGCGGTCTGGGGTCTGGTGCGTGCCGCCCAGGAGGAGAACCCGGGCCGGATCGTTCTCGTCGATCTCGAGCCGGCCGGTGACGTGGCGGAGGGCGTGCGCGTCGCGCTGGCCGCCGGGGAGCCCGAGCTGGCGATCCGCGACGGCCGCCCGTGGGTGCCCCGGCTGACCCGCGCCGCGCGGCCGCGCGACGGCCGCGCCGCCGACGACCGGTTCTCGGGCCCCTGGCCGGTCGACGGGACGACGCTGATCACGGGCGGCACCGGCGGCCTGGGCGCGCTGATGGCCAGGCACCTGGTCGCCGAGCACGGCGTACGCCACCTGCTGCTGATCTCCCGCCGCGGCCAGGACGCACCAGGAGCCGCGCGGCTCCGCGACGAGCTGACCGAGCTGGGCGCCCAGGTGACGATCGCCGCCTGCGACGCCGGCGACCGCGACGCCCTCGCCGCCCTGCTGGAGCGGATCCCCGACGCCCACCCCCTGCGCGCCGTGGTGCACGCGGCGGGTGCGGTCGCGGGCGGGCTGCTCGGCAACCTGACGGAGGACGGGCTCGACCGGGTGCTGCGGCCCAAGGCGGACGCCGCCTGGCACCTGCACGAGCTCACCCAGAAGCACGATCTCGCCAGGTTCGTCCTGTTCTCGTCGGCGGGCGGGATGGTGCTGGCCGCCGGGCAGGGCGACTACGCGGCGGCCAACGCCTTCCTCGACGCGCTCGCCGCGGAACGCGCCGCCGCCGGGCTGCCCGCCACCTCGCTGACCTGGGGCATGTGGGCGGTGGACACCGGGCTCGGCGGTCCGCTCCAGGAGGCCGACCTGGCCCGGGTGCGCAACCTCGGCATCCCGGCGATCTCCGCGGAGACGGGGCTGGCGCTGTTCGACGCGGCGCTGCGGGTGCCCGCGCCGGTGCTCGCGCCGATCCAGCCGGACGTCCGTACGCTGCGCACGCGCGGCGACGACCTGCCCGCGCTGCTGCGCGATCTGGCGGGCCCGCCCCGCACGGCCGTCGTGGCCGAGCGGGCCGACGGGTCGGGTGACACGGCCGGGCTGCGCGAGCGGCTGGCCGGGCTGCCCGCGCGGGAGCGGGACCGGGTGCTGCTGGAACTGGTCCAGGCCGAGGCGGCGATGGCGCTCGGACACGACTCCGCGGACATGATCGACGCCGACCGCGGCTTCGTCCAGCTCGGCTTCAGCTCGCTGGCCGCCGTCGAGCTGCGCAACCGCCTGCGCCAGAAGACCGGTCTCCCGCTGCCCGCCACGCTCGCCTTCGACCAGCCGAACGCCACCGCGGTGGCCCGCTACCTGGCCGAGCGCCTGGCCCCCGCGGAGCCGGAACCCTCCGAGCCCGCCGCCCCGGCCGCCGACGAGGCTTCCTCGCCGGCGGAGGACGAGGACCTGACCGCCGCCTCCGCGGAGGAGCTGTTCGAGATCCTCGACCGGGAACTCGGCGACGTGTAGCAAGGCTCCCCCGGCAGCGTCGCCTCCACGGCCGCACTCCCCACCCTGCCCCGGGCCCGCAGGCCCCGCCGGTGCCCGGCGGCTCGACCGGCCCGCCCGGCTGGACGAGGAGGAGTGCGGCCGTGCTGTGTGCCGGGATCATGCGCACAAGGCGCAAGGCCGGGCAGCCCGCAAGCCGCTGAGAGCCTCCGCCTGACCGTGACGCGTGGCGGGCGGAAACCGCGAGGAGCGTCCCGAGGCCGTCCGGAACGGCGCGGGCGGGCCGCCGTCGACACCCCGCGGTGGGCGGCTGCTCTGGGCAGGCGGTGGCCGATGATCGAGCGCTACCAGGGCTCCGCATACGGCACAGGCCCGGCCGCCGGGATCGGCGGCCGGGCCTGTGCCGGGGTCTTCGCGGGGGCCTTACCAGCCCCGTCGTACGGTCTCGACGATGTGGGCCCGCTGCTCCTCGGTCAGCCACCATCCCACGGGCAGGCAGACGACGCGCTCGGCCACGCTGTCGAGCCCCGGCAGCAGGGTGGCGAAGCGGCGCACGCAGGTGTGGGTGTCGTTGCGTTCGTGGACGTTGCTGACCATGATCTCGGCTTCGTCCATGCGCTTGATGAAGCCGGCGCGGTCCTCGACCTTCACCGGGTAGATCCAGAACGACGACTCGCGGTCGGGCGCGCGTTCGGTCAGCTCAAGGCCGGGGACGCCGGCGAGCTCGCGGTCGTAGTAGGCGGCGTGGGCGCGGTGGCGGGCCACGACCTCCTCCGCCCAGTCGAGGTTGGCGAGCCCGATGGCGGCGTTGATGTCGGTCATGTGGAACTTGTAGCCCCACTCGGCGACGTCGGGCGGGTTGCGCAGCCGGTCGGCGCGGCGGTTGATGCCGAACCAGCGCAGCAGCGTGGCGCGTTCGTGCAGTTCGTCGTCCGGCAGCACCATGGCGCCGCCGTCACCGCAGGTGAGGTGCTTGATGGCCTGGAAGCTGTAGACGGCGATGTTGCCGTGGGTGCCCATGCGGGCCCCCTGGAAGGTGGCGCCCCAGGCGTGGGCGCAGTCCTCGATGACGACGGGGCGGAAGCCGAAGGTGGCCTCGGCGTCGTCGAGGATCTTCGCCAGCCGGGCGAGGTCGACGGGGTAGCCGGCGAAGTGCACGACGACGATGGCGCGGGTGCGGGGTGAGATCTTGCGCGCCAGGTCGTCGAGGTCGACGTTGAGCGAGGCGGGGTCGACGTCCACCCATTTGATGCGCAGCCGGTTGGCCAGGATGGTCCAGTTGGTGGCCTCCATGGTGAGCGGCGTGGAGAGCACCTCGCCTTCCTCGTCGCCGGACGCGGCGACCATGTGCAGCGCGAGGTGCAGCCCCGAGGTGCCGCTGTTGACGGTGGCGACGCGCGGGTTGCCGATGCGCTCGCCCAGCGCCCGTTCGAACTCGGCGACCTTGGCGCCCTGGCCGATCTGACCGCTGCCGACGACCTCGGCGACGGCGGCCGGGGCCGACTCCGACATGGGGACCTTGAACAGCGGGATCAACGCGCGGCTCCGTTCGCTGCGGCGGCGAGTTCGGCGTAGCGGGCCTGGCAGTCGGCGTAGGAGGGCAGGATGCCGAGCCGTTCGGCCTCCTTGAAGGAGGGCGCGGCGCGGTCCTTGTCCGACAGGACGGGTTCGCGGTCGCGCGGCCAGGGCAGGTCGAGGTCGGGGTCGAGCGGGTTGATCTCGTAGGAGTTCTCCGGCGACCAGGTGGCCGAGCACAGGTAGAAGACGGTGGCCTGGTCGCTGAGCGGGGCGAAGCCGTGGGCGAGCCCTTCCGCGAGGTAGAGGGCGTGCAGGTTGTCCTCGCTCAGCTCGACCGCGACGTGCTGCCCGTACGTGGGCGAGCCCTGCCTGATGTCGACGACGATGTCGCGGATGGCGCCGGCCGGGCAGCTGACGTAGCGGGCCTGGCCCGGCAGGTGGATCGCGTGGAGTCCGCGGATGGTGCCGCGTACGGACACCGAGCAGTTGACCTGGGCGACGTTCAGCGGGTGGCCGACGGCTTCGGCGAACGCGGGCTGTTTGAAGACTTCGAGGAACATCCCCCGGGAATCGGGGAAGATCTTGGGCTCGACGAGGAACGCCCCGCCGATGCCGAGTTCGCGGATTCGCATCGGATCCCTCCTTCGACGTTATGGTCAGGGCCCTGAGCTGGGGCGACAACCCCTAGGGCACCCTTATGAGCCGCGCACCCAGCGACGGTTGTCGCGGTACCACGCGACGGTCTCGGCGAGGCCCTTTTCGAAGTCGACGGCCGGGCGGTAGCCCAGCTCCCGGCGGATCTTGCCGTCGTCGACGGAGTAGCGGCGGTCGTGGCCCTTGCGGTCCTCGACGTACTCGACGCGGTCCCATCCGGCACCACAGGCGGCGAGGAGCCGTTCGGTCAGCTCGCGGTTGGTCAGCTCGGTGCCGCCGCCGATGTTGTAGACCTCCCCGGGGCGGCCGCCCTGGCGGACGAGCTCGATGCCGGCCACGTGGTCGGAGACGTGCAGCCAGTCGCGGGCGTTCATGCCGTCGCCGTACAGGGGGACGGTGCCGCCGTCGAGGAGGCGGGTGACGAACAGCGGGATGATCTTCTCGGGGTACTGGTACGGCCCGTAGTTGTTGGAGCAGCGGGTGACGCGCACGTCGAGCCCGTGCGTGCGGTGGTAGGCGAGGGCGAGCAGGTCGGCCGACGCCTTCGACGCCGAGTAGGGCGAGCTGGGCGCGAGCGGCTCCTCCTCGGTCCAGGAGCCTTCGGCGATGGAGCCGTACACCTCGTCGGTGGAGACGTGCACGAACGTCTGGAGCCCGTGCTCGGCGGCCGCCGCGAGCAGCGTGTACGTGCCGGTCACGTTCGTGCGGACGAAGTCGCCGGCGTCGCTGATGGAGCGGTCGACGTGGGATTCGGCGGCGAAGTGCACGACCTGGTCGTGCTCGGCCATCAGCTTGCCGACGAGGCGGGCGTCGCAGATGTCGCCGTGCACGAACGTGTAGCGGCCTTCGGCGGGGGCGAGGTTGGCCAGGTTGCCGGCGTAGGTGAGCTTGTCGAGCACGGTCAGGGTGTGCTCGCCGCGCTCGGCGAGGGTGCGGACGTAGCAGGAGCCGATGAATCCGGCGCCGCCGGTGACGAGGATCCTCATCGCTGGTAGCTGCTCGCGATGCTCATGACGTACTGGCCGTAGCCGGACTGGGCCTGCTCGGCCCCGAGCCGGTAGCACTGCTCGGCGTCGATGAAGTCCATGCGGAGCGCGACCTCCTCCAGGCAGGCGATGCGGACGCCCTGGCGCTGCTCGAGCGTCTGCACGTACTGGCCCGCCTGGAGCAGCGTCTCCGGCGTGCCGGTGTCGAGCCAGGCGAAACCGCGGCCGAGGTCCACCAGCTTGGCGCGGCCCTCGCGGACGTAGGCGAGGTTCACGTCGGTGATCTCCAGCTCGCCGCGCTCGGACGGCTTGAGGTTCTCGGCGATGTCGACGACGTCGCTGTCGTAGAAGTACAGGCCGGTGATGGCCCTGTTGGAGCGGGGTTTCTCGGGTTTCTCCTCGATGGAGATGAGCCGGCCGCTGTCGTCGGTCAGGCCGACGCCGTACCGGCCGGGGTCGCTCACCGGGTATCCGAACAGCACACATCCCTCGACGTCGCGGGCGTTCTCCTCCAGCACCTCCGAGAACGACGGCCCGTGGAAGATGTTGTCGCCGAGGATGAGCGCGGAAGGCTCGCCGCCGATATGGGAGGCACCGATGAGAAACGCCTGTGCGATGCCGTCCGGCGATTCCTGGGCGGCGTAGGAGATGTTCAGCCCGAAGCGGGAGCCGTCACCGAGCAGGCGGGCGTAGTTCGGCAGCTGGTCGGGCGAGGAAATGAGGAGGATATCTCGGATACCGGCCAGCATGAGCACCGATATCGGGTAGTAGATCATCGGTTTGTCGCTCACCGGGAGCAGTTGTTTGGAGACCGCGGCGGTGATCGGATGCAGCCGCGTCCCCCGGCCTCCCGCGAGCACGATTCCCTTCACGGCCTGTACCTCTCTGCTGCGTGGAAGTGGTCCCGAGGCTAAGCAGCGGCGAAGCCGGGCGGCAAGGTCGCGGGCCGGAGAAAGGGGGGTCCATTAGGGGTTCGCGTAACGAACCCGCTGGCCCCGGAAATCGCTGAATAGGGGACCGTGCGCGGGCCGCCGGTAATGGGTGTAACAAGGGGCCGGAATTAGGGGAGGGTAGGGGCTGACCGGCATCGCCGGGACCACAAGAATTTCCGTGATGAGCACATGGGAAAGGAGCCCGGCGGTGCGGAATAACGCTTTACGCCGTGCCGTCGCCGTGCTGGCCGCAGCGGTGCTGGCGCTCACACCGGCCGTTCCCGGGCGGGCCGAGCAGGAGGCCGGCCCCACACGGACGCTGCAGGTCCCCGGGCTGCGCGAGCCGGTGCGGCTGGCGATCGATCGCTGGGGCGTGCCGCACCTGTACGCCCGCAACACCGACGACGTGTTCCTGGCGCAGGGCTACAACGCCGCGCGGGACCGGCTGTTCCAGCTCGACCTGTGGCGGCGGCGCGGGCTCGGCCTGCTGTCGGCCGCCTTCGGCCCCGCGTACGTGGAGCAGGACCGCGCCGCGCGGCTCCTGCTGTACCGCGGCGACATGAAGAAGGAGTGGGCCGCATACGGGCCGGGCACGCAGCGCGCGGTGACCGCGTTCGTCAAGGGCGTCAACGCGTACGTGGACTGGGTGAACGCGCATCCTGAGTCGCTGCCGCCGGAGTTCCGCCGGCTCGGCCACCGGCCTGAGCGGTGGCGGCCCGAGGACGTGGTGCGGATCCGCAGCCACGGGCTGGCGCTCAACGCGTACCCGGAGATGCTGCGCGCGGCCGCGATGTGCACGGGCGGGCAGACCGCCGCGAGGGCTCTGGTGCTGCTGGAGCCCGCGCACGAGCCGCAGGTGCCAGACGGGCTCGACCCGTGCGACGTGCCGGCGGACGTGCTCGACACGTACCTGCTCGGCATCGCGCCGGTCACCTTCGACGGTGTCATGCTGCGGCAGGCGCCGCTGCCGGCGACGGAGGGGTCGAACGCGTGGGCGCTCGCGCCGTCGCGCACCGCGACCGGCAGGCCGATCCTGGCGGGCGACCCGCACCGGTCCTTCACCGCCCCGGCGCTGCGCTACGTCGCCCACCTGTCCGCTCCCGGCCTGGACGTGATCGGCGCGGGCGAGCCGGCGCTGCCCGGCATCTCGATGGGGCACAACGACCGCGCCGCGTTCGCGCTCACCGTGTTCGCCGCCGACCAGGAGGACATCCAGGTGTACCGGCTGCACCCGGACGACCCCGGCCGCTACCGCTACAAGGGCCAATGGGTGCGGTTCACGACGGTGCGCGAGAAGGTGCCGGTGGCGGGCGAGGAGCCGCGCCAGGTGGAGCTGACCTTCTCCCGGCACGGCCCGGTGCTCAAGGTGGACGCCGCGCGGGGCCTGGCGTTCGGCCTGCGCACGGCGTGGACGGAGCCGGGGACGGCGCCGTACCTCGCCGGTCTGGACGCCATGACGGCGCGCGGCTGGCCGGAGTTCGCCGCGAAGGTGCGGCGCTGGGGTTCCCCGCCGGAGAACCTCGTCTACGCCGACACCTCCGGTGACATCGGCTGGGTGCCCGGCGCGCTCGTGCCCCGGCGTCCGCACCACGACGGGCTGCTGCCGGTGCCCGGCGACGGCCGCTACGAGTGGGACGGCTTCCACGCCGGCTCCGAGCTGCCCAGCGTGAGCAACCCGGCGAGCGGCATCGTCGCCTCGGCGAACGAGTTCAGCATGCCGCCGGATCATCCGCTGCGCGTCGGCTACGAGTGGGAGCCGCCGGTCCGCAAGGAACGCATCGAGGAGGTGCTGTCCGGATCGCGCGAGCACACCACGTCCGCCATGGCCCGGCTCCAGCGCGACCACGTCGACGCGTACGCAAAGCGCATCGTCGCGGTCCTGCGCGGCATCCCCGCGGGCGACGACCCCGACACGGCCGCGGCGCTGGAGCTGCTGCGCGGCTACGACGGCACCGCGGACGCGGACTCCCCCGGCGCGGCGCTGTACGAGCCGTGGCTTTCGGGGCATCTCGGGCCGGCGTTCCTCGCCGAGTTCGTGGACCCGGCGGTGGCCGCGAGGGTGCCGCGCGCCGACGTCCGCCAGATCATCGACGCGCTGGAGCGGCCCGAACGCTGGTTCGGCTCCGGCGGGGCCGCGGCGCGCGACCGGCTCGTGCAGCGGACGCTGGCCGGCGCGTACGCCGAGGTGCGCGGCAGGCTCGGCGCGGACCCGGCCGCCTGGCGCTGGGGCGACCTGCACCACACGCTCTTCCCCCACCCGCTGGGCGAGCACGTGGGCCCGATCCCCCGCGGCGGCTCGCCGACCACGGTGGACGCCTCGACCTACACCCGCGGGACCTACCAGTCGACGTCCGGCCCGGCGTACCGGATGGTGCTGGACGTCGGGGCCTGGGACAACTCGACGTTCGTCAGCGCCCCCGGCCAGTCCGGCGACCCGGAGAGCCCGCACTACGACGACCTCGCCGCCGCCTGGGCCTCCGGCACCCAGGTGCCGCTGCTGTACAGCCGGTCGGCGGTCGAGAAGAACACCGAAAGCGTCATCACCCTGGTGCCCGCGGCGCCCGGCCGCGGGTGATCGCCGCCCCGCACGGCAGCCCTCCGGAGCCGTCTCCGGAGGGCTGCGCGTCGAGCGGTGAACGGATCACCGCGGAAGGAACGACATGGACGAGCGTTGGATCAAGCGTTTCCACCCCGCGCCCGAAGCTCCGGCGCGGGTCGTTGTGCTGCCGCACGCCGGAGGCGCGGCGAGCGGCTACTTCAAGCTGTCGGCCGCGCTGCACCCGGCGCTCGACGCCCTGACCGTGCAGTACCCGGGCCGTCAGGAGCGCCGGCACGAGCCGCCGCTGACGGACGTGCGCCTGCTGGCCGCCGGCATCGCCGGCGCGTTGCCCCCGGACGAGCGGCCCACGCTGGTGTTCGGGCACAGCATGGGCGCGCTGGTCGCGTTCGAGCTGGCGCTGCTGCTGGAACGGCGGGGCGCGGCGCCGCAGGCGCTGATCGCCTCGGGCCGGCGCGCTCCGTCCACCTACCGGGACGAATGGGTGCATCGGCGGGACGCGGCCGGGGTGGCGGAGGAGCTGCGCAGGCTCAACGGCACCGACCCGGTGTTCCTGCAGGATCCCGAGCTGTTCGAGATGGTGCTGCCGGCGTTGCGGGCCGACTATCAGGCGGTGGAGACGTACGAGTGCGCGCAGGACGCCGCCGTGTCCTGCCCGCTCGTGGTGTTCGTGGGTGACGACGATCCGAAGACCACGGTGGACGAGGCGCGGGCCTGGGAGCGGAACACGACCGGTCGGTTCGATCTGCGGGTCTTCCCCGGCGGGCACTTCTACCTGGAGGATCAGGTGAACGAGGTCTCGGACGCGCTCGTCGCGCTGGCGAAGTGAGCCCGCGCCCGCGTCCTTTCGAACCGGTGCCCCTTTGAGCGCACCCGCTGTGCGGGTGACCCGCGGGTGACCCCGCCCGTCACCCGCCCGTCACCCGCGTCTCGGCCAGCCAGTCCTCGATCGCGGCGGCGGTCTGCCGGGCCTCGGACTCCAGCATGCTGAAGTGGTCGGCGGTGACGTCGCGCACCGCCGTATCCGGCGTGATGACGGGGTGCCAGCCCGCGCCGGTCGCCGCCCCCGTGCCCTGGGACGTCGTCACGTCCTGGACGGCGCGCACGTACAGGGTCGGCGCGGCGAGCTCGGCGGGCCGCCACTGCGCGAGCAGCGCCGCGTACCAGCCCATCGCGGACAGCCGGGCGGCGGTGAACGGCCCGAACACCGCCTCCCTGTCCAGCAGCCCGCCCACGATCGAGGACCAGACGGCGGGGCTCTCCCCCTGCTGCGGAACGTGCGTGTCGAGCAGGATCACCGCGGACGGCCCCTGCCCTGCCTCCGCCATCGCGGCGGCGAGCGCGTGCGCGAACACTCCGCCGGCGGAGTATCCGACCAGCGCGTACGGCTCCCCGTCCGCCGTGACCGCCTGGGCCAGGCCGTGTACGAGGGCGTCCAGCGAGGCCGGCAGGCTCTCCTCGCGGACGAAGCCCGGGATCGGCAGCACGGCGAGGTCGCGCACGTCGCGGAACTCGGCGGCCAGCGGCCCGAACTGGTGCGGCCCGCCGAAGGCCATCGGCGAGTTCAGGCAGAACAGCCGGGGCCTGCGCGCTCCCGTGGCCAGCACCACCGGGGTGCGGGCCGGGGCGTCCGCCACGTCGTAGCGGGGGCGGACGGCGGCGGCCGCGTGCAGCAGCGCCATGCCCTCCTCGATCTTCCCGGCGGCGGCCGCCTCGCGGAACAGGCCGCTCAAGGTCTCCGCCGCGCTCGGCACGTCCTGCGTCACCGGCTCGTCCGTGGCCGGCGCGGGGGCGATCTCCTCGGCCAGCAGCCCGGCCAGGGCGCTGACGGACGGGTAGTCGAACGCGGCGGTGGCGGGCAGCCGGACGCCGGTGTCGGAGGCGAGCACGTTGCGCAGCTCCATGGCGGCCAGGGAGTCGAGGCCCAGCCCGACCAGGTCCGCGTCCGGCTCGACGGGCTCCGGGTCGGCGTGGCCGAGCACCTGGGCCGCGCGCCTGCGAACCAGGTCGACCAGCCGCTCGCGCCGCTCCTCCGGGCTCAGCGCGGTCAGCGGCTCGCGCTCGCTCTCGCGCGCCGCCGCCGCCCGCCGCACGGCCGGTGCCAGCTCCTGGAGCAGGGGCGGCACGCCGTCGGTACGGGCGCGCAGGGCGGCCGGATCGAGCCTGATCGGCGCCAGCATCGCGGCGTCCGACCGGCGCGCCGCGTCGAACAGCGCGAGCGCCGCGTCCACCGGCAGCGGCAGCATGCCCCAGCGGCGTATGCGGGCCAGGTCGTCCTCGCGCAGCTCGGTCTGCATGCCCGCGTCGCCGCCCCACAGGCCCCAGGCCAGCGTGCGCGCCGGCAGCCCGGCGGCCCCGCGGTACTCGGCGAGCGCGTTGAGGAAGGCGTTCGCCGCCGCGTAGTTGCCCTGGCCTGGGCTGTCCACCAGCGACGCCGAGGAGGAGAACAGCACGAACTCGGCCAGGTCGTGCTTCTGGGTGAGCTCGTGCAGGTGCCAGGCGGCGTCCGCCTTGGGGGCCGCCACCCGGTCGATCAGGTCGGAGGTGAGGTCGCCGATGACGGCGTTGGCGCTGACGCCCGCCGTGTGGACGACGGCGCGCAGGGGGTGGGCGTCGGGGATCCGCTCCAGCAGGGCGGCGAGGGCGTCGCGGTCGCCGGCGTCGCAGGCGGCGATCGTCACCTGGGCGCCCAGCTCGGTCAGCTCGTCGCGGAGCCGCGCGGCTCCTGGCGCGTCCTGGCCGCGGCGGGAGATCAGCAGCAGGTGGCGTACGCCGTGCTCGGCGACCAGGTGCCTGGCCATCAGCGCGCCCAGGCCGCCGGTGCCGCCCGTGATCAGGGTGGTGCCGTCCACCGGCCAGGCGGGGGCGGGGTCCCCGGTGAGGCGGGCGCGGCCGAGTCTCGGAGCCCACGCCTGGTCCGCGCGGAGTGCGATCTGGGGCTCGCCGGTCTCGAGCAGGGCGGCCGGCGCGGCGGTGCCGGGGTCGTGTGCCGGGTCCACATCGATGAGGGTGATGCGGCCGGGCTCCTCCGCTTGGGCGGAGCGGACCAAGCCCCAGACCGCCGCCTGCGCGGGGTCGGGCGTCTCGTTCTCCGTTACGGCGACCGCGCCGCGCGTGATGACCGCCACCGGGCGGGGGTCGCCCTCGGCCGACCAGCTCTGCAGCTCGGCCAGCACCCTCCCGACGGTCTGTCGCGCCCGGGTCGCCATGTCGCCGTTGGCCGCCGCCGCTGCAGCGTCCAGCACTCGGATCCCGCTTGCGGGCGCTCTCCCGTCGCCTGCGGCGATCGGACGCCAGGTCAGCTCGTAGAGCCAGCGCGTCCCGGCCGTGCCGGTCAGTGGGGCCTGTGCCAGCGGGCGGGCGGTCAGCTCCTCGACCGACACCACCGGGCCGCCTGCCGGGTCCGCGGTGTCCAGGCGGGTGACGGCCTCGCCGTCCAGGCGGCGGAGCCGGACGCGGAGTGCTGACGCGCCTGAGGCGTGCAAGGTCACGCCGCGCCAGTTGAACGGGATCAGCGGGCCGTCACCCTGATCCTGTCCGCCGTCCAGCCCGGCGAGCATGCCCACGTGCATGGCCGCGTCGAGCAGCGCCGGGTGCACGCCGTACCCGTCCGGGGCGGCCTCGTCCGCCGGCAGCGACACCTCCGCGTACAGGTCGTCCCCCTGTCGCCAGGCACGGGTCAGCGCCTGGAAGGCGGGGCCGTAGCCGTAGCCGTGGTCGATGAGGCGGTCGTACAGGCCGGTGGTGTCGAGCGGCTCGGCGCCCGCGGGCGGCCAGGCCTGCCGCAGCTCCGCCGGAACGTCAGACGTCACGGGTGCGGAGGTGAGAGCGCCGGTGGCGTGCCGCGTCCACTCGCCGTCATCTTCGGTCCTGGAGTGGATGGCGATCTGGTGCCGGCCGTCCTCGCCGGGGGTGGTCACCGTGATGCGGAGGACCGCGCCGCCGGTGCCGTCCTCCGCACCCGTGGCCGTGCCGGGGATGGGCAGGGGTGCGTGCAGCGTGAGCTCGTCGATGAACGGGCAGCCGAGCAGCTCTCCGGCACGCAGCGCCAGCTCGACGAACGCGGTGCCGGGCAGGATCGGGGTCCCGTTGATCACGTGGTCGGCCAGCCACGGCTGGGCGGTCGCCGACAGGCGTCCGGTCAGGATCGCGCCGCCGTCCGGCTGCTCCACGGCCGCGCCCAGGATCGGGTGATCGACGGCGGTCTGGCCGAGCGCGGCCGGATCGCCCGCCGAGTCGAGCTGCAGCCAGTAACGGCGGTGCTCGAAGGGGTATGTGGGCAGGTCCGGATGGCCGTGACGTGCGCCTCCTGGGGTGTTCCAGGCGGGCCACGCGGTCCAGTCGAGGCTGACGCCCGACGTCCAGGCCCGGCTCAGCCCGGCGACCAGCTGGGCGGTCTCCTCCCGGTCGCGCCGCAACAGCGCCACCACCTCCGAGACCTCCTGGTGGGTGAGGCTCTGCTCGACCATGGGGGTGAGCTGGGCGTCGGGGCCCGCCTCGATGAAGCAGGTCACGCCCTGCTCCTGCAGCGTGGCGACGCTGTCGGCGAAACGCACCGGGCGGCGCACGTGCTCCACCCAGTAACCGGGCTCGGTGACCTCCTCCCCCACCGGCTGGCCGGAGACGTTGGAGATGAGCGCCAGTTGCGGGCGGCGGAGTGTCAGCTTCGCCACGACCTGTTCGAACTCGGCCAGCATCGGCTTCATCAACGGCGAATGGAACGCGTGCGACACCCGCAACGGCCGCGTACGGAAGCCCTGCTCCCGCGCCCACGCCACGATCTCATCGACCTGGGCGGCGGCGCCGGAGACCACGATGGCGCCGGGTGCGTTCACCGCGGCGATGGCCACCTGATCGTGACCGGCCAGCACAGAGGCGATCTCGTCCTCGCCGCAGCCGATCGCGGCCATCGCGCCACCGGCGGGCAAGGCCTGCATCAACCGCCCACGCGCGGCCACCAGACGGCAGGCATCCGCCAGGTCCAGCACACCCGCCACATGCGCGGCGGTGATCTCGCCCAACGAGTGCCCCGCCACAAAGTCCGGCCGCACACCAAGCGACTCCAGCAGCCGGTACAGCGCGGTCTCGAAGGCGAAAAGCCCGGCTTGGGCGAAGACGGTCTGATCCAGCACTCCGCCAGGGGCCTGGTCGCCGAGGATGATGTCACGCACGCTCAGCCCACCCGCCAGCTCGGACGCGATGTTCGTGTCGGCGAGTTCGGCTTGCAGCAGCTCGCAGGCTTCATCGAAGGCGCGGGCGAAGACCGG
>NZ_JBICSH010000011.1:0-55216 GCF_043196965.1 Nonomuraea sp. NPDC049309 | reverse complement strand
ACCTGCGGTTGTGAAACCGCAGGTCAGAGGCCGAAATGGCTGGTCAGACGTGGTGCCCCCGGCAGGATTCGAACCTGCGGCACCCGCTTTAGGAGTCAGCTGAGCGCGTACGACGTTTTCCCAGCTCAGCTAGGTCTTGTTGGGGTGACTGATGAAGATGTGCGCACGTATTTGGCACAGGTGCTAGCGAGACGTCTTGCGATGGGTGGCTTCCTGCGATTGCCGAAGCTGCGGAAGGACTCCAGCATGTCTTCTCGAGGGGTGACCATACCACGGGGTAAAGCACGAGGAATGCTGGGAGTGGTCGGGCCGGACGAAGAGGTGCTCCTCGCGGGCGGGGAGTACCGGACGTAAACACAGCCGCCGAGATGTCTCTCCGATCGTAGAAGCGGAACCACTCCCGCGTGGGCGGGGAGCACCCAAAACCAGTGCCGTTGTACTCGATCCGAGAGGCAGCATCCCCGTGTGCGCGGGAACCACGAACGGGGCCTCACCCCAGAGCAGCGGGCCAGGGGACCATCCCCGCGTGCGCGGGGAGCACCTCGTGCGGATGCGGAGGACCGGCGCCACGCCGGGACCATCCCCGCGTGCGCGGGGAACACGGGGGATCGGGCGGGCGCGCGCCCGACCCCCTGGGACCATCCCCGCGTGCGCGGGGAACACGAGGTGCTGAAGACGTACAGGTTGTCGCCGTCGGGACCATCCCCGCGTGCGCGGGGAACACAGGCCGGCGGCGACGGCCTCGCCGACCGTGGCGGGACCATCCCCGCGTGCGCGGGGAACACTACGGCCCTGATGGGCGGTGGACGGCCCCGGAGGGACCATCCCCGCGTGCGCGGGGAACACAATCCGCTCGACCTCGGCGGAGTACCCAGCACGGGACCATCCCCGCGTGCGCGGGGAACACGGAATGCTTCAGGGTCTTTCGGATGCGGAGGCGGGACCATCCCCGCGTGCGCGGGGAACACAGGAGATCGAGCGGCTGATGGAAGACCAGCCAGGGACCATCCCCGCGTGCGCGGGGAACACACCCCGCTCGACTCGACGTGCCACCGCCGCATGGGACCATCCCCGCGTGCGCGGGGAACACTCGAAAATCGGGGCAGTGCGACCGTGTCGGACGGGACCATCCCCGCGTGCGCGGGGAACACCCCTGCAAGCCCACGGCCCTGATCGTGGACTCGGGACCATCCCCGCGTGCGCGGGGAACACATGGCGCGGGCCGGTTCGGCGACTTGGGGCCAGGGACCATCCCCGCGTGCGCGGGGAACACTCTCACTGACCTGCGCTTTTATCGGTTGGCGAGGCCGTTTTCGAGCACTATCACCGAATTGGACATTCTGGACATAACAAGCAGCTAGGGAAGGGGGTGGTTTCACCGCCTGTCGGCAGTGCTGGACTGCACACCAGTGTCGCATGGGTTCTGGCTTGCTTACGTATTCGGCGCAGCCAAGGGTTCTACGGCGTTCCTGGCGAGGAGTTGCCGGTCGTCACCTACCGGTGGGACTGGAAGAGCGCTGAGAAGGCTGTGCTGATCGAGAAGTTCGGTGAGGGTTGAACCGCCGCGTCACCGCTAAGGTGGCCACGAGGTCTCCGGGGACAGGTTTTTCTTGGTCGATGAACCCTTACCGGCGACCTCGTCGTTTGCCCGGCTCCGACACGCCGCCGATCAATACTTCGAGACAGGCCCTAAGCCGGCTGGGTCCATCGCCGCGTGCGCGGGAGAGCTCTGCCTGGCCTGCGAAGATGCCAGGGAGGAGTCCCAGAGCCAGCACTTCCAAGGAAAACGCATAACAATCGGTTTGTGTATCAAGCTACTCTCTGGTCGCTCTAGGTTGCATTTGTGCACTGTTGGGATATATAGGTCACTTCTCCACAGGCAGGCCGCACCTTTCTTTCTGTAAAGCCACCTCTGTGGCCCGCTCATGCACTTTAATGTCCCTTATGCTCCGCGACGAAGCGCCCCGTGCAGCGTTTGCTGATGGCTTGTCCATAGAAGCGCGGTCTGTCTGGGCGAAGCATGATCGGGACACCGATGGGTGGTTGCCCTTATGGCGGCATATGGCAGATAGCGGCATGGTCGCAGGTTTCCTCTGGGACCGCTGGATCTCCCTGCAGGTGAAGCGGACGATCGCGGAGTGCTTGCCGGTTGGCCTAGATGACGGGCGTCGATTGACGGTGTGGCTGGCGACGACGCATGACATCGGTAAGGCGAGCCCCGCATTTGCATGTCAGGTGGAGTCGCTCGCCGATGCGATGCGTTCGGTGGGGCTCGACATGCCGCTGCACAAACAATTCGTGGACCGGAAACTAGGGCCGCACGGTCTGGTTGGACAGGCTCTCATGCAGGAGTGGCTTGTTGAGCGCCATGGCTGGTCCAGGACCGACACCTTGCAGGTGGGGATCATCATTGGCGGTCATCACGGAGTACCGCCGACGGCCTCAGACATCAAGGCGCTGGTCGATCATCCTGACCTCGTCAGGACGCCAGGATGTGCGGTCCTCTGGCGTCAGGTTCAGTGGGAATTGCTGGATCGCTGCGCCGACGTGTGTGACGTCGGCGACAGGCTGGCCAGATGGCGGAGCGTACGACTCTCCCAGCCCGCGCAGGCGCTGCTGACGGGCCTGGTCATCGTGGCTGATTGGATCGCTAGCAACCCGGACCTGTTTCCGTACTTTCCCGATGCGGAGCAGGTTCGTGATCAGGATCGGGCGGAGTCGGCTTGGCATGGTCTGGACCTGCCTGAATTGTGGCGACCGTCCGAGCCGACCGGCTCTCCAGAAGAGGTGTTCGCGTCGAGGTTCAGCTTTCCGGCCGGGAGCCGCCTCCGCCCAGTTCAGAAGCATGCCGTGCAGCTGGCGCGGAGCATGTCAGCGCCCGGGCTGATGGTGATCGAGGCCCCCATGGGGGAGGGCAAGACCGAGGCAGCGCTGGCGGTGGCGGAGATCTTCGCCGCCAGGTCGGGTGCCGGCGGCTGCTTCATCGCGCTGCCGACCATGGCCACGGGCAACGCCATGTTTCCGCGGATGCTGGACTGGTTGAAGCGCGTCCCTGATCTGCGACCGCAGCCGGGCAAGCGGTCGGTTCTCCTGGCGCATTCCAAGGCCGCGCTCAACGAGGACTATGCGGCACTGGTGCGAGCGAGCAGCCGTAATGTACGCGGTGTAGAGCTGGACGGCGGTAGCGGCGAGTGGCGTCCCTCTGCCGATCGGTCTGCGGCTTCGGCTGAGTTAGTGGCTCATCAGTGGCTCCGCGGGCGTAAGAAAGGCATGCTTGCATCGTTCGTCGTTGGAACGATCGATCAGCTCCTCTTCATGGGGCTGAAGAGCCGCCACCTGGCGTTGCGTCACCTGGCTCTGGCGGGAAAGGTTGTCGTCATCGACGAGGCGCATGCCTACGACACATACATGAACTCCTACCTTGACCGGGTGCTGTCATGGCTGGGTTCTTATCGTGTGCCGGTAGTCGTGCTGTCGGCGACACTGCCTGCCGCTCGCCGTCGCGAGCTGGCCGAAGCGTATGCGGGCAGTGCCTCCAACGACGCTGACCTGGCCGCGGTGGAGCAGGCTCTCGGATACCCGCTAATCACCACCGTGGAGCCGAACGGCAGAATCGCGCCGGAGCCGGTCGCAGCGTCAGGGCGGGCAACTCAGGTCCACATGGAGAGGCTGCATGATGACCTGACGGCCTTGGGACAACGGCTTACCCAAGAACTCAGCGGCGGAGGATGTGCGCTGGTCGTTCGAAACACCGTCGATCGAGTGCTGGAAACAGCAGCATATTTACGGGAGCTGTTCGGCAAGGAACATGTCAGCGTTGCACACGCTCGTTTCGTGGACCTCGACCGGGCGGACAAAGACAGTGACCTGTTGCAGCGTTTCGGCCCGCCAGAGAAGAGCAGGCAACACCGTCCCACGGGGCCTCATATCGTCGTGGCTAGCTCCGTGGCGGAACAGTCGTTGGACATTGATTTCGACCTACTGGTCACAGATCTATGCCCGGTGGACTTGCTCTTGCAGCGGATGGGACGCCTTCATCGGCACGTTCGCGGCGAAAACCAGAGCCATCGTCCGGAAAGGCTGCGCACAGCGCGATGCCTGGTGACCGGCGCGGACTGGGACACACTGCCCCCGAAACCGGTACGCGGCTCCACGCTGATCTACCGCGATCACGCGCTGTTGCGGTCTGCTGCGGTCCTTGACTCGTTCCTATCTGGTACGGGCCCAAATGGGCACGTCGTGCGCTTGCCAGAGGACATCAGCCCGTTGGTGCAGGATGCCTACGGCGCTGGCACGGTCGGGCCCCCACAATGGCAGGACGCGATGGCCAAGGCGGCAACGGCACAAGAGCTGCTTGAGGCCCGTCAGAAGGAGATGGCACAGGATTTTCAGATCAGGGAGGTCAGGCGGGCCGGTCGTCCGTTGCTCGGCTGGGTCGATGCCGGGGTGGGAGATGCCGACGACACCCGTCGTGGCCGCGCACAAGTGCGCGACACCCGCGAAACGTTGGAAGTCCTGGTGGTACAGCGTCGCGCCGATGGAGTTTGGACGACGCTGCCCGGCCTGTCCGGGAAGCGCGATGGATTGGAGTTGCCCAGGGACGCGGTGCCGCAGCCGGGCCTCGGTCGAATCGTGGCCGGTTGTGGCCTGCGCCTGCCGTACCAGTTCTCAATCCCCGAGGTTCTGGACCAGGCAATCGAAGAGCTGGAACGCAATTACGTTCCCGCTTGGCAGAGCAAGGACAGCTTTTGGCTGGCAGGAGAGCTGATTCTCGTGTTGGACGAGAACTGTCGTACACGGCTGGCAGGCTACGACCTGCGCTACACGTCCACCGACGGTTTGGAGGTGACTCGTGCTGAGTGAGCCGGCCCCGGCAACCTTCGACTTGACACAAGAACCCTGGTTGCCAGTCCAGCGCTGTGACGGCGGCGAGGAAGAGCTCTCTCTGCTCGATGTTTTCGCGCAGGCGCAAAACGTTCGACGGTTGGTGGGCGATGTGCCCACTCAGGAGTTCGCGCTCCTGCGGCTGCTCCTGGCGATTCTGCACGACGCCATCGACGGACCGGCGGACATCACCGATTGGCAGGAGCTGTGGGACAGCGGACTTCCCATAGACCGCATCTTCAGCTACTTGGACCAGCACCGCGAACGATTCGACCTGCTGCATCCCAGCCAGCCCTTCTACCAGACGGCAGAGCTTCGGACGGCGAAAGGCGAAGTCAACACGCTTGACCGGATTGTCGCCGACGTGCCTAACGGTCTGCCGTTTTTCACCATGCGTGGCCGGGGGGTTGAGCATCTACCCTTTGCTGAGGCCGCCCGCTGGCTTGTGCATGCCCATGCCTTCGATACCTCCGGGATCAAGACCGGTGTCGTCGGCGATCCTCGGGTTAAGGGCGGGCGAGTCTACCCGCAGGGGGTGGCCTGGGCAGGCAATTTGGGTTGTGTCTTCGTCGAAGGCGACACCCTGAGTCAGACACTGCTGCTGAATCTCGTTGCCTTCGACACGGACAACCTCCGCATCAAACCAGATCAGGATCGGCCCGCCTGGCGGCGCCCACCCGACGGGCCTGGGCAAACCGACGAGCTGGAGCTGAGCCGCCGCCCCGCCGGCATTCGCGATCTTTACACCTGGCAGTCACGTCGTGTACGGCTCTTCCACGATGGCCGCAAAGTCACAGGAGTGATCCTTACTTACGGCGATCCGCTCGCTCCGCGTAACAGGCACCAGCACGAGCCGATGACCGCCTGGCGGCGGAGTCCTGCCCAGGAGAAAAAGTACGGACTTGCCCAGGTGTATCTCCCGAGGGAGCACGAGGTCAGCCGCAGCGCTTGGCGCGGCTTAGGGGCCCTGGTCGCAGGCCGGGTGGTCGGCGGTGAGCAGCGGGGCGAGGCCGCGGCCATCGTCCGCCCGCGAATCCTCGACTGGGTCGCCCGGCTGACCGTCGAAAGCGATCTTCCGTCGGAATTTCTCATCCGGGCGCGCCTGATCGGTGCCCACTATGGCACGCAGCAATCCGTCATCGACGAGATCACTGATGATGCTGTGACCATGCCGGTGGTGCTGCTCCACGCACACGACCACCGTCTCGGCCAGACGGCGATCGACGCGGTATACGACGCCGAAGAGGCCGTCGGCATCCTCGGAGACTTCGCGGCGGACCTCGCCCGCGCTGGTGGGGATGAGGCCGAACCCCGTAAGGAGTCAGCGCGGCATGAAGGGTTCGCAGCCCTGGATGGAGCGTTCCGTACGTGGCTGGCCGCCATCAAACCGGATGACGATGCCCAGGAGCTCCGGACGGCGTGGCAGCAGCGGGCGTACGAGTTGGTCAGCCGTTTGGGCGACGAACTGCTCCGCATGGCTGGAGACCCCGCCTGGGAGGGACGGGTGGTCGAGAGTAAGAAGGGCCAGAGTTTGTGGCTGAACGCCTCAGCCGCCGACCTGCTCTTCCGCGCTCGCTTGCGGGCCGCTCTACCCGCCGCGCGGCCGAAGGAACGCGAGCCCCTACCGCCGGACGTCGGCGAAGTTTCTGACCCCGTGGAGGCTACATCATGACCTCGTCCCCGCCGGGCACGGCCGCAACACGGCCTGCGATTGCTGACTATGTGAGCAGCGTGGCCGCCGAATATGTGATCGAATTGCAAAAGGGCTACCTGGCGGACCGCAGTATTGCCGTCGCTACGCTGGCGCAGCTGCGGTACGGGGCCGGCAAGCTTCCTGAGGACGTGCCGGAGTTGTGGGGCAAGGCCGGCATCGAGCGGCTCTACAGCGACCAGCACCTTCCAGAGCGGCAAGCGACCCGGGCTGAGCTCGCGTTGTTCGCGGCCATCACCCTGTACGCCTTGCACCAGCAGTCAAAGCCCATTCCGATGCACCGGGCAGGCGCTGAACTCGGTGCGGCGGTCAGGCAGCTCATGCCCAAGGGCTCGCTGGATGAGCCCATCCGTAAGCACTTTGTCCGCCTCGGCACCGCCACCACGCCCGCAGTGCTCATCGACCGACTCCGGCACCTCATCATCCTGCTAGGCAACGCTTCGATTCCGCTCGACTACGGAGTCCTGGCCCGGCAGCTCTACCAGGCCCAGAGCCCAGACGGGCTCCGCCGGGTGCGGCAGCGCTGGGGCCGTAGCTTCCACTCTTACCGTCCTAGTTCGCGCCCTGATGCCGATACAGCGGCTTCCTCCGATAAGGACACCCAATGATTCGAACCATCCTCGAAGTGCACGCGCTACAGACCGTCCCGCCGAGCTGCCTGAACCGGGACGAAACCGGTACGCCCAAAACGGCTATGTACGGTGGCGTGCGCCGGGCCCGAGTCTCCAGCCAGGCATGGAAGAGGGCAACTCGGCAAGGCTTCCACACCCTGCTTGACCCGAGTGCGCTCGGGGTGCGGACCAGGCGGGTGGCCGAACTCCTCGCCGAGCGCATCCGCAAGCTCGACGACTCCATCCCGCAAGCCGACGCGTGGTCGATCGCGGCCGAGACCATCCAGGCTGCCACTGGCTCGAAGCTCGAGGTACCGAAGCGGAAAGAGCAGGCTGAACGTGGTGAGGCGGGGGAGGCGGCTCCGGAATCGAAGTACCTCATATTCCTTAGCGCCCGCCAGCTCGACGGCCTGGCGGAACTGGCGGTGAAGGGCTATGGCTCAGGGAACAAGGCGTACTTCAAAGACAAGGCAGTCAAGGAGCAGGCAAAGCAGATCGCCAAAGCCCGTCACTCGGTCGACATCGCGCTGTTCGGTCGCATGATCGCGGACGACACTGACATCAACGTGGACGCAGCGGCTCAGGTGGCACACGCCATCAGCGTGCACCGGGTGGACAACGAGTCCGACTACTACACGGCGGTCGACGATTACAAGAAGCGCAAGGACGACGACAAGGGCGCCGGCATGATCGGCACGGTCGAGTTCAACTCCGCCACCCTCTACCGCTACGCAGCAGTGGACGTCGACCTGCTACGCCGCAACCTTGGCAAAGGGTTGCGCGATGACGAGCCGGTCACCGAACCGGTCCGCCAGGCGGTCGAGGCGTTCGTACAGTGCTTCTTGACGTCTCTTCCGACCGGGAAGATCAACACTTTCGGCAATCACACCCTGCCCGATGCGGTCGTGATCAAGCTGCGGGAGGCGCGGCCCATCAACCTCGTCGCCGCGTTCGAGGAGCCCTGCCGGGCGGATCCGGAAACCGGCGGCCACATGCGACAGGCCACCGAGGCACTCGTGTCGTACCTCACCGACATCGAAACCAGCTATGGCATCAGTGACAGCGATTCGACCTGGATAATGCACGTCGGCGAGACCACAGCAGCACTGACCCGGCTGGGTGACAGTCTCCCCATGCCCGAGCTGATCGCCGCTGTAGGAGCAGAGGTCGTGCGGAGGCAGGAGCAGGCATGAGCGTCCTGCTGCTGCAGCTCGCCGGCCCACTCCAGGCGTGGGGTGCGGCCTCACGCTTCGCTCGCCGGACTACGGAAGCGGCACCGACCAAGAGCGCCGTGATCGGGCTGCTGGCGGCCGCCCTCGGTTGTGAACGCACGCAGGACATAAGCGATCTGGCAGCCCTTCGCTTCGGCGTCCGGGTGGACCAGCCGGGCATTCTGCTGCGTGACTTCCAGACCGCCCACCATTTCGTGACCGGCGAAGCGGCTCCGGTGTCGGAACGGTTCTATGTCGCGGACGCTGTCTTCGTCGCCGGCGTCGAAGGCGATGCCGGGCTGATCTATACGCTTCGGCAAGCGTTGCACAAACCTGGTTTTCTGCCATATCTGGGGCGACGCTCATGCCCGCCGTCCCGTCCTGTGTACCTCAGCGTTCGTGACGAACTCACCGTGGAAGCGGCACTGCGCCAGGAGCCGTGGCGTGCCTCGCCCTGGTACCAAAGACGGTACCGAGATGAACGTGAAGTGGAGCTGGAACTTCTGCTCGAGGCCGTGATCGAGGACGGTCCCACAGACACTCTGCGGGATCAACCGGTCAGCTTCGATCCGGTACACCGGCAGTACCGACTGCGTGGCGTCCACCGGCCACCACGAGCGAAGGTCATCAATCCCATCGCCCGCCTCGCCCACGACCCCATCGCCGCTCTCGGGAGCGTCTGATGTTCCTGACCCGGTTTCGTTTCAATACCGCTCGCATCGGTGCCCGACGCCTGCTTTCATCTCCGCAGAGGTTGCACGCGGCAGTCATGTTCGCCTTCGCCGAACCCCCGCCGCAGGGTGACGGCGGTCCCCGCGTGCTGTGGCGGATCGACCGCAACGGCCGCGCAGAGACTTACCTGTACCTCGTCAGCCCTGCTGAGCCGGACCTCACCCACCTCGTGGAAGAAGCAGGGTGGCCGGAAACCGGACGCTGGCAGACCTACGACTACGAACCCCTGCTGTCCCGCCTGGCCAAGGGCGACACCTGGGCGTTTCGCCTGACTGCCAACCCCGTCCACAGTATCCGCCGGAAGGCCGACGAGCCGACCAAGGTCACCGCGCACGTCGGCTGGCGCCATCAGATGGACTGGCTCCTGCAACGCCAGGAGAAGGCCGGTTTCGCCGTTCTGGAGAAGGAGCCTGAGCAGCGCCTGCAAACCGAGCTGGATCATTACGACCTCACCGTGCACGACCGCCGGCAACTCGAGTTCACCAAGCCCGGCCAGCGGAAGCCTGTCACCCTTGTCACCGTCACCTTCGACGGCAGACTCCAGGTGACCGATCCGGAGGCCTTTCGCCGCACCCTCACTGTAGGGCTAGGCAGGGCCAAGGCGTACGGCTGCGGTCTGATGACTCTCGCTAAGGGGTGAACGATGGCCACCGTCGGCCAGCGCGGTCAGTCCTCGCCACGCGAACTCACCCGGATGGGTGACCGTATCTCGTTCATCTACTTGGAACGCTGCATCCTTCATCGGGAGGACAACGCCATCACCGCCGAGGACGCAAACGGCGTCACGCACATCCCTGCCGCCACAATCGGCACCTTGCTGCTAGGCCCCGGTACCCGCGTCACCCACCAGGCGATGAGCCTGCTCGGCGACTGCGGGGCCGGCGTGGTGTGGGTGGGTGAGCAGGGCGTACGTTTCTACTCCGGTGGGCGGTCGCTCAACCGGTCATCCTCACTGGTCGAGGCCCAAGCGGCCCTATGGGCCAATAGGCGCACCCGGCTAGAGGTGGCTCGGGAGATGTACCGCATGCGATTCCCCGGTGAGGACCCGTCGGGCTTCACGCGGCACGAACTGCTCGGACGAGAGGGCCGCCGGGTCAAGGAACGCTACCGTCAGGAAGCTGAACGCGTCGGTCTTGCGTGGCACGGCCGGGTCTACACGCCGGGCGACTTCAGTGCTAGCGATCCCCTGAATCAGGCGGTCACGGCTGCGGCCCAATGCATGTATGGCGTGGCTCAAACCACGGTCGCCGCACTCGGCTGCTCTCCCGGGCTGGGCTTCATCCACTCCGGCCATGAACTCGCCTTCGTCCTCGATATTGCTGATCTTTACAAGACAGACATCGCCATCCCTGTCGCCTTTGAAGAAGCGGCGCATGGACCAGAGGACGTTGGATCGCGCACTCGCCGCGCCATCCGCGACAGGATCAACAAGGTCGGCCTGCTCAAACGGTGCGTGACCGATATCAAGCATCTGCTCTTGGTCGATGCCGCTGCCGAGCAGATCGCCTCTGACGAGGAGCGTGATCAAGTGTTCCTGCAGAGTGATCACGGCGTCGAAGTGGAGTCAGGCCGTAACTACGCCGATGAGGTGCCCTGGTGACCGTCATCGTGCTCACCCGTTGCCCGGCTGGCTTACGGGGGTTCCTGACCCGCTGGCTCATGGAAATCTCCCCAGGCGTGTTCATCGGAGGGCCGTCAGCGCGGATACGGGAGCAGCTCTGGCTACAGGTTCAGCAGTACGCCGACACCGGCCGCGCGCTTCTTGCGTACACCACGGACAACGAGCAGGGATTCGCCTTCGAAACGCATGACCACAAGTGGCACCCGATCGACCACGAGGGGCTTGTCTTGCTCCGAAGGCCGAAAGAACGACAAGAGCGGCCAGAGCCCGAACCGCCTCGCAACTGGAGCAAAGTAGCTCGGCGTCGTCGGTATGGACAGCGCTGACCACGTCGTATAGGCGGTGTCTCATCGCTTAGCACTGGCTTGCCGGGCTGTGTGGGTGATATGTCCGAATATCTCAAAGTGCTCGAAAACGGCCTCGAGTCCAGGTAACCCCGCAGGTCAGCGAGAGTGCTCCCCGCGCACGCGGGGATGGTCCCTCACGGGCGTACGAATCCAAGGTCGCGGTGAGGTGCTCCCCGCGCACGCGGGGATGGTCCCCCGAACGACGACGAGCGAGACAGCTGCATCGTGTGCTCCCCGCGCACGCGGGGATGGTCCCCCCTACCGCCTCACCAGCCCGTCCCGGGTGTAGTGCTCCCCGCGCACGCGGGGATGGTCCCCAGGAACGGGAAGACCAGGAGGGGGCGGAGGCGTGCTCCCCGCGCACGCGGGGATGGTCCCCGGAAGCTCTGCGACAGGGTGAGCCGCTGCCCGTGCTCCCCGCGCACGCGGGGATGGTCCCCCGCATTTCCTCCTTTCCGGAAGCGTGCTCGCGTGCTCCCCGCGCACGCGGGGATGGTCCCTGTCGTATACGCCGAACACGCACACGACGCTTGTGCTCCCCGCGCACGCGGGGATGACCTACGCCCACTCTCCTGAAGAGACGTCCTCCCAAACGAGGATTGTTCGATCGGCGGGCAGAAGCTGGGCGCGTTTCCGCGGCGGCTTGATGACGAACACGGGAACGCCTTCGGGGATGTCCAGCTGCTTGCGCTCCTCCGGGGACGGCATGCGGGCCGTCACCTCGGCCGAGCGCTCGACGGGCACCCGTTCAGCGGGCACTTGCGGCCGGACGTAGGAGCCTTCACGCTTCACGGTGACGATCAGTCCCTCGCTCCGCAGCACCGCGAGCGCCTGCCGCACAGCCACCCGTCCCAGCTCGTACTGCTGCATCAGCCGGGTTTCTGAGGGGAGCGGCTGACCGGGCTTCAGCCGGCCCGCGGCGATGTCCGCGCGGATGATGTCGGCCAGCTGGCGGTGCACCGGACGATCGGAACCGAAGTCGATCACAACCGTTCATCATCACAACACCACTTCCTCATGTGCTCTGGTAGGCATATGCTCATAAGCGTTTACGTGCACGAACGTTGCCACACCGCGAGGCGGGAGGGCGGGCAAATGGCACAACCGACAAGTCCGGAAGAGGAGGACTGGCCATGTCCGGGGTTCGCCGCGCACCCCTGTGACGGGGCGGCGCGTCCGGAGGTCTGGCTCGGCTGGCGCAGCGAGACGCGGAAGGTGAACAGCATCGACCGGCAGCGGGTCATCGCATATACGTGCGCCTGCCGGGAGACCTCGTACGAGTTCCTCGCGGCCGGCGGCATGTACCGGTTCCGGCGCAGGAACCGGAGCGAGCCCGAGGTCGTCGCGTACGCCGGCCCCTGGCATCGGGCCAAGGCCGAGCGGCTCTGGGGGCTGCTGATCGTCGGCCAGGCGCGGTGATGGCATCGCGTCGCGGGCGGACCAGGCGGCCCCCGAGACGACCCGATGGGCGGCCCAGGGCGAGACTTCGCCGGCCGTTGAGTCGGCGTGCATTACCGCGCGTGAGCGGTCGTCCTAGCCTTGAGCGTGTTGTTGCTCGGCAAGGGAGCCTCATGACTCACGGCAAAGCTCAGCCCGCCTACGCCACCCTGGCAGACGATCTCCGCCGGCGGATCGCCGGCGGCGAGTACCCACCGGGCGGGATGATCCCGTCCGAGACGGCCCTCATGCAGGCGTACGGCGTCGCGCGCGGCACCGTACGGCAGGCGCTCGCGGAACTGGAGCGCGAGGGCCTGGTCGTGAGCCAGATGGGCCGGGGCCGCAGAGTGCGGGGCGAGGCCACCCCGGACGTCAAACCTGCCACCCGCTACGAGGAGGTGGCCGGCGAGCTTCGCGCCGCCATCGAGGCCGGCGAGTTCCCTCCGGATGTGCGGCTGCCTGGTGAACCTGTCCTCGCCGAAAGGTTCGGCACGGCGCGCATCACGGTACGCAAGGCCCTGGAAGTGCTTCAGCAGGAGGGCCTGATCGTCGTCATCCCCAGCAAAGGCCGTTACGTGGCGACCGGCTCGCCACCGGGCAACACGAACAAGAAGGGCTGATCCATGACCAAGACCCCCACCCCCCAGGGCTTCCGCGAGCAGGACGCGTACCGGGCGCTCGTCGCGGCCTGCGAGCACGCCGGGCTGGACAGCCGCGGCGCGGCGCTGATCAGGCTCGGGGAGAACGCGCTGTACCGGCTCGCCTCGGCACCCGTCGTGGTGCGGATCGCCCGCAGCGCCGATCTCCTTCCGGACGTGCGGAAGGAGGTGGGGGTCGCCAGGTGGCTGGAAGAGGCCGACTTCCCGAGCGTGCGGCTGTTTCCGGACTGCCCGCAGGCGACGGTGCACGACGGGCGGGTGGTGACGTTCTGGCGGTACGAGGTCAGTGAGGGGCCGGCGCCCGGCTTCACCGACGCGGCGGTGATGCTCAGGAAGCTGCACGACGTGGTCAAGCCCACGGATCTGCTGCTGCCGCTGTTCGATCCGCTGGCCCGCGTGGAGGATCGTCTCGACAGCGCCACGACCGTCGCGGAGGAGGACATCGCGTTCCTGCGGCAGCGGGTCAAGGACCTGTACGCCGAGTACAGCAGGCTCGACTTCGCCCTGCCCGCCGGCCACATCCACGGCGACGGGCACAAGAACAACCTCCTGCGCCGCCCTGACGGGGAGGTGATCCTGCTCGACTTCGAGGCGTTCGCCTGGGGGCCGCGCGAGTGGGATGTCTGCACCGGGTTCGGCCTGCCGTTCCGCGGCTTCGGGTGGATGCTGCCGGAGGAGTACGCACAGGCTGTGGAGGCGTACGGCTTCGACATCACCGAATGGCCAGGCTTCCACACCATCCGCCGCATCCGGGAGGTCACCATGACCACCTGGCTCATGCAGAACGTCGATCACAGCCCCGAGGCCCGTGCCGAGTTCGAGAGGCGCGTGGCCTCGCTGCGGCACGACGAGTTGCCGCGCGTCTGGCAGCCCTTTTGACGAGTCAGCGAGCCTCCGCCCGCGCATGGGCGAGCCGGGTCTCGGCGAACGTCCGGAACTCGCGCACTCGTGGATCGTTCCCGAAGCGGGCGAGCTGCTTCATGAAATCTCGCACGTAGCGGCGCGTCCTGGCCGATCGCAGGTCGGCCACGGTCGTGACGACCTCGCGCGCCACGGCGAGCCCGTGCTCCAGCTCCCCGTCGGCCACATGGCTGGTGGCCAGGATGGTGCGGACGAAGGAGAGGCTGCGTACGTAAAGGCTCTCGGAGAGCTGCACGCTCTCCAGCACCCGATCGCGCGCCCGGTGGTGGTGGCCGAGGTCGCGGTAGCAGTGCGCGAACTCGGCCGCCAGCTCGGCCTCGTCGAAGTACCGCAGCCACACCGGATCGTCCTCGGGGTCGCGCTTCTCGAACCAGCGCTCGGCCTCGCTGAGCGCCCGGCTGCACGCGGCCTCGTCGCCCTGCGACGCCAGCGCCCGCGCCTCCATGGCGCTGAACAGGGCCATCGCCGTGGGGGTGGCCGCGCCCTGGGCGCCCATTGTCGCGGCCCGCGCGAGGTTGACGGCCATGCCGTAGTGGCCGAGGTAGTTGGCCTGGTGGCTCATGCCGGCCAGGATGCGTCCGCCGAGCATGCGGTTGTCGGCCTCGCGGGCCAGGTGGAGGGCCTTGGTCATGTAGCGCTGGGCGAGGCCGTGCAGGCCGGTGTCGTACGCCATCCAGGCCGCGAGCCGGAGCATGGCCGCCGTCTCGGAGAGGAACTGCTTGCCCAGCGTCGTGTCCGGCCGTACGTGCTTGAGCAGCGGCTCGACCTCCATGGCGAGGTACTGCACGACGGTTGACCTGGCGTGGCCGCCGCCGAACCGGTAGTCGAGCTTGGCGAACATCGCGGTCGTCTCGCGGATGGCCTCCACGTTGGAGGCGGTGACCGCCCGTCCCTCGGGGGCGCGTCTCGGGATCGGTACGGGGTTCACCAGCCACGTGACCATGGAGTCGTTCCAGGAGTCCGGGGAGACGTCGCTCTCGACCACCTGGGGGTTCGCCGACAGGTCGCCGGAGACGAGCGCCGTCACGCCGCCGGACAGGGGGTCGGCCTGCTTGTGCCCACCGGGTGAGAAAGGGATCGCCTCGGCGTACAGCATGCCGATGTCGCGCACGCTCACCCGCTCGCCCAGCTTCCTGCTGAGCGCCTCGGCGATGAAGTGCGGCGTCATGCCGCGGGGGTGCATTCCGTCGAGCCAGCGTCGAACCGACACGTGATCGCAGCGAACGTCCGCTCCGTGCGCGGCGGCCACCTCCTGCACCCGTCTCGCCAGCGCCTTATTGGAGCACGAGGCACGCTGCATGACCGCTGCGAGCTGGTGATTCGGCTCTCGGAGCTTCATGGCACTCCCGGCGCGCAAGGGGTTGATGACCCTCCGTGATCACGATGTCGCCCACAGTTTGCACCCCCTCCCGGCGCGAGTGCACCCCCCAACGCTCAATTGCACCGTCTTTTGAACGCTGCGTACCCCCTGACCTGCGGGGTTTTCTAGTGCCACGAACACGGCGGCTCCCGGAAGGAGCTTGACCGAGCCGCCAAGCCTGTTCTATACCTGTACAGGACAGGCTCTCGTATGAGAGCCCGGCCGACCAGGAGAGACAGGCCCGACGACGACCAGAAGGGATCACTGCTCATGCCTGCTCTCCGCCCCCGGCGCTACCTGTCCACGGTGCTGATGATCCTCGCGGCCTACTTCGTGGTGACTCAGCCCCGCAAAGCCGCATCGGCGGTGAACGTCGCCGTCGACGGCATCCAGAAGATCACCGAAGCCCTGACCACGTTCAGCAACGCTCTCGGCTGACCTGCACCAGACAGAACAAAGCCGGGGCGCGGTCCACGTCGCCAAACCTGATCCGCGCCCCGGCATCCCAAGAAGGGTTCTTCCATCATGACTCACGGGTTCAGCAACCCTGACCTGTTCGCCCGCCAGGTGCATTGGGCGTCCGTCCAGTGGACCTGCCTCGTCTGCGGCGGTGCCGAGGAGATCTCCCCTGAGGAGGAGGCTCCCACGCCGCCGATCTGCCCGAGCTGCCACCGGCTCGCCGTCGCGGAGGCGTTCGCGACCCTGCTGGCGGTGCTCCGATGAGCGGCTTTCCGTACGACCTCTGCGACGAGGTGCTCAACGCCGGCCCCGCCTGCGAGGGCGACGCCGCCGGCCTCTTCACCGGCCCCGACTCCTTCGAGCCCGAGCCGGACCACGAGCGGGAGGCGCGAGAAGAGAAGGCCAAGGCGGTGTGCCGGGTGTGTCCGGCCCGCGCCGCCTGCCTGGCCTACGCCCTGGCCGTGTCGCCCGAGGCCGGCATCTGGGCCGGTCTCACCATCGACGAGCTGCGGGAGGTGGCCTTCTGATGGCTCGCTTCCAGTGCTCCGACTGTGGCCAGCGCTCGCGCAGCGCGTACCGGTGCCGGGGCTGTGGCGTCGGCCGCCAGGTCGAGATCTGCCCGGCTCACGGTACGCGGTGCCTGCCCGGCTGCCGCGTCTGCCGCATCCTCGTCCGCTCTCAAAGGGGGTCCGCATGATCACCGTACTGATCCACGTGGCGGTGTTCGCCGCCGGGTTCCTGGCCTGCGACCTCGTACGCGTCGCCCAGGAGCGCTACCGCATCCGCCAGGTGACGCGCTACGCCGTCACCGCCGCCGGCTCGCCGGACAAGGTGCTGCGCATCTGGTCCCGGCATCCGGAGAACTGGTGCGACCGGCCGAACTGCCCGCGCTGCCGGGGACGGTGGGGCCGATGACCACAGCCGTCTGCGGACCCCGCCCGCTGACCGAAGGAGAGCAGACCGCCGTCGCGGTCACCGCCGCCGTTGTGGCCGGCGTGGGCCTGCTCGGGTTCGTCATGAGCTTCACCACGGTGGCCGAGGCCGCGAAGCCGTCCTTCGGATGGTTCGCCTGGATCGTTCCACTCGGGATCGATCTCGGCATCGCCGCCTTCTCAGCGCTGGACATCGTCCTGGCCCGGCTCGGCATGCGCCTTCGCCTGCTCAGGGTCGTGCCCTGGACGCTGACGGCCGCCACGGTCTACCTGAACGTGTCCGGCAAGGACACCCTGTTCGGGATCATCGCCCACGCGATGCTGCCCGGCCTGTGGGTGGTGGCGGTCGAGGTCGGCGCGTACGCCATCCGCAAGCACGCCGACCTGGCCAGGCCCGACCGCATGGAGTCCATCCGGCTCTCGCGGTGGCTGCTGGCCTTTCCGTCCACGTTCGCGCTGTGGCGGCGGATGGTGCTGTGGGAGATCCGCTCGTACCCGGCCGCTCTCGGCCGCGAGCGCGACCGCATCCTCGCCCGTACGGACCTGCAGGACCGGTACGGCAGGCTGTGGCGCTTCAAGGCCACCCGGCGCGAACGAGCGCTCTACCGCCTCGGCGAGCTGGCACCGCAGCACGTCCACCTGGCACCCGAGCGCCCGGCGGCGCCGTCACCCAAGCCCAAGCGCCGGGCACCGAAGAGGAGCACACGACGGCCGCGCGCCGACGTGACCGACCTGATGCCGCTCGGCCTGCGGATCGCCGCCGACCATGAGGCGCGCGGCGTACCGCTCACCCGCGACCGGCTCCGCGACGCCATCCGCAGGACCGGACGGTCCGTCTCCACCGACCGCGCCGGAGCGCTCCTGGCCCGCCTGCGGTCGGAGGCACCGCCCGACCGGGCCGCGACCGCCGGACCGTCCGCGGGCGGCCCGCCCGGTCCGACCACGGACGGTCCGCAGGGTCCGACCGCGACCACGAAGACGAAGGGCACGGCCCCCACTCCGCCAAGAACAGTGGCCGCGCCCCGCCACCCCGCACCCATCAAGGCGAACGAGGCGTACTCATCATGACCCACGACCAGCACACACCCGAGCCCGGTGACGCGGAGGTCGTACCGCTCGACTCCCGTCGCCGCGTCCGTCAGCCGGAAGAGGACGACTACTTCGACCACGAGACCATCGCCGTCGAAGGAGAGACCACCGGCCCGCCGGTGGACCCGCCCGACGACGACGCGATACAGGCCACGCCGCGGATCACGCACCGCCGCGCACCGATCATCCCGGCCTGGCTGCGCACCTGGCAGTCCATCCGGGCGATGATCGCCTGGCAGCTCCGCGACGCCGCGTACGTCATCGCCTACCACTCCGTCCGCTCGCCGAAGTACCTGGCCAAGGCCCTCTGGTACGCCATCCCAGGCATCTTCAAGACCATCGGCCGGCTGCTCCACTGGGCCACGGCCGAGGAGGGCAACTGGGCGCTGCGCCAGTACGCGGCCGACCGGAACGACGCCGAGACCTGGCTCAAGCTCGACAGGCAGCGGCAGCGCCAGTCCCGCTGGCGCTGGTCGGTCCTGCTGGTCCTCGGCGTGCCCGCGCTGGCCGGCCTGCTGGCCCTCCTTGTCGCGGACGTGCCCGGCTGGGTGCGGCTCGCCGCGCTGGCGGTGGCCGTACCGCTGCTGGCCAGAGCCGGCCGCCCGACGGACCGGCCGATCACCGACCGCGTGAGCGAGGCGCCGCGCTATCGCAAGCTCACCGCCGAGCTGGTCCGCCGCGCGCTGCTGTCGTGCGGCATCTCCGGCATCACGCAGGCGGTGAGCAAGGACCCGAACGCGATCAGCTTCCCGCAGGAGATCCACCGGGACGGCCCCGGCCACCTGGCCATCGTGGATCTGCCGTTCGGCGTGGAGGCCGCCGAGGTGGTGGCCCGCCGTGGCCGGCTCGCCTCGGCCATGCGGCTCCCGCTGGACCAGGTCTGGCCAGAACCGGCCGCAGGCCACCCCGGGCGGCTCGCGCTCTGGGTCGGCTACGAGCCGTCGTCCCAGATGAAGCAGCCGCCGTGGCCGCTGCTGCGGGACGGCCAGGTGGACGTGTTCAAGCCGTTCCCGTTCGCCACCACGCCGCGGATGGAGACGGTGAACGCCGAGCTGATGTTCCGCAACTGGCTGTTCGGTGGGCAGCCGGGTTCGGGCAAGACGTTCGGGCTGAGGCTCGCGGTGCTGGCCGCCGCCCTCGACCCGCGCGCCGAGATCCGGATCTACGAGCTGAAGGGGGTGGGGGACTTCAAGGTCCTGGAACCGATCTGCACGGAGTACGGCAACGGCTTCGACGACGAGACGATCGCCCGGTGCGCCGCGATGTTCGGCTGGCTGTACAAGGAGTGCGAACGCCGTTCCAAGCGCATCGCCCACTACAACGCCCTCGGCAAGGCCCCGGAGAACAAGGTCACCCCGGAGCTGGCCTCGCTCAAGGGCTCGGGCCTGCATCCGCTGATCGTGGCGGTGGACGAGATCCAGGAGCTGTTCCTGCACCCGCAGTACGGCAAGGAAGCCGGGGAGATCTGCGAGAAGGTCATCAAGCTCGGCCGTGCACTCGGCGTGATCCTGCTCCTGGGCACCCAGATCCCGGACAAGGACAGCCTGCCGACCGGCATCACCCGCAACGTCAACACCCGCTACTGCATGAGCGTCGCCGACCAGACGGCGAACGACATGATCCTCGGCACGTCGATGTACAAGAACGGCTACCGCGCGACGGTGTTCCAGCCGGTCGTGGAGGCCGGGTGGGGCATCCTGGCCGGCCTCGGCAAGCCCGCCGCGCGGCGCTCCTTCTACCTCGACACCCGCGACGCCGAGAAGGTCGTCGAGCGGGCCAAGCACCTCCGCGGCCTCGCCGGGACGCTGCCCGAGCCCGGCACCCAGGAGCGGCAGGACGTCTACGACCTGCTCGCCGACCTCGCCGAGGTCTGGCCGGCAGGGGAGTCGGCCGCCTGGAACGAGGCCCTGTGCACCCGCCTGGCCGAGCTCCGGCCGGACGTCTACTCCGGCTGGAAGTCCGAACAGCTCACCAGCGCGGTCAAGCCGCACGGCATCCGGGTCGCCGACATCGGCCGCCGCATCGACGGCAAACCCGTCACCCGGCGCGGCATCCGCCTGGACGACCTCACCGAGGCCATCGCCGAGCGTAACCGCCGGAAGCGCTCCGGCTGACCCGTCAGGGGGCTGCTGGCGATAGCACCTCACCCTGCTATCGCTAGCACCCCCGCTAGCAGCGAAAACCCATATCGGCCAGGCCGTTAGCACGCTAGCGGCCCTCCTCGACCACGCCCGATAACCGGCTTCGGAGGCCCTCGTGAACCCTGTCCTGCTCGCCGCTATCGCCCTGATCATCGCCACGTTCTGTTACGCCTCGCGGTGCTACGTGAGCCCGTTCGGACCCTGCCGCAAGTGCGACGGCAAGGGCCGCATCCCGCACCGCCGGGGCGCCCGCTACTGCCGCCGCTGCGACGCCACCGGCCTGCGCCTGCGCCTCGGCCGCCACGTCTGGAACTACGTCCGCCGCCTGCACCACTAGGGCCTTCCGCCAAGGAGCACCACCCCGCATGACACCTCGCCCGACCCGCCAGACGCTGCCGTACGCGCTGGCCGCCGCCGCCCGAGGCTGGCACGTCTTCCCGCTCACGCCGGGGGACAAGGTGCCGCTCAAGGGCTGGAAGTGGAAGGAGCACCACACGACCGACCCCGACACCATTCGCCGCTTCTGGGGCCGCACCCCGTACAACATCGGTATCGCCACCGGCCCGTCCCGCCTGGTCGTCATCGACCTCGACACTCCGAAGCCGGGGGAGCGGCCGCCGTACGACCGGCCCGGCGTGAACGACGGAGCCGACGTGCTGGCGTTGCTGTGCGAGGAGGCCGGCCGCCCGTTGCCGCTGGAGACGTTCCAGGTCCGCACCCGTCGCGGCGGCACCCACCTGTACTTCGCCGCACCCGAGGGACGGACGCTCGGCAACACCTCAGGAGCCAAGGGCCAGGGCCTCGGCTGGCTGATCGACACCCGCGCCGACGGTGGCTACGTCGTCGGACCGGGCAGCCACGTCGATCTCCCGGACGGCACCGGCACGTACGACGCCATCCACACCACCGACCCCGCGCCCCTGCCGACCTGGCTGGCCGAACGCCTCACCCGACCCCGACACGACGTGCAGCCGGTTCGCGTCACCGACGTCCTGGCCGCACTGGGCGACCGCTCCACCGGCTACGCCCTGACCGCTCTCAAGAACGAACTCCAGCACGTGCTGGACGCCCCGGTGGGCACCCGCAACCACACCTTGAACGCCGCCGCGTTCGCCCTCGGCCGGCTCGTCGCCACGGGCCTGCTGCCGCACCGCCTGACCGAGGACGCCCTGCACACCGCCGCCCAGGCCATCGGCCTGTCCCCCCGAGAAGCCGCCGCCACCATCCGCTCCGGCATGACCGCCGGGGCGCGCCGACCACGCCGGGGGATCGCATGACCAACCCGCTCGACGCGAACACCATCCTGGAGAACCTCGACGCCCATGCCGCCATCACCCGCCTGCACCGCGACCTGGACGTGGGCCTGCCGGCCCCACCGCCGGCCGCCGACCCGGCCATGTTCTACGGCCTGCCCGGCGAACTGGTGAAGGCCGCCGACCCGTCCACCGAAGCCGACCCGGTCGGCGTGCTGGCCTCGGCCCTGGCCGCGTGCGGCGCGGTGATCGGCTCCGGCCCGTACGTCCAGATCGGCAACACCCGCCACCCGCTCCTGATCTGGCCCCTGCTGTTCGGCCGCACCGGCTCCGGCCGCAAGGGCCAGGCCACCGACACCGCCGAGATCTTCCTGCACCACGCCGGCATCGGCTACGCCGACTTGTGCGTCACCGGCCTGTCGTCCGGCGAAGGGCTGATCGAACGCATCCGCGACCCGGAGAGCCCGGACGACCCGGGCGGCACGATGGACAAGCGGCTGTCGGTGACCGAGCCGGAGTTCTCCACCGTCATGGCACGGGCCAAGCGCGAGGGCTCCACGCTCGGCACGATGCTCCGCCAGGCATGGGACGGACGGACGCTGGCCGTGCTGACCCGCACCGCGTACCGGGCCTCGAACCCGCACATCGCGATCATCGGCCACATCACGCCCAAGGAGTTCCGCCTGCGCGTGGCCGAAGCCGACATGGCCGGCGGCAGCTACAACCGCTTCCTGCCGATCTACGTCGAGCGCAGCAAACGCCTGCCCATACCGGAAGGCGTGCCGCCGGAGGTGCTGGCCGAGCTGAGCGGCAGGCTGCACGACGCCATCAAGCAGGCACGCCAGATCCGCCGCATCGCCCTGGACGCCGACGCCCGCGCGTTGTGGTCGGCCGAGCTGTACGAGGAGTTCACCGCCGCCGACGACGAGGACCACGCCTGGACGGAGTTCACCCGCCGCTCGGCCCCGTACTGCCTGCGCATCTCCGCCCTGTACGCCGCCCTCGACGCCCGCTCACACATCACCACCGCCGACCTGGAGGCAGCCGCCGCGCTGGTCCGCTACTCGATCGCCTCAGCCGTCTACGTCCTGGACAAGCAACTGCGCGACCCGAAGATCGACCGCATCCGCCGCGCCCTGGACCAGGCCGCCGGCACCGGCCTGACCCGCTCGGAGATCAGCGCCCTGTTCTCCCGCAACGTGCCCAAGCAGACCTTGGACGAGCTGCTGGCCAGCCTCACCGCCACCGGCCAGTACGAGACCTTCACCCAGCCCACGGGCGGCCGCCCATCGATCCGCTACCGCCGCACCCCGAACGAAGAAAGAAGAAACAACCCGTCATGACCCGCGCAGCACAGGACGACCTTCCACACGCCGGCCACAACGGGACCCGCTCACCACCACATAGGCGTCTCGCCCGACACCGCCCGCTTCTTTCTTCTTTCTTCGTCCCGATCTTCACCACCACGGCCTACCGCAGACCACCGAGCACGGGGCCGTACCGCACCCGATCAATCGTGATCCACAAGGAGCCGCTTTTGGCCACCGGCACCACCACCGCCCAACGAGGCATGCTCACCCTCGCCGACCTCTGCGCCGAACTCCAGATCTCCCGCTCCACCTTCTACGACTGGCGAGCCAAGGGCCGCGCCCCGCGCTGCCTGAAGCTCCCGAACGGCGACCTCCGCATCCGCCGCACCGACCTGGACCGCTGGCTCGCCACGATGGAGGACGTCGCCCGATGAACGACATCACCTACGACGTCCGCGTCTACAAGACCGAGACCTACAAGGGCAAGACCACGACGACCTACTACGTCCGCTGGAAGGTCGGCGGCAAGGCGTGGCGCAAACCCTTCAGAAGAGCCGCCCAGGCCGACACCTACCGCGGCGAGCTGCAGTCGGCGGCCCGCAGAGGAGAGGCGTTCAGCCGCGCCACCGGCGAACCCGTCTCCTGGGGCCGCAGGAGCGGCGCAGAGATGAGCTGGTACGACTTCGTCTGCCGGTACGTGGACATGAAGTGGAAGGCCGCCGCCCCGAAGTACCGGCAGGACATCGCCCGCGCTCTCACCGCCGCGACGCGGGCCATGTACAGCACGAGCCGGGGCAAGCCGGAGGACGCGGCCCTTCGCTCCGCGATGCACCGCTGGGCCTGCAACACCAAGCACCGCTCGGAAGCGCCGGAGGAGGTGCAGGCCACGCTGCGCTGGCTCGCCGCCAACACCAAGCCGATCTCGGCGCTCATCGACGATCCCGGCCTGGTGCGTGACCTCCTGGACGCCGCCACCTCCTGCCTCGACGGCCGGCGCGCGGCGGCCAACACCGTACGCAAGCACCGGATGGTGCTGTCCAACGCCCTGGACTACGCCGTCGAGCTCAAACTGCTGCCGGACAACCCGCTCAAGACCCTGAAGTGGAAGCCACCGGCCGGCACGTACGAGATCGACCGGCGCAGCGTCGTCAACCACGACCAGGCCAAGGCCCTGCTGGCCGCCGTGGCCGCGCAGGAACCGAGCGGCCGGCGCCTGGTCGCCTTCTTCGCCCTCATGTACTACGCCGCCCTACGCCCGGAAGAAGCCATCAACCTACGCCGCGACGACATCACCCTCCCACCGCCGGACGAGGCGGACGCGTGGGGCGAGATCCACCTCCTCAAGGCCGCCCCCTATTCGGGGCGGCAGTGGACCGACAGCGGCGCAGCACGCGAGGAACGCGCCCTCAAACACCGCGCCGCAGGTCACGGCCGCACCGTCCCGATCCCGCCACCGCTGGCCGCCATCCTGCGTACTCACCTGGCAGACTTCGTCGACCAGGGCAACGGCCGCCTGTTCTACGGCGTACGCGGCGGGGACCTGCCCGTCATCACCTACCGACGTGCCTGGCGAAACGCCAGAAAGGCTGCCCTGACCGAGAAGGAGTTCGCCTCTCCACTGGCCGCCCGCCCGTACGACCTCCGCCACGCCTGCGTCTCCACCTGGCTGAACGCGGGAGTGCCGGCACCGCAGGTCGCGGAGTGGGCCGGGCACAGCGTGGACGTCCTGCTGCGGATCTACGCCAAGTGCATCGTCGGCCAAGACGAGCTGGCCAAACGCCGCATAGCCGAAGCCCTGGCCTGATAGCTACCTCTTCGCATGGGCGTGCTGGCGTCCCCGACACCAGCACACCCATCTATGCATGGACTTCTGAAATCAATCCCGCGTGCGTGGGGAGCACCGCGTATCCCGGACCGAGTACGTCGAAGGCGAGGGACATCCCCGCATGCGCGGGGAGCACGCGCAGCGCGAGGGCCCTTGCACGCCCCGATGGGGACCATCCCCGCGTGCGCGGGGAGCACCACCGTGACCGGTCCAAGGGCGGCGAGTCGCAGGGACCATCCCCGCGTGCGCGGGGAGCACAGTCCGGTCTCGTTCAGCGTGATGACCTGCCCGGGACCATCCCCGCGTGCGCGGGGAGCACAAGGGCAAGGGCCGCCCCAAGCGCGACGACAAGGGACCATCCCCGCGTGCGCGGGGAGCACGCCGACCCGGCGAACTGGTGGACGCTGGCGGCGGGACCATCCCCGCGTGCGCGGGGAGCACACGTCGGCGAGGCAGCGGTGAAACTCGGGGACGGGACCATCCCCGCGTGCGCGGGGAGCACGTTCTCGGGGAAGGCGTGATGGCGAAGGCGAAGGGACCATCCCCGCGTGCGCGGGGAGCACGGTTCCCGGGAGCGTAGAGTGTCCGGCGTGAAGGGACCATCCCCGCGTGCGCGGGGAGCACCGCAGCAAGTACTCCACCCCGCAGCCGATCGTGGGACCATCCCCGCGTGCGCGGGGAGCACACCTTGACCCGGGCGGACTTGCCCGACACCGAGGACCATCCCCGCGTGCGCGGGGAGCACCCATCCACCCTCAGCAGCGGATGTGTGGCGACGGGACCATCCCCGCGTGCGCGGGGAGCACGGTGCTTGAGGGCGGCCGGGACGTGATGGAACGGGACCATCCCCGCGTGCGCGGGGAGCACTACGAGACCAGGCACGAGCGGATGCGGTGGCTGGGACCATCCCCGCGTGCGCGGGGAGCACTTCACCGCCGCCGGAGGGGGCCTCTCATGAACGGGACCATCCCCGCGTGCGCGGGGAGCACGTCTCACGATCGCGCCGCACGAGGTGACGGGGGGGACCATCCCCGCGTGCGCGGGGAGCACCGGTAAGAAACGTGTCATGAGCCCCAAACGGCGGGACCATCCCCGCGTGCGCGGGGAGCACAAGCCGCCGCCGGACTCCCACACCTCCAGGTGGGGACCATCCCCGCGTGCGCGGGGAGCACACCACCAGCGACACGATCACCGCCGCCGACGTGGGACCATCCCCGCGTGCGCGGGGAGCACTCTTCCTGACCTGCGTATTCATCGGCCAGTGGGCTGAGTTTTGAGCACTTTCACCGAATCGGACATTTGGGACTTCCGCGAGGTGGCTGGTTGGAGCTATGCGGTGGCACGGCATGAGTGTCGCACGTGCGGGAGCGTCGGCGGGTCTTTCCTGGAAGCTGGTGCTGGAGCCGTTCAGGTGAGCCGGTACGTGCGTTTGATGGTGGCGGCTTCTTCTTCGGTGACCTGGGTGGGGGTGCGGGCGAGGAGGGTGCGCAGGTCGTCCAGGATGGCCTGGCCGGCGGTGCGGGCTCGGGTGCTGAAGTGGGTGAGCTGGGCGTCGAACTGCTTGGCGGAGGGCCCGGTCCAGACCTTGCCGGTGTGGAAGGTACGGCAGGGGCGGTCGACGTCGGCGTTGATGTTCTCGATGAGTGGGCTGATGGTGCGGATGGCATGCTGGATCGCTTCGTGGAGCGGGTTGCTCACCATCGTGGGCATCGGTTCAGTCCTTGCTCTCGCCGGCTGAGGCCGTGGCGGCGGGGAGCAATTTGGGCGCGATGAGCTTCATCAGGGCTGCGGTGTCGGCGGCGTTGTCGCGTCCTTTCACGCCGTGGATGAGGTCGACGAGTAGTTCGTCGCGCTGTGTGACGAGGACGGCGATCGCCTTCCCGCTGTTGCCGTCGCCGACGGTGCCGTAGTAGCCGGTGGCACCGGGGACGATGTCGGGCAGGGGCGTCGCTCCTTGGTCGATCTCCTGTTGGACCTCGTCTGTGGAGTCGGCGGGGGCGAGCGAGATCTGGAGCACCTTGGTCTTGTCGCCGGTGGGTCGGTAGACGTAGCAGCCGCCGGTGGCGTACGTCTTGCCGTCGACTTCCTGGCCGGCGGTGAGGTCGAAGTCGCCTTTGACGAGGGGGTCTTGGATGCCGGTCATCAGCCGTACGGCTTCCAGCGGTATGTAGTCGCAGACGAAGGGCGGTGCGGCGGTGGCCGGGAGCGCCCTCGTGTCCACCTGCGGCTCTTGTGGCGCTTGGCAGGCAGTCAGGAGCAGGACGGAGGCGAGGATCGCGGCGGGATAGGTGCGTTGTGCTCGCATCAGGGCTTGAACTCCGACATGCCTTCGTCGACTCCGAGGTTCAGCTGGTTCTTGAGGTCCTTCCACGTCTCGCCGGCCCCATCGCGTAGCCACCTTTCATAGGCGTTGGAGCGGTCGTGGACATCGCCCTCGTACGGCTCCATCTCTTCCGGCGTCATCAGTGATTTGCCGTCGTTCTTGAGGAAGTTGTTCGGTGACTTGCGAGGGTCATCGCCTTCCTTCAGCCCTTCCAGGGAGTTCCAGGGGTGGTTGGGGTCAGGGGGATCGCTCTTGCCGAACAACCCGTGCTTGAGCATCGTGTCGATGGCCAGCTGATCGACGAGCTTCTGTGTCTGCTCTTTGGCGGTGTTGGCGTTGTGGGTCGCTTTGAGCGTGTGCTTGTCGGTGGTGGCCGAGTCCTCGATCACGCTGCTCCAGGAGCCGAGGACGCCGGCGGCGATCGCCCAGGGGGTGGCCTGCGGGATGTTGAGCGCGGTGTTGACGGCGGCCAGGAGCAGTTTCATGTTCCGTTCCTGGGCGGCGTCCAGGTCCTTGGCTTTGTGGATCTCGGCGAGACCGCCGGCATCAGTGATCATGCCGAAACCGGCGGCGGCTTCTCGCAGGTTGGCTCGCAACGCGTCGTAGCCTTTCCCGGCTGCGGCTTGGGCGGCTCCGTAATCGAGCATTTGCTTGGCCCATGCCGTCTGCGCTGCGGTCACGGTCGCCATGGCCTTGGGGTCCCTCTGGAAGAGGTCCGTCATGACCGCCCGTAGCTTCTCTCGGTCGAACTGTGCGCCCCAGACCTGGTCCTGTGGGAGAAGGTGTCGGCGGGTGGCGGTGTAGACGTCGGAGGTGCCGACTGCGGCTTGGCGTCCGATGCGGCTGATGTCGTTGGCGTAGGCGGCCAGGATGCCGGCGATGGGTCCGGTCGCCACGAGCGGTGTCTTGCCCTCCTGTAAGAGCTGGCCCTGGATGTCGATGAACTGCTTGGCCAGCTTCGCCGAGTGGAATCCTGGCGATCGTTCTTGCGGGGTGCCGTCGCGGTCCCGGTAGGTGGTGGTGGCGGCGTGCAGCGCATCGGCGAAGACTTCGCCGTTGTCGTCCAACTGGCGCTCGGTCAGGTAGCGCCGCATCACGCTGGGATCGGAGATGAGGAAGTCCTGAGCCGCTCTCGGGTGCCGTGCGAGCGCCGCCCACACACTGACCATCGGGTCGTCCAAGGTGGCCGACACTCTGTCACCCCAGGTCTCACGATCCAGGGCTTCCAGCTTCACCGCGACGCTGACCAGGAAGTCGCGGTCGAACGTTCCGTGCTTGAGCAGGTGCGCCAGGCCGTGCTGATCGGTGGGAATGCGCAGGGTGGACAGCAGTTCTTTGCGCCAGGAGGCGTCCAGTCGCGTGCTGGCCGCGCCGAGCGCCTTGCCCAGCGCTGCTTGCAGCCGTTTCTTGTCCGGGTCTTTCGGATAGGCCAGCGCTGTTATGAGGTGACGGAACTTCTCCGTCCCGAGCGCGTACATGAGGTTCGTGGCGAACTGCTCATTGCCGGCCCGTTTCTCCAGCTCGGCGAGAACCTTCTCATCCACTGGGCCGCGCCGGGTGACCTCTGCCAGCTTGGACGCGGCGGCGTAGGCGTCGGGGTCGCCGGATGACCTCGTGTACAGCACTTCGTCGAACGGACGGAGTCCGCCGGTGGTGTCAGTGCCCCATTGCGTCGTGACGGCCTGAATGGTGTCGTTGCGCCGACGTAACTCCGGGCGCTTGGCCGCTATCCAGTTGCCGAGTTCCCGTATCGCGCTCAGCCGCGAGGTGTCCAGGTTGAGGCTCTGCAGGAGATGGCGGATGTGGGGCTCGCTCCTGCGCAGTGTGGTCTCGGCCTGGCCGAGGTCGCGCTCGAAGTCGTGCATCAGCTTGGGATCGATGCCCGAGTAGTTCCAGTCGGGCGGCTGCGGGGTCGCCGGCGGGGTTCGCGATGGAGGCGCGGGTGTCAACGGAGGCTCTGGCGTGGATGAGGGCGTGGGTGCCGACTCGGTGCGGGCGGGTGGCTGCGGTTGCGGAGGCTCGGGCGACGGCGCAGGAGTCGGTGACGGCGGGGTCGTCATGTCGGGTCTCCAGCGCGTACGAGGACGTATCGATTGTCCCTTGAACGATCCCTTCCTACATAGGCCGCATAACGCACCAGCATGGCCATCCCCGCCTCAGAGCCGACCAGTCGCCAGAACGTACGCATGAGGCGACCCGCCAGGTTCACCCCCGATGAGAACACGTCCCAAAGCAGAACTGTCCCCTACCTCTACCGCGCTCGCGCGAAGCATGGACAAACCGAGCATGCACACATCAACTTTGGGATCATCCCCGCGTGCGCGGGGAGCACCGCCCACTGGTTCGGCACCAGGGCGAGGCCCTCGGACCATCCCCGCGTGCGCGGGGAGCACATCATGCCCCACGGCGCAAAAGACCTGGCTGAGGGACCATCCCCGCGTGCGCGGGGAGCACAGCAAGGAGGGCTGGGCCGCAGGTTTCGACCAGGGACCATCCCCGCGTGCGCGGGGAGCACGAGGACCTGACGTCGCCCGACGGCCGCCTCAAGGGACCATCCCCGCGTGCGCGGGGAGCACGTCTTTCTGCCGATCCCCGGCAAGGGCTTCCTGGGACCATCCCCGCGTGCGCGGGGAGCACGGGTCGGATCCCAACGCGTGGATCCGCTCCCAGGGACCATCCCCGCGTGCGCGGGGAGCACGCGCTTGATCTCAGCGACACCACCCCGGGCGCGGGACCATCCCCGCGTGCGCGGGGAGCACACGGCCAGCATGTGAATCGTGCCGAACGCGTCGGGACCATCCCCGCGTGCGCGGGGAGCACGGTCTGCTTGAGCGCCTTGGCCAGGGCTGCCAGGGACCATCCCCGCGTGCGCGGGGAGCACGCTGATGTGTTCGAGCACATCGACATGGCCGAGGGACCATCCCCGCGTGCGCGGGGAGCACGGGTTCAAAAAGGGCGTCGAGATGATCGGCAAGGGACCATCCCCGCGTGCGCGGGGAGCACTCTCTCCGACCTGCGCCTTTACCAGTCGGTGAGGCCGTTTTCGAGCACTTTCGTGGATTCGGGCATTCTGGACATGTCAAGTGGCTGAGGGTGGAGAGCGGGTCCACCGTCGGTGGGCAGTACTGGACTGCACACGAGTGTCGCACGGCCTCTGGCTTGCGCACGTATTTGGCACAGGCAGCCGCAAACGATCAGTCACAGCCGGACGCCGCCGGACACACGAAAAAGCCCTCGACCGACGTTTCCGCTGGTCAAGGGCACTTTAGTGCTGGTCGGACGTGGTGCCCCCGGCAGGATTCGAACCTGCGGCACCCGCTTTAGGAGAGTGAGAGCAGAACCACCGCTGTGTGGGCTCTGAGCTGGACGAACGCCTCTTGCGCCACGTCACCCTTGCAAGATCGTCCCCCGCACGTCCCCATGCTTGGCAATCAGTGCGGTAGGCGGTTACCAGGCCATCAGGGTAGCTAGGTGGTCTCCTGATCGACGTGATCTTGAACGCTTGGTTCTTCCGTCGTAAGAACACGCCGATCATGGATCCGAGCAGGGAGCGAGCCCACTCCCTGCCGAATCGCCGATCTCCATCAATCGCGTATTCGGTGGCAAGCCGACCCGGAACGCAGGGCCGTTAGGTCCGCGCACCGGAAGCGGTGCGGCAGCCTGACGATCCACTTTCGATTGTCAGAGGTACTCTCGACGTGAGCTCAGTGGCTGCGCCGTGGCCCGAGAGACGCCCCGTCCTCAAGGTTCTCGTCGTCCGCGCACCCGTTGCCGTAATGAGGCCCGCCGTTGGGGTTGGGTGGCACGATATCCAACGTGCCAAGGCCGTCGTGGTCGGCAAGCCGCAATGGGGCCCGGCCTCTGAGGCCGGGGGACAGATGCCGGTGCTGGACGTGCTGCCGCAGGCGTACTGGGTGCCGCAATGGGGCCCGGCCTCTGAGGCCAGGTGACACGACCTCGCACCTGCCGACGCCCGCTGACCAACTGGAGCCGCAGTGAGGCTCGGCTGTTGAAGCCGGGTGACACCAGGGGCCGCCAGGAACATGTTCCGCGCCCACCAGGGGCCGGAATGAGGCCCGGCTACTGAGGCCGGGTGACACGTGGGTGTGGGACGGTCAGATCATCATCGGGACGCTCAAGCCGCAATGAGGCCCGGCTACTGAGGCCGGGTGACACCCTTCCCACCCCCATCCACTACAGCGTCGCCATCCAGCCGCAATGAGGCCCGGCTACTGAGGCCGGGTGACACTGTGCGGCCTGCTGTTCCAGACCGCCACCGGCGTCAAAGCCGCAATGAGGCCCGGCTACTGAGGCCGGGTGACACTTGTACCTGATCGCCAAGGACGAGGGGATCTTGGAGCCGCAATGAGGCCCGGCTACTGAGGCCGGGTGACACCCGTGGCCAGTAGCTTCCCGGCCGCGCCCGCAGCGGAGGTGCCGCAATGAGGCCCGGCTACTGAGGCCGGGTGACACCACCACGTCGACCACGTCGTCATGCGCCGCGTTGGGGCCGCAATGAGGCCCGGCTACTGAGGCCGGGTGACACCAGCAGCGGGATCCGCTCCCCGATGTGGCGGTAGTCGCCGCAATGAGGCCCGGCTACTGAGGCCGGGTGACACTTCGAGCGGATCTGGGGTGGCGTCGGCGCTGAGCCGCCGCAATGAGGCCCGGCTACTGAGGCCGGGTGACACAGCTTATGAGCAGGGTTTATCGCTGACAGTAGTCGGTAGTGGCGGGTGTTGGCGTCCGGTTTGGGTGCGATGAGGCTTGTTTGCGGTTAGGAACGTGCCGGGGTTGGCGTGTGCACTTGTGGTTCCGAAGCTCGTCGAGTTCGATTCACGTTTTGCAGTTGTCAAGAAGCGATTGCTCTATGCGATCCGTTTAGCGGACCTGAATGGGGACGGGGGAGAGTACTCCGTCGAAGTTGCGTCCGGGGATGCGTTGGCGGTGAGCGCCGTGGATGCTGAACACCCCAAGAGCTGGCCATTCGGCCCTGGAGACGGTGGGGTGACCGTCGATGGGTGCGAAGGCGGGTAGTTCGAGGAGGGCGCGTACGGCGTTGGTGTCGAGGGCAGGTTTCCACAAGGGCCAGATCATGATGTGATCGCCGGGCACGCGGTGCCATAGCGTGCTGCGGAGTTTCTGTCCGTCGCCGGACAGGCGGAACAGTGGGAGTGCCATCGTGGCCAGCCAGGTGGCTCCAGGGACGCCGGCTTCTTGTCCGGCTCGTCCTAGAGGGTCGTCGGCGCTGCTGCGCAGGACCCGGTGGTCGAGGTATTCGCCGGTGAAGCCTTCGACGCGGCGCCATCGGGTCAGGGCTTGGTGCAAGTAGTCGGGGTTGCTCCGTACGGCCTGGAGCGGCTTTTCGAAGAAGGTGCGGATCTTCTGTTGGCCGGAGGGGGCGATGAACGGTGACAGAGCGCCGCGGCCTTGGGCGTCGATGGCCAGGTCTGTGGTGAGGCACGGTAGCCAGCGTTCGACGGCGAGACGGTGGGTGTCGCGGATCTTCTTGGCCTGTTGTCGGTATTTCTCGCGGGTCCACCGCAGAGGATCTTTTCCGACCCCGGCGGGGGGCGGGAAGCCTGCTTCGATGCCTGGCAGTACGGCGGGTTCCTCGATGGAGCGCACGACCTGAGTCAGCTTTTCGGCGATGTCCTCGGTCGTGTGGAGAGGGCTGTGCAGGCGGGCGCAGGCGGTGGTGTCAGAGAACGACAACCGGGCTGAGATGCCGCTCTCTTCTGCCAGGACACGTAGGAGGCCGAGGGCGGCGAGGAACCCCAAGGGGTCGCGGCCGTCCAGGGCGGGGAGTTCAACGGTGTTCATGCGTCGCTCTCTTCGCGGGCCGAGCACCAGATGTCGGCCAGGCGGACGATGGCTTCTAGCCGGGCGAGCCCCCATCTGCCGTAGGTGCGGGTCAGCTTGGCGAATCGGCCGGGTGCTGCCCAGTCGACGGAGCGGGCAGTATCGACCTCGATCTTCTGCCCGTCCCGTTGGATGCTGGTGATCGGTTCCGGATCGGTGACGGGCGGCAGCAACGGCCTGTTGTAGCCGTGGTGGGCCGCGATCAAGTGGATGACCAGGTCTCGATCGACATCTGTGGTGTTGTCGAGGAGGGCATCGGCGATCTGGGCGGACAGGGCTTCGTGGCGCATGCCGGTGGGATAGCGGGCGCGTTGCTGAGCGATGCGGAACAGGTGGCGATCGAGCGGGTTCATGTCCGACTTGGCCAAGATTCGTGGAGGGGCTTCGGCTTCGGCCGCCGCTGCGGCCCACCGGTCGCCTCCATGCAGCATGGCTTGGAAGCGATGGTCTCGCTTGCCCTCGTCGTGCCAGAGCGCGGCCAGGCCGACCGCACGCACGAGGGTGGGAGACAGGCGCAGGTTGCGCGCGAACTCCTCGGCGCGCTTGCGCACCGCTCGTTGGTGATCGTCCAGCAGCATGGGTGTACGTGCGGTGGAAGAGCCCTGGGCGCTGTCGTCTTCGCCATAGGCGGTGATGTCGCTGGTCAGTACGACGGTGCCCGAAGCCAGGTGGTCGCTTACCCTTGGCTTCTTCGCCTGGGCCAGGCGCTGCAGGACAGCGAGGTGGGGCGGCAGATCCTCGCCGTGAGAGCCGATGATCTGCGGTCGGGCGGGCAACATCTTCTCGATCCGCTGGCAGTAGGCCACGGCGTTGAGCTGCTCGGCCTGACGGTCACGCTCGACCTCGTTGGTCAGCTCCTTCAGGGCGGCGGCCAGGTCTGCGTCATGGTCGGCGATCGCCGCGGTCAGTGTCGGCCCGAGCCGTACCGAAACTCGCCGCTTGCCGTTGCCGCCGCACAAGTCGCCGACATCGCGAACGGCCTGCCGGGAGGCGGGATTCCAGCCGAAGGCGTCACAGCCTCCGTAGTAGGTGGGCACAATGATGCGGTCTCCGGGCTGGATCTCGTCCGCGTCGATGACTTCCACCGACTCCTGCGAGCTGTAGCGGGCCACTCGCCGCGCCCCGTCGAGGCTTGGTGGGACGGGTTCGTCCGGTGACAGCTCGCCTTCGACGTCGGCGAAGCGGGCGCTGACCTGTTTGCCGGACAGCCACTGGCGTACGGCCAGCAGCGGCACCTCGATGCTCTCCTCCGCTGAGAGCGGGAGGGCCTCCAGAGCGTCCTGCCAGGTGGTGTCGTCCTCGGTCAGTTCCCGCCAGGCGAGGGACACCTGTGGGACGTCCCTTTGCAGTCCGTGCAGGAACGGCGCCGGCGAGGGATCGTTCGGGTAGGAGGCGGGGGAGGTGCGCGCCCAGGCATCCAGGTGCGCCGGCGACAGGTACGGAGTGTACGGCTTGGCTCCCTGCAGCTCTTTCCAGGCTTCTGGGTCTTGTTCGGACATCGTCGAGGACAGGCGGCGCAGAGCCGCCGGAGAAACATCGATCCCCTCCTCTGGCAGAGAGGGGGACTCCTTGCCCGGCTGAAACGTCATGGGTGTTCGCAGTGTGGCCAGCCACTTCCAGGTGTCCTGACGCGCCTTCCCGTACACGCCGTCGTCGTTCGCTGCGGAGTGCACGATGATCGCCGGAGCTGCCGGAGCGGAACCCAGACGGTTGAGGCGGCCAAGCCGCTGAATGAGAGCCGACACTGATGCCGACTCCGTGACGAGTGCGGAGAAGTCGATATTTGCGCCTACTTCGACGGTTTGGGTGGCGATCACGAAGACAGGTTCGTCAGGCTCGTGCGAGCGGTCGGCCTTGATCCGGTCGTACCACTGCAGCAGGAGGTAATCGCGGTCCACGGGGCGGATGCGACCGGTTAGGAGCATGCATCGGCCGGCGTGGGTGCTGTTCAGGTGCTCGAACACCGATCGGGCGCGAGCCACGGTGTTGCAGATGACACCCACGACCGGGTAGCTGTCCGCCAGGTGATCAGCCCACCGCGTGAGAGTGGCTATGACCGGTTGGTCACTCCTCTTAGTGGCCCCGTCTATCTCGACCAGATAGGCGGTCTTGCTCGCGTGCAGTCGCTTTCCCGCCACCGGATTGTTTTCGTCCGCGCTGCTGATGCGGTGCACGTGGGGATCCTGGGTGGTTGGGCTGGCCGTCATGGTCACCACGACCGGCTTGGCCTCATCCGGGGTCTCGTCCATGGCCAGGGCGTCGGCCATGGTTGTGAGGAAGGGCTGGGACAGGTGGGCCTCGTCCACGATGATCAGACTGTCGGTGCCGACCAGGGCCGCGTCGATCGGCCGTAGCTGCTTACCGACGCCGTAGCCGCGGAAGAGGAAGCGGCTGCCGATCTGATCGACGGTGCCGACCACGATGGCCTGCCGGTCCGGTCGTTCCACCCATCGCCATGACCAGGTCACCCCGCCTCGCATCCGGGTGACCTCCAGCGGCTCCTCGTCGTTCTCCAGCAGCAGGGCGGAGGCGACCCGGCCGGCCACGCTGTCGGCGCTCGCAGTGTCCAAGACATCCCTGATACGGCAAGCGTGCCGGTAGGCCTCGTCCACGATCAACCGCCGATCGACCACGAAGAAGCACCGCCTCGGCACGCGCTCACGGTCCAAGGCAGCGGCGAAGACAGCGACATCCAGCACCGAGGTCTTGCCCAGGCCGGTGGGAACGTCGATCAGCTCAGGCCACCTGTCAGTGAGCACCCGATCCAGCAGCTGTTCCTGCCAAGGGAACGGCTCGCGGCGGCTACCGTCGGGGGTGCTGTGGACCTGGGCGTAGAAGTCGGCGAAGTCCCGTCGGTGCAGGCTTGTCATGGCTGCTCCCGCTCGGGGACGAACAGCCCTAGCCCGAGATAGCGCATCGAGCCGGCGATGACGGGCCCGACGACCGGACGCGCGAACGTCACCCGCACGTGAGCCATCGGCCGCTTCGGCCGGCCTTCCGGAAAGGTCTCCCGTCGGGGACGCCACACCGCACCCGTCGTCAACGGCGCGGCCGAGACCTCCAATTCAACCGGATCGGGATAGCCGACCCGAGCCAAAGACTTGAGCACCAGATCCTCCACACGGCGCCGAGGCCGCAGCATGCCATCGGTGACCAGCGGTGTCGCGGTCACCCACGAACGCACCCCCTCAGCAGGTCCCTGCCACGTTTCGACGCGAAGCCCGCGACGCCGCGGATCGGCTCCGTACTGCAGGGTGATCTCCGGCATGGAGCCGGGTGTCAAGCGAACGAGCGGGTCGGCTCCGATCAGTGCCCGGACGAGCTGCTTCCACTCCTCGGCAGGCATGTCCCGAGGGATCGCCAGCGCCACGCCGAGCAGATGACCGTCGGCGTGCTGATGCCCCACATCGGGCAGCGCTAGGAAGGCGACATGTGGCCGGTCATCGGCTCCGTGACCGCTCACCTGTGGAGGGATGTCGGTGCCGATCCGGCTCAGCACCGCCTTCCGTAACACGGACGTCAGCCGCAGTACCTGCCCGCCGCTGATCCGGGTGGTCGGCCGAGCGAACCCCCAAATCATCAGGTCGTCCCACGGCCCCCGCACCGGCTCCATGGCCGGGGTCTCCTCGGCCGGCAGGCCATAGGGAACGGCACGCGCCACCTCCCAGGCGCGCCCGCCCAGGTCGTAGAGCTCGCGCAGCGCGTCGACATAACCCGGATAGGGAACCCGCAGGTCGACCGTGTCCGCCACCCCGATACGGCTCGGCGTCCAACGTGACCACGTCGGCCGCTCCACGGGCAGCGTCGGTTGTGCGGTCACCTCCGCCAGGCTCGTGGATCGCCCCACGTACGGCACCCGCCGCGCCATCCGCTCCAGCCGCGTGAGCAGATCACCGGCGGTGTCGGCCTCCGGCCAGACGATCGCGAACACCTCGTCCGCAGGGGTGGTCGATGCACGGCTGCGCGCCTGGTTGGTACGGCCAGGCCAGAACTGGCTCCCGCCACCGGACTCGGTCTGGTTGGTCACCACGAAGCTGTCGGTACGGCTCACACTGGCCGACCTGTCCGCCCATACTTCGGGGGCGCCGGAACGCTCCAACCAGCGCAGCGCATCCCAGTCCTCGGCGCAGTGCGCCGAAGCCACCAGCGCGCAGAACACCCGTGCCGGGTGCGGCGGCCACTCGGCGACCCCGGGCCGCATACCGCCGGCGTCGTAACGGCCATGACGCAGCCGTACCTGAACCGTGACAGGCATCGGCTCAGCCCTCGTCAGAAGCGGCGTGCGCGACGGTGGCCTCGATCGCCTTCTGAAGCGACGGGATCGGTGTCACCGAGACCACGTCGGTTGCCATCTCCACACCCAGCTTGGCCGCCGACGCCTTCAGCTCGTGGAAGGCATCGATGGCGGCGGACACGGAAACGTCCAGAGGCTCCAAGCCACCACCGGGGCGTTCCAGCCCGATCTCCTCACTCATCTTGGCCAGGTCACAGCCCGAACGCAGCCACACCGAGGGACGGGCGAACGCCAGCCGATCCCCGGCCAGGGCCAGGGCGACCAAGGCCGCACGAGCGGTCGTAGCGGCCTCAGGCGAAACGTCCCCGAAGCGCAGCCTCTCCACCCCGGCGAGCGAAATGCTCGCCAGACGGCGGATCTCCCGAACCGTCACGCCGCCGGGAACAGGGTTAGGAGCGATGTTGCCATGGCCGATCTCGCTGAGCTTCTGACCGCTCTTCTTCGCTCCTTCGGCCACGTACTGCCAGTCGTTCTCGGCCTTTTCCTTGCTGTCCACCGCTCCGGTGAGATTGAGAGGATCCAGCCGGCCACCCCGCCGGGCGCCGAAGACCGGGCCGACCCCGAACATGATCGCCGTGTACAGGCGCGCGAACTTCGGCCAGCGGCCCTTACGGTGAGAGTCCCACGCCCCGAAGATCAACGAAGCGGGCTCACGCTCGAACAATGGCCGGGCATCGGCAGCGCCTACACTTCGCAGCCGCTGTCCGATGGGGCTCTTGTCGAACCGGACCCCGTCGATCATCGAGTCGCGCCAGTACGCGTCGGCGTAGCGGTGAGGGGCGTCGAACGAGGTGATGCGGACCTCCCCATGAGAGGTAGGCGCCCGCAGCTCCAACATGGGCAGCTCGATCCGCCCGCTGTCCCGGGCATCACGCAGCGCCTCCTCCACCCGATTGGCCTGCGACTGCTCCTGATCGATGGTGACGGTCTTCACCACCTCTCCATCGACGAGACGATCGGCTATGAGGTACTTCTTGGTCAGATCCCGCTCCCGCTCCTCAAGCGGGAACGTCGGCGGCATCACCGAATTGCCCGCGCCGCCCACAGGTTGATAGATGGCGCGCACTACCACGGCAGTGTGAGCCCTGTCCTCGCCTATGGCCGCCACCAGCTGCGCCGCCAGGCTCGTGCTCATTCCAGGTACCTCCTTGCCACCGGGGCTTCCGAGTGCGGGAAAAGAATGGCAGGCGGCACCGACATTTCTGCGCCCCTGCGCATGAAACGAGGCCGCAGCCGTTGCCTGCGGAAGAAACTTCTGGATGGCGAACCCGTACTCCAGGGGCTCAACCGCAATGAGACCGCGCTCGATAACGCGGAGAACGCTTCATCTACAGTGGTGAAGGTGGGGAAGCCTGGTTCGCGGCGCCCCACCTGGCAGGCTCCGGCTGATGACGCCAGTCGGAGCCTGCTCATCTGCTCATCGACCAGGCCTTCTCGCCAGTACAAGCGTGATACGCCTACGCCTGGTTGTAAGGGTAAGCCGCATGCAGATCACCTCCAATCGTCCTATTAGGCTGATCCGGACAGTAGCCGAATCCAGAAAGATCGCGCAGGCTTTTCGGAAAGAAGTACTCCCCACGCCTTGTGGATGTTGCTTAAGTCGCACGCGAACGCCAAGGGCTCAGAAGTACCGCTTGTTTAGGGGTAAGAAGAAATTCGGGTTTCGGAGCTACAGCATGGACGTGCGCGCTGTTTGTGAATGGAATTCGTGTACCTCGCGAACGGTGCCGGCCCTGCCAAGTCGCTGCGCCGCCTCATCCTCCCAGCTCCGCGAAGTTGCTCGTGACGAGCTGCGATTGGGGGCAAGTAAACGTCGAGATCGCCCCCTACTCGGCATATGGTTGGGTCGGACGTCGGGAGCTCCGCCTACAGTCCTTCAACTGGCTTTCACGAATGCCCCAATGGGGCCCGGCTCTTTAGCCGGGATACCACCCGGTACATCCGGATCAGTTCGGGCACGTTCCGGCCGCAATGAGGCCCGGCCTTTGAGCCGGGATGCCACCACCGGGTCGGGCGCGACGTCGGCTTGTCGCGCATCGTGCCGCAATGAGGCCCGGCCCTTGAGCCGGGATGCCACAGGACATAGCCAGTCACCTGCGGCCACGCCCCAACGTTGCAATGAGGCCCGGCCCTTGAGCCGGGATGCCACCTCTTCGTGCACGTCAAAGTTGGGATGACCTGGGAGTTGCAATGAGGCCCGGCCCTTGAGCCGGGATGCCACTTCGGAGTTTGTGCCGCCCGCCCCGCAGCCCGAGGTTGCAATGAGGCCCGGCCCTTGAGCCGGGATGCCACCAGGACCGTGGCGGCGATGACCCGCAGGCCGGCGGCGTTGCAATGAGGCCCGGCCCTTGAGCCGGGATGCCACGGCGGACACCCTCTTCGGAGATGGCGTGTATAGGTTGCAATGAGGCCCGGCCCTTGAGCCGGGATGCCACCCTTTCCGAGCTGTGTTGATAACGAAGAGTAGTCAAAAGACTCGTGCGATAGTGTCCGTTATTGGCACATTAGGGCGGCTTTGGCGGTTCGGAACCTCCCCAGCAAATCGTGAGCACTTGCGGTTCCGAAGTGGACGCGCAGATGTGGTTAAGCAGGTTCAACTATGGCGTTTTCAATCAACATGCCGTTGTGGCCAACAGGCTAGCGATTGACGTCCTCCGGACGTGAGAGCGGACCGTCCCGGGTTTTCCGGCGGGCAGCGTGAAGATGTGGATCGGTGCTCCAGGGTTGACCCCTGTGTCGCGCGGCGGCGCTGGCCGCGACCGGCCGGAGAGCCGCAGCGCGGCCAGCGACCGCCCAGCGCGCGGCAGGCCGCCGGAGGCGGGCTGCCCTTGAAGTCGTGAAGAAAGTCCTCATCGAGCGATCTTGTGTTCGAAGGTGTGAGGGCTCTGACCTGCGGTTCCGTGGCCCTATAGCCGTGGCTGCGGTCGAGTAGCTGTCTTAGCGGTTGTCGATGCGGCGGGGGCACGGCTATCGGCGTGGCTGCCTTCACAGCTGCCATGTCTCGCTCAGCTCTTGGCGTCGCTGGACGGGGTGCTTTCGCCGGCCTGGTCGTGGGGTTTGACGAAGCTGCCGAGGTTGGGGACGGTGTAGATCTTGTCGGCGGCCCTCAGCCGCTCCATGGCCTTACGTATGGTGGGGCGGGAGACGCCGAACTCCTCCATCAGCTTGACCTCGGAGATCTTGAACTTCGGCCCCCACTCGGCCGAGTCGATGCGCTCAAGCAGGACCTCAAGGATCTGTTCCCAGCGGGAGCGGTCCTCGTCGAAGACCCAGGTGCGCGTGTGCTCGACATATCTGGCCACGATATGAGAGTAGGAGGGCGTTTCACGGCCCTTCTTACCGGATCACGCAGTTCCATGGAGCTGCATGGTGTGGACAGGTACTTACAGGCTTGGTAGCCTCAGGGTATGGCGTTGGTGAGCGACGGCCGCGAGCCCCTCCGGGTGGGGTATCTCGCGCGCTCCCAGGCGGGTCCCGCTAGAGCGCGCTGCACGGCTGACGTCCGATGCTCGCTCACCAACGCCCTCTCTGTATCCGTGGCTCTTGGACGTCCGGTCGGCGGGCGCGGATGTGGGCGCGCGAAGGGTGGTGGCCTGATGGCTGAGTTCGGTGAGTGTTACGGCGTGCACCCCGTCCCGCCTCGTCCCGACGCGGTTCCGGTCCAGTGGGGGCGGAAGCAGAAGCGGGCGGGCAGTGTCCGCGTACGCGCGTACACCTGCGACTGTGTGCCTGTGTTCTTCGAGCAGTGCGTGGCCGGCGGGCGCGGGTTCGTCAGGCGCTATGACCGTACGGGCGCTGCAGTGGTCATAGCGGACAGTCCTTGGGTGAGGGTTTCCGAGGCGCAGCTTCTGTGGCAGCGGCTCATGACCGGTGAGGCCAGGTGACGCCCGGAGGTCGTCTGTGGGTGCAAGACCTCGCTTGCGAGCCAATGTGATGTGAATCACAGCAGAGGCTCATCGGTGCGATCATTGCGGCGATGTAGCCCCTTTGTCGGTGCGGGGGAGTGTCGGTAATTGCCGCGTTTGGGGTGCTATCGGGGGGTGGCTCATCTGCCTCCCGACTCATAGCCGCGGCTCTGAGCTGCGAAAACACGGGAACTGCGGAATGTAGCCGAACCGTTACTCTGGCGTACCGACAAGCTCGCGCAAGGAGTTGCGATTGGCCCTGCAAGGTCCTGTCCTCGCTGTACGCACAACCGCCCGGTCGCGCGGTTGCGAGCTGTGAGGAGAAGGTCCAGGGTGCTCGGCAAGAGCATGAAGCATCGACTGGTCCCGGCGGTGCGGGACAAGGCTACGGCTGGACGGGTGCGCTCCGTGTCGTCGCCGGAAGGTAGCCCGTGGCTTGGGGCCACGGCGGTCAACAACGTATCGGGGGAAGTGCTGGAAACGCTCCTCTCGCCGTCGTTCGCTCAGGTGCAGGCTGAGGTCGACGCGGCGGCGAAGGTCCGTGCGGGCCGGCGAGGCCGCGCGGTGTACTCGTTCATGACGGCGGAGACGCGTACGGCGCGATCCGCGACGCTCACCCACAAGGAAGAGGACGGTCTCAAGGGCGCCGAGTGATGCCTCCTCGCGCCCGGCCGGAGGAGACGTCGGCGGTATCGGGGGAGCCGCCGGCGTACGGGCTGGACATCCGACGGCACGACAGCATCATGCCCGCCGAGGCGGTGGGCGGGATGCTCGGCCTCGACAACGCGGCTCACCGCAGTGGTGGGCCGAATCCCCACCCGTCAGGTAACCCGGGGTCGCTTCGGCGGCCTGCCTTCACGAACGGGGAAGCAACTCGTGGGTCTCAGTGAGATGGAAAGGCAGGTCTTGCTCCGCGAGCTGGCAGAACTCGCGGCGGACCTGGCCGAGCTTCAGCGCCGTGCAAGCAGGATCACTTCTCGTCTCGATCAGGGCGAGTCCGAGCGTCCAGCTCGTCCAACCTGATCGTCAGCTTCTCCACGTGCTCGCGGATCTCGCGTAGCTGCTCGGAGATGATGCGGAACTCTTCGCTGTATCCGCCCGGAGTGGTGCCGGCGGCGGTGTCGTCGTCGGGTGTACGGCTGACGAAGCTGCCGGCGCCCTGGCGGGTCTCGATGAGTCCTTCATCGCGGAGGACGGCCAGGGCGTTGCCGATGGTCATCATGGCGACGCCGTACTTGTCGGCCAGCTCGCGGGCCACCGGGAGGCGCTCGCCGACCGCGTACCGGCCTGATGCGATGTCGCGGCGGATGTCGTCGGCGATCCTCAGGTAGGGCCGGCGCCGGTCGGTGGTTGCCATACCTCCACAGTAGCGGTTCTAGGTGCCTAGGTCTCTGGGCAATGGTTCGGGAAACTTGGGGCTCCCACCAGCTAACTCAGTTTCGAAGTCTAGATACCTAGGTATCTTTGTATCTAGAACATTGACTCAAGGAGATCAGCTCTCATGCGCACTATCCCTATCCCTGTCGACACCTCCAAGCTCGTGATCACCTGCGTGAAGTCGCCCAAGCCGCGGCTCCTCAACAAGGACACGGGCGAGATCAAGACCGACAAGAACGGCAACACCGTGTACGAGGTGACCGTGTCGGTCGAGGACGAGTTCGGCCGGATCGAGCTCGTCAGGATCGGCACCTCGGGCGAGCCGCCCATCACCGCCGGCCAGCAGGTCAACCCGACCGGCCTCGTCGGCTACGTGTGGGAGATGGCCGGCCGGTGGGGCATCTCGTACCGCGCCGACACGATCGTCCCGGCCGACACGGGGGAGCCCCTCCGTGTCTGACACGCTCTCCCTGGTGCTCGGAGTCCTGGCCGCTGCGGCGGCCGGGCTCTGGGCCTGGCGCCGCTGGCACTACCGGTCGTACTGGCTGGTGGTCGCCTTCCCGCTCGCTGCGATCAGCGTGTGGGCCACCTGGCGCAAGGTCGCCCTCGGCTGCGGGCTGACCAAGAAGCGGCAGTGCTTCTGGTTCACCACCGTGCCGGGGATGGTCGCCTCGACCGGCGTCGTACGGGTCAGGCGCAGGTTCCAGCGCGTGGCCGTGGACACCAGGCCGTTCATGTGGCTGCCCAAGCCGACCCGGCACGGATGGCGGGTCACCGTCCACACCCTCGAAGGACAGATCCCGGCCGACTATGCGAACGCCGCCGAACGGCTGGCGCACTCCTGGGGCGTCCATGCCGTTCGCGTCTCCTCGCCGCGACCCGGGCGCGTCGTCCTGGCCGCCACAGTGCGGGATCCGCTCGTCCGGGTCGATACGGTGCCCGCCTCGCCCGAACTGCTCAAGGTCATCGTAGGCAGGCTGGAGACCGGCGGGCCGTGGGTGATCGACTTCAGGACCGTCCCGCACTGGCTCAACGCCGGTGCCACGCAGTCCGGCAAGTCCAACCTCGCGAACGTCCTGGTACAGGGCCTCGCCCCGCAACCGGTCGCTCTGGTCGGTTTCGACCTCAAAGGCGGTGTGGAGCTGACGCCGTACGGGCCGAGGCTCTCGGCGCTGGCCACCACGAGGGCCGAGTCCGTCACGCTCCTCGACGACCTTGTCAGCCTGATGACCAGCCGCATGGCCGTGTGCCGCGAGGCCGGCGCCCGCAACATCTGGCAACTGCCGGACGAGCAGCGCCCCACACCCGTCGTGGTCCTGGTGGACGAGCTGGCCGAGCTGTATCTGATGGCCGACAAGAGCGAGAAGGACGAGGTCGCCAGGACCTCCACCGCGCTCCTGCGGGTCGCGCAGCTCGGAAGGGCGTTCGGGATCTACCTGTTCTGCTCCGGGCAGCGCATCGGCTCCGACCTCGGTCCCGGCGTCACCGCCCTGCGCGCGCAGTGCTCCGGGCGGATCTGCCACCGGGTCAACGATCCCGAGACCGCCACCATGACCCTCGGCGACCTCGACCCCGCCGCCCTCGCCTCGGCGCGGGCCATCCCCGCCGAGACTCCGGGCGTCGCGATCGTCGCCTCGCAGGACGGCCAGTGGTACCGCGCCCGCTCCTTCTACGTCAGCGAGCAGGACGCCGAACACGCCGCCACCGCGTACGCCGAGCTGGCCCCGTCATGGGAGGACCTCGTCTCCGGCAATGCCGCCCCGATGAGCGACGCCGACCTCGCCGACTTCCTCGACTCCATCCCGAACCCGCGGAAGGCGTGAGGCCGATGCGATGCCTGGCCCGCTGGCTCATCGACACCGGCCCCGTTCTGGTCCTGGCGGTCATCGCCGGGGCGGGCTCGTTCACCCACATCCGCGACACCGCCCGCGAGCACGGCCAGTCCGGCTGGATGGCCTGGGCCGTGGCCGTCTGCATCGAGCTGACCTGCGTCATGGCCGCCCGCGAACGCCAGCGCGACAAGAAGACCGGCCGCGCCCGGCGTGGCCCGATCTCCTGGCCCGTCCTCGTCCTGACCGGAGGAATCGTCCTGTCACTCGCCGCCAACCTCGCCCAAGCCGAACCGACCGTCTGGGGCTGGATCACCGCCGCGACACCACCGGCCGCCTTCCTCGTCGCCGTCTCGATGCTCGAACGCCGGGCGTCGGGCGCTGACACCGCTCCGCCGGTCCAGGCCCCTGAGACGGCGCCACCAGCCGTACCCGCCCCTGATCGTCCCGCCCTCGACACCGGCCAGGACGAGCGGCCCGGACCGTCACCCGCACTCGTCGACTTCGCCCGCCGGGTCGCCGCCGAGCACGGCAAGGCGATCACCCGGGACGCGCTCCGCGCCCGCCTGGGCGTGTCCGACCAGCTCGCCACCGACCTCCTCCACACCCTGCACACCACATGAAAGGCCAGATCACCATGCAGAACGACCGAGACACCCTCATCGCCGGCCTCATCGCCCTGGCCGGCCTCCTCAAGGCCGAGCCCGAGCTGCCCCTGCCGTTCCCGGTCATCGCCCATGCCTTCCCGGCCAAGGGACCGGACGACGAGATGCGCGCCGAGGTCGATCGGGTCGCCGCCCTGCTCGGCACCGAGATCGACCCCGACCTCACGCCGTACGGCCACTACAAGACGGCCATCGAGTTCGGGCCGGTCCGGTACGAGTTCACCGCCATCCTCGCCGCCGCGCGTGCCCGCCACGCCGCCGTCGACAGCTACCGCGAGTCCATCCAGATCGACAACCTCTAGGGGGACAGCATCATGCGCATCCGCCTCGAAGGCAGCCGAGCCGAACTCACCCTCGGCATGATCCACCTCCGGCAGCTCTTCACCGTCACGTCCATGTCGCGCGCCTACCCCGCCCGCCATCGGGCCCGGCAGTACCGCATCTATCTGACGATCAGCCCGCGCAAGGACCAGTGACCGATGACCGCTGAAGAACCCGTCACGCGCGGCCGCTGCTGCACCTGCAACGGCACCGGCCTCTACGACGACCAAACCTGCGCCGACTGCACCGGCACCGGCATCGACAACCACGGCGCATAGCCGAAGAACCCCTCACCTGGCCACACAACCGCCAAGTTCCGCGCCAGGTGAGGGGCCATCCCCATCCAGATCTCATCCGGATAGGACGGATCCATCTTGCACCACCCACACGCCATCGCCGGGATGATCGCCCGGCTTCACGACCCAGAATTCAGCCGCTGGGCCCGCCAGATCAAGCGCGCCGGCGGTTGCCGCCAGCCGATCCACCTGCGTGGCAAGGTCGAGCACTACGACCGCGCGACCGGCCGCCTCCTGCACCGATACAGCACCCTTCACGAGCCGAACGGCGTCCTGCGCGTGCCCTGCAAAACCCGCCGCGCCTCCCGCTGCCCGGCCTGCGCCGAGGTCTACCGCGCCGACACCTACCAGCTCATCCGGGCCGGCCTCGTCGGCGGCAAGGGCGTGCCGGAGACGGTCAGCACGCACCCGTGCCTATTCATCACCCTCACCGCACCGTCCTTCGGAGCCGTCCACACGCGACGGGAGAACAACGGCAAGGTCCTGCCCTGCCACGCCCGCCGCGACGCCGGGACCTGCCCGCACGGCCGGGCGATGTCCTGCACTCAACGGCACCGCGCCGACGATCCCTGCCTGGGCGAACCGCTCTGCCCGGACTGCTACGACTACGACGGCTCGGTCCTGTTCAACGCGATCAGTCCCGAGCTGTGGCGGCGCTTCACGCTCGCGCTGCGCCGCCGCTTCGCCCGGCTCAACGGCCTGACCGTCAAAGCGCTCGGCGAGTACGCCGGAATCGCGTTCGCCAAGGTCGCCGAATACCAGCGTCGCGGCGTCGTCCACTTCCACGCCGTCATCCGCCTCGACGGCCCGGACGGGCCCAGCTCACCGCCACCACCTTGGACTGACTCCCTTGAGGAGGCCGCCCGTCACGCGGCAGCCGTCGTGACGGCGGAGGTCAAACCGCTGGGCCGGACCTTCCGCTGGGGGACGCAGCTCGACATCCGCCGTATCAGCCTGGACGGCGACCTCACCGAGCAGGCCGTGGCCGCGTACATCGCCAAGTACGCCACCAAGGCTGCCGAATGCGTCGGCACCCTGGACCGCCGCGTCCAGCCGCTCGACGACCTCGACGCCCTTCCCGTTCGCGACCACGCCCGCCGCCTGATCGCCGCCTGCATGCGCCTGGGCAGCGACGTCGCGCTGGCCGACCTGAGGCTCACTCACTGGGCTCACATGCTCGGCTTCCGCGGTCACTTCTCCACCAAGAGCCGCCGGTACTCCACCACCCTGGGCGCTCTGCGGGCTGCCCGCGAGGAGCACCGGCGTACGGAGGAGATCACCACCGGGCGCCTGCCGCTCCTCGATGAGGACACCGTCCTGGTGGTCGCGCATTGGCAGTACGCCGGACAGGGCCTGTCCCTGGGCGAGCAACTCCTGGCGGCGGCGCTGACCGGCGTCCCCCTACCGAGCGTGGGTGGTGGTCCTCGATGACCAGGAACGACCGGCTGATGACCGTCCCGGAGGTCTGCGCCGAACTGGGCGGGGTTTCTCGCCGCACCTTCTACCGCTGGCGGGAGCTCGGCCAGGCACCGGCCTGCGTCCAGCTTCCCAACCACGAGCTCCGTATCTGGCGGAGCGACCTCATGACCTGGCTCAACGCGCGGCGGGAGGGAAAGTGAAGACCACGTACGACGTCAAGCTCGACCAGGTCCAGCAGCGCACCGACCGGGCCAGCTCGTTCATCGCCCGCTGGCGGGTGGCCGGCAAGCAGAGGTCGAAGAGCTTCCGCACCAAGGGGCTGGCCAACGCCTTCATGTCGGACCTGTGGCAGGCGGCGAAGGCAGGGGAGGAGTTCGACGTCGCCACCGGCCTGCCGGTGTCGATGCTGGCGGCCGAGCCGGAGGGGCCGTCGTTCCTGGAGTTCGGGCAGGCGTACGTCTTGCGGCGCTGGAACTCCTCGGCGGCCCGGACCCGCGAGACAGACGCGTACGCGCTGCTCACGCTGATCCCCGCTTTGGTCGAGGACGCTCCGTACCGCCCCGCCGACGAGGCACTGCGCGAGGTGCTGCGCATCCACGCCCTCCTTCCGGAGAGCAGGCGCGTCCCGCTGAACCCGTCGCAAGCCGCGGCGTTGCGCTGGCTGGAAGGAGCGTCTTTGCCTCTGTCGGCGCTGGGGGAGGCGGACGTGCTGCGCAGGGCGCTCGATGCCATCACGGTCACGTTCTCCGGAACCCCGGCAGGGGCGAACACGGTGCGCCGAAAGCGAGCCGTCCTGCATCACCTGCTGGAGCATGCGGTGGAGCAGAAGGTGTTCAGCAGCAACCCGCTCGACGGCATCAAATGGAACGTGCCAAAGGCGGTCACCTCCGTCGATCCCCGCACCGTCGTCAATCCGGCTCAAGCCCGGATGCTTCTGCAGGCCGTGGCCAAGGTCGGCCGCAAGCGAGGGGCGCGGCTCAAGGCGATGTTCGCCTGCATGTACTACGCGGCGCTCCGGCCGGAGGAGGCCGCCGACCTGCGGCTGCGGAACTGCACGCTGCCCAAGGAGGGATGGGGGTTGATCGTGCTGGAGAAGGCCCGGCCGCAGGGCACGAAACGGTGGACCAACTCCGGCGAGACCCACGAGTCGCGCAGCCTCAAGCACCGCGCCGACAGGGAGACGCGCGAGATCCCGATCCCGCCCGTCCTCGTCACGATGCTGCGGGAGCACATCGCGACGTACGGCACCGCCGACGACGGGCGCATTTTCCATACGAGCACCGGCGGCACCTACTCCAGCTCGGCGCACTCCTACGTCTGGCAGGAGGCACGGAGGCTCGCCCTCACGCCGGAGCAGGTCGCCTCGTCGCTGGCCGCCCGCCCGTACGACCTGCGTCACGCGGCCGTCTCGCTCTGGCTCAACGCCGGAGTCCCGGCCGTCGAGGTCGCCAAGCGCGCCGGTCACAGCGTCGACGTCCTCCTGCGGGTCTATGCCAAATGCATCGACGGGCAGCAGGACCGGATCAACGGCAAGATCCACAATGCTCTGAACGGCTGATCCCGTTCTCACCAGTTTTGGCCCCGGTCCGGCCGGGGCCTTGACCTTCGATACCCGAGTCGTTCCCACAGGTGCCCGTCGTGCTGGGCCACGCTGACGTGCACGGGCAGCGAGAGGAGGACCATGACCAGCGATCCGAGAACCTCCGAAGAGCCGCGCCGCGTGGGGCGCCCGCCGTACGGACTGCCGATGCGTGACCGGCGCCGGTCCACCGCCTTGTCCGACTCGCTCAGCTGGAGACGGTACGCCACGCCGACCCCGCCCGGTCCTCGCGGCCGGCGTCTGCGGCTGCCGAGGGCCGTGATCGTCGCCGGGCTGCTCGGGTGCATCAGCGCCGGCGTCTGGTCGATCTCATGGCAGGCCAACGGCTCCTCGCCGCAGAAAGCAACCGCCGCGATGCCCACTGCGGAGGCCCCGGTGACGACGCCTACGCCGTCTCCGACCTCCCCGCCTTCCAGCGCGCCTCCCCGAACACCGCCGCCCTCCGCGAAGGCGAAGGCCCGGCCGCGTCCACCTAAGGCTGCGAAACAGGACAGGAAGCATCGGCGACGAGCCGCACCAGCCGTGCGTCGTCCGCTCCCGCCTCCGGTGAGGAGTCGTGGGGGACAGCAGCACCGGGTGCACCGTCCCAAGCGGGCCGAGGCACGTCGGCACGTTCACCGCGCGCCGCGCAGGCTTTCGATGTTCGGCAACAGGTGCGACCAGATGTTCCCGCCGTCCCGGCCCGAGCAGCGGATCCGCAACCGGGCATGCCACGTGCTGCTGGGATAGCTACAGGCCCGTGTTCGGCATGGACGACTTCGTCCGAACGGTAGTCGCGGCCCAGGAAAGGCCCAGCTTCACGCCTTCGGCGAGGGGGCGTCCTTGGGCCAGTTCCCAGAGGAAGCCGGCGGCGAAGGCGTCGCCTGCTCCTGTGACGTCCACTGCTGTGGTGGGGATGGCGGGGTAGTGGGTGCGCTGGCCGGAGGAGTGGACGGTGACGCCGCCGGCCCCTTCGGTGACGATGGCGGTGGCGTCCTCGGGGATGGTGGTGAAGTCGTTGCGGGAGCCGATCAGGTAGCGCATGGCGGGGGTTGTGCCTGGGGGGACGCTGGTGACGAGGGCTCCTGCGGCTGCCATGGTCTGGGCGGGGGCGGTGAAGGGGGCGTGCCAGGCGGCGAAGTAGACGATGTCGCCGGGGGAGACCTCGTTGACGGGGATCGTGATGGTGTGGAGCAGGTCGGGGTGGATGCCGATGATCGTGCGTTCGCCATCGGGTTCGATGAGCAGGACCACTGAGGATGTATGGCCTGGTAGGAGCTGGACGTGGTCGACGTTGACCCCGGCCTCTGTGAGAGTCGTCGTCATGTTGCGGCCGGCGGCGTCGTCCCCGACGTAACCCACCATGTGGACGCGGCCTCCGGCTCGGCTGAGTGCGATGGCGACATTGGCTCCGGTGCCGCCCGGGCGTTCGACGCTCTCGCTCGCCTGGACGAAATGGCCACTGGGCGGGATGCGATCGACGTATAGCGCCAGGTCCCAGGCGATGGGGCCGATGATCCAGAAGTCAGCCATATGCGGCCTGCCGCATGGCGCGCAGCCCTTCGGCGAGGGTGTCCAGCTCTGGCGGAAGCGCGACTTGCGATGTCCAAGGGATGTTCGCCGCGTCCTGGCGGCAGTTCAGGATGCCTCCGACGATTGCAGCCACGGTGTCAGTGTCCCCACCTAGACCGACCGCGTACCGCATGGCTTCTACCGGTTCGTCGTGGAGACGCAGGACGTGGAGGATCGCGCCCAAGGTGTCCATGACGTCGAGGGTCACGCCGTCCGGGCCGGGTGCCCAGTCTGTGGGCATGGGGCTCTCGAAGTGGTCCAGTTCTTCGCGGGCGATGGTGATGAGGTCCTCGGTGGGGCAGTTTTCCAGGGCCCACGATCCCATCGCTGCTACGGCGCAGGCGGTGGCGATGGCGCGTGGGTCGGCGTGGGTGGTCTTCGTCATGCGTACGGCCAGGTCGCGACGGCGGGCCGTCTCCGTGGCGGGTGTGGCCCAGCCGATGGGGAGCACGCGCATCATGGCGCCGTTGGTGGCGCCGCCCTCGGCCGTTGTTGCTCCGGTGGCTGCGAAGCGTTCCACGGCTCTGCGGGTGGTGGGGCCGGCGCCGCGCATGGTCGGCAGGGCCGTGGCCAGGGCTTGGAGGAAGGCCGTCTCTGAGCCGCCGGTGTCGATGAGGTTGCGGGCGAGCAGGATGAGCTGCTCGGTGTCGTCGGACGTACTGCCGAGCGGCCAGTCGTCCCGGGTGGGGAGCGTGTCGGTGAGGTGGATGTCCTGCGGTGGTCTGCCTTCGTAGGGGACGCCGAGGGCGTCTCCGCAGCAGAAACCGATCAGGCCGTTGAGGATGCGGTGTGCGGGCGGGGTCATCTGGTCCGGGAAGAGCTGGGTGAGGACGCCGAAGCCGCCCCAGACGATGGCGCGGCGTCCGCGGTCGGCGTACTGGATGCGTTTGCGGCCCGGTGGGGCGAGGCGGGCCAGGGAGAGGCAGGCGGAGGCGACGTCGTACGGGGTGCCGTGGTGCTCGAACTCTCGCAATGCCTTCACGGTCAGGCCCCACGCGCCGGTGTGGTCGCTCTCGGCGCGGCGGATGTCGGCTTCGCTGTGGGTGACTTTGGCGGCCAGGAGGCCGTCGCCGAGGTCGCGGGCCATGCGGCCGGCTTCGGCGAGGGCGTGTGCGGCTTGCCTGGTCTGCCCGAGGCCGCAGTGGGCCTTGCCGAGGCCGTGCAGGGACTGGGCGATGCCGCGGGCGTCTTCGGAGGCTTTGCGGATGGCGAGGGCTTCGGTCTGGCTGTCGAGGGCGGTCTGCCAGGTGCCGGTGGCTTCGGCGACGAGGGCGGCGTCTTGGAGGAGGCCGGCGTACAGGGCTCGGTCGCGCTGGTGGGCGGGGCGTGCTGCCACGTCCTGCAGGGCTTGGTTGATGAGGGTGTGGGCTCGTTCGACGTTGCCGGAGAAGTACTCGATCTCGCCCAGGAGCTTGAGCCAGGGCGCCGGGTCTGCGGAGGTGTTCATGCCTTCGGTGGCGTGCCGGCGGCCGGAGGCGAAGCGTCCCCGGTAGAGCTCGATTTCGGCGAGGCGGAACAGGAAGCCTTCGCGGGCGTCGTCGCCGGTGAGGGCGAGTGCTGCTTGGGCGAGGTGTTCGGCGTGGTCGAAGTCGCCGCGGCAGAAGGCCACTTCGGCGCGGACGAGGACGGCGTGGGCGGAGCTGAAGGGCAGGCCGTCGATGAGGGCTTCGGCTTGGGCCCAGTTGCCGAGGCCGAGGTGGGCGCGGGCGACCCGGTACAGGCAGCGGCCTTTGTCCTCGTCGCTGTCGATGCGCAGGTCGCTGAGGAGGGTGGCCAGGGCACGGCAGCGGTCGAAGCGGCCGGTGGCCAGGCTGCGGTCCATCAGCGCGACCCAGGCCGCGACTCCTTCGCTGGAGTCGAGGTGGCTGAGGTGGTAGGCGGCTTCCAGCTCGGCGGTGAACTCCTCGCGCTCGCCGTAGTGCCGGGCCAGGACCTCGTGGGCTTTACGGATCTCGTCCGGGCGCACGCGTTGCAGGGAGCGCCGGAGGATGGAGTGCATGGTGTACGCGCCGGTGCCGCTGGCCGTGCCGCCTCGGATGGGGGAGATGAAGGAGTACGCCGTCAGTTTGGCGAAGGCGCTGCGGTCGCAGGGGAAGTCGAGGGCCTGGCCGAGGTGGTGGAAGGTTTCGGCGGTGAAGGCGCGGCAGGCGCTGACGGCGAGGATGCCGTACTCGGCCTCAGCCGGTGTGTATTGCAGGAGTCGGCTGGCTAGGTCGCGCTCTTTGTCGATCGGGGTTGCGAAGTCGCCGGGGTTGAGGCGGGGGCCGGCGGCCAGGGCCACATCGGCGCACAGGCCCAGGAAGTAAGGGTGTACCTCGTTGGGCGCGGTGGAGGCGTAGCTGATCAGTGCCTCGTGGGTTGCCGGGTCGGTGATGCCGGCGAGGGTGAGGTACTGGGTGGCGTCGGCTGTTGTCAGATGGCCGACGAGGCGGTGGTCGATGTACTGGTCGGGGATGGGGTAGACGGGGGCGTTGGGCCATGGTGGGCGGGTGCGGCCGGCGACGATGGCGATGATTCCGGCGCCGAGGTCGAGGTGGCCGAGCAGGCAGCGCAGCCATTCATCGCGCATGAGTTTGTCGGCGTGGATGAGGCTGTCGGCGTCACCGATGGCTTCGCCGTAGAACGCCTCATGCGTGTCGAAGAGCAGCACGATCCGGGCGTGGTCGGCGGTGGCCTCGTTCAGGTCCTGGGCGAAGAAGCGCGGTAGTTCGTGGAGCAGGTCGGGTTCGGGGACGAGGCTGAGGATGTGGTCGGCGTCTTCGTGGGAGAGGCGGCGGCGCATGCGGCGGCGGGTGAAGGTCTCGTCCAGGCGCGAGTTGAGCAGCTGCAGCAGGTGGTGGCCGACGCGCAGGATCGGCAGGGTGAGGATGGCGTCGGCGATGTCGAGGGCGATGTCGACTTCGCTGCGGGGGAACAGCTCGGGGATCCGGTGGGCGATGTCGAAGCCGAGCTTGTGCAGGTAGGTGATGGCGGCGAAATCGAAGCGCGGGGTGGCGATGCGGTGCCGGGCGAGCTGGCGCTTGAGCATGAACAGCCCGGAGAACGCCTCCTGAGGCCGGTTCTCGCCCGCCGGCCGCGCGCCGAAGTCGATCCTGGCCACCGGGACGGGGCGGCCGTGTTCGGCGAGGCGGTCGAGCAGTTCGGTGTCGTCGGCGTCACGGATGTCCTCCCAGCGGTCGGTGCGCAGGCAGGAGCGTTTTTCGAGGTGGCGGAGGAGGAGTGATTTGCCGTTGCCGCCGAGGCCGTGGAGGTAGAGGATCCGTTCGGGTGGTGGGTCGTCGTTGATGAGGGTGACGACGTGGCGGGTGAGCTCGAAGCGGTTGGCGAAGAGTTCGAGCGAGCGGTCGTGCGCGACGATGGAACGGGCTGCGCCGTTTGGAAAGATCGGCATGGGTCAGCCCTGTGCGGTTGTGAGTTGCAATGTGGTGTCCCGTCCCGGGTAGACGAGCGTTTCAGAAGCGTTGTACGGCAACCCTGGTTGCCAAGGTGATTGCCTCGATCGGTTTTACACCGGACGCCGGGCCACTTCCACTTGGTTAGGCTGGCTCGGGTGTACATTTGTGCAGCTGCCCGTAACGTTTCCGGGCGATAGTGAGCAACTGCGTCAAATCACTCACGGGGTCTCGCCCATTCCTCACTTCGGACAGGTCCACACTGATCCACGGTCGCTTGTCTCCGCATCGGAACAGCATCATCGTGTAGTACGGCCTCGTGCGTGGCATACGCTCGGTATAAGCAATAAGTCCAGTGCCGAGGTCTTTCGGGAGAGCCGCTAGTTGGTGTTCGCCGAAGTTCTCGCGTGCGGTGTCCAGGACGTTGTCGCCGTCTCTTATCGACCACAGGAGAGAAAGCCGGTCATAGTCATTGCGAAGCGCGCATTGCCCGTGGGTCGTAGGTACGCCGGTCTTACGCTCCTCGATCGCCACATCGAGGCCGGTGATCTCCCGGACTGCCTGCTGAGGAAGGAAGTCGCACCAGTAGGGTGAGGAGTCCACAACCGGACTGATCGAAGCCGTGGCCTCTGGGCTGGGCGAAGGTGCAGGATCGGCGTCGGTGCAGCCGGCAATCAGCGCGAGGAACAGTGCCAAGCCGACGACTGCGCCGCGAGACGGTCGGACTATTCGAGATGGCATATCAATATCCAGTGATGTTGAGGTTGTCGTGCGTTTTATCGCGGGCTGTGCGCACAGTGTTGGCCAACTCGTTCGAGGTGCTCTCGATGGCGGAATGCCGACGTGCCCATTCCATGAAGTCGTCGAACGTCTTGGGGTCGGCCATGATTTCATGGATGGGTTTGAGCTTCGGCGGCTGATCGTCGGTGACATAAGTGGAGCCCTTGGCGTCCCTCATAGCCTCTTCTGACCACTCGCCCGTAGCGATCCTCGCACTGATGACAGCACTCTGCATCAACCAGTCAACCATTTCATTCTGATCGGCGGCGGTACGCAGAGCCTCGCCTGAGGTGACACTGGTCTGAATCATGCGATTGACGATGTAGGCCGAGAGCTTGTCGAACGCGACCTCGGCGCCTTTCCCGCCGACCAGCCCGCCGAGTTCTCCCGCGACTTTCGTGCCGAGGCCGCCGATGGGCGAAGTGAACAGCGCGAACGCGGAATTCAGCGTGTCTTTCACATCCTTCTTCGTCTGCTCCTCGTCCCAAGCGTTGGCCAGTAGAGCCAGCCTGCGTGCTTCCACCAGGTGGCCGAACACCTTGGCCTCGGGGATGAGCTGCTCCTTGATCCCCTTGTCGCCGCTGGTCGGGTAATGGTCGTTGACCCGATCGACTACACGAGCCGCTTCGGCGGCCTGAAGCTCGACCGCGGCGTCTCTATCGCTGCTCACCAGCACCAGCAGGCGATCCAGCTCGGCCTTGCTCAAGCCGTCGAACCCTTCGGACTTGGTGATGTAGGTGCCGTACACCTGATCGATATGCGAGGCGAGGGCGCTGCCGACAGGCCGCCTGAGGAAGCTCAACTCGTCGTACAGCTTGCGGTCGGCAATGGTGAGCCGGTCGTTGTCATCCGGCCGGAACACCTTGTCGGCGTGCACCTTGAGGGTGTTCAGAGCCTCAGTGGTCAGGGACAGAGATACCGAGTCCTTTCCCGTCGTCGCCTTGCGCAGCGCCTCTGCGAACGGGTCGGTGTTGCCGTGGAAGTGGAACGCGCCGAGGCGGTCAGTCAGCATGTACGACAGGACTGACTGCTTCCACCCGGCTGGTGTGTGGTTCAGCAGAGCTTGAGCGGACTTCGCGTTGCTCGACGCCGCGTGGAA
>NZ_JBICSH010000010.1:113688-114428 GCF_043196965.1 Nonomuraea sp. NPDC049309 | reverse complement strand
CCCGGGCCCGGCGGCGGCGTCGTGCTCCGCGCGGGTCGGTGTATCGCGCCCTGCTCCTGCGACTTCTGCCAGCTTCCCGGCCGCGTGGTACGTGGCTGGCTGCCCGGGCCCGGCGGCGGCGTCGTGCTCCGCGCGGGTCGGTGTATCGCGCCCTGCTCCTGCGACTTCTGCCAGCTTCCCGGCCGCGTGGTACGTGGTCGGCCGCCCGGGCCCGGCAGCGGCGTTCTGCTCCGCGCGGCTCGGTGCAACGCGCCCTGCTCATGGCATCGGGTGAGGATTGGATGTCGTCCCAGGCCACGGGCCAGGACGACGCGCCGCTGCGGGGACCGCACGAGGCCCGTGGTGCCGTCTCCAGGTACGGAGCGAGATCCGGGGTGCCGTTCCGGGCACGGGATGTGGCCTGCGGCGCTGTTGTGGGTGCGGGATGTGGCCTGCGGCGCCTCTTCGGGCGCGGCGGCGACGTGCCGCTCCGGGCGTGGGGCGGCGTGTGCGGGCCGTTCGGCGGTGCCGGTGGGCCTGCGTGCCGTTCCGTCCACGAGGCGAGGCCTGCGTGTTTCCAGCTTGCCGGGTGTGGGCTGTGCGTCGTTGCGGCTCCCGCGCTCCTGTGGGTACGGCCGCTCCTGTGGGTACGGCCGCTCTTGTGGGTACGGCCGCTCTTGTGGGTACGGCCGCTCTTGTGGGTACGGCCGCTCTTGTGGGTACGGCCGCTCTTGTGGGTACGGCCGCTCTTGTGGGTACGG
>NZ_JBICSH010000010.1:0-113595 GCF_043196965.1 Nonomuraea sp. NPDC049309 | reverse complement strand
GGTACGGCCGCTCCTGTGGGTACGGCCCCACTCTCCTGCGGGTACGGCCGCTCCTGCGGATACGGCCGCTCCTGCGGGCACGGCCGCTCCTGCGGGCGAGGCGCTCTCCGGCGAGCTGGCCACCGTCGATCCACATTCCGGCGAGCAGGGCTCTGGCGAGTTCCGGTGGCTGCGGCGAGGCGAGGCTGCCGACGTGGCGGTGGGCACCGCTGAGCCTTCTTAGGGGCGGCGCTGCCCCGCGGGCCTCGCACGGGCGGCACCGACCCGGGTCTTACGGGTCGACGCCGAACCGCGTCGCCGACGCGTCGCTACGGGCGCTGCCTCCGGAGTTGCCGGGTGGTGCCGGTCGGGGGCGTCGTGCGGTGCTGGGGTGGTGCTGGCTCGGGTTTGCCGTGGCGGTGTTGGCCCGGGTGGCCGATGCGTCGTCGAGGTGGTGCTGTGTTGGGGCTTGCCGGGTGGTGGCGGCTCCGGGCGTCGGCGCGTCGCTCAGACGGCGCTGTGCGGCGGGGCGCTGAAGCGTCGCAAGCGCTGGCCGGGCGGCTTCGGCGTTACGTAGTGCTCTCCACCCGGGCCAGGGCGCCGGCTTCCAAGGCCACCCAGATCGCACCGTCCGGGCCTACGGTCAGGCCGTGGGGCTCCGCCCGGCGTTCAGTGCCCGGCCCCTGCCCGGCAGCCTGATGCTCGGCGCTCGATCCCCGAGAGGTGTCCTCGCGTCCGGCGTTCGTTTCCTGCGGAGTGTCGTCGTGTCCGGGGTTCGTTGCCTGCGGGGCGTCCTCGTGCTCTGCGTTCGTTGCCCGTGAGGTGGGCTCGTGCTCAGGGTTCGTTGCCCGTGAGGTGGGCTCGTGCTCGGGGTTCGTTGCTCGTGAGGTATCTCCGCCTTCGCCGTTCGACCCTTGCGCTTCTTCCGCGCGTTCGGCGGGAGCCGGTACGGAGGGGAGGGGGTGTTCGGTGATGTGGCCGTCCACGGTGATGCGGGCCAGGCGGCCGAGGCCCCACTCGGTGAACCAGAGGGCGCCGTCGGGGCCGGGGATGATCGCGTGGGGGCGGGCGGCTCGGTCGGGGAGCGGGTATTCGGTGATCTTGCCGTTGACGTCGATCCGGCCGATCTGGCCTGCGCCGATCTCCACGAACCAGAGCGCGTCGTCGGGCCCCCGGGTGATCCCCACCGGCGCCGCACCCTCCGTGGGCAGCGCGTGCACGGTCACCTCGCCCGACAGCGAGATCCGGCCGATGGCGTTGCCCTGGTTGAGCGTGAACCAGAGCGCGTCGTCGGGGCCGGCCGTGATGAACGACGGCATCCCACCCTTGACCGGCACCTCGTAGGAGGTGATCGTGCCGTCGGCGGCGATGCGGCCGATCCTGTCGGTCTGCATCTGGGTGACCCACATCGCGCCGTCGGGCCCGGCGGCCAGCCCGAACGGCGAGTCGACCGCATGGACGGTACGCCGTCCGTCGGTGGTGATGCGGGTGACCCGGCCGCCCTTCATCTCGCTGAACCACATCGCGTCGTCGTGGCCGCGCACGATCACCGTGGGCTGCCCGTCGGCCGGGTCGAGCTGGTGGATCTCGGGCCGCCCGCCCGGCACCAGCCGCCCGACGCGTCCCTCGTGGACGAGCGTGAACCACAGCGCGCCGTCGCGTGCGGTCGCGATGCCGTACGGCGAGCCGGAGCCGATCATGGTCAACATGGGAGTCCCCCCGATGGTGGTGGTCAAAGGATGCGCCCTCCTGCCAGCTCGATCTGCCTGCCGCGGAAGCGGCGGACGAGCGCGCGGTCGTGGGAGACCATGACGAGCGCGCCGTGGAAGCCGTCGAGGGCGCGTTCGAGCTCCTCGGCGAGCAGCGGCGACAGGTGGTTGGTGGGCTCGTCGAGCAGCAGCAGGTCGTGTTCGCGGGCCAGCAGCCTGGCCAGCGCCAGCCGTCGTTGCTGCCCGACCGAGAGCTCGCCCACCCGCTGGTCGAGGGTGTGCGGCCGGAACAGGCCGGTGGCCAGCAGCGCCGCCCTGCGCTCGTCGGGATGACCCTCTCCGTACGCCTCCAGCACCGGCAGCGCCGGGTCGAAGCTCACCTCCTGCGGCAGGTGGCCGACCCGGCAGCGGGCCTGCTCGGCCAGGACACCGAGCAACGTGGACTTGCCCGCGCCGTTGGCGCCCCTGACCAGGATCCGCTCGCCTGAAGTGATGATCAGCTCCTCGACCCGCAGCCGATCCCCGACCCGGATGTCCTTCAGGTGTACGAGGACTCTGTCGTGGCCGGTCCGCTGGCTCTCGCTGTCCCGCTGGTCCTGGCCGTCCCGCGCCTCGCGGGTGGCGCTGCTCGGGCCGGGGTGGTCGGGGTCGTATGTCGGCACGGTCTGTCGCGGAAGGGCGCTCGCGCCGGCCCCCATCGTGGCGCTGCGGGCGGGGGAGTGCGCGTCGAAGCTCAGTGCCGGGGTGCTTGGGGCAAGCGTGTCCGGCCGTCGCGTCGGGGTGCTCGTGGCGGGGTGCCGGGTGGACGGCGTCTGGACGCCGGGGGTGGTGTGGGGCGTCGCGGGGGTGCCGGTGGTGGTGTCAGGCGGCGGGCCGAACGTGGCGCGGAAGTGGAGCGGGGCCGGTGGGCGGGGGACCGGGTCGGCCTCCAGGCGGCGCAGCCGCTCGTGGGCGTTGCGGACCCGGCTGGCGATCGAGCTCTGCACCCGCCCGGCGTTGCGGTCGTAGGCCATCTTGTTGTTGTCACGCATCACGCGCCCGGCCGCGACGCGATGGGCGGTGGTGGCCGCGTACTCGCGCACCTGGCGCACCTCGGCGCACCAGGCCGCGTACGCCTGCTCCCACCGCGCCCTGGCCGCCGCCTTGGCCGCGAGGAAACCGCTGTAGCCCCCGCCGAAGCGGGTCACCGCACCCTGCTCGACCTCGACGATCGCGGTGGCCACCCGGTCGAGGAAGACGCGGTCGTGGGACACGACGGCCACCGCGCCGCGGTGCTCGCGCAGCCGGTCTTCGAGCCAGGTGAGCGCCGGCTCGTCGAGGTGGTTGGTGGGCTCGTCGAGCAGCAGCGCGCGGGGCGCGGCCGCCAGCACGCAGGCCAGGCCGAGCCGCGCCTGCTCGCCGCCCGAGAGGCTGCCGAGCGTGCGGTCGCGGCCCACGTGGGCCAGGCCGAGCCCGTGGAAGGCCCGGTCGACGCGGGCGTCGGCCTCGTAGCCGCCGCGCAGCTCGTACGCGGTGCACAGCTCGCCGTACGCGTCCATGACCTCCTGCGTCGCCTCCTCGGCCAGCGCCGACTCCAGCTCGCGCATCCTGCGCTCCATGGCGCGCAGGTCGGCCAGCGCGGCGTCGACGGCCTCCTGGACCGTGGCGCCGGGCGGCAGGCCCAGCGTCTCGGCGAGCGTCTGCGCGACATGGCCGAGGTCGGAGGTCAGGTGGACCTCGCCCTCGTCGGGACGCTCGACCCCGGCGAGCAGGCGCATCAGCGTGGACTTGCCCGAGCCGTTCTCACCGACGATGCCGACGCGCTCGCCGGCTCGTACGGACACGGACACGTCGCTGAGGACGGCCCGCCCGTCGTAGGACTTGGAAACTCCGCGGAGGGTGATCAGGATAGAACTCCAATCGCAACCGTTGTAGCTTTAGCATGGCATGCGAACGGAGTTAACGCAACTGGAGTAGTTTTTGGAGCGCAAGGAGCCACTCAAACGCCCCGGTGGGCGCAGCGCCCGCGTGCGCGACGCCGTACGCCGGGCGACACTCGCCGAGCTGGCCGAACACGGCTACAGCGGACTGACCGTCGAGCGCGTGGCGGAGCGGTCAGGCGTGCACAAGACGACCGTCTACCGGCGCTGGGGCGGAGTCGAAGGGCTGATCGCCGACGCGCTGGAGCTCGCCGCCGGCGAGCCGTGGCCCATCCCCGACACCGGGTCGATCGAAGGCGACCTGCGGGGGATCGTGCAGCTCGTCCGGTCCGGGTTCGCCGATCCCGAGCTGGGGCCGGTGTCGTCGGCCTTCGTGGCCGCCGCCGTCCAGAACGAGGCCGCCGCCCGTTCGCTGCACGACTTCTTCGTCTCGCGCAACGAGCAGTCGGCCGACGTCGTACGCCGGGCGATCGAGCGCGGAGAGCTGCCCGACGTCGTCGATCCCCGCGAGGTGATCAGGGTGGCGGTCGCGCCCGTCTACTACCGGCTGTTCGTCGCCCACGAGCCGGTCACCGAGGACGACGCGAACCGCGCCGCCGACGCCGCGCTCGCCGCCGCCCGCGCCGGTGTTCTTTGACCGCTTCTGTACGCCGACCGCTTCTGTACGCCGGCGGCCGCCATGCGCTCCCTTCACGCCGCCGTCCGCCGGGTGGTCGCTCGCGTGGGTGTGGGCCGGGTGGTCGCGAAGATGACCATTGCGGCCGGGCGATCGGCGTTCGCGGCGCGATTCGCCTGCGTGGGCGTCCGGCGCAAAGCCGTCCGCTGGGCGAGCGGGGGGGAGGCGTCAGGGCTCCAGGTTGCCGCGGAGCTCGAAGTCGTCCCAGGTGGTGCGCACCACCGACCGGTCGTCCTTCGGCGTGCGCGCGAACAACCCGAGTGAGCCGTTGCCGATCCCGTTCGGATCCTCGACCTCCTGGACGAGGTCGTCGTTCACCCACATCGACAGCCGCACGGTCTTGCCGCTCTGCTCGCAGGCCACGGTGATGCGCGCCTTGCCGGGCAGCGCGTCCACCTTCACGGGCTGGCCGATCACGCCGCCCGAGCCGTCGACGATGCGCCGGATGCGGGCGTTGCCCTTGGTGTCGAGGATGAACTCGTAGTAGTTCTCGCCGTCTTCGGAGTTGTGGCAGTAGAGGCCGTACTCGCCGGTGCCGACGGACCTCTTGACGTCGGCGGTGACCGACATGACGACCGATTCGGGCAGCATCGGCGTCGGGCTCGCCGACGGGTCGGGCGACTGCGTCGGCTTGTAGAACAGGAAGGGGACGGGCGCCTTGGCCCACCGCTCCTCGTAGTCGGGCTCGGCGTCGATGCCGTACGTGCCGTCGGGCCGGTAGCCGACGCTTCCCGGGCTCTCCGGGTCGTAGGTGCCGGTCCAGGCGCCGGTCGTCGTGAAGTCCTCCTGGTAGAGCAGCGCCAGGTTGTCGGGCGGCCCGCCGGGGCCGAGCAGCGCCCACGCGCCCACCCCGGCCGCGACCACGACCGCCGCGGCGGCGGCGAGGCCCGCGTACAGTCTGCCGCGCCGCGCCCGCCGGTCGCCTCCGCCTCCTCCCATGGGAGGGATCGTGTACGGGGCGGTGGACTGCTGCCAGGCCACCTGTACGGTGTGCGCCGCCTGCTCGGGCGCCGCCGACCGGCCCACGAGCTGGTCGAGGAGCTGCTGCGCGGTGGGCCGCTTGGCCGGGTCCTTGTTCAGCGCCGCCGCGACCAGCTCGCGCAGGCCGGGGTCGATGGCGTCGAGGTTCGGCTCGGTGTTGAGCACCTGGTAGACCATGGCCGGCAGCGTGTCGCCGCCGAACGGCGCCCGCCCGCTGGCCGCGAACGCCACCAGGCAGCCCCACGAGAACACGTCGCAGGCCGGCGAGACCGGGTCGCCGCGCAGCACCTCGGGCGCCATGTAGCGGGGCGTGCCGATGACCTCGCCGGTGCTGGTGACGCCGCCGATCGTGTCGAGCGCCCTGGCGATGCCGAAGTCGATCACGCGCGGGCCGACCGGTGACAGCAGCACGTTGGACGGCTTCAGGTCGCGGTGGACGACCCCCGCCGCGTGGATCGCGGTGAGCGCGGTGGCCACGCTGACGGCCAGCGCGTCGAGGCTGGAGCCGCGCAGCGGGCCCGATTGGCGCACGGCCTCGTCGAGGTTGGGGCCGGGGACGTATTCGGTGACCACGTAGAGCTGGTTGCCTTCGAGCGCGGCGTCGAGAACGGCGGCCGTGCAGAACCTGCGCACGCGCTGCGCCGCGTCCGCCTCCCTGCGGAAACGCGCCCGGAACTGCTCGTGCTGGCTGAGCTCAGGGTTGATCACCTTGATGGCGACCTTCTGGCCCGTGGGGTCTTCGGCGAGGTGGACCGTGCCCATCCCACCTCGCCCCAGCACGCTTAGCAGTCTGTAGCGCCCGATGTGGGAGGTTTCACCGCTCACGCCGCGCAAGCTTACCGATACAGGCCTCATCGTCGCAGTTCTCTGCTCCGACACGCGGCGCAACGCGGCCGGAGGAGCCGCGCGAGCGGCGCGGAGCCGGCCAGGCTCGGCGGCGTTCGGCATCAGAACCCGATCGGCCGGCATCAGGAACCCGATCGGCGTGGACCGGCTCGCAAGGCATGCGGGCGACTTGCGTTTCGAGCCGAGAGAACATATGTTCGAGTCATAAGCGCCCGTCTTCCCCCGGGTGGCTCAGCACAGGCACCAGAGCCGCGGGGAGAAGCGTCTTGAGCAGACTCTATGGCGATCCGATAGAGGTGTGGACCCGAGACGGGGAGCCGACCCAGTTCGTCTGGCGTGACCGGCTCTACCTCGTCCGCCGCGTGCTCGACCACTGGGTGGTCGCGCGTGAGTGGTGGAAGACCGGCGAGGGCGACCCCGGCGAGCGCCAGTTCTGGCGGGTGGAGGCGAGCCCCGGCCGCGAGGTGGGCTCCTATGAGCTGCGTTACGACACCGCCGGCAACGGCTGGCTGCTGCTGAGGGCGTGGGACTGATGGCGCCCCCGTTCCCGCACCTTCACGTGTGCTCCGCCTACTCGATGCGCTACGGCACCGCGTTTCCGCGAGCGCTGGTGAACCGGGCCGCCGAGTACGGCATGGACATCCTGGCGCTGACCGACCGCGACGGTCTCTACGGCGCGATGAAGCACGTGCAGGCGTGCGCCGACGCCGGGATCGCCCCCGTCATCGGCGTGGACCTGGCGCTCGACGCGCCCGTCACAGCGCGCCCGCGCACCGGCCCCGGCGCGGAAGACCGCGTCACCGTGCTGGCCCGCGGCAAGGGCTGGGCGCGGCTGTGCCGCCTGGTCACGGCCGCACACTTCGCGGGCGAGCGCGGCGCGCCGAAGGTGACCCGCGAGCTGATCGCCGAGTGGGCGGGCGGCAGGGAGACGCCGGGGTTCGGCGCGGAGGACGGCCTCGTGGTGCTGCTCGGCCCCCGCTCCGACGTGGGCCGCGCGGTGGCGGAGCGGCGCGACGAGCACGCGCGCATGCTGCTCGGGCAGTGGCGGGCCGCCGTGCCCGGCGTGGTGGTCGAGCTGGTCGACCAGTACGGCTTCCGCGACGCCACCACGGCCGTGCGCATGCTCGGCCTGGCCGAGTCGATGGACGTGCCGGCCGTGCTGACCAACGCCGTGCGCTACCTCGACCCCGGCGACCACCAGGTGGGCGACGTGCTCGACGCGGCCCGCCGGCTCGTCCCGCTGCACCCGCGCCACCTCGACCGCACGACCTCCCACGCCTACCTCAAGGGCGGCAAGGAGATGCTCCAGGTGGCGGCCAGGGTGTGCGCGGGCGACCAGGAGCGGGTGGTCCGCCTGCTGCGCACCACCAGACTGCTGGCCGAGGCGTGCGCGATGGACCCGCTCGACGTGCTGGCGCTGCGCAACGACCCGCCCGCCCTGCACCTGCCGGAGATCGGCCGCGACCCGGTGCCGCTGCTGCGCAACCGGGTCGAGGACGGCCTGTACAGGCGCGGGCTCGAGCGCTCGGCAGAGGCCAGGCGGCGGCTGGACGACGAGCTCGCCATCATCGAGCGCAAGCGCCTGTCGGGCTACTTCATCGCGGTGGCCGGCATCACCGACATGATCCGCGAGATGGGCATCCGCTGCGCCATCCGCGGCTCGGGCGCGGGCAGCCTGGTCAACTACCTCATCGGCATCGGCGAGGTGAACCCGCTCGACCACGGCCTGCTCATGGAGCGCTTCCTGTCGGAGGGCCGCATCGGGCTGCCCGACATCGACGTCGACGTCGAGTCGGCCCGCCGCCTGGAGTGCTACCAGGCCATCTTCGAACGTTACGGCGAGTCCAGGGTGGCCTGCGTCTCCATGATGGAGACCTACCGCGCCCGCAGCGCCATCCGCGACGTCGGCGCGGCGATGGGGCTGCCGCCTCACGAGATCGACGCCATCGCCAAGGCGTTCCCCCACATCAGGGCCAAGCAGATCACCGCGTCCCTGCGCGATCTGCCCGAGCTGCGCGAGAGCCGGCTCGGCGACGCCGGGCTGGACCGGGTGTTCCGGCTGGCGGAGAGGCTCGACGGGCTGCCCAGGCACATCGCGCTGCACCCGTGCGGCGTGCTCATCGGCAACGCCGGCCTGCGCGACCGCACGCCGGTGGAGCGCAGCCTGCTGGAGTTCCCGATGTCGCAGTTCGACAAGGACGACGTGGAGGAGGCCGGGCTGCTCAAGCTCGACGTGCTGGGCGTGCGGATGCAGTCGGCCCTGGCGTACGCGCTGAGCGAGATCAAGCGGGTCGACGGCATCACGGTCGAGCTGGACACCCAGCACGGCCCCGAACGCCCCGACGTCCAGTACGTCCCCCACGACGACCAGGACACCTACGACATGATCTGCGCCGCCCGCACCCTCGGCTGCTTCCAGATCGAGTCGCCGGGCCAGCGCGAGCTGGTCGCCAAGCTGGAGCCGCGCAAGATGCACGACCTGATCGTGGACATCTCGCTGTTCCGCCCAGGCCCGGTCAACTCCGACATGGTCACCCCCTACCTGGAGGCCAGGGGCGGCTGGCGCAAGCCGTACTACCCGCACGAGAGCCTGCGCGAGGCGCTGAAGGAGACCCACGGCGTGGTGGTGTTCCACGAGCAGGTCCTGAAGATCATCTCGGTGATGACCGGGCGCGACCTGTCGTACGCCGAGAAGCTGCGCCGCACGCTCGACACGCCGGAGGGCCGCGAGCGGGTGCGCCGCGCGTTCGTGCCGCTGGCCAGGGCCAACGGGTTCGACGACGCGGCCGTGGAGCGGGCCTGGCAGGTGCTCGACGCGTTCGGCTCGTTCGGGTTCTGCAAGGCGCACGCGGCGGCGTTCGCGCTGCCCACCTACCAGTCGGCCTGGCTCAAGCGGCATCACACGGCGGCGTTCTTCGCCGGGGTGCTCACGCACGAGCCCGGCATGTACCCGCCGCGCGTCATCATCGACGAGGCCAGGCAGTGCGGGGTGCGCATCCTGCCGCTCGACATCAACAAGTCGGGCAGGCACTGGCAGGTCGAGCGGCTCGGGCCGCGCGTCCAGGTGCGGGTGCGGCCGTCCGAGCTGGAGGGCGGCGGCGCGCGGGCGCGCAGGGAGTTCCGGATCGGCGACATCGGCAAGGGGTACGCGCTGCGCGTGCCGTTCTCGGCCATCAAGGGCGTGAGCGAGGCCGAGGTCGAGCGGATGGTGGCGGGACAGCCGTACACGTCGCTCGCCGACTTCTGGGACCGCGCGCGGCCCTCGCGGCCCACGATCGAGCGGATCGTCCAGGTCGGCGGCCTCGACGCGCTCCACGGCCTGCGCCCCGGCGGCCCGCGCTGGCGGCCGGGCGAGCTGACCCGCCGCGACCTGATCGCCCAGGTGGGCGCGCTCGACCGCGCCTCGGCCATCGGGGTGCAGGCGGGCCCGCGCAAGTCCCGGCGCTACAGCGCGCACATGTCCGGGATGCCGAAGGACGCGGCTCCTCCGGCGGTGCAGCTTCCGCTCGGGTTCGGCGAGAGGCTGTCGCCGGGGGAGCTGCCCGAGATGACCGAGGCGGAGATGGTCGAGGCCGAGCTGGAGATCCTCGGCATCGACGTCAGCCGCCACGTCATCAGCTTCCACGAGGAGCTGCTCGACGCGCTCGGGGTGGTACGTTCCAAAGACCTGCTGCGCCGGCGCAACGGCGCGGAGATCCTGGTCGCGGGGGTCAAGGTGGCCACCCAGACGCCGGCCATCCGCTCGGGTCAGCGGATCATCTTCACCACGCTCGACGACTCGACCGGGCCGATCGACCTGACGTTCTTCGAGTCGGTGCAGGGCAGGTGCGCCTCGGTCGTGTTCGGCTCGTGGCTGATGCTGGCCAGGGGCGTGGTGAGGCGCACGGGTGTGCGGGCGGTGACGATGCGGGCCCTCGACTGCTGGAACCTGGCCGACCTCGACGCGTTGTGGCGCTCGCGGGGCATCGAGGCGGTGCGCGCCGTCATCGACCGTGCCCCTGAGGAGGCGGCCGGCGGCGTCGGCGGGCGCCCGATCGAGTACGCCAACGGCTTCCGCCTGTCGCCCTACTCCGACCTCGCCCCGCCCGCCACCGCGAACCCGCCGAGGCGGCTCTGGCACGCCAGCCCGGGCAGCTCGGGCCCGACGGCCGCCTGAGCCCGGCCCCGCCTGGGCCCGAGCCGAAGGCCCGGCGTTCCCGGGCCGTCCCGGAGCCGCCCGGGGCCGCTCAGCTCGTCTGCGGCTGCGTCTGGGGCTGCGTCTGAAGCGGAGCCTGCAGCGCGTTCTGCGAGGCGTCCTGCGGCGGGGACTGCGGTTGTGCCGGCACCAGCGGCTGTGCGGGGATCACGGGCTGGGCCGGGGCCCGGTGGGCGGTCGTCTCGGCGGTCCACGAGGTGCGGGCGGCCCGCTGCAGGCCGGTCAGCTCGTGGACCGTGGCGGCGCACAGCACCGCCGCCACCGCCGCGCAGCTCAGCTCGGGCACGCCCACCCCGGTCAGGCCGCCGGCCGAGGAGTCGAGCGGCACCCTGATCGTCACCAGCGCCAGCGTGGCCAGCCAGCTCAGCCACCACGCCGACAGCAGCGCGAGCCACCTGCCGCGGCGGCCGGCCGGCGGGCGGGCGCCCCGCCACACCTGGTCGACGAGCACCGCGGGGGCGGCGAGGTTGACGAGCGGGATCAGCCAGGCGGCCGCCACCGGGCCGGTCGCGGCCGAGCGGTCGTTGGCCCGCCTGGCACGTACCAGCCAGGTGACGTAGGAGGCCGCCACCGCGAGCGTGGTGCCCGCCACCAGCATCATCAGCACCGCGAACGCGGTCACCGCGCCCACCACCGCCTCGGCGTCGGCGCCCTGGGGGCGGCCGCCGAACGCGGCGAGCTGCGCGGCGAGGTCGCGGCCGCGGGTCATTTCGAAGATCACGAGGGCGGTGAGGGAGAGCACCTGGGCGGTGAGCGTCACGTAGACGGCGGTGGCGGCTCTGGCGGGTGATGCCTGGGTGTAGCGCACGTTGTTCTCCCCCCGGGCCATGCGCTGAGGTTCTGATTCACTTGTATCCCGGGAGCCCCGCTGTTAATCAGCTCACCACGCCGGATTCCCACGCCCATGCCGCGATTCCGACCCTGTTGCGCACGCCGAGCTTGGCCTGGATGCTGCCCAGGTGGGTCTTGACCGTCGACAGTGACACGAACAGCTCGGCGGCCACCTCCTTGTTCGTCTTCCCCCTGGCCACCAGGCGCACGACGTCCAGCTCGCGCTCGGTCAGCGGCTCGGCGCCCGGCTGCGGGGCGGGCCGGCGGGGCTTGGCCAGGTGCTGCAGCAGCCGTACGGTCACCGACGGCGACACCAGCGCGTCGCCCACGGCGGCGGCCCTGACCGCCTCGACGAGCAGCGTGGGGCCGCTGTCCTTGAGCAGGAAGCCGGTGGCGCCCGAGCGGAGCGCGCCGTAGACGTACTCGTCGAGGTCGAACGTGGTGACGATGACGACCCGCAGCGGGTTCTCCACGCCAGGCCCGGCGAGGAGCCTGGTCACCTCCAGTCCGTCGAGCTTGGGCATCCGGATGTCGAGCAGGCACACGTCGGGGCGCAGCCGCCTCGCCTCGGCCACCGCCTCGGCTCCGTCCGCGACGGCCGCCACGACCTCTATGTCTGGTTGTGCGTCCAAAATCATCTGAAAGCCGGTTCGCACCAATTGCTGGTCGTCGGCGATGAGAACCCGAATAGTCACGTCGTCAACTCTAAGGATCAGCCGTTCGGCCGATGCGAGATGGACGCACGGCCGATCCCCGCGCACCGCCTTCCGAGGAAGGCTTGATGGCATGAACGAGGTACTTGTTGGACGGGCACTGACGAAGCGGTTCGGGCAGACGACCGCCCTCGCCGGCGTGGACATCACGGTCCAGGCGGGCGAAGCGGTGGCGATCATGGGACCGAGCGGGTCCGGCAAGTCCACCCTGCTGCACTGCCTGGCCGGGATCATGAAGCCGGACAGCGGCGAGGTGCACCTGCTCGGACAGCGCATCGACACCCTCGGCGAGCGCAAGCGCAGCGCCCTGCGGCGCACCCGCTTCGGCTTCGTCTTCCAGTTCGGCCAGCTCCTGCCGGAACTGCCCGCCGACGAGAACGTGGCGCTGCCGCTCATGCTGGGCGGCGTCCCCAGGGCGCAGGCCGTGAGCCAGGCCCGCGAGTGGTTCTGGCCGCTCGGCCTGCAGGGCATGGAGAGCAGGCGGCCCGGCGAGCTGTCCGGCGGCCAGGCCCAGCGGGTGGCCATCGCCAGGGCGCTGGTCACCAAGCCGGCCGTGGTCTTTGCCGACGAGCCCACGGGCTCGCTCGACCAGCAGACCGGCCAGGAGACCATGCGGCTGCTGGTGGAGGCGACCAAGCACAACGGCGCCAGCCTGCTCGTCGTCACCCACGACCCCAACGTGGCCTCCTGGTGCGACCGCACGGTCGAGGTCCGCGACGGCCGGCTGCTGCAGAGCGGAGCGATGGCATGAACCTCGATCTCACTTGGCGGCTGATCAAGGGTGGCGGGCGCAGGGGGATGCTCGGCACCTGGCTGACGTTCGGGGCGGTGGCGGTGGCGACGGCCCTGCTGCTGTTCGTGGTGGCGGCCAACCTCGCCTTCCAGGCCAGGGCCGAACGCAGCGCCTGGCGCAACCCGGTGCCGGCCGCGTCCGGCGCGACCCCGGTGGCGGTCGAGGCGCAGCGTTACGACTACGTACGCGACAAGAAGATCACCGTCATCGACCTGGCCGCGCTCGACGGCGCGCACCCGGAGCCGCCGCCCGGCCTGCCGCACTTCCCCAAGCCCGGTGAGGTGTGGCTGTCGCCCGCGCTCGCCGAGCTCGCCCGCGAGCTGCCCGCGAACGAGCTGGCCGACCGCTATCCCGGGCGCACGGGCGTGCTCGGCGACGAGGCGCTGGTCCACCCGGGCGAGCTGGTCGCGGTCTTCGGGCAGAAGCCGGACGCGCCCGCGATGACGGCGCAGCGCATCGACGACTGGGTGCAGTCCCGGCCGCCGGTCAAGGTCGCCAGCCTGGCCGGCGAGCCCAGCGAGGACGCGGTCGCCTACCAGTGGCTGTCGGCCATCGCCGGCGTGCTCATGGTGGTGCCGCTGCTGGTGTTCGGCGGGGCGGCGGCGCGGCTCACGGTGGCCAGGCGCGACAGCAGGCTGGCCGCGCTGCGGCTGGTCGGCGCCACGCCCGGCCAGGTCGTCGCGATGACCGTGACGGAGGCGGTGCTGGTCGCGCTGGGCGGCGCGCTCGCCGGAGCGGTCCTGTACGCGCTGTCGGTGCCGCTGCTCGCGCGGATCGAGATGCAGGGCGGCCCGTGGTTCGCCGGCGACCTGCTGCCCGGCCCGCTGACGTTGGCGGGGGTGCTGGTCGCGGTGCCGATCCTGGTCGGCCTGTCGGCCGTCGTCGGGCTGCGGCGGGTCGTGGTGAGCCCGCTCGGCGTGGCCAAGCGGGAGACACCGCCCGCCATGCGCTTCGTCCGCGTGCTCGCGCTGCTCGCCTCGCTCGCCGTCTTCCCGCTGCTGGGCGTGCAGACCAGCGTCACCGTCATCGTGATCGCGCTGGCCGTGGCGTTCCTGTGCATCAACCTGGCCGGTCCCTGGGTGGTCGGCATGATCGGCAGGATCGCGGCCGCGAGCGCGCGCCGCCCCGCCATGCTGCTGGCGGCCCGCAGGCTCGTGGACGACCCGCGCTCGGCCTGGCGCACGGTGAGCGGCGTCGCGCTGACCGGGTTCGTGGCAGGCTTCCTCGGCCTGCTCAGCCCGGGGGCGTTCGAGCAGGTCTCGGGGCCGCCGCAGCTCAGCGTGAACGTCACCGACGGCAGCCCCGCCCAGGTCGCCGAGCAGGCCCGCGACCGGCTGCGGGCGGCCGGCCTGACCGCCACCGTCGAGCAGCGCAAGGACGTGGTGGTCGCCGCCCTGGGCAGCGGGGCGGACGCGGCGGCCGTGGACAGGGCGCGCACCGCGCTGGCCGACCTCGTGCCCGGCCACACGCCCACCACACAGGAGGACAACCAGCGCTTCGGCTTCGACATCGTCGCCGACATCAGGGTCGGGACGATCGTGGTGCTGTCGGTGTCGTTCCTGGTGGCCGTCACCAGCTCGGGCATCACCGCGATGTCGTCGGTGCTGGACCGCAGGCAGACGTACGCGCTGCTGCGTCTGGCCGGCACGCCCCTGGAGGTGCTGGACAAGGCGCGCAGGTCGGAGACGCTGCTGCCGTTGATCGTGATGGGCGGCGGGTCGATCCTGACGGGCGTGTTCTGCGCCTGGCCGTTCATGCTCGGCGAGCCCAACCTGACCGGCGCGCTGACGCTGGCGGTGTGCGTGGTCGCGGGCTTCGCCGGGGTGCTCGGAGCGGGCGCGATGAGCCGGCCGCTGCTGCGCGCGGTCACCACCGACCCCGCGCCGCGCCCGGACTGACCCGCCCCGGCCGCTGAAGGGCTCAGCCGAGCACGAGGTCGCGGACGAGCTTCAGCGAGGGCTCGTCCCGCACCCCCATCACCAGCAGGGTGGTCACCGGGCTGCGGTGCCACAGCTCGAGGCGTTCCCTGATCCGGCCGGGCGGGCCGACGAGCGAGATGCCGTCGGCCAGCTCGTCCGGGATCGCGCGGAACGCCTCGTCCTTGCGTCCGGCCAGGTAGAGCGACTGGATGCGCTCGGCGGCCTCGGCGTAGCCCATGCGGCCGATGATGTCGGCGTGGAAGTTGCGCTGCCTGGCCCCCATGCCGCCGATGTAGAGGGTGAGCATGGTCTTGACGCCGTCGAGCGCGGCCCGCACGTCGTCGGAGATCACGACGAGCACCATGGCGGCCACGTCGAAGTCCGCGGGGGCCTTCGACAGGGCGTCGCCGTACATCTGCTCGATCTTCTCGGGGAACGCGAACAGCGGCAGCCAGCCCTGCGCCACCTCGGCGGCCAGCTCGACGTTCTTCGGCCCCTCCGCGCCCAGATAGACGGGGATGTCCTCGCGCAGCGGGTGGGTGATGAGCTTGAGCGGCTTGCCGAGGCCACCGGGCAGGGGCAGCGGGTAGTGCGGTCCCTCGCTGGTCACCGGCTCCTCGCGGCGCCAGACCTTGCGCATGATCTCGATGTACTCGCGGGTCCTGGCCAGCGGCTTGGCGAACGGCCGGCCGTACCAGCCCTCCACGACCTGCGGGCCCGACGCGCCCACGCCGAGCAGCAGCCGGCCGCCGGTGAGGTGGTCGAGGGTCATGGCGGTCATCGCCGTGGTGACCGGGGGACGGGCCGAGATCTGCGCAACCGAGGTGCCCAGCTTGATGCGCTTGGTACGCGCGCCGTACCAGGCGAGGGGCGTGAAGGCGTCGCTGCCGTAGGCCTCGGCGGTCCACACCGAGTCGTAGCCGAGGCGCTCGGCCGCGAGCACCGACTCGGTGGCGTCGTCGGCGTGGCGCTGCCAGTAGCCGAGGTTCAAGCCGAGCTTCATCGAGGACCACCTCCGGAATGAAGTTCCATTACCGCTGTGGTGGCCTTCACGTGTCAATGACGGATCCTCCGGGGAAGTCACACTCTGTGCTCAAGGCCCTGTGTCGACTCGCCTGCCTGCTGCTCGTGCTGCCGGCGGCCGAGCCCACCGTTGCCCAGAGCCAGTCGCGGCCCAACATCGTCGTCATCATGGCCGACGACCTCGAAAGCGGCACGCTGCAGCACTTCCCGAACATCACCCGCGAGCTCGTGCAGCAGGGCGCCACGTTCGACCGCCACTTCGTGACGAACTCCTGGTGCTGCCCGTCCCGCTCGTCGATCCTGCGCTCGCAGCACGTCCACAGCCACGGCGTGCTGACCAACACCGCTCCCGAGGGCGGGTTCCACCGCTTCCACGAGCTGGACCTGGAACGCTCCACGATCGGCACCTGGATGCAGCAGGCCGGCTACCGCACGGCGCTCATGGGCAAGTTCCTCAACCACTACCCGGGGGGCTCGGCGCCCGAGACGTACGTGCCGCCCGGCTGGAACGACTGGCGGGTCCCCGTACGCGCCCTGTACCAGGAGTACGGCTACCGTCTCAACGAGAACGGCACGCTGCGCGACTACGGATGGGGCGAGCGCGACTACCTGTCCGACGTGCTGGCGGGCTACGCCCGCGCCTTCATCAAGGCCTCGGACCAGCCGTTCTTCCTCTTCCTCAACCCGGTGGGCCCGCACAACCCGGCCAATCCCGCCTACCGGCACGCCGAGGCGTTCCCGACGGAGGCCGCGCCCCGCACCCCGTCGTTCAACCAGGACGACATCAGCGCCGAGCCGCTGTGGATGCAGATGCTGCCGCCCCTGTCGCGGCGGGCGAAGGCCGCCATCGACGAGCGCCACCGCACCAGGCTGCGCTCGATGCTCGGCGTGGACGACCTGGTCGGGTCGGTGCTGTCGGCGCTGCGCGAGTCCGGCAAGCTCGACAGCACGTACATCTTCTTCACCTCCGACAACGGCTTCCACCTCGGCACCCACCGGATCAAGCACGGCAAGACCACGCCGTTCGAGGAGGCGATCAGGGTGCCGCTCGTCGTCAGGGGGCCGGGCGTCGAGCCGGGCTCGACGATCACGCACATGACGGCCACGATCGACTTCGCGCCGACCATCGCCGAGCTGGGCGGGGCCACCGTGCCCGACTTCGCCGAGGGGCGCTCGCTGGTGCCGCTGCTGCGCGGGCAGCCGCCGCCGCAGTGGCGCAAACAGGTGCTGGTCGAGTTCGTCCGCCCGGCCAGCCGGGCGTCGGCCAGGCAGACGCCGGTGCCCGCCTACCAGGCGCTGCGCACCGAGCAGTACACGTACGTGCGGTACGAGACGGGGGAGCGGCAGCTCTACGACCTCGACGAGGACCCCTACCAGCTCGACAACCTCATCATGTCCGCCGACCTGTCGCTGCTGTCGCGGCTGGACCGGCGGCTGTCGGCGATGGTCTCCTGCTCGGGGGCGAGCTGCCGCCAGGCCGACATGGCCGAGTGAGCATCGGCCTGATGAGCATCGGCCCAGTGAGCATCGGCCTGATGAGCATCGGCCCAGTGAGAATCGGCCCAGTGAGAATCGGCAGGGCGTGTCAGGCGAAGAGCGTGGGGTAGGCGTGCGCCAGGTGCTCGGATACCGCTCTCGCCGCCTCGTCGGGGTCGCCGGACTCGATGGCCTCCAGGATGCGTACGTGGTCGGCGCGCAGGATCGAGATGTCGACGACCTGCCGCACCGCCTCCACCGAGTACTTGCGCATCGAGTCGCGCAGCGACCGCATGATGGCGGCGACGAGCCGGTTTCCCGAGGCGTCCGCGATCGCGCAATGGAAGGCCGTGTCGTGTTCAACGAACTGCTCGGGCGAGCCCGCCGAGTCCATCCCGGTCAGCGCCGCCGCCAGCTCCGATGTGTCGGCGCGGGCCGCGGCCGCGCGGGCGGCCGCCCATTGCTCGATCATGAGCCGGGTGTCGATGACCTCGCGCAGCTCGAGACCGGTCAGGCCGAGGTGCAGCCGCAGCAGGTCGCTCAGCGCCGCGTCGGGGCGCGAGGTGAGCACCGCGCCCGCGTCGGGGCCGCGCCCCACCTGGGAGGAGACCACGCCGAGGGTCTCCAGCACGCGCATGGCCTCGCGTACGGAGGAGCGGCTGACGCCGAGCTGCTCGGCGAGCTGGCGCTCGGCGGGCAGCCGGTCGCCCACGGTGAGCCCGTCCTCGGCGATGCGCCGTTCGATCTGGGCGAGCACGTCCTCGAACGTCCGCGTCCGCTTGACCGGACGCCAGCCGCTTACGTCCACGAGCCCTCCCTAGCCCGATATGAAGTATTCGACTATGGTCTGACCATTATGTGGTCAGACCATACCTTGGAAGGAGAGCCGTGCGAGTCGCCCTGTTCCTGACATGTGTGAACGACACGCTCTTCCCCGGAACCGGCAAGGCGGTCGTGTCACTGCTGCGCAGACTCGGCTGCGAAGTGGACTTCCCCGCCGCGCAGACCTGCTGCGGCCAGATGCACGTCAACACCGGCTACCGGACGGAGGGCGTACGGCTGGCGCGGCACTTCACCGAGGTGTTCGCCGGCTACGAGGCCGTGGTGATGCCGTCGGGATCGTGCGCGGCCATGGTGCGCGAGCAGTACCCGAAGCTGGTCGAACCCGGCAGCAAGGGGGCTGCGGCCATCGCCGAGGTCGTGCCCAAGGTGTACGAGCTGACGGAGTTCCTCATCGACGTTTTGAAGGTCGAGGACGTCGGCGCGTACTTCCCGCACCGGGTGACCTACCATCCGACCTGCCACTCGCTGCGCGGCCTGCACCTGGGCGACCGCCCCCTGCGGCTGCTGCGGAACGTGCGCGGCATCGACCTCGTCCCGCTGCCGGCCGCCGAGGAGTGCTGCGGCTTCGGCGGCACGTTCGCGGTGAAGAACCCGACGGTCTCGGCCGCCATGGGCGCCGACAAGACCCGTCACATCCTCGACACCGGCGCCGAGGTGCTGTGCGCGGCCGACAACTCCTGCCTGATGCACATCGGCGGCACACTGAGCCGCCAGCGGGCGGGCGTCAAGACCATGCATCTGGCGGAGATCCTCGCATCGACGGAGGAGGCCCAATGAGCGTCACCTTCATCGGGATGCCGCAGGCGTTCCCGAAGAAATCCGTGAAAGACGTTGAGAACGCACAGCTCCGCTTCAACCTCCGCAAGGCCACCCACACCATCAGGGAGAAGCGCGCCTCCGTCGTCGGGGAGCTGCCCGACTGGCAGGACCTGCGCGCCGCCGGCAAGGCCATCAAGGACCACACCCTGCGCAACCTCGACCGCTACCTGGTCCAGCTCGAGGAGGCGGTGACCCGCGCGGGCGGCACCGTCCACTGGGCCAGGGACGCCGCCGAGGCCAACCGCATCGTGGCCGACCTGGTCAAGGCCACCGGCGAGACCGAGGTGATCAAGGTCAAGTCGATGGCCACCCAGGAGATCGGGCTCAACGACGCCCTCGCCAAGGAGGGCATCACCGCATACGAGACCGACCTCGCCGAGCTGATCGTGCAGCTCGGCGACGACTACCCCAGCCACATCCTGGTTCCCGCGATCCACCGCAACCGCTCGGAGATCCGGGAGATCTTCCTCAAGAAGATGACCGAGGTCTCCGGCGACCTGTCCGACGAGCCGCGCGCGCTGACCGAGGCGGCCCGGCGGCACCTGCGCGAGCGCTTCCTCAAGAGCAAGGTCGCGATCTCCGGCGCCAACTTCATGGTGGCCGAGAGCGGCACCCTCGTCGTGCTGGAGTCGGAGGGCAACGGCCGCATGTGCCTGTCGCTGCCGGAGACGCTCATCAGCGTCGTCGGCATCGAGAAGCTGGTGCCGACCTGGCGCGATCTGGAGGTGTTCCTGCAGCTTCTGCCCAGGAGTTCCACCGGCGAGCGGATGAACCCGTACACGAGCACGTGGACGGGCTCCGTCGACGGCCAGGAGTTCCACCTGGTGCTGCTCGACAACGGCCGCACCGACGTGCTCGCCGACGAGGTGGGCCGCCAGGCGCTGCGCTGCATCCGCTGCTCGGCCTGCCTCAACGTGTGCCCCGTCTACGAGCGCGCAGGCGGCCACGCGTACGGCTCGCCCTACCCCGGCCCGATCGGCGCGATCCTCACCCCGCAGCTCAGGGGCATGCACACCGACCTGGACGCCTCGCTGCCGTTCGCCTCCAGCCTGTGCGGCGCCTGCTACGAGGTGTGCCCGGTCGCCATCGACATCCCGTCGGTCCTGGTGGACCTGCGCGCCAAGGCGCCGCACGCGGCGGCCGAGAAGGCCGCGATGGCAGTGGCGGGCCGGGTGCTGGAGAACCCCCGGCTCCTGGCGCAGGCGCAGCGCGCGGCCTCCCGCATGCGCAGGCTCGTCCCCAGGCGGCTTCCCGGGCCCCTGTCGGCGTGGACCGACACCAGGGACCTGCCGGACATCCCGGCCGAGCCGTTCAGGGACTGGTGGCAGCGCACCGGCGGCGGCCAGAGCGACGGGCAGCACAAGAAGGAGGAGCGGTGAGCGCGCGAGAGGAGATCCTCGCCAGGATCGGCAAGGCCGTCGCGGGGGCGCCCGACGTCGAGATCCCCCGCGGCTACCGCACCGACCGGCAGGCGGACGACAGGGAGGCGCTGGCGCGGCTGTTCGCCGAGCGAGTGGGCGACTACCGGGCCGTCGTGCACGTCGTGCCCGCGGCCGACGTGCCGGCCGAGATCGACGCGTGCCTGGGCGAGAAGAAGATCTTCGTCCCGGAGGGCTTCGACCGCGAGGGCGGCTGGCCGGACCTGCGCACCGCCGACGGCGTCGTCACCGGCTGCGCCGTCGGCATCGCCGAGACCGGCACCATCGTCCTCGACCACGGCCCCGGTCAGGGCACGCGGGCGGAGACGCTGCTGCCCGACTATCACCTGTGCGTGGTGCGCGCCGACCAGATCGTGCCCGGCGTGCCCGAGGCGATCGCCAGGCTCGACCCGTCGCGGCCGCAGACGTGGATCAGCGGCCCCTCCGCGACCAGCGACATCGAGCTGGACCGGGTGGAGGGCGTGCACGGCCCGCGCACCCTGGAAGTCATCGTCGGCATCTGAGCGCCCGGACCAGGGCGCTCAGCGCTCAGGTGCCGCTTGCGTGCACTGCGGCCGTCAGTACCTGAGCACCGCCGCGACGTCGTCCACGGCGTCGGTGAACCACACCTCGGCGTCCGTCATCGCGGCCGCCCTGATCAGCGCGGAGTCGGCGCGCTCGCGCATTGGCTCCGTCACACCCCAGTGGCGCAGCTCGCCGGGGTCGGTGCCCACCTGGGTGCCGGCCTCGCCGACCCAGACCGGCTTCGGCACCTCGCCGGGCATCAGCACCGCGTGCACGCGGCCCTCGCGCAGCGCCTTCGCCACGTGGCACGGCCCGGTGGGCGCGTCCGTCTCCTGGTGGCGTTCGAGCAGCTCGGCGCAGCGGTGGGCGAGCCACTCGTCGAGCGCGCGCTCCACGTCCCGCTCGAACTGCCCATGGTCCTCGCGGCTGCCGTGCTCGACGATCTTGACCCGGTCGGCCGCCTGCGTGCTGAGATGCTGCAGCAGGTACGCGCGCGACCTCGGCTGCCCGGCCACCAGCACCAGCTCGGCGCCGATCCTGCGCACCTGCCGGTCGATCTCCTGGGCCACGGCCACCGCGTTCTTCTCCCAGGTCTCCTCGACGGCCCGCTCGTAGCGGCGCTGCGACCAGCCGCCCTGCGAGGTCTTCTGCAGCGGCCAGGACTCGCCCTCCACCGTCGTACGGCGCGGCGCGCCCTCGCCGAACACGGTCACCTCGGCCCCCGCGTGGTCCACGATGACCCGGATGTGCGGCACGTTCTCGCCGCGCCGCATCAGCATCGGCGTCACGTGCGGCAGCGGCGTGTAGGTCACCAGGTCGGACGGCGGCTCCTCCAGCGACTCCGCGAACACGACCGAGCCGTCCGTGGCGAACAGCGCCCGCCCGGCGGCCGCCTGCAGCGCCTCCTCCTCCAAGGCCTCCATCGTGGCCTCGTCGACCTCGTGATCGAGCCGGTCGCGGACGGCACGCCAGTGGGCCTTGCGCTCGGCGGCGGTGAGCGCGCCCAGGTAGACCGACGCGTACGGGCCGGGACGGTCGTACAGGTGGCGGATGAAGTCGAGCCGCACGTTCTAGTACCTCCGCTGCTCCACGCCGAGGCCCAGGGCCTTGGCGATGTCGGCCATGTTCCTGTAGTCGCGGTCGGGCAGGGACTCCACCATGTCGAGCACGGAGTCGGGAGCGCCTTCCCGCCGGGCGCGGTCCAGCAGCTCGCTCTTGGACGCCGGCCAGTGCGTGGTGTCGCTGAGCCACTTCGCCAGCTCGCTGCGGACGTCCACGTCGTGCGGAGTCATGCCCTGCGGGACACCGGGCGCGTGGCCGGGCGCGTACGACGGGGTCTCCTCGCCGGGCGACGGCATGGCCTCGGGCTCCTTCCACTCCTCGGCGTGCGTCGTGCCGCCGCCGCGCACCAGGCCCTCGGTCTCGTGCTTCTGCTCTTCGTCCAGGCGCGGGCCGTGCTTGGCGCTCCCACGTTCCATGGTTCCCACACTCCTTTCAAGCCCGGCCCCTACCCCCGCTTTCGTGGGCAAACATCGCGGCTGTGTACCCTGCCCAGCGTGTTCGACCCCGATGTGCGCATCTCCACGGCACGGCTGACACTGCGGCCGTTCGGCCCTGAGGACGCGCCCAGGATCCGCAAGATCGTCTCCTCGGGCGCGCGGTTCCTGCCGCCCGGAGCACCCGTCAAGACCGGCGGAGTCGATCACTGGCTGCGGCACGGCGTCCACGAGCTGCGCCGCAGCGGGCAGGGCATCCACCTCGCCATGACCGACGCGGAAGGGCTCATCGTCGGCGCGATCAGCCTGTTCAAGACCTCGTGGAGCACCGGCACCACCGAGGTCGGCTACGGCGTGCACCCGCTGTACCGGGGCCGCGGCTTCGCCACCGAGGCGGTGCGCGGGCTGACGAAGTGGGTGTTCGAGAAGGTCGGGCTGCGCCGCGTCGAGCTGACCGCGAACCTGGACAACCTCGCCTCGCTCGCCGTCGCCCGCAAAGCGGGCTTCACCTGGGAAGGCGTCATCCGCGAAGGCGTGCTGGACGACGACGGAACCCACGACCTCGTGGTCTTCGGCCTGCTGCGCACCGACAGCCCCGCTCCCGGTCCCATGCTGCCCAAGGACGACCTGCTCACCCCGCGGCTGCACCTGCGCCCCCAGGAGCTCCGCGACGCGCCGCACCTGGCCGCCACCGGCGCGGACCCGCTCACCCAGGAGTTCACCGGCGTCCCGCGCGGCTACACCGAAGAGCACGCCCGCGCCTACATCGCGCACGCCGAACGCCGGCGCATCCGCGGCCTCGGCATCGCCTGGACCGCCGAGGAGCTCGTCACCGGCCGGTACGCGGTCAACATCGACCTGCGCGACCTCGACTGGAACAACAGGACCGCCGAGGTCGGCTACATGACCGCGCCCTGGGCCCGCGGCAACGGCTACGCCGCCGAGGCCGTGCGGGCCGTGGCCCGCTGGCTGTTCGACCGGCACGGCTTCGCCCGGCTCCAGCTGCGCGCCGCCACCGTCAACACCGCCTCCCAGCGGGTCGCCGAGAAGGCCGGCTTCGTCCGCGAGGGCGTCGCCCGCTCGTCCCTGGCCGGAGAGGACCTGGTCGTCTACAGCCTCATCCCCTCGGACCTCACCTGATCGGATCCGGCCCGAACGGACGGCCTCATCCCCTCGGACCTGGCCCGCAGGCACGGCGGACTGACCTCGCCACCCTTTGTGAAACCCCTCCGCAGCCGTCACCCTTGAAGTGAGGACGGTGAGGCGCATGATCACGGTTGTCGGCTGGGACGGATCCGAGCTGTCGGCCAAGGCGGTGACCAAGCTGCACGAGGCGGGGCTCGTCATCGGCCCCGACGCCATCCTCGGGCGGCTCAAGCTGAACGCGGCGACCACGGGAGACGGCGCGCTGCTGCAGACCATCGACGACCATCTCGAACGCGGCGAAGGGCCCGCGGTCGTGCTCGCGCCCGGCGACCCCGGCTTCTTCGGCGTCGTCCGCGACCTGCGCGCACACGGGCTCAAACCGGACGTCCTGCCCGCCGCATCGCTCGTCGGCCGCGCCTTCGCCGGCGCCGGGATGCACTGGGACGACGCGCTGGTCGTCGCGCCGTCAGGCCCCGAGCAGCTCGCCCGCGTGGTCAACGCCTGCCGCGCCCACCCCAAGGTCGCCCTGATCGTCGCGCCCGGCGTCGGCCCCGCCGAGATCGCCAGGGAGCTGGCGCCCACCACGCCGCGCGCCCTGATCGTCTGCGAGGACCTCGGCGGCCCCGACGAGCGCGTCGTCCACAGCCGCATGGGCGAGGCCACCACAAGGCCGTGGAAGGATCCCCAGGTGGTGCTCGTCATCGACCCGCTGCACCGGCCCGGGGAACGCGGCTGGGTGGCGGGCGCCCAGCCGGGGCCGCGGGAATGGGCGCTGGCGTTCGGCGGCCACGTCATGCCGCCGGAGGTCAGGGCGTACGTGCTGGCCAAGCTGGGGCCGCGCCTCGGCGACCTGGTCTGGGACGTCGGCGCGGGCGTCGGAGAGGTCGCCGTCGAGTGCGCGCGGCTCGGCGCGGCGGTCGTGGCCGTGGAACGCGACGAGGCCCGCTGCGCGGAACTGCGCCGCAACGTGCTCGCGCACGGCGTGAAGGTGGCGCTCACCAGAGGGCAGGCGCCGCCCGCCCTGGAGCCGCTGCCCGACCCCGACGCCGTCTTCGTCGGCGGCGGCGGGCTCGACGTGATCGACGCCTGCGCCGCCCGGCGGCCGCGCACGCTCGTCTGCGCGCTGCGCAAGGTCGAGCAGGTGCCCGCCGTGCTCGACCGGCTGCGCGAGCAGGGCTACCGGGGCGAGGGCACGCAGATCCTGGCCTCGCGGCTCAGCGTCGAACCCGACGGCGCACACGGCCTGACCCCGGCCGACCCCGTCTTCGTCGTGCACGCGCGGCCCGCCCACACAGCGTGACCTGTTCCCTACCGGCGCCCATCGGTTATCCTCGCGTGTCTTTGTCCACCGCATCGGAGATCCCCCACGATGAAGCCACCGCTCCTGCTGATCGGGCAGGGCTCCCAGGACGACGCCTACGCCGCCGAGTTCGGCAGGTTCGTACACCGCCTGCGCTGCCGCCTCGACCAGACCGGCGCCGACGTCTCGGGTGGCTACCTCGAGCGGGCCACGCCCCGGCTGAGCGACTCCATCGCCTCCCTGGTCGCGAGGGGGCACCACAGGCTCGTCGCGCTGCCGCTGAGCCTGAGCAGGATGGGCGAGGAGTTCTCCGCCGCGATGGCCCTGGAGCAGCAGCGCCACCCCACGCTGGTCTACGACTACTGCCGCCCGCTCGGCCCCGACCCGCGCGTGCTCGCCCTGCTGGCCGAGCGGCTCAACGAGGCGGCCGCCGAGATCTCCAGGCCGCGCGCGCTGGAGCTGGCCGGCGCGCGGCCCCGGCTGCGCGCCGTCGACTCCTCGCCGTCTGAGGACCCGCACGCCCACGTCGAGCCGGGAGAGACCGCGGTCGTCCTGGTCGGCGAGGGCTCGACCGACGCCACCGCCAACGCCGATATCCACCGCGTCTCCCGGCTGTTCTGGGAGACGCACGCCTACGACTTCATGACCGTCGAGACCGCGTTCGTCTCCGTCACCCCGCCCGGCGTGCCCGGCGGGCTCGAACGCTGCCGCCGGCTGGGCGCCAAGCGCGTCATCGTGGTGCCCTACCTGCTGTTCGCCGGCGGGCTGCTGGAGCGCGTGTGGGCGCAGGCGCTGGCGTACGGCGCCGGGCACCCCGATCTCGACATCCGCTGCGCCGAGGTGATCGGCGACTGCGAAACCCTCGCCGACGTCGTCATCGACCGATACGAGGAAGCACTCCAGCTCGTCCCGTAAGTGGAGGTTTTTCGTGCTCGCCGAGACGCTCGCCGACATCCGGCCCGCCGACCCGCAGGCGCTCGCGGACGCCCGCGCGCACCACGACCGCCTCACCAAGCCGCGCGGCTCGCTCGGCGCGCTCGAAGAGGTCGCGATCCGCCTCGCGGGCGCGGCGGGCGTCAGCCCGCCGCCCATGCCCGAGCCGGCCGCCCTGGCCATCTTCGCCGCCGACCACGGCGTGCACGCGCGCGGCGTCAGCCCGTGGCCGCAGGAGGTGACCGTGCAGATGGTCGCCAACTTCCTGAACGGCGGCGCGGTCGCCAACGCCTTCGCCGCCCAGGCGGGAGCCTCGGTGACGGTGGTGGACGTCGGGGTCGCGGCCGACCTGCCCGACGCGCCCGGCCTCATCAACCGCAAGATCGCGTACGGCACCGCCGACCTGTCGCAGGGCCCCGCCATGACCGTCGACCAGGCCGTCAGAGGGCTGGAGACGGGCATCCAGGTCGCCAGGGACCTCGTCTCCGGCGGCGCCCGCTGCCTCATCACCGGCGACATGGGCATCGCCAACACCACCGCCTCCGCTGCCCTCGTCTCCGCCTTCACCGGCAGGGACCCCGGCGAGGTGACCGGGCGGGGCACCGGCATCGACGACGCGACGTACGAGCTGAAGGTCGGCATCGTCCGCCAGGCCATGCGCAGGCACGCGCTCGCCGACGTGGCCTGCTCGCCCAGCGAGTCGCTGCGGGCGCTCGCCGCCGTGGGCGGGTTCGAGCACGCCGCCATCGCCGGGTTCATCCTCGGCGGTGCCGCGCTGCGCGTGCCGGTCATCCTCGACGGCGTCATCTCCGGCGCCGCCGCGCTCGTCGCCGCCGCCCTCGACCCGGCCGTGATCGACCACTGCGTGGCCGGCCACCGTTCCGCCGAGCCCGGGCACGCGGCCGCGCTCGACCACCTCGGCCTGCGCCCGATCATGGACCTGGAGCTGCGGCTCGGCGAGGGCACGGGCGGGCTGCTCGCGCATCCGACGGTGTGCGCGGCGGTACGGGTGCTGCACGAGGTGGCGACGTTCGACTCGGCCGGGGTGACCGAGAAGCAGGTCTGACCTCGGGGACCCGGACGGGCCGTTCACCCGGGCAACCTGCGGGGGCGGGTTATCCTGGGGGCCTGACAGCGATGGCCGGACGCCGTGGTCATGACGAAGGCGGGCCTCGCGGGAAGGCGCGGGGATCGCAGAAACGGCCGTTAACGTGTGCGCAGCAAATGACACAGGCGAAGCCGGTAGGTTTACCTCTTAACACAACCTTCGCGAACGGGAGATTCCCCCCATGGGTCCCTACCTCCTCGGCCTGCGGCTTACCGGCCGCCGGGTCCTCGTCGTTGGCGGCGGCCGCGTCGCCCAGCGCCGGGTGCCCGCGCTGCTAGAGGCCGGTGCGGAGGTCACGGTCGTCTCGCCGTCCGTCACGCCGGCGCTCGACGACCTGATCGCCGCGGGAAGGGTCACGTGGCACGCCCGGCCCTACGAGGTCGGCGACTGCGACGGGGCCTGGCTCGTACAGGCGTGCACCGACGACCGCTCGGTCAACACGGCGGTCGCCGCCGAGGCGGAGGCCAAGCGCGTGTGGTGCGTGCGCGCCGATGACAAGGACGCCTCCGCCGCCTGGACCCCCGCCACCGGGCGGGTCGACGAGATCAGCGTGGCCGTCACCGCGGGCGGCGACCCGCGCAGGGCCGCCGGCATCCGCGACGCCGTCGTCGGCGCGCTGCGCGACGGCACCGTCGACGCCCGGCGAAACCGCACCAAACCCGTCGGCGTCGCCCTCGTCGGCGGCGGCCCCGGCGACCCCGGCCTCATCACCGTGCGCGGACGCCAGCTCCTCGCCCAGGCCGACGTCGTCGTCGCCGACCGCCTCGCGCCCCGCGCCCTGCTCGACGAGCTCGCCCCCGACGTCGAGCTCATCGACGCCGCCAAGGTCCCCTACGGCCGCTCGCTGCCCCAGGAGACCATCAACGAGCTGCTCGTGGACCGCGCCAGGCAGGGCAAGTTCGTGGTCCGGCTCAAGGGCGGCGACTCGTTCGTGTTCGGGCGGGGCGGCGAGGAGCTTCTCGCCTGCGCCGAAGCCGGCATTCCGGTGACCATCGTGCCCGGCCTCACCAGCGCCGTCGCCGTGCCCGCCGCGGCCGGCGTACCCGTCACCCATCGCGGGGTGAGCCAGGAGTTCCACGTCATCTCCGTCCACGTCGCGCCCGACGACCCCCGCTCCACCGTCGACTGGCCCGCGCTGGCGCGTTCTCACGGCACGCTGGTGTTGCTGATGGCGCTCGAACGCCTCCCGAAAGTCGCAGAAGCGCTCATCCGTGACGGACGTTCGCCGGAGACTCCCGTAATGGTGGTGCAGGACGGTACCCTTCCGACCCAGCGGGCGGTCACCGCTTCGCTTTCCACCGTGGCCGACCGCGTGTCCGCGGCTGGGATCCGGCCTCCGGCGATCGTCATCGTCGGCGACGTCGTGAGGATCGGCCAGGAGGTCGAGATGGTTCGAGCGGAGCGCTTGCCGTGAACACGGCCATGGATGACGGGCGGCCCGAGTCGCCCGGGGAGCAGACAGTGAGCTTCCGCCCGGTGACCGACGAGGACCCTTCCGAGGTCCACGACGACACCGCCCCCGGCCGGGATCCGGGCGGGGGCGCGGACGCTCCTGCCCGCCGGCCGTCCCGCAAGGCCGACGTCCTGGCCGACGTCCTGGACGACGAGCCCGCGTCGGAGGCGCCCGCCGAGAGCGCGCGCGAAGACGCCGCCCAGCCCGCCCCGGACGGAGAGCCCGCCTCCGCGGCTCCGGCCTCCGTTCCTGAGAGCGCCGTTCCTGAGAGCGCCGTTCCTGAGAGCGCTGTTCTTGAGAGCGCAGAGCCCGAGAGCGCCGAGCCCGCGACCGAGGCGGAAACGTCAGCCGCGGAAGATGCGGTGGTGGCCGATGCCGGTGAGTCCGAGACCGGCCGGGCCGATGAGGCCGGAGGCGCCGCCTCCGCAGGGCGTGAGGCGACTGCGGGAGCCCGCGGCGGCCTCAAGGCCGAGGTGGCCGACGTGCTCGCCAAGGTGGCCGCCGCCGGCCTGCCGGTCGACACCGACCTGGCCGCGATCAGCGGAGCCGTGCAGGACCAGAGCGCCGGGGACATCAGCGCAACCGCGCCGGACCAGGGCGCCGAGGACGACGGCGGCGAGCCGGCGTCCGGCGAGCCGGCGTCCGAGGAGGCGCCCGCCCGCCCCGAACAGCCCGCTTCCCCCGGACCTTCACTCTTCGAAAAGCCGAACGTGCTGCAAGACCCCTCGACGACCGACAGCCCTCCAGCGGAGCTCCCGCCACCGGCGCCAGGCCGGTCGGCCGCGGCTTCCGGCCCCCGTACGTTGTCCGGCGATGACCGGCCCCTTACCGCGGACGGTGACGGCGCGGCGTCCGATGACGGGACCTCATGGGCGTTCCGTCCGGCGCGCAAGGTCGATCCGCAGCCCGAGCCGTCTTCGGGACGCCCTTCGCTGTTCGAGAAGCCGGCCGCGCTGCGCCGGCCCGCACCGCCCGGCGAGGGGCCGTCGCTTCCGTCCACGGACGCGCCGTCCGTGCCGTCGCTCGACTGGCCGTCGTTCCCGTCCATCGACGCCCCGGCCTCCGGGGCTGCCTCCGCCGCGCCTGAGCCGCCGTCGGGGCGCCCTTCGCTGTTCGAGAAGCCGGCCGTGCTGCAGCGGGAGGACACCCGGGAGGCCGTTCAGGAGACGGAGGAGTCCGTACGTACGGACTCCGCCGAAAAGACGGAGAGCGGCGAGAGCGCCGCGCCCCAGGAGCCGGAGGGCGAGCCGGACTCCGCCCCGCAGTCCGGCACGGCCGAGCAGTCCGGCACGGCCGAGCAGTCCGGCACAGCCGAGCGATCCGGCATGGCCGAGCGATCCGGCCCCGGCGAGCAGTCCGGCACGGCCGAGCGATCCGACACGGCCGAGCAGTCCGCCTCCGAGGAGCGGTCCGCCTCCGAGGAGCGGGACGGCTCAGGCGACCGCGCGGACGGCGAGGCGCGGCCCCAGGAGGCGGACAGCGCGCCGGAGACCGGGGAGGGCGACGACTCCTGGCCCGGCGTGTCGCCGCCCGGCCCCGGCGAGCGCGTGGAGGAGCTGCCGCCCGAGGTGGTCGAGGCGCTCACCTCGGCTCTGAACGCCCTCCGCGAGACCGTCGCCGAGGTGCGCCTCTGCGAGGACCTGCCCGGTGCGGCCGAGGCGCGCCAGGCGCAGCAGGCGCTGCTGGCCCAGCTCGAGAACTACGTCGTCCCGAGGATCAAGACCAGCACGGCCCCTGCGCTGATCGTGGTGGCGGGCTCGACCGGCGCGGGCAAGTCCACGCTGGTCAACAGCCTGGCCGAGAAGAACGTCTCGCGTACCGGCGTACGCCGCCCGACCACCGGGGTCCCGGTGCTGGTCTGCCACCCGGAGGACCACAAGTGGTTCGCCGAGGGCGAGCTGCTGGGCGGCCTGCGGCGGCTCGACAAGCCGGTCCCCGATGCCGGCCTGGACAGCGTGGTCATCGTCCCGACCGAGAAGCTGCCGCAGGGCGTGGCGCTGCTCGACACCCCCGACATCGACTCGGTGGTCGAGGAGCACCACGAGATCGCCCGCCGCATGCTCGACGCCGCCGACCTGTGGATCGTCGTGACGACCGCGGCCCGCTACGCCGACGCCCCGGCGTGGAATGTGCTGCGCCTGGCCAAGGAGCGCGGCGCGCGGATGGCCATCGTGCTGTCGCGGGTGCCGGAGAAGTCGGCCGACGTGGTGCTGAAGCACTTCGTCCGCATGCTGACCGAGTACGGACTGGGCGAGATCGAGCGGTTCATCATCCACGAGTCGAAGGTGACCGACGGCAGGCTGCCCGACAGCGAGGTGACGGAGCTGCGGCTGTGGCTCGCGGAGCTGTCGGTGGACGAGGCGCGGCGGGCGCAGGCCGTACGCGAGACGCTCAACGGCGTGCTCAACAGCTTCCGCACCCGCGTGCCCGCGCTGGCCAAGCACCTGGAGGCGCAGGCCGCGCTCAGGGCGGAGCTGCGCAGCGACATCGACACGGCGTTCACCGCCGCGATGCGCGAGATCGACGCCGCATCGAAGAACGGCTCGCTGCTGCACGGCGAGGTGCTGGCCCGCTGGCAGGACTTCGCGAGCTCCGGCGACCTGATGCGGGCGCTGCACCTGCGCAGGAAGGGCCGGGCGGCCAAGCAGGCGCCGGAGCGGGTGCTCGCGTTCAAGGCGGCGATCAGGTCGGGGCTCGAATCGGTGATCGTGGCCGCGGCCAACCGCGCGTCGAAGGAGGTGGCGGCGCGCTGGCGGCACCGTTCGGAGCTGGGGGCCAAGCTCGGGGAGGACCTCGACAGGCCGTCGGACGACCTCGTACGCCACGCGGGCCGGGCCATCGCGTCCTGGCAGGACCACCTGGGCGAGCTGGTGCGCACGGAGGGCGTGGCCAAGCGCTCCGTGTCGAAGATCGTCTCGTTCGATCCCGAGTCGCTGGCCCTGATCTTCATGGTGGCCATGTTCAGCGGGGGCAACGGCGAAGGCGTTCCGCACCGGCTGGTGAACGCCCTGCTCGGCGCCGAGTCCCTGCGCGGCATCGGCACCAAGGCGTTCAGCGATCTGCGGGCCAGGATCGGCATGCTCTTCGACGAGGAGGCCATGCGTTACGTGAAGGCGCTCGACTCCGCCGGCATACCGGACGAGTCCGTCGCAACCCGCCTCTACCAGGCAACGTACAACCTCGAGGTCGCTCGATGACCACCACGACCACGACCACGACCGCCCGGCCCGGGCTCGCTCAGCGGCTGTCCGCGCTCGCCAAGGTGGTGGAGCACGGCCAGGGGCGGCTCGAACCGAAGCTGCTCGAAGAGGCCAAGGCGCTGCTGTCGCGCGCCGGCGATCGGCTCAAGCTGTCGTCGGAGCACACGGTCGTCGCCCTCGCGGGCGGCACCGGCAGCGGCAAGTCGTCGCTGTTCAACGCCATCTCGGGGCTTGAGCTGTCGCCCACCGGCGTACGCCGGCCCACCACCGCCCGTACCCACGCCTGCGTGTGGGGGCTCGACGGCTCGGGCCCGCTGCTCGACTGGCTGCAGATCCAGTGGCGCCACCGCTTCTCCCGGGCGAGCGCCCTCGACAAAGGCGACAGCCAGCTCCACGGGCTGATCCTGCTCGACCTGCCCGACCACGACTCGATCAGGGCGCTCACCGACACCGAGGCCGACCGGCTCATCGGGCTCGCCGACCTGGTGGTGTGGGTGCTCGACCCGCAGAAGTACGCCGACGCCTCCACCCACCGCCGCTACGTCACCGAGCTGGCCGGGCACGACGCGGTCACCGTGTTCGCGCTCAACCAGGCCGACCGGCTGACCACCGAAGAGCTGGCCGAGCTGGTCATCGACCTCAACGACCTGCTGCGCAAGGAAGGCGTCGAGCACCCGAGCGTCGTACCGACCTCGGCCGTCACCGGACGCGGCATCGAAAGCCTCAAGAGCGTCATCGCCACCGCGGTCGCCCGGCGCCGCGCCGCCGTCCAGAAGCTCGAAGCCGACCTGCAGCGGCTCGAACGCAAGCTCAGCCAGGCCATGCCGCTGGGCGAGGCCCTGTCGGTGCCGTCCTCGGTCGACGAGGCCCGCCGCATGGGGCTCACCGACGCGCTCTGCGACGCCGTGGGCGTGCCGGCCGTCGGCGAGGCCATGGAGAACATGTACGCAGAACGGTCGAACCGCTACGTCGGCTGGCCGTACCCGCGGTGGGTGGCGAAGTTCCGCGCCGACCCGCTCAAGACGCTCAAGCTCGACGACATCGCCCAAGAGATCCGCGGCATCAGTACCACCTCCGTCACCGCACAGTCGGCCGAGGTCGCCAACGCGGTGCAGGCCCTGGCCGACGGGCTGTCGGCGAGCATGCACCCGGTCTGGCGCACGGCCGTCTACAAGGCGGCGCGGTCGCGCTCCCGGGACCTGCCCAAGAAGCTCACCGACGACCTCGCCGAGGTGGCGCCGCAGCTCGACCGCGTACCGATCTGGTGGTGGCTGCTGAAAATCTGGCAGTACCTGCTGGTGGTGGCGTTCGTGGCCGGGCTCGCCTGGCTCGCGGTCGGGCTGCTCATGCCGGACCGGCTGCCGCAGTCGCTGGAATGGCTCGGCGACAGCACGACACTGCCATGGGTGGGGCTCATGACGGCGTCCGTCCTCGGACTCGGCGCGCTGTCCGGCATCGCCTCCCGCAACTTCGTCGAGCTGGGGGCGTCGCGGGAACGCGAACGCCTCGAACGCGAGATGCGCCGCCGCGTCGGCGCCGTGTCCGCCACGATGGTCGTGGAGCCGGTGGAGCAGGAGCTGAAGCGGCACCACGCGTTCTACACGGCCCTGCGGGACCTCTCGGTCTGAGCGCCTGGGTGCTTGCTCCCTTGCTCCGTACGAGCAGGCACCCCACCACAGCCGACCGACCTGCGCCACGTTCCCCCAGGCACACGTTCACTGCGGCCGGGTCCAAGGGGCGGCGGCTCCGCTCCGACGGGGGAGCTTGGTGCCTGGCGGCTGATCGGCCTGTGCCATGTTCCCCCAGGCACACGTTCACTGCGGTCGCGTTCAGGAGGCGGCGGTCCCGTTCCGATGGGGGAGCTTGGTGCCTGGCGGCTGATCGGCCTGTGCCATGTTCCACTAGGCACACGTCCGTCACAGCCACGTTCAAGAGCCGGCGGCCCCGCTCCGACGGGGACACTTCGTGGCCCACGGCCGCCTCAGTCACTCCCGTTGATCGCAGCGGCCGATGGCTCACTGGGCTGTGGGCGTCTTGCGGTCGAGGGCCGCTTCCCTGCGCCGTTACAGCCGCTCGCAATGAGCGATGGCCCGCTTGAAGACGGACACTCTCAACCGCGCGCCCCCTTTTTCGCAGGCGTAAATCCACGAACGGACCCCGATGGAATCGGACGGGCGGAACCCCGCGGGCGGAATCGTGCGGGCGGGGTTGGACGCGCGGAGTCGAGCGGGCGGAATCGTGCGGGCGGAGTCGGACACGCCGAATTGCGCGGGCGGAGTCGGATGTGCGGGGTCCAGCCGGCGCAATCGCTGGGGCGGGACCGCTATCCACAGGCGGAGCCGCGTTCCTCTCCCCATCCACAGAACCCCGTTCGGAGCCTCCGCCCCCTGCCCTTCCCCGGCACCCTATGGCCCAGGTCGCGGGCACCCCGCCCGCCGCATGGGAGGCACGGAATGAACGACATCTACATCACGCTCACCGGAAACGTCGCAGCAGAGCCCAGGCAGTACAGCTTCGACGACGGCACCAAGGTCACCTCTCTGAAGGTCCTCACCGCACACCGCTACTTCGACAGGAAGACCGGCCAGTGGACGGACGGCGAGAAGGTCTGCTTCACCGTCCGCTGCTGGCGCGCCCTCGGAGAGAACGTCGCGGCCTCCGTACGATCGGGCCAGCCCGTGGTGGTGTCGGGCAAACTCCGCATCCGTGAGTTCGGCGCCGAGGGAGACCGCCGCTTCATGCCCGAGATCGAGGCCAGCGCCGTCGGCCACGACCTGCGCTGGGGCACGGGCGTGTTCACCAAGCCCGAACGCGGCGGCATCGGCTCGCTGAGCAAGGAGATGCGCGACAAGCTCGACGAGGAAACCCGCGACTGGGCCATGGGCCACAGCCCCGCCCGCGCGACCGCTTCGGCAGCCTCCGCCGCTCTCCGCCCGGTCGACAACGCGGACAGCGTTGCAGACGCCGACCAGCCACAGCCGCCCGCCTCGGAGACCCGAACCGAAAAGGGCAAGGTCCGCACGCTGGGCACGAACAACGACAGGGTCCGCATCCTCAGCGCCACCGACACGACCGACACCGACACCGGAAAGAAGGAACGCCCAGCGACAGACAAGCGAGCAGCCGCGTAACCCCCGCAGGTCAAACCGCACCCCACTGCTGGTGTCGGTGTAACGACACCCTGGCAGTGCGATGCGGTTTGCTCAGCCGCCGGTTGCGCGGTGTGACGACACTCTGCGGGCGAGACGAGGAGCCGGGGGAGGGGGTACGGGCAGGGCGCCGGCTCGGGGAGCCGGGGAGGGGGTACGGGCAGGGCGCCGGCTCGGGGAGCCGGGGAGGGGGGACGGGCAGGGCGCCGTGGACGGGGAGCTGGGGGAGGGGTACGGGCGCTGGGGGCGAGGAGAGGAAGGGGAGTAGTGGGGGGAGATCGGGGCGGAGCTGCAGGTCGCGACGGCGAAGATGGGGTCTGGCTGGAGCGGGAGGTATTGGGAGAGGGAGGGGGCACCGGCCGGAGTTTGTGAACGCCCCCGAGAGACGGCCAGTGGCGTGTCGTCGCCCGCCTCAGTGGGCTCGGGCGCCTGTCATGTCCAGGTCACGCCCCGCTCCATGGTCGCTCCTTTCCGACACGGCTGTCCGTCATGGCCCGCTCGCGATCTGAGCAGGTGCGGTCATTGCCAAACGTATCGGTTCCCATCGCACATCGCACACTCCGCAATTATTGTGTTACACATCGTTAGTCAGAGAGGAGACGAGATGGCGGTGACCGGTCACGCCTCGATCAAGCCTCGCGACGGTGTGTCAACAGCGGCCGATCGCTGGCCGTTGCTAGGGCAACGCCGCCCCCTGGTCGGCTACCTGTGCGCGATCGTCACTCTGGATCTCCTGGCTATCATTCTGCTCTCGGCGTCCACCACCTTCCACTGGTGGGACGTGCTGACGTTCGCCGCCCTCATGGCGTGCGGCGCCGTCTGCATCGAGGCGACCCGGCGGCTCGGCATGCCCGCCGGGGTGTCGCGCGACCTGCTGTCGGCCTGGTGGCTACCGGTGGCGTTGCTGCTGCCGCCGGTGTACGCGATCTTCGCCCCCATCGTGCTGCAGGTCCTGCTGCAGGTACGCGTACGCGCCACCGTCCTCTACCGCCGGGTCTTCAGCTCGGCCGCCATCGGGATCGCCGGGTGCGCGGCGTCCCTGATGTTCCACTGGTTCGTCCCCGACCCGATGGTGCTGACGCGGGGGAGTCCGGTGCCGCTCTTGTTCGCGGTGGCCGCCGCCGCGGTCTTCTCGCTGCTCAACACCGGCCTCATCGCCATCGCCGCTCACACCGCCGACCCCGACATGAGCTGGCGGGAGGTGCTATGGGACCGCGAGAGCGTGCTGCTGGACGTCGTCGAGCTCTGCCTGGGCATCCTGGTCGCGATCGCCTGCGGTCTCAACCTGGCCCTGCTGCTCTTCACGCTCCCGCCCGTGGTGCTGTTGCAGCGCAGCCTGCTGCACGCGCAGCTGCAGGCGGCCGCCCGTACGGACGCCAAGACCGGGCTGCTCAACGCGGCCGCCTGGCAGCGTGAGGCCGACACCGAGATCGTGCGGGCCCGGCGCACCGGCGAGTCGCTGGCGCTGCTCATCATCGACATCGACCACTTCAAGCGCGTCAACGACGCGCACGGCCATCTCGTCGGCGATCAGGTGCTGGTCGGGGTGGCGTCCACGCTGCGCAGCCAGTTGCGCGATTACGACGTGGTGGGCCGGTTCGGCGGTGAGGAGTTCGTGGTCCTGCTGCCGGGCGCCGACATCGACGAGGCCCGCCGCGTCGCCGAACGCCTGCGCGTGCACATCAGCCACATGGCCGTCCCCGTCGAGGACACGCTGGTCAAGGTCACGGTGTCGACGGGCGTGGCGTTGATGAGCATCCACGGTGACGACCTGATCGACCTCCTCGCGGCCGCCGACCTGGCGCTGTATCGGGCCAAGGAGCTGGGGCGGGACCGCGTCTGCATCCCCGCGATCCAGCAGTCCCCTCCTCCTCCCCGAGCCCCGTCTCCACAGACTCCACAGACTCCACAGTCTCCGCTTCCTCCGCAGGCTCCGCCCCTTGAGCCCCTGCCTTCGCAGGGTTCGTCTGGTGAGTCTGTGCCGCCCGAGGTTCCGCCTGCTTCGGGTTCATTTTCTGCTCAGGTGCCGCCTTTCGGGTCTCGGTCTTGGCGGGCTCCTTCTGGTGAGTGTGTGTCGCCCGAGGTTCCGCCTGTTCAGGGTTCGTTCTCTGCTCAGGTGTCGCCTTTGGAGTCTCGGTCTTGGCGGGCTCCTTCTGGTGAGTGTGTGTCGCCCGAGGTTCCGCCTGCAGAGTTCTTGTCTTCGCAGGGTTCGTCTGGGCAGCTCGCGCCGTCCCAGGATCCGTCTCTCCAGCCTTCGCTTCCTCCACAGGCTCTGCCTCCGCAGTCCCCGCATCCGCAGTCATCGCCTTCGCAGGCCCTGCCTCCTCACACCCCGTCGCCGCGTGAGATCCCTGGCGACGACGTTCCGCAGGATTCCGACCCCGGTCCAGGCTCCGGCCTCGGCCTCGATTCCGGCTCCGATCCGGACCCCATGTCTTGATCCGTCCGCCGGCTGATGTGTTCGGCGGTTGACCCGTCCGTCAGTTGATCTGCCCGTCGGCCGACTTGCTCGCCGGCTCTCCCGTTCTTTCTGTGCTCCCTCCTCCTGTGTCTGGTCTGCTCGCCCCTCCTGTGTCTGGTCCGTTCACCGGTCCTTCGGTACTCGTCAGTCCTTCTCGTCTGGTTCGGCTGCATCGTCGCCGTGGGTTGTGTCAGCGCTGTCAGGGGTGGCGGGCACTGGCCGCCGGAGCGACCTGGTAGCGGCCGTTGCAGGGCCGTTTCGTCCCGTTCCTTTGGTCAGAGCCCGTCCGGGTCGCGATGGGAACCGGCTGCGGGCGCCCGGTCGCTGTTGGATGTGCGGGCGGTCGCGGTGACGGGTCGCGTTGCATGTGTCGGCGGTCGGTGAGCGGTCGCTGTCTCATGTGTCGGTGGTCGGTGAGCGGCGGGCCGGGTCTTGCGGCAGGGTGTTCTCGTACGGCGTTATGACGTGTGTTCGTGCACGTCGGCGGCCGGTGAGCGCGGCGTGAGGCGGGGACCGCGGCGGGCGGGGCTGAGGAGCGGCGGAAGCCCGGGTTGAGAGCCCCTAAGCTAGATGGCATGCCGGAGTACATCTACACGCTGCAGCGCGTGCGCAAGGCGCACGGCGACAAGGTTGTCCTTGACGACGTCACGCTGTCGTTCCTGCCCGGGGCCAAGATCGGCGTTTTGGGGCCGAACGGCACCGGGAAGTCGACGCTGCTCCGGATGATGGCCGGCCTGGAGCAGCCGTCCAACGGTGAGGCCAAGCTGATGCCGGGCTTCACGGTCGGCATGCTTCAGCAGGAGCCGCCGCTCAACGAGGAGAAGACCGTCCTCGGCAACGTGCAGGAGGGCGTCGCCGAGACGATGGCGATGCTCCAGCGCTACAACGAGATCGCCGAGCAGATGGCCACCGACTACAGCGACGAGCTCCTCGAGGAAATGGGCAAGCTGCAGGAGCAGCTTGAGCACCGCAACGCGTGGGACCTCGACAGCCAGCTCGAGCAGGCCATGGACGCGCTGCGCTGCCCGCCGCCCGACGCCGACGTGACGAAGCTGTCCGGTGGTGAGCGCCGCCGGGTCGCGCTGTGCAAGCTGCTGCTCGAGGCGCCCGACCTGCTGCTGCTCGACGAGCCCACCAACCACCTCGACGCCGAGAGCGTTCAGTGGCTCGAGTCGCACCTGGAGAAGTACCCCGGCACCGTCCTGGCGGTCACCCACGACCGCTACTTCCTCGACAACGTCGCCAACTGGATCCTGGAGCTCGACCGGGGCCGTTGCTACCCCTACGAGGGCAACTACTCGACGTACCTCGAGATGAAGGCCCAGCGTCTGAAGGTCGAGGGCCAGAAGGACGCCAAGCGCAAGAAGCGCCTGGAAGAAGAGCTGCAGTGGGTCCGGTCCAACCCGAAGGCCCGCCAGACCAAGAGCAAGGCCCGACTCCAGCGCTACGAGGAGATGGCCGCCGAGGCGGAGAAGTACCGCAAGCTCGACTTCGAGGAGATCCAGATCCCGCCGGGCCCGCGCCTGGGCACCACGGTGATCAAGGCGGAAAACCTCACCAAGGGCTTCGGCGAGCGCCTCCTCATGGAGAACCTCACGTTCGACCTGCCGCGCAACGGCATCGTCGGCGTCATCGGCCCGAACGGTGTGGGTAAGACCACGCTGTTCCGCATGATCACCGGTAGCGAGACGCCCGACAAGGGCACGATCACCATCGGTGAGACCGTCAAGATCTCGTACGCCGACCAGGCCCGGGGCGGCATCGACCCCAACAAGACCGTCTGGGAGGTCGTCTCCGACGGGCTCGACCACATCAAGGTCGGCAACGTGGAGATGCCGTCGCGCGCGTACATCGCGGCGTTCGGGTTCAAGGGCCCCGACCAGCAGAAGAAGGCCGGCGTGCTGTCCGGTGGCGAGCGCAACCGGCTCAACCTGGCGCTCACCCTCAAGCAGGGCGGCAACGTGCTGCTGCTCGACGAGCCCACCAACGACCTCGACACCGAGACCCTGTCGTCGCTGGAGAACGCGCTGCTCGACTTCCCGGGCTGCGCCGTGATCACCTCGCACGACCGGTGGTTCCTCGACCGCATCGCGACCCACATCCTGGCTTGGGAGGAAGGGTCGAGCTGGTTCTGGTTCGAGGGTAACTTCGCCGACTACGAGAAGAACAAGGTCGAGCGGCTGGGGCCCGACGCGGCTCGCCCGCACCGCGTGACGTACCGCAAGCTCCACCGCGACTGAGGCCTCTCGCCGGCGGCGGCCGTCCGCTTTTTGCGTCCCGGCGGCGGCTGTCCGCGTACTCTTGCCGCCGGTGGCTGTCCGCGTCCTCTGGCGCCGACGAGTGTCTGCGTTCTCTGGCGCCGACGGTTGTCTGCGGGTGGTCGTCGGGTGGTCGTCGCCCCCGCGGACATTCCAGGTGTGCGGTATTAGGCGTTCCGAGCTGCAATCCGCCTCACGGTGGTCCTCTGGGGCTCCGGCGGGGGTGGAAGGTGCCGCCCTGCTCGAAAACTCCGGCATGTGCAGGGCGGCCGATCGGCTCGCCATCTGGCCCGGGGGTTGTGCCGTCTTTGCGCGATCCGGGTCGCGCCGTCTTTGCGCGGTTGGGGTCGTCGCCTTTGTGTGATTCGGGCCGGCCGCGGCTTGCCGTCGGTGGTCCCGCAGCGCAGGTAGCCGCCGTCGTCGGCTGCCGCTCTCCCCTCCGTAGCCGCCGGGCGCCGCTCCGGGCCGCTCAGGGGCTGGAAGCTGTCGCCTGAGGAATTCGCTCGCGCCGAGACCCGGTGCCCCGGGCACGGAGCCTGCTGCTCAGCACCCAGCTCGGCGGAGCGGGTAGTTCGGGGGAGGAACTTGGGCGCTGTGCGCGTGGTGGGTGAGCGCGCAGCTCGGCGTTGAGCGGGGGCCTGGTGCTGTGCACGGGGTCTGGCGATGGTGTGGAACTCGGTGCTGTGCGGGGGATGGCGCTCGTGTGGAGCCTGGTGCTGCGCGCGAGGATCGGTGCTGTGCGGGGGCCTGGTGGTGGGTGCGGGGTCTGACGCCGAGTGCTGAGGTTCGCGCTGTGCCCGGGTTCAGTGCTGGGTGTGGAGTTCGGCGCTGAGTTTTGGGCCCGGTGCGGGGTTTGGTGTTGAGCGCGGGGTCTGGTGGTGGGTTGGGGTGTGCGGAGCCCGGCGTGGGGCCGGGCTCGCGGACTCGTACGGCCGGCGTCACGCCTCCGCTTTCCCGACGCCCACCGTCGCCGCCGGTACGGGCTGGGCGGGGCGGCGCCAGGGGCCGTTGAACATCAGGATGGCGGGGATGAACAGGACGAGGCAGCCGAGGGCGACGAACAGCCACGTCTGCCAGTTGGTGGCCTCGACGACGTGCGGGATGACGAGCAGCCCGACCACCGCGATGCCCTTGCTGAGGAATCCGAACAGGCCCCACGCGGTGCCCTGCAGGCGCGGGTCGGCGTCCTCGGCGTCTTCGGAGTAATTGGCCATCCAGGGGGCGTACGCGACGCCGAGGGAGCCGCCGAGCAGCGCGCCGACGACCATGAGCAGCCCGGTGGAGACGTTCTCCTGGCCGAGTGAGAAGGCCAGGTACGCGGTGACGAGGACGGCCGCGATGGTGCCGCCGAGCGAGAACGGCTTGCGCAGCTGCGTACGGTCGGACAGGCGGCCGGTGACGATGAGCGTGATGAGGTTGAGGCTCCAGAAGGCCGCCATGATCGTGGAGGCTTCGGCGCTGCTGATGCCGAGCGCGCCGACCAGCATGGTCTGTCCGAACAGCGACAGCGTGATGTAGAGGACGAGCCACAGCGAGATGCCGACGACGTGGGCCCAGATGTTGCGGCGGCTGAACAGCGAGCGCAGGGTCGGCGGCTTGGCGAGGTCCACGACCTGGGTGGCGGCGCGTTCGGTGTGCTGGATCCTGGCCCGCAGCTCGGGGGAGAGGTCGGCGATGTTGAACGCGATGACGATCGAGATGACCAGCGAGAAGCAGCCCATGATGACGAACTGGGAGCGCCAGGAGTCGTTGAAGATGGGCAGCGTCCAGCCCGCGATGGCGGCGGCGAGGAAGTTGGCGCCGACGGGGCCCCACGTCCAGAAGCCGAACGCCTGAGCGCGTCCGAGGCGCGGCGAGAAGTCGCGGATGAGCGGCGCGGTGCTGGCCATGGCGACGCCGTCGACGAACGCCAGCACGATTCTGACGATCAGCAGGTCGCGCGGGGTGTGCACGAGGGTCATGGTGAAGCAGAGCACCGCGGTCAGCGCCATGAGGGGGATGAGCAGCCGGACCCGGCCGAGCCGGTCGGTGAGCCGGCCGCCGATGATGGAGGCGATCGCTCCGGTGATGGCGGCGCCGCCGGACACGGCGCCGTACGTGGCCAGCGACATGTCGAGGTCTTTGAGGAGCAGCGGGACGACGGGCGCGATCTGCCCTTCGTACGAGCCGATGAGGATGGCCAGCACGGCCATCGCGAGGATCTTCATGCGTCGGGCGCCGGTGGGGTACTCGTCGAGCTCACGGACGTAGGACAGCCTCATGGCCAGCCTTTCTGGTCGGGTCTTGACCCCCGTGTAGTTCTAGAAGGCGCCTCTAGAATCTATTTCTGCGATGCTGCCTCTCACATGGGACTCCGTCAAGAGTGAAGAGCCCGTCCGTTGCTAGAATGAAATTCTAGGATTGCCGAGAGCGAGGAGCCCCCGCGTGAACTTGGAACTGGACGGCCTCGACGTGCACTTCGACCACACCGCCGTGGCGGCGCCCCGGATCAGGGATCTGCTGCCGATCTACCGCGACCTGCTGGGCGGTCGCCACCTGGGCGGCGGCGGTGACAACCTGCGCGCCGGTTATCGCACGCTGCAGCTCACGTACGGCAACGGCGGCAAGGTCGAGCTGATGGAGCCGCTGGCCGGATCCACGTTCTTCGACAGCTTCTTCGAGCTCACCCGGGGCAGAGGCGGCGTCCACCACCTGAACTTCCACGTTTCCGACATCGACGCGGCGGTCGCGAAGCTGACCGAGCGCGGCTACCGGCTGCACGGTCTCAACCTGTCGGATCCGCGCTGGCAGGAGGTGTTCCTGCACCCCAAGGAGGCGCACGGCGTGCTCATCCAGCTCGCCAAGCCGGGGCCACGCGAGCCCGGCGAGGAGCGCCCGACGCTCGAGGACGTGCTGGCCGGCCGCGGCAGGAACGGCAACGGCATCCCCAGTCCCTGAGCATCCGCCCCGGTCCTCGTCCGTCTCCGTCGAGCCTTGCTTGCGGCCTCTTGAGCGGTTGTAGAACTTAGATCTAGAGTTGAATTCTAGAACTAGGATTGGGGAGGCCGATGAAGCCGGCACCTAAGCCCACACCGGAGACCCGGCCGTTCTGGGACGGGACGGCCGCGGGCGAGCTGCGGATCCAGCGCTGCACGGCATGCGAGCGCCACTACTTCTACCCCCGGCCCAGCTGCCCGCGGTGCGGCGGTGACCAGGTCGAGTGGGTCCGCGCCAGCGGGCGGGCGACCTTGTACTCGTACGTGATCAACCACCGCCCCGCGCCGGGGTTCGAGGACGAGGCCCCGTACGCGATCGCCGTCGTGGAGCTGGAGGAGGGCGTGCGGATGATGACCAACATCGTGGGCGTGCCCAACGACCCCGAGCATCTGGAGCTCGACATGGAGCTGCAGGTGGTGTTCGAGCGGCGCGGCGATGTGACGGTGCCGCTGTTCGAGCCGGCCGGAGGTGCCCGATGACCGTGGTGATCGCCGGGGCCGCCGAGACCGACGAGGTGGGCCGCCTGCCCGGCCACTCCACCCTGCAGCTCCACCTGGAGGCCGCGAGGAACGCGCTCGCCGACGCGGGCATGACCATCCACGACATCGACGGCATCGCCACGGTCGGCACGCCGGGCCCGATCCAGGTCGCCCACGCCCTCGGCATCACACCCGCCTGGCTGGACGGCACCGGCGTGGGCGGCTCGTCGTTCCTGTTCCACGTCCGGCACGCCGCCGCCGCGATCAAGGCGGGGATGTGCCACACCGTGCTCATCACGCACGGCGAGTCGGGGCGCTCGCGGGTGGGCGCAGGCCGGTTCGGCATCGCGCCGGACTCGCTGCTCGGCCAGTTCGAGCTGCCGTACGGGGTGATGGGCCCGACCACGTCGTTCACGATCACCGCGCTGCGCTACATGAAGGAGACCGGGCTCACGCACGAGCAGCTCGCCGAGGTCGCGGTGGCGCAGCGGCGCTGGTCGCACCTCAACCCCAGGGCGATGTACCGGGACCTCATCACGGTCGAGGACGTGCTCGCATCGCGCATGGTCGCCTACCCGTTCCACCTGCTGGAGTGCTGCCTGGTGACCGATGGCGGCGGCGCGCTGATCGTCACCACGCCGGAACGGGCCCGTCGCTCCCCGGTCTACCTGCTCGGCTCGGGGGAGGCGGCGGAGTCGCCGCTGATCTCCCAGATGGAGGACTTCACCACCTCGAAGGGCTTCCGGCTCTCGGGGGAGGCGGCCTTCGCCGAAGCGAAGATCACCCATGAGGACGTCGATCACCTCATGGTGTACGACGCCTTCGCCCACGTGCCCATCTACGGGCTGGAGGATCTGGGCTTCGTCGGGCGTGGCGAGGCCGGGGCGTTCATCGCCGAGGGCCACACCTCGCCGGGCGGCCGGCTGCCGATGAACACCAACGGCGGCGGGCTGTCGTACACCCACACCGGCATGTACGGCATGTTCGCCATCCAGGAGTCGGTACGCCAGCTCCGCGGCGAGGCGGCGGCGCAGGTACCGGGCGTCGAGGTGAGCGTGGTGCTGGGCAACGGCGGCATGTTCGCCTCGGCGGCCACGCTCGTGCTCTCCAACCGCCTGCCCTGAAACGGCCCCGGCGGGGGAGGGCGCACCTCTCCCGCCGGAGCCGCTTCAGGCGTAAGGGGGTGGCGCCCGGCCCTCCGGCCGCGCGAGCCCGGCCAGGGCCGCCCAGGGCCGGGCGCGCCCGGCCGGAGGGCGACCCGGGCCAGGGCCGGGCGCGCCAGGCGGGGTCAGCGCCAGGTCACCAGGGCGTCCAGCGCCTCCACCTGAGACCCCGTGACGAGCAGGGGATTGATCTCCAGCGACTCCAGCGCGTCGCCCAGCGTCTCGGCGAACCCCGCGATCCGCGCCACCACGTCGGCCACCGCGTCGAGGTCAGCGGCCGGTCCGCCGCGCACCCCGTTCAGCAGCGAGGCTCCGCGCAGCTCCGACAGCGCCGTGCGCACCTCGGCCGCGTCCACCGGCAGCACGCGCAGCGCGGTGTCGCGCAGCACCTCGACCCAGACGCCGCCGAGCCCCACGGCCAGCGTCAGCCCCCAGGCGGGGTCGCGGACGACGCCGACCAGCAGCTCGATCCCGCCCTCGCGCTGTGGCTGGACGAGCACGCCGTCGAGCGACGGCACGGCGGCGGCCACCTCGCGGTAGGCCCGCCGGACGTCCTCAGCGGAGCCGAGCCCCAGCCGGACCCCGCCGACGTCGCTCTTGTGCCCGAGCCCTTCGGCGGCGGCCTTGAGCACGACGGGATGGCCGAAGCGTTCGGCGGCGGCCACCGCCTCGGCCTCCGAGCGGGCCAGCTCGGACGGCACGACCGGCAGCCCGGCCGCGGCGAGCAGCGCCGCCGCGCGGTGTTCGGCCCACACGCCGTGCGCGCCGGGCGGGCGCCCCGCCTCGCCGGCGTGGGGGAGCGCTCGGGGCGCGGACGGCGGCCCGGTGCGGGGGATCGGCTCGGGACGCGACAGCAGCCGGGCGCGCGTGCGCGACCACCGGACGGCGGCCCCGATGGCGGTCATGCCGTGCTCGATGCCGCCCGCCACGTACGGGAACCCGGTCTCCTGCTGCACCTGCCGCCCGAACGCGGTGACGTCGGTGAGCACGTTGCTCACCACCACGACCGGCACCCGGGAGGCGGCGATGCGCTCGGCGCTGGCGCGGTACTGGGCGAGCACGGGGGCGGGGTCGGGCGGTGCGTTCTTGGGCGGCTCGGACAGCAGCATGACGAGGTCGATGTTCGGGTCGGCGGAGACCGTCTCCAGCGCGCGGCCGAGCAGGGTGCGGTCGATGAGCACGTACCCGGTGACGTCGAGCGGGTTCTGCACGGTGCCGAACGACGGCACGATCTCGCGCAGCCGCTCCACGGTCTCGGGCGCGAACGGCGGCAGCTCGAGGCCTTCGTCCTCGGCCCGGTCGGCGATGATCTCCGAGGCGCCGCCGGACGGCGTCACGACGCCGACGCGCGGCCCCGGCAGCGGCCCGCAGGCGGCGAGCAGCCCGGCGGTGATGATGAGGTCTTCCAGCGACCGTACGCGGATCACGCCGAGCTGGCGCAGCGCCGCGTCGATCACGTCGTCGTCGCCGACGAGCGCGCCGGTGTGGGCCTGCGCGGTGTGCGAGGCGAGCGTGCTGCGGCCGATCTTGAGCGCCACGATCGGCTTGCCCGCCTCCAGCGCCCGCCGCGCGACCCGGGAGAACTCGGCCGGGTTGCGCACGGTCTCCAGGAACAGCGCGATGACCCGGGTGGCCGGGTCGTCGATGAGGTAGTCGATGACGTCGGTGACGCTGACGACGGCCTCGTTGCCCATGGAGGTGAGCAGGCTGATGCCGACGTTGCGGGCCTGCGCGAAGGAGAGCACGGAGCTGGCCAGCGCGCCGCTCTGCAGCACCACGCCGACCTCGCCGCGCAGCAGCGGCGGCTGGATCGGCAGCCCGTACGGGGTGATGCCGGCGGCGGCGTTGATGTAGCCGTTGCCGTTGGGCCCGAGCACGGTCAGCCCGTGTTCGGCGGCGAAGCCGGCGATCTCCGATTCGAGCCGCGCGCCTTCCTCGCCGGCCTCGCCGAACCCGGCCGTGAGGATCACGTAGCAGCCGATGCCGAGTTTGGCGCCTTCGCGCAGCACGCCGAGCACGGCCGCGGTCGGCACCATCACGTAGGCCAGGTCCACGGGCTCGGCGATGTCGGCGAGGCTCTTGTGCGCCGGCATGCCGTGCACCACGCCGCCCCGGGGGTTGACGAGGTGCACGGGCCCGGGGAAGCCGTGGGCGCGCAGGTTGTTGAGCGTGCTGACGGACCAGCCGGACTTGTCCGTCGCGCCGACCAGGGCGATCGAGCGCGGGTTGAACAGCTCGCGGACGGACATGCCGCTCACTCTCCGATGAGGCCGAGCTTGACGTGCCCCTTGATGAGGTTGCGGGCGATGGTGCGGCGCTGGATCTCGTCGGTGCCCTCGAAGATGCGCAGCAGGCGCAGTTCGCGATACCACCGCTCGATCGGCAGCTCCTTGGTGTAGCCCATGCCGCCGTGGATCTGCAGGACGCGGTCCACGACCTGGTTCGCCATGACGGCGCCGTTGAGCTTGGCGATGGAGGAGGCGTGCCGGGCGTCCATGCCCTGGCTCACCCGCCAGGCGGCGTAGAGCGTGAGCCACTTGGCGGCCTCGATCTCCACCTGGGAGTCGGCGATCATCCACTGGATGGCCTGGTAGTTCGCGATGGGCTGGCCCATGGACTTGCGGATCTTGGCGTAGTCGATGGCCATCTGGAGCATGCGCTCGGCCGAGCCGATGGCGCGGGCGGGGATCATGTAGCGGCCCTGGCCGATCCACTGCATGGCCAGGTCGAAGCCCTTGCCCAGCTCGCCCAGGATGTTCTCCTCGGGCACCCGTACGTCCTCGAAGACGAGAGAGGCCGGCCCCCACTGGCCCATGGTCGGGATCGGCTCGGACTTCCAGCCCATGTCCCTGTCCACGAGGAAGCAGGTGACGCCGTACCCCTCGGCGACGGCGAAGACCATGACGAAGTCGGCCTCGTTGCCGCCGGTGATGAACGTCTTCTCGCCGTTGATCACCCATTCGGAGCCGTCGCGGACCGCGCGGGTGCGGATGTTGCGGGCGTCGGACCCGGCCCCCGGCTCGGTGATGGCGAAGCAGGAGCGCCGCTCGCCCTCGATGGTGGGGATGAGGTAGCGCTGCTTCTGCTCCTCGGTGCCGGCGTACAGGATGTTGTCGGCGCTGCCGCCGAACGAGAACGGCACGAACGTCCTGCCGGTCTCCATGGCGATGATCGCGGACATGATGGGGCCGAGCGCGGCGCCGCCGTACTCCTCGGGCGTGTTGATGCCCCAGAAGCCCGACTTCCTGGCCTTCGCGCGCAGTTCCTTCAGCACGTCGGGGGAGAGCCCGGGGCGGCCCTCGCGCTCATTGCGCAGGACCTCCGGCTCCAACGGCATGACCTCCTTCTCGATGAAGGACCTGACGGTGTCACGGATCTGCCGTTCCTCGGGGGTGAGCGAGAAGTCCACAGCCGCCTCCCTGGGCATTTCTAGAATCGTTCTCTAGGAAGAGGTTCTAGCCTTCGTGTCCCAGTGTCAAGAATCTGATTCTAGAATTAGCTGCGCTACGATTACCGGCATGGCACGCAAGTCCTCGTGGGAGTGGAGCCGTTCGGCCCAGACCCGCAAGAGCATGCTGCAGGCCGCGCGGGAGGTCTTCAGCGAGCACGGCTTCGCCGACTCCAACGTCTCCGACGTCGTCGCACGCGCCGGCTCCAGCGTGGGCAGCCTCTACCACCACTTCGGCGGCAAGACGGAGCTGTTCCTCGCCCTGTACGAGGATCATCAGGCGGCGCACGAGCAGGCGTCGGCCGCCAGCGTGGCCAAGGCCAAGAAAGAGGGGGTCACCGATCCGGTCGAGCTGCTGATCGCGGGCGCGCGGGCCTACCTCGCCGGCGCGTGGGAGCGGCGTGACCTGGTCAGGCTCTTCATCGACGGCGACGGACCCCCGGGCTTCGAGCTGATCCGCCGCACCCGCGGGCGCGAGTGGGTGCGCCAGAACGCGGTGCTGCTCGGCGCGGGCGGCGACCCGCTCGACCGGTTCACGGTGGCCGTGCTGACCAGCATCATCGGCGAGGCCGCCCGCGAGGTCGCCACCTCCGACAGCGAGGAGGAGGCGCAGGAGGTCATCGAGGCGGCGGTGACGCTCATCCGCCGCCTCGACCCCCTGAAGGCGCTGCGCGAGGACGACTAGACGATCGTCGCGCGGCCCCGGTCGATCACCACGGTCCCGTCGTCTTTGGCGGTACGGAACAGCACGTCCGTGCCGTCCACCCAGATCGAGACGGTCAGCGACTCGCCCGGGAAGACCGGGGCGGAAAAGCGCCCCGACATGGCCTTGAACCTGGCCGGGTCGGAGCCCGCCACGGTGTGCAGCAGCGCCCGCCCGGTCACCCCGTACGTGCACAGCCCGTGCAGGATCGGCCGGTCGAACCCGGCCCGCGCGGCGAACTCGGGATCGCTGTGCAGCGGGTTGTAGTCGCCCGACAGCCGGTAGATGAGCGCCTGCTCGGGGCGGGTCTCGTACGTCACCTTGTGGTCGGGCGCCCGGTCCGGCGCCGCCCATGGGTCGCGCGGCCCGCGGTCGCCGCCGAAGCCGCCCTCGCCTCTGATGAACACCGAGCTGCGCGAGGAGATCACGAGCTCGCCGGTGTCGATGTCCATGGCCCTGGACTCGGAGACCACCAGCGCGCCCGAGCCCTTGTCGTAGATGCCGGTCACCTTCGACGTGGTCCGCACCCCGCCCGCGGGCGGCAGCTCGCGGTGCAGCTCGAAGCCCTGCTCGGCGTGGACCAGCATGGCCGGGTCGAAGCCGCCGAGCCGACGCCCCGGCGCCTGCGCGGCCAGCACCGCGAACGTCGGCAGCACCCGCTGCCCCTTCTCCGTGGTGAACTCCAGCTCCGAGACGCCCGCGCCGACGCCGAGCGCGTACAGCATGGTGTCCTTGGCCGTCCACGTGCGCTCGTACGGCTCGCTCTCCACGCCGATGACGCTGTGATCGAGTGGCATGTCAGTCCTCCCGCCCGGGGATGCGGCCGTTGGTCAGCGCGTTGGGCTGGGCCTTCTCGACCAGGGCGGGGATGACCGAGCCCAGCTCCGCCGGGTCCCAGCGGCTGCCCTTGTCCACGCCGGGGCCGGCGTGCCAGCCCTCGGCCACGCTGATGGCGCCGCCGCGCACGTTGAACACCCGCCCCGTGATGGTGCGCGCCTCCGCGCTGGCCAGCCAGACGACCAGCGGCGCGATGTCCTCGGGGTCGGCGCCCTTGGCGCCCTTCGGCAGCAGGTTCTCGGTCATGCGGGTGAGCGCGGCGGGCGCGATGGCGTTGACCGTCACGCCGTAACGCTCCAGCTCCCTGGCGGCGATGATGGTCAGGCCCGCGATGCCGGCCTTCGCGGCGCCGTAGTTGCCCTGTCCCGGGTTGCCGTAGATGCCCGAGGACGATGTCGTGTTGATGATGCGGGCGTCCACCGGCTCGCCCGCCTTGGCCTTCGAGCGCCAGTAGGCGGCGGCGTGGCGCAGGGGCGCGAACGTGCCGCGCAGGTGCACCCTGATGACCGCGTCCCACTCCTCGGCGGTCATGTTGACCAGCATCCGGTCGCGCAGGATGCCCGCGTTGTTGACCAGCACGTCGAGCGTGCCGAAACGGTCGATGGCCGCGCGGATCAGCCGCTCGGCGCCGTCGAAGTCGGAGACGTCCTCGCCGTTGACGATGGCCTCGCCGCCCATGGCCTCGATCTCCGCGACCACCTCGGCCGCCGCCCCCGACCTGCCGGTGCCGTCCACCTCCGCTCCGAGGTCGTTGACCACCACCTTCGCGCCCTGCCTGGCGAACTCCAGGGCGTGCCCTCGCCCGATGCCCCTGGCCGCGCCCGTGACGATCACCACGCGGCCCTCGACTATCCCGCTCATCCGACACCTCGCTCCTAGACCGGCTGACGACGCATCGCGCAGCCCGACCGGCCGGCGGTGCGACCCGTTTCGGGTACGTCGCTCCGTGACCGGCCGGCGGTGCGACCCGCTGCTCGGGCACCTCGCTCCGTGACCGGCCGGCGGTGTCACCCGCTCAGCCGGCACCTCGCGCAGCTTGACCGGCTGGCGATGCGAATAAGATTCTAGTATTGAAATCTAGAAAGGATAAGGGCCTTTGGCGGCGACCACCCCGACCCTCGGCCACGCCTGGCGGACCCTGTCGGTCGTGAGCCTGGCCAGCGTCCTGACCGGGCTCGGCGGCAGCGCGATCAACGTCGCGCTCCCCGAGATCGCGCGGGAGACCGGCGCCGACGCCACCGCGGCGAGCTGGATACTCCTCGGCTACCAGTTGACCACGACCGTCCTCATGGTGGTATTCGGAAGACTGGCCGACTTGTTCGGCAGGCGCAGGATGTACCTGCTGGGGCTGGCCACGTACACGGTCGCCGCCCTGCTCGCCGGGCTCGCCCCGAGCCCCTGGCCGGTCGTCGCCATGCGGGTGGTGCAGGCCGCGGGCGCGGCCATGCTGCTCACCAACAGCGCCGCGCTGGTCAGCGACGCCTTCCCGCGCGAGCGGCTGGGCGAGGGCATGGGCGTGTACGTCGCCTCGTTCTCCATCGCCGGCCTCATCGGTCCCACGCTGGGCGGCGTGCTCGCCGCGAGCCTGGGCTGGCGCTGGGTGTTCTGGTTCAACGTGCCGATCGGCCTGATCTGCCTGCTGTGGGGCGCGCGCACGCTGCGCAGGACGGCGCCCGCCCGGCGCGACGGCGGGCTCGACGGGCCCGGCAGCCTGCTCGTGCTGCTGACGCTCGGCGGGCTGCTGCTCGCGCTGTCGGAGTTCACCAGGCTCGGCTGGGGACATCCCCTGGTGCTCGGCGGCGCGGTGCTCTTCCTGGTGGGGCTGCCGCTGTTCGTGCTCAGGGAACGCCGTGCCGCGCACCCCGTGGTGGACATGAGCCTCTTCCGCGAGCCGTCGTTCGCCTTCGGGACCCTCGCCTCCTTCCTCAACGCCGTCGCGCGCATGGGCATGGTCTTCCTCGTCGCGCTCTACTTCCAGGCCGTGCGCGGTGACGATCCCGTACGGGCCGGGCTCAAGGTGCTGCCGCTGGCCGTCGCCGCCATGACCGCCTCGGTGATCTCCGGTTTCCTGCAGCGCCGCTTCGGCGCCCGCACGCTCGCCGTGGCCGGGGCCGCCACCACCACCTGCGGGCTCGCGGTCATGATGGCCGTGATGTCCACGGCCATGCCGTACCCGGCGGTCGCCGCCGGGCTGGTGCTCATCGGGCTCGGCTCCGGCGTGTTCCTGCCCGCCAACAACACCGCCATACTCGACGGCCTGCCGTCCAACAGGCTCGGCATCGTCAACGCGATGCGCCTCATGCTGCAGAACACCGGAAACGTCGTCGGCACCGGCATGGTGCTGTCGATCCTCGTCGCGCCGCTGCCCGCCGCGCTGCACCAGCAGGTCTTCGCCGGCACGCTCGGCCTGCTGTCGGGGGAGGCGGTCGGGCAGCTGGTCCTCGGCTACCGGTGGGCGCTCGGCACGATGGCCGCGGTCTCGGTGCTGACCGTGCTGACCTGCCTGGCCCGCCGCCGCGCCACCTGAGCGCGCCCGGTACGGTGGCGGACGTGGTTGCACCTTCCCCGGAACGACGGCACATCTATCCGCGCGTGGTGAGATTCGGCGACATCGACTCTCAGGGCCATGTGAACAACGTGCGCTTCCTCGACTATCTGGAGGACGCGCGGTTCGGCATGCTCAGCATCGACCCGTACAACGAGGGCCACGAGCCCTTCGGAGGCCTCGTGGTGACCCGCCACGAGATCGACTACCGCCGCCCGCTGGGCTTTCGCGCGGCGCCCGTACGCGTCGAGACCTGGGTCACGGAGATCCGCCCGGTACGGTTCACGCTGCAGTACGAGATCCGCGACGACGAGGACCTCTACGTCACGGCGAAGTCGGTGCTCGCGGCCTACGACGCCGAGCGGGCCGCGCCGCGCCGCCTGACCGAGAGCGAGCTGGCCTACCTCAAGCGCTACGCGGTCTGAGCCGCCTCGGCCGATGAGACGGTGGTGGATGCTGGCGCTGGGCGTCAACGCGCACGCCAGCGTCACGTTAGGGCTGTACGGGCTGCCTCTGGTGATGCCCGAAATCCTGCGCCATTTCGGTGTCTCACTGCCTGTGGGCGGCCTGATCGGTAACGCCCCGGCGATAGGGATTCTGAGTGCCCTGGTCGCCTGGGGCGCGCTCGCCGACCGCCACGGCGAACGGCTCGTGCTCGGCCTCGGCGTCGGCCTGGCCGCCGTGACGCTGGCCGGCGCCGCCTTCGCCACGAGCACCTGGGCCGTGATCGCGCTGCTGGCCGCCGCCGGCGCGGGCGGCTCGGCCGCGATGGTCGGCGGCGGCCGGATCGTGCTGCGCTGGTTCCGGCCGCCGGAGCGCGGCGTCGCCATGGGCCTGCGCCAGGTCTCCTACACCCTCGGCATGGCCGTGGCCGCCTTCGTGCTGCCGCCCGTGGCCGCCGCTCACGGCCTGACCGGCGTGCTGCTGCTCTGCTCGGGCCTCGCGCTGCTCGCCGCCGTGCTGGCCGCGCTCTTCCTGGCCGAGCCGCCGCAGGCGGTGCCGGAGAGCAGGCCCGTCGCCGTGGGGTCGCCGTACCGGCAGCCCGCCCTGTGGCGGGTGCACGCCACCAGCGCCCTGCACGCGGTGCCGCAGATCGTCGTCGCCACGTACGGGGTGGACTGCCTGGTCACCTCCTACGGCTGGGACGGCGTCGCGGCCGGGCGGCTGTTCGGGGTGGCCGCGATCGCCGGCGCCGCCGTGCGCATCGTCGCAGGACGCTGGTCGGACCACACCGGCCTGCGCATGCGGCCGCTCCTGCTGCTCACGCTCTGGAACCTCGTCGTGCTCGCCCTGCTGGTCGCCGGGTCCTTCACCGGGGCCGCGTTCGGCGTGGCCATGCTCGCGCTCGCCTCGGTGATGACCGTGGCGGGCAACGGCCTGGCCTACCTCGCCGCCGGCGAGCTGGCCGGGCCCGGCTGGGCGGGGCGGGTGCTCGGCACGCACAACACCGTGCAGAACACCGTCGCGCTCGCCGCCACGCCGCTGCTGGGCCTGCTCATCGAGGGCTCAGGCTACTGGGCGGGCTTCGCCGCCGGCCTGGGCTGCGCGCTGATCTCGCTGCCCGTCATCCCGCTGCGGGCCGAGCGCTCATGACCGGCGGCGCAGCCACACCGCGGTGTCCGGCGGCAGCAGGTCGCGCCTGAGCGGGCCGCTCGGCAGCAGCACCTCGTCGTGCTCGGGCAGGCGTACGGGGCCGGTGCCGCAGTTGATCGCGCAGATCAGCGACCCCCTGGTGAAGAAAAGCGCTCCTTCGGGGGAATCGAGCCACTCCAAGGTATAAGGAATCTCCCCCACCAGCTCGCGGCGCAGCGCCAGCGCCCGCCGATAGAACTCCAGCGTCGAGTCCGCCACGCCCTCCTGCTTCTCCACGCTCAGCTCGGCGAACGAGGCGGGCTGCGGCAGCCACGGCTCCACCCCGCCCGGCGAGAACCCGTGCGAGGGCGGATCCACCGTCCACGGGATCGGCACCCGGCACCCGTCGCGCCCCGGCTGCTCGCCCTTCGTCTGGAAGAACACCGGGTCCTGCCTGGCGGCGTCCGGCAGGTCCGTGACCTCCGGCAGCCCCAGCTCCTCGCCCTGGTAGAGGTAGGCGGAGCCGGGCAGGGCCAGCATCGCGAGCAGCGCCGCCCTGGCCCGCGCCAGGCCCGTGCCGGGCTCGGCGCCCTCGTAGCGGGTGCGGTGGCGTACGACGTCGTGGTTGGACAGCACCCAGGTCGCGTGCGGCACGGCCGCCAGCGTGTCATCGATCACCTTGCGGAACGCCCCGGCCGACCACGGCGCCTGCAGCCAGGCGAAGTTGAAGCTCTGGTGCAGCTCGTCGGGGCGCACGTAGCGGGCCAGGTCCTCGTGGTCGTCGGTCCACACCTCGCCCACGGCCATCCGCTCGCCCGGGTAGGAGTCGAGCAGCCGCCGCCACTCGCGGTAGACGTCGTGCACCTCCGGCCGCCCCCACATCGGCGAGACCGTGCCGAAGGCCTGGTCGTCCACGTCGGGCAGCCCCTCCGCCTTGTACAGGCCCATCGCCACGTCGATGCGGAACCCGTCCACCCCGCGATCCAGCCAGAACCGCAGCACGTCGAGGAACATCTCGTGCACCTCGCGGTTGCGCCAGTTGAAGTCGGGCTGCGCCGGCGCGAACAGGTGCAGGTAGTACTGCCCGTCGGCGACCTGCGTCCAGGCGGGGCCGCCGAAGGTGGAGCGCCAGTTGTTGGGGCGGTCGCGGAAGATGTACCGGTCGCGGCCCGTCCCGCGCAGCGCCTCCTGGAACCAGGGGTGCTCCGACGAGCTGTGGTTGGGCACGATGTCCACGATCACCCGCAGGCCCAGCTCGTGCGCGCGGGCCACCACGGCGTCGAAGTCGGCGAGCGAGCCGAACATCGGGTCCACGCCCCGGTAGTCGGCCACGTCGTAGCCGCCGTCGGCCATGGGGGAGGGGTAGAACGGCGTCAGCCAGATGGCGTCGACGCCCAGGTCTCGCAGATAGGGCAGGCGCTCGCGGATGCCGGCCAGGTCGCCGACGCCGTCTCCTGAGGCGTCGGCGAAACTGCGAACGTAGATCTCGTAGACGACCGCGTCACGCCACCAGGGGATCTCCATGTGGCGTGTCATGCCCCGTTACGTGGGGGAGTTCACCAGGCTGTGGGCGGCGTACACCAGGTAGTCCCACAGCCGCTTCTCGTACTCCTCCGGCAGATCGAGCTCGTCGACCGCGTCGCGCATGTGGCGCAACCAGGCGTCCCGCTCGCGCTCGCCGATGACGAACGGCATGTGGCGCATGCGCAGCCGGGGGTGGCCGCGCTGCTCGCTGTAGGTCTTGGGACCGCCCCAGTACTGGATCAGGAAGCCCCGCAGCCGCTCTTCCGCGCCGGTGAGGTCGGCTTCCGGATAGAGCGGCCGCAGCAGCGGGTCTTCCGCAACCCCCTCATAGAAGCGGTGTACGAGGCGCCGGAACGTCTCCTCGCCCCCGACGGCGTCGTAAAAGGAGGTTTCAGTCACGATTACTAGCTTAGGCGCTGCCCACAAGCTGGATGCCCGCCGTGTCGAGGGCGTGCTTGACCCGCAGCCGCATCTCGCGCGCCACCTCGGACTGCGCGGCCGGCAGCGTCTTGGTGGTGAGGCGGAACACCAGCGAACTGTCGGACATCTGCTCCACGCCGAACACCTGCGGCTGCTCCACCATCTTGGTCTCGCGCAGCTCGGGGTCGGCCCACATCTCCTCGGCCACCTGTTCGAGCAGCACCTTGACGCCCACCACGTCGGCGTCGTACGGCACCGGCACGTCGACGTACGCCCGCGACCAGCCCTGCGACTCGTTGCCGACCCGGGTGATCGTGCCGTTGCGGATGTACCACACCCGTCCGTCGGCGTCGCGCAGCCGGGTGATGCGCAGCGTGACCGCCTCGACCGTGCCCACGGCGGGGCCGGCGTCGATCACGTCGCCCACGCCGTACTGGTCTTCGAGCAGCATGAACATGCCGGCGATGAAGTCCTTCACCAGCTCCTGGGCGCCGAAGCCGACCGCCACGCCCACGATGCCGACGCTCGTGAGCAGCGGGGCGATCGGGATCGTGAGCCGGTCGAGCACCGTCAGCACCGCGGTGCCGAGCACCACCACCGACACGACGTACCTGAGGATCGAGCCCAGGGTCTCGGCGCGCTGCTTGCGCCGCTCGTGCAGCAGCGCGTCGATGCCGTCTGTCGCCGCTCCTCTGCGGAACCTGCTGGTGAGCGAGCCGCTCATCGCCGCCCGGTGCACCACCTTCGTGATGATCCGCACGGCGAACTTCCGCACGACGAAGGCGAACACGAGGATGAGGACGATGGTGATCGCGTTGGACACCAGCGGCGCCCAAGGCTCGTTGCCGAACACCCTCACCAGCGTAGAGCAGAGGATGGTGTCGCTTTTGCAGACCGCCGACATCTCCGTGGCGATTTCGTCGACGTCCGGCAGCAGTGACGGAGACGGCGACGTCGGCTGTGGCGACGGCGTCACCAGCAGTAACACTATGGTGGATCCCCCTCCGGAAGCGGAACGGCCGACCCTTTGGACCGTTTCGATCCAAAAATACCGTCGGCCGAACCGCCCGCCGTCACATCACGCCGGGGAAGACGGGGTCGCCGGCTCTCTGGGCCGCGGAGGGAGAGAGGCGGCGCTCCGATGACGGACGGCTCGGACGGGACACGCACCCGGAAGCGTGTCCCGAGCCGGTTCCGGGAGGGATCCCCCGGACACCCGCCCGGCTGCGCGGACGGGTGGCTCGTGGTGCGGCCGGTACGGCCGGCCGGAACCGGCGGGGTGACCAGAGGCCCGGTACTTCGGCGCCCCTCCGCACCGGCCACCCCGCCGGCCCCCAGGAGCCGCCGTGGGTCGCGGTGAGCCGCGGTGGCTGCGCTCCACCCGGTTCACCGCCGTGCGCCGTGACGAGCCGCGGTGGCTGCGCTCCACCCGGTTCGCCACGTCGTTCACTCACCCGCGACGGCGAGCACGCGGGCGACCTTGTTCGCCGCACCGGCCGGATCGTCGGCCGTGTGCATCCGGTCGCCCCACGACCAGCAGTACCACCAGGACGAGGCGTCCGAGACGGCGGCCGGGCGGCACGTGACGTTCTCGGACAGGCTTGTGGCGTCCGGGTTGATCACCCGGACGAAGGTGCGCCCGCTCTGCGTGCGGACCACTCGGGCGAGCAGACCGCGGGCGCCGAGCTCGGTCACCAGACGCTCAAGGTGCTCGAAGTTGTCGTCCCCCACCGTTCGTCCCTCCCTTGTGATTCGTGGCCGGTGCGCCAAACATGGCCCAAGTCAGGGGATTGCGCAACGGGGCTGTTCGTTCACGGGGAGTCGCTTCTCACTCATGGGTTGTAAGAAACAGTCCTCGGGAGGACGATCCTTAACCGTAGGCTCCCTATCGGCGTTTCCCATCTCGCTGTCATTGCTTCATAGTCATGGGTAGGCGTACAGCGACTCAAGGGCTACGCTGAGTCACCAGTTGCGGACCGGTCGAGACTTGCGTGAGAGGGGCCGGGGATGTCCGGCAGACAGCACCGAGAGACTGAGATCGCTCGGCGGATCAGGGCCAGGGGCCTCGCCGCGGGGCGCACCACGGCCCAGATCGCCGATGAGATTCATGAGGCGTGCACCGCGCAGTTCAGCACGACTCGCATCAAGGCGCATCGTCTGGCGTACGGCATCGCGCTCGCCGACGTGATCGAACAGGTGCGCGCCCTGTTCGAGCGCGACAACAAGCCGATGCCCGGCATCGGCGAGACGCTGCTGTCGGCGTACGAGAGCGGCCTGAAACGCCCCGGCCCCGAGTACCTGCACTATCTGTGCACCGTCTACCGCGTCGAGCCGATCGCCCTCGGCTACGACGCGCCCTGCATATGCGGCCACAGCCACCGCGCCCCGAGCCCCGGCATCGAGATCAAGGAGCGCTGCGGCCAGCAGGAGCGCGACCTGACGATCAAGCCGGCCGACCCCGAGCCCGACCCCGACGCGGAGGAGGACGAGAACATCCTCCGGCGCACCCTCTTAAACCTGCTCAACACCGACGGCAAGGGCGTGAAGCTCGACGGTCCGGTGCTGGGGGCGTGCGAGGGCATCCGGCGCAGGATGGACGAGACGCTGGTCTCGGCCACGGTTTCGGCCGCGATGCTCGACCAGTGGGAGGAGGCGACGGTCAGCTTCGGCCGCCAGTACACGACGACGGCCCCGCTGCGGCTGCTGTGCGACGTGCTGCTGGAGCTGAGCGCCGTGCGCACGGCGATGTCCCGCCGCCAGCCGATCGACCTGCAGGAGCGGCTGTGCAGGATGGCCGCCCAGCTCGCCGGCCTGAGCGGGATGATCCTCATCAACCTCGGCGATCACCGGCTGGCCCGCTCGTTCTTCCGCACCGGGCGCACCGCCGCCGACGAGACCGGCGACCGCGCGCTGCGGGCGTGGATCTGCGCCCGCGAGTCGCTCGTCCCCCTGTACTTCGGCGACGCCCGCGAGGCGCTCAACCTCGCGAAGAAGAGCCGCGACATGGCGGGCTCCATGCCGTGCCCGGCGCAGGCCATGGCGCCGGTCGTCGAGGCCAGGGCGCTGGCCGCGCTGGCCGCGGGCGACGGCAACAAGAAGGAGATCGTCGATCAGGCCAAGCGCGCGCTGGCACGGGCGCGCAACGCGTTCGCCCACATGAGGGCCGAAGACCGCGAGGACGTCGCCTTCGGCTACACCGAAAAGCAGCTCTACTTCTACCAGGGCGACGTGCTCACCAAGCTCGGCCAGACGATCGAGGCGGAGGTCGTCCTCGACCAGGCGCTCACCAAGTACGAAGACCACATCCTCGACCAGACCCTGATCCGGCTCGACCAGGCCCAGTGCAAGCTCATCGACGGCGAGCTGGCGGAGGCCGTGGCCATCGGCACCCGCGCGCTCAGCCTGGTCGGCGACGAGTACTTCACCGACCTCATCGTCCGTCCCGCGCTCGCGCTCGGGGAGGCGCTCAAGGCCGCCGGCGCGCCAGGGGTGGACGAGTACTTCGCACAGCTTCGACGACCCAAACAGCACCTGATGCAAGGGGGCGATAAATGAAGCTGAGGATCAGGCGTTATCGCTGGTCCGACCTCGACACCCTGCTCGCGCTGCACCGGATCTGCCTCGCCGAGGTGGGCCTGGTGCCGGGAGACGGCGTCTACTACGAAGACGACTTCCCCCGCATCCAGGAGGTCTATCTCGCCTGCGGCGGCGACTTCCTGGTGGGCGAGGTGGGCTCGCGGATCGTGGCGATGGGCGGTCTGAAACCCATCGACACCTCCACGGCCGAGGTCTGCCGGCTGCGCGTGCATCCCGAACATCAACGGCGCGGATACGGCGCTGCCATGCTCGCCGCCCTCGAGCGGCGCGCGGTCGAGCTCGGCTTCCAGCGGGTGCGCGGTGACACCACGCTCAATCAGGAAGCCGCGCTGGCGCTCTACCAGCGCCGGGGCTGGCGCGAGCTCTCCCGCGAGCGGGTCGGCGAGCACACCGTCATCTACGGAGAGAAACGGCTCGTCCCGCGCGCCGTTATGGAAAGCTGACCAGTCCCGCTCACGTACGACCCCAAATACCCCCTCCTGGGGTCGCCACCTCTGCTTTTCCCGGTGACTGTTCCCGGGGACCCCGGCGTGACATGCCCGCCGAATCCCTTTGAGGACGTTCCGCGGTCCCGCCCGACCGGGCCCGATATCTGCGCGGAACGTGTCCGAGACGCCCCCTTCAGCCCTCGCGGATGAGGTGTTACGAACCCACGGGTGAGGCTCTTACCACCGAGGTGTAAGCAACCCTCACCGGCTGCGCCCTGTATATCTGACGTCGCGAATAGTAGTGCCATGCTTTTTCCATGGCAGTCTTGCCCGCTCCCCGCCCCCTACTGGGAGCCGCGCTCCTGTTGTTCGTCAGTGCCGCCTGGGGGTCGGCGTTCCCGCTGATGAAAGATCTCATCCCCCGTTTACCGGTGGAGGATCTGCTCGCCGAGCGGTATCTCATCGCGGGTCTCACGCTGATCGTCATCAGGCCGCGCGGCCTTCGGGGGATGTCGCGCCGCTCCTGGTTCCACGGCGTGATTCTGGGGTTCCTGTTCGGGGTGGGGCAGACGGCGCAGGCGATGGCGCTCAAGGACCTTCCGTCCGCGATCTCGGGCTTCGCCGTGGGGTGCAGCGTGGTCATCACGCCGCTGCTGTCGCTGGTGCTCTTCCGGCAGCGGGTGCCGCGGCGCATCTGGGCGGGGGTGGTGCTCGCACTGGCGGGCATGGGGGTGTTCACGCTCGTACGCGGCATGGACGCCGACGGCATGTCACTGCCCGCGCTGGGGATCACGCTCCTCGCCGCCGCTCTCTACTCGGGTCACACGCTCTTTCTCGCCCATCTGTCCAAACGGCCGTCGGGTTTTCCCGCGTACGGGCTGACCACCGTGCAGCTGCTCACCATCGGCGTGCTCACCGGCGGTTTCGCCGTACGCGACGGGATCTCCGTGCCGGGCGACCTGCCCGACTGGCTGATCCTCGCCCACCTGTCGGTGGTGTCGTGCGCGCTGGGCTTTCTGGCCCGCTCGTACGGGCAGGCGCACGTGCCCGCCATGCCGAGCCAGATCCTCATGTCCACGCAGCCCGTGTGGGTGGCCGCCATCGCGGTCATCTGGTTCGACGAGCCGATGGGCTGGGGCATGGTGCTCGGCGGCGTGCTGATGGGCGGGGCGACGCTGCTCGCGCTGCCCAGATCCGCGGGGCCGCCGCCGGACGAACGGCGCCGCCGTCACCTGCTCTCCGTCGCCCGCAGGGCCGCTCACGTGCTGGCCGAGCAGCGCGTCAAGCGCGAGGACCGGCTGCGGCTCGAGCGCGGGCCCGTACCGTACATCAACAGCAGCGCCTGTACGGACGCCGCGTCGTGCCCCTGGCAGACCCGCTCGCTCAAGGGCGGCGCGGAGCCCAGCCTGGAGCGCCTGCTCGACCGGGCCACCCGCATCGTGCGGGCCAAGAGCCTGCCGGGGCCGGGATGCTGTCAATCGATCACGTTGCTGGGGCGGTGCCTGTGCGACCTCATGGAGGATTCCGAGCGGTCTCATACCACAGGATTGCACCGCTGGTTTCGCTCCTAATGGGTTACATATGCCATTCGGAAGGCAAGTGGATTTTATCCATTAGCCTCCCACTTAATTCGAATAAATCTTGCTATTCGGTGGGGTGTCCCAATAATGGGTGATTAACCCCGAGTGGAGAGGCACGCCATGAAACGCATCGTCGTCCGCAAGCCTGGAACCGCGAGGCTCGCAGGGACCTCCAGCGTCATTCACAAGGGGTGACCGAGGAGAGGTCCCACCTCAAGGTCGAGGGCGGACCACCCGCCCGGAACGGGGCCGCGCGGCTGCTGATGCCGATGATCGACGCGCATCGGCGGCCGCGCGGCCCCTACACCTTCGCCGCCGCCCTCCTCGGCCACCTGGTGCCGGCGGCGCTGCGGGACGCTCCTGACCTGGTGGCCGCACACGACATCGAGATCCTGGCCGCCGCGCCCGAGCTGGCCGGCAGCGTGCCCGCACGGCGCGGCACGATCGACGCCCGGCTCTCCGACGAGGAACGCATCCTCGTGCCCGCGCCCCGCCGCACGCTGCGGCTGGCCAACGGGATCGCCGAGTTCGTCCGCGACGCCGTGCCGCCCGGGTCGGCCATCGCCGTGTGCAACGCGGCCGCCGCCGACCCCACCGACACCGAGCTGCTCGACGTGCTCATGCGGCGCGTACCGCCCGAGACCCTGGCGATCACCGTCTACTCCGGCGGACCCGAACCCCCGCCTGGGCCCAGCGCCCCCGAGGAGCTGTGGCCGCTCGTCGATCGCTGCATGCGCGAAGGATTCCTGCACGCCGCCGTCGAGCTCGGCCGCCTGGGCATGGCGGGCACGCGGGCCGGCGGAGCCCGCTGGTGGGACTTCGCCCAGCGCACCGCCACCGCGCTCGGCGGGCTCGGACGCACCGACGAGGCCCGCGAGCTGTGGGACCGCGTACGCGAGGCCAGCCAGGACCCCGCCATGCACGCCGCGGCCGCGTACGGCACCGCCATGCTCGACGCCCGCCACCCCGACCCCGCCGAACGCGACCTCACCCGCGCCCGCGCCTGGCTCAACCTCGCCATCGCCATCTCCGGCCTGCTGCCCGACCCCGCGGAACGCGCCTTCAAACTCGGCTTCGACCGCAACGGCCTGGCGCTCGTCGAACTGCGCCAGGGCCGGATCGACGCCGCGCTGTCCCTCGTCGAATCCGCCATCGAGCTGGCCCGCGAGCTCGGCCCCCGCCACCCCGTCCACCGGATGGTGCTGCTCGCCAACCGCGCCCAGTTACTGGCCGCCCACGGGCGCCACAAGGAGGCCCTGGAGGACTACGCCGCCGCGATCGCCCTCGACCCCGGCTTCCCCGACTACTACCTCGAACGCGGCAACCTGCTCTTCCGGCTCGGGCGGCACGAGGAGGCGCTGGCCGACTTCGAACAGGCCATCGCCGCTGGGCCGCCGCTGCCCGAGGCGTACTACAACCGGGCGGAGCTGCGTACCGTGCGGGGCGACATCGACGGCGCCCTCGCCGACCTCACCCGCGTCATCGAGCTCGACCCCGGCTACCTGGACGCCTACATCAACCGCGCCGGCCTGCTCGCCGCGCTCGACCGCGACGACGCGGCCAGGGCGGACGTCGACGCCGGGCTCGCCCTCGCGCCCGGCAACCCGCACCTGCTCACCGTGCTCGGCCAGCTCGAGACCGCCGCCGGCCGCTTCCCCGAGGCCGCCACCGCCCTCGACCTCGCCGTGGACCACGCCCCCGACCTGGCCGCCGCCTGGGGCAACCGCGGCGTCCTGCGCTACGCGACCGGCGACCTCGAAGGCGCGCTGGCCGACCTCACCCAGGCCATCGCCCTCGACCCCCAGCCCGACCTGTACGCCAACCGCGCCATCGTCCTGCGCGCCCTCGGCCGCCACCCGGAAGCCACCGCCGACGACCACCGCGCCACCACCTCGTGAAGCCGTCCACCGGCCGCTGAGCCCCGGGCCGGCGTGCTCGCCGCGCCGTGCTCGCTGCCGCAGCTCCTGCCACGCTCCACCCGGGCAGGGTGCGGGCGGGACGGTGGGAGCATGTGGAGCATGGGGCGGCGAATCGGGCGAGGTGCGGCGGTGTGCGGGGCGCTCGGCGCCTGGTGGTGGGCGAGCATGCGGCTGGCCTGGGCGGGCGTCGGGTGCGGCGACTGGGGGTGCCTGGTCCCGGCCATCGGCGTGGTCGCCGCCATCAGCCTGGCGCTGCTGGCCGTCGCGGCGTACGCGCTGGACGGGGCGGGCGTGCGCCCCGGACGGCGGGTGGCGCTGGTCGCGACCGGGATGTACGCGGTGTTCAGGCTGGCGGCGGGGCCCTTGCCGTCGTGGACGTCCACGCTCGCGCACGCGGCGGCGGAGCCGCTGCCGTCGTGGACGTCCGCACCGGCCCACCTGGTGGCCACCGGCGCGATGTTCGCGGCAGCCGGCGCGCTGGCGGCGTACGTGACGGAGCCCAGGACCCCGCGCGGCGGGCGGATCGCGGCGATCGCCGGCGTCGCCGCGCTGATTCCCGCCGCCCTGGCGATCACCCTCACCGTGTACGACCTGTGAGGAACCTCGCCGTCGTCTCCGGCGCGGATGACGCGGCGCGGGCGGCCGGTGGGTCTACGGTTGGGGCGTGAGCTTCAACGAGCTGCTCGACGACCTCGACCAGAGCGCCGGCGCCCAGGCGGCGGGCATCAGGCGCGGCTACGGCGGGCCGCCCGCCCGCACGGTCGCGGTCAGCTCGGGCCTGACCAGGCTGCGCTGCGCCTCCCTGCTCAAGCCCCTGTACGCCTGGGTGACGGCCGGCCGCATCGGCGACGCCGAGCGGTGGCGCAGGCACGCCGAGCCCGCGGTGGTCGTCTCGTCCAACGCCGACACGCTCGCCCTGTGGCTGTCGGTGGGGCCCCGCGTCATCCTCGACGACCTGTACGAGCGCACCGGCGTGCGCTGGACGCCGCCCAATGGCGACCCGTCGCGGTTCGGCTCTGTCGAGGTCGCGGCCGGCGAGGTGGCCGCCGCGTACGCGGTGCTCGCCCAGGCCGCCGCGACCGGCGACCCGGTGGCGGAGGCGGTGCTCGGCTGGATGGCGAAGGTGCCGGAGTCGCAGACGTTCGGGGCGCGCCAGGCGGTGGGCAGGGCGGACGCCGCGGTCAAGTGCGGCTGGTACGGCGGCCCCGACGAGACGTGCCTGCGCACGCACGCGGTGGCGGTCGTGCCGCAAGGGGGCACGAGGGTGAGCGTGGTCGTGGCGATGACCGCGCTGCCCTACACCGATCCGCACGAGCGCGAGGTCTATCGGGAGCGGGTCAACACCGGCATGTCCGTGGAGGACCGGCACGAGAAGCTGGCGGGCGAGCTGCTGCGCGGCCTCATGACGCGGACGATGACCGAGCTGGGGCACGGCGAGCGGTGAACCCGGACCGGGTCAGGCCGGCCGCTGAGACCGCGTCAGCCGCTCGATGATCTCCGGGAGCTCCGGCGGGTCGACGCCCTCCGGCAGCTCCTCGGCCGGCTCGCGCCGTGCGGCCTCCAGCGGGCTCTCCCCGGGTTCGAGCCGGCCGCCCGGCGGCTCGAAGACGTCGGCGCCGGCGATCCGGTCGTACCAGTGCATCAAGAGCACCCGGCCGTCGCGGTCGAGGCAGACGGCGCGGGCGCGGGGGTGGAGTCCTGGGCCTCGGTCATGCGTCCTCGCCGATCACCAGCGCGAGCAGCCCGGGGAAGCGCTCGTCGAATTCGGCGCGGCGCAGCCGGTTGAGCCGGCGCGCGCCCTCGTCGCGCTGTTCGAGCAGCCCGACGTTGCGCAGGACGGAGAAGTGGTGGCTGAGCGTGGACTTGGCGACGGGCAGGTGGTTGAACGTGCCGCAGGCCCGCTCCCAGTCGGGCACCTCGGCCAGCTCGCGCACGATACGGCGGCGGATCGGGTCGGCGAGCGCCTCCAGGGCGGCCTGGAGCGTGACCTCGGCGGGCGCGGTGTGGGTGAGCCCGCGGGCCCTGCTCGACGCGGTGCGCACGTTCTGTTGCATCTCAGTCGAACATCCTACCTGCGGGTTCACCGCTTCATGGCGCCGTCGGCGATCGCGTCGGCCGCCTCGCCGATCGCGATGCCGACGATCTCCAGCCGCCGCACCAGCTCGCGCTCCTTCATGGCCTCGGCGGACAGCTCGCCGGAGAAGATGCGGGAGATCTCGTACTGGTACATGCGCCGGATCGCGCCGCCCGCCTTCTTCGCCTCCAGTGCGTCCTGCGCCACCACGGAGGGCCGGGAGGTGAGGTTGCGCACGGCGTTCTCCAGGGCGTCGATGCCGACGATGACCTGGTCGAGCAGCGGCGTGAAACGGATCTGGTCGGGCACCCGGTACAGGTGGGACTCGCGGACGAAGTCGCGCAGCGAGTCGAGCACGTCGTCGATCGAGCGCGAGAGCCGGAACAGGTCCTCGCGGTCGATGGGCGTGACGAGGGCGGTCTTGAGCTCGTCGATGAGGCGGGCCCGCTCCTCGTCGCCGAGGTGCTCGATCGAGCGCATCTGCTCGTGCGCGCCCGTTCTGCCGACCTCACCGCCGATCATGGCCATGGCCAGCCACGCGCCCTCCTTCGTGGCCTCGAGCTGGCCGAGCAGCGCCTCGGACAGCGCGCTGTCCATGCGCCCGGTCATGAGGTCCCGGATCCGCCTCAGTCGTTTCACGTACGCACCCCCACTAACAAGATCGTCACGACAGCCTCACGCCCGCGAATCCCTTCACCAGTAGTGCGAGGCCCCATCCCAGGAGCGCGCTGGCCGGCAGCGTCAGCAGCCAGGCCGCCACGATCTTGCTCGCGGCGTACCAGCGGACCCGGCCGCCGCCCTGCGCGACGCCCGCGCCGATGAGCGCGCCCGCGATGGCCTGGGTCATGCTCACCGGCATGCCGGCCGCCGCGGACGCGATCACGGCCGTGCCGGCCGACAGCTCGGCGGCGACGCCGTGCGGGGGCCGGGAGACGATGATCTCGCGGCTGAGCGTGCGGCCGCCCCTGGGCAGCCCGTACATGGTGCCGATGCCGAACAGCACCGCGACCAGCACCGTGTACTGGACGGGCGCCCCGGTGAAGCCGGCCGCGACCATGAACACGGCCAGCATCTTCTGGGCGTCGTTGGCCGCGTACGCCAGCGTCTGCAGCAGGAACCCGGCCCAGTGCCAGCGCCACAGGCCCCGCGCGGTGGTGGCGGCGACGAGCACCCGGATGAGCACCCACGCCAGCAGCCCGCCGACGAAGGGCGCCGCGATGCCGAACGCCAGCACCAGCGCGACCGACCCGCCGGAGACCGGCAGGCCCCAGCCGAGCCCGGCCCCGGTGAGCCCGCCGACGACGGCCAGCGTCAGGCTGGTCGGGCGGCCTTTCGCGCTGAGCACGGTCACCACGATCAGCGCGGCCACGACCGCGATCGTCATCGCGGCGCGCCCGCCGGGGTCGTCGAACGAGGCCAGCCGGTTGACGAACGTCAGCGCCACCTGGTGGGTGAGCAGCGGCACGGTGGCCACCGCGACGACGAGCACCGCGACCCCGGTCACCGGCCGCACGGTGGGCAGTTTGAGCCCCGTCGCGACCAGTGCACCGCCGTCGTTGACCCCTGAGATCACGGCGAACAGACAGGCCACCACGATCAGTACGACGGCGTCCAAGGAAACGTGCTCCATCTCCGCCCCGCCAGCCCGCGACGAGGCAATTCACGCCACCTACCGTATCGGTACCGGTTTCAACCGACTTAACTACCCTGGAAGAAAGACAACGGCACCACTGCCTCAGGGCTTCCCGGGTACCCTCGACGATGACCGCCCAGCCGTTATGACGCGTGTTGTGACAGGTGTCGTGACGCTCAGGGCGGCCCACCGCTTCGAGCCCGCGAGAGTGAACGCATGACCAGCCCCGCCGAATACATCCTGACGCTGTCCTGTCCCGACCGGCCAGGTGTCGTGGCCGCCGTCTCCGGCCTGCTCGCCGGACACGGTTGCAACATCATCGAGAGCCAGCAGTTCGGCGACAGGGTGGGGCAGCGCTTCTTCATGCGCGTGCAGTTCTCGTCGCCGCTGGGCGAGGACGAGCTCAACGCCGCGTTCGCCGCGCTCGCGCCCGACTTCGCGATGGAGTTCGCGGTCCGCGACGTGGCCAGGAAGCCGCGCGTGATGATCATGGTGAGCAAGTTCGGCCACTGCCTCAACGACCTGCTCTACCGGGTGCGGACGGGGACGCTCGGCATCGAGATCGTCGCCGTCGTCTCCAACCACCCCGACCTGCGGCCGCTCACCCAGTCGTACGGCATCGACTACCACCACCTGCCGGTCACCCCCGAGACCAAGCCCAAGCAGGAGGCCGAGGTGCTGGCGCTGATCGAGCACTACCAGGTCGATCTGGTGGTGCTGGCCCGCTACATGCAGGTGCTGTCGGAGGAGCTCTGCGAGAAGCTGGCCGGGCGGGCCATCAACATCCACCACTCGTTCCTGCCGTCGTTCAAAGGCGCCAAGCCCTACCACCAGGCCCACGCCCGCGGCGTCAAGCTCATCGGCGCGACCGCCCACTACGTGACCGCCGACCTCGACGAGGGCCCGATCATCGAGCAGGAGGTGGTCAGGGTCAACCACAGCCACTCGCCCGAGGACCTGGTGGCGATGGGGCGCGACGTCGAGTGCCTGACGCTGGCCAGGGCGGTCAAGTGGCACGCCGAGCAGCGGGTGCTGCTCGACGGCCACAAGACGATCGTCTTCCCGCGCTAGGTACGGCTGGACGGGCGTTTCCTAGAGCCCGGTGTGCCGGGCGAGGAACGTCAGCGTGTCAGCCCACAGATCGGCCGACCTGCTGACCGCGCGCGCACCGTGACCCACCTCGGCCTCGTTGCGCAGCAGCACCGGCTTGCCCGAGGACGAGGCGTGCTGCAGCGCCGCGCACATCTTCCAGGCGTGCAGCGGGTGAACCCGCGTGTCGGACTGGAAGACCGTGAACAGCGTCGCCGGATACGCCACCCCCTCCTTGACGTGGTGGTAGGGGGAGTAACCCCACAGCCACTGGAACTGCTCCGGGTCGTCGGCCGAGCCGTACTCGACGTTCCAGGTGGCGCCGAGGCCGAACTTCTCGTACCTGATCATGTCGAGCAGTGGCGCCGAGCAGACCACGGCCGCATACAGCTCGGGACGCTGCGTCAGCGCCGCCCCCACCAGCAGGCCGCCGTTGGAGCCGCCGGAGATGCCGAGCTGCTCCCGCGTGGTCACGCCGGTGGCGATGAGGTGCTCGGCGGCGGCGTGGAAGTCGTCGAACACGTTCTGCTTGTCGGCCAGCATGCCCGCGCGGTGCCACTCCTCGCCCTCTTCGCCGCCGCCGCGCAGGTTGGCGATGGCGTAGACGCCGCCGGCCTCCACCCAGGCCAGGATCGAGGCGGAGTAGCCGGGGGTCATCGACAGGCCGAAGCCGCCGTAGCCGTACAGGATGGTGGGCCGCGGGCCGGACGCCTCGCCCGCCGGCGAGATGATCAGCATGCGGACGTCGGTGCCGTCCTTCGAGCGGTAGACCACCTGCTCCGTGCGGACCGGCGGCACCTCCACCACGCCCGGCGAGGCCGCCCACAGCGTGGTCTCGCCCGTCCGCGCGTCGTAGCGCTGCACGGTGGGCGGGGTGGTGTTGTCGGTGTAGCCGAACCACGCCTCGTAGCCGCCCTCGGGACGCTCGGCGATGCCGCCGATCGTGCCGAGCCCCGGCGTCGGCACCTCGCCGATGCGCTCGCCGGTCGCCAGGTCGTGCACGGTGATCTCGCTGATCGCGTGGCGGGTCCAGCCCACCAGCATGACCGGGCGCTCCAGGTCGTCAAGGATCGCGAAGTCGGACAGCACCGCCTCGGGGTCCTCGGGGATCAGGTCGCGCCAGCTCTCGTAGCCCGGCTCGGACGGGTCGGTGACGCACACCCGGCCCCGCCGCGCGTCGCGGTCGGTGTAGATGTACAGCCTGCCGTCGCGGCCGAACACCAGCCCGGTCTGCGCGTCCACGCCCTCCTGCACGACCCGCAGCTCGGGCCGGTCGATCGGCGATGCGGTCAGGTCGGCGACCCACAGGTCGTTGCGCGGCGCGGTGCCCTCGGACGCCGAGATCTGCAGCCAGCGGCCGTCGCGGGAGACCGAGACGCCGTAGTAGTTGGTCATCTTCAGGCCCTGCCCGAAGATCATCACGTCGTCCTCGGTGGAGGTGCCCACGCGGTGCAGGTAGACGCGGCGGTGGAACTGCCGCTCGTCCTCCGGCACCTCGGTCTCGGGCAGCCGGCGCACGTAGTAGAACGCCTCGCCGCCCGGCAGCCAGGCCACGGGGGAGTAGCGGCAGCGGTCGATCGGGCCCTCCACGCGCTCGCCCGTGGCGACGTCCATGACGTACAGGACCGACTCCTCGTCGCCGCCCACCGAGAGCTGGTAGGCGAGCAGCCGCCCCTCCTTGTCGGGCTGCACCGCGTCGAGCGTGGTCAGCCCCGACGGATCGATCGCCGTCGGGTCGATCAGGGCGCGCTCGGTGCCGTCCGGCTCGACCACGTAGTAGACGGCGTGCTCCTTGTCCGGCGTACGCCGGGAGAAGAAGTAGCGATCGCCGCGCCAGGCCGGCACCCCCACCGAGCCCGACTTGAGCAGCTCGGCGATGCGGTCCTTGAAGCGCTGCTCGCCCCGCTCCCTGGCGTACAGCTCGGCCTGCGCGTTCAGCCACTCCTTGGTCTCGGGGCCGTCCGGGTCCTCGAGCCAGCGGTACGGGTCGGGGACAGGGGTTCCGTGCAGGATGTCGACGGTGTCTTCGCGGCGTGCGCTCGGGTACGGCTCTCGCGTCATGGACCGAACCCTACTGCCAACGGGCATGCGTAAAGTGCTGGTCGAGCGGGCATAAAACGTACCGTGAGTCCCACTGGTCATTCCAGGGTGAGATTTTTTGGGGTGGCGGGGACCGCGGTGCAAACGCCAAACTGGGTGACAGGACGGTGCCGTGGTGACCACCCGTCGGGCCGTCCGGCGGAGGTCCACTGTGACGGAAGCACGAGTGCCCCAGGAGGGGTCGATAGCCGGGACATGCCGCGGCATGTCCCCCTTGATACGCGCGCAGTACGGAAAGGCCCGATAATGCGCCAGGTCCTGCTGCTCAACGCCACCTACGAGCCCTTGACCACCTTGTCGCTGCACCGGGCGATCGTCCTGGTGCTGCGGGACAAGGCCGAGGTCGTCCACCGCGACGGCCGCGGCGCGGTGCTGCGCTCCGCGAGCCGCACGCTCGACGTGCCCTCGGTGATCAGGCTCCGCAGATATGTCCGCATCCCCTACCGTTCCCGCATTCCGCTGACCAGGGCCGCCCTCATGCGGCGCGACGACTACCGCTGCGCCTACTGCGGGCAGAAGGCCGAGACGATAGACCACGTGATCCCCCGGTCGCGCGGCGGCACCCACACGTGGGAGAACTGCGTCGCCTCGTGCACCACGTGCAACCACAGGAAGGCCGACAAGTACCTGGAGGAGCTGGGGTGGACGCTGCGCGTGCGCCCCGCGGTGCCGAGGGGCGCCCACTGGCGGCTCATCGGCGCCTCCACCATCGGCGACCCGCAATGGGCGCCGTACTTGGAAGCCGCCGCATGAAGTCCGGCACAACACCACATTGAGGGTGAGGGCCGCGCCTGACAGCATGGTCAGGCATGTGGACCTTCACCTCGGACGTCGAGGAGTACGCCGCGGTCGCCGAGCCGTTCCTGCTCGGCGACCCGGTCCGCAACACCGTCGCGCTCACGGTGCTGGCCGCTCTGCGCGCGGGCATGCCCGCCAAGAGCGCCCGCTTCGGCTGGTGGACGGTCGGCGGTGAGGTGCGCGGCGCGGTCTTCCACACGCCGCCGCACCCCGCCGGGCTCTTCGCGGTGCCCGTCGAGGCGGTCGCCCCGCTGGTGGCCGGGTTCGGCGGCGACCTGCCCACGGCCGTCGGCCCGCTGGAGGTGACCGCCGAGGTCACCCGGCTCCTCGGCGCGCCCAAGCGGGTGGTTTCCGAGCGGCTCTACCGCCTCGGCACGCTCACCGCGCCCGACGTCGCCGGCCGGGGCCGTCCCTGTGTGCCCGGCGACTTCCCGCTGCTCGTGAGCTGGTATCACGCCTTCGGCGAAGAGGTCGGCATGGGCGAGGGCGACGAGGTCGAACGGGTCGCCAGGCGGCTGGCCGGCAGGGAGCTGTTCGTGTGGGAGGCCGGCGGCGCCCCCGTCGCCATGGCCGCGCTCTCGCCCGCCTGCGGCGGGGTGTGCCGCATCGGGCCCGTCTACACGCCGCCGTCACGCCGCAGACGCGGCTACGGGGCCGCCGTCACGGCGTACGCCAGCCGTACGGGGCGGGACGAGCGCGGGGCCGAGGTCGTGCTCTTCGCCGACCTCGGCAACCCCACCAGCAACGCCATCTACCAGGCCATCGGCTACGAACCGGTCGGCGACTACGCCCATGTCACGTACGCCTGACGCGGTTACCATGGCTGCATGCCGCGTTACGACTTCAGATGCCGCGCCTGCGGCTCCACCTTCGAGGTGTCCCGTCCGATGTCGGCCTCCGACGCCCCGGCCGTCTGCCCTGAGGGCCACGACGACACGGTGAAGCTGCTGTCCACGGTCGCGATGACCGGCAGCGCCGCCGCGCCCCGAGCGGGCGGCGGCTGCTGCGGTGGCGGCTGCTGCGCCTCCTAGCCGACCACCGTCGTCCTCCGGCCGGGCGCCGTGGTGGTCTGCCGACCGGCCCGTGGCGGCGGCGACCGCCATCCTCGCCATCCGCTCGACCGTCGCGACGCCCGCCTCCATGGTGGGGCTGCGCTCCGACAGCACGGCGATGACGAGGTCGTGACCGGCGACGATCACCCGGCCCACGCTGTTGACCGTCCACAGGCCGCCGTGCTGCTCGGCGGGCAGCCAGCCGTTCTTGAGCGCCACCTGGCCGCCCGCCGCCGCCGCGCTGACGCCCCACGCCTGTGACGGCTCCACCGACGACATCAGCTCCATCGCGTAGCGACGCGCCCGGTCGGCCAGCGGCCCCCCGGGCACCAGCAGCCGCTCCAGCACCTCCACCTGGTCCGGCGCCCGGCTGCGGGTATAGCCCACCTCCGTGGCCGCGCCCGGTTCGACGTGCCGCACGCCCAGCCTGCGCAGCGTGCGCGCCAGGCCGTGCGCGCCGCCGACCTCCGCGTACAGCTCGCGGGCGCAGTGGTTGTCGCTCCGCCGGATCATCTGCGAGACCAGGCGCCGCTCGTACGCGCTGAGCGGCCGCTGCCCCGCCCGCATCAGGAACGCCAGCAGCACGTCCACCTTGGCCACGCTGGCCAGCAGGAACGAGGCGCGCTCCCGGAAGGCGTAACGTCTGCCCGTGGTGCGGTCGTGGACGGCCAGCGCCGCCCGGCCCGGACGCCCGCGCAGATAGCGGTCAAGCCGCCGGTCGAGGCTCCGCCACACGTCGGCGGGCGGCGCGCTCTCGGCCCCCTCCGGCGCCTGCTGGACGGCGCGGCTCGGGGGCGGCGCCGCCTCCTTGGTCCCGGCACCGCCGGGGAGAGCGAGCAGCAGAGCGGCGAACAGCGACAGCTCCCGTACGCGCATGTGCGGGAGCCTGCCAGCCGCCACCCCAACGGCCGGGACACCGCAGGTCAAACGCCGGCCAGAACTCGCGCAGCCCCAGGCGGAACAGGCTCTGCACCCGGCCGATTCGGGACCCACACTCATCTGGCTCGGACCCTACGCCCGGCCGGACTGGGAACTCCGCTGGTTCGGGTTCTGTGCCCGGCCGGCTTGGGAGTCGTGCTCGGTCTGGTTCGGGTTCTGTGCTCGGCCGGCTTGGGAGTCGTGCTCGGTCTGGTTCGGGCTCTGCGCCCTACCGGACTGGGAGCCGCACTCTGCTCGGGTGAGGGCTCCGCATGGTCGGCTCGGGCACTGCACTCGGCGTGCTTCGGTCCCTCCACCCGACCGGTTCGGGAGCCGCGCGCGGTCGGGGAGGGTTGTGCGTGGTCGGCTGGGACTCTGCGCCGGGGGTGCTTCGGTCCCTCCGCCTGGCCGGTTCGGGAGCCGCGGTCGGCGGGGCAGAGTTGTGCATGGACGGCTGGGGCTCTGCGCTCGGAGGGGCGGGCGCAGCACCCGGACAGGGTCGGGCGCTGCGCTCGGGGTGGTCGCGCGTTACGCGGCGTTGGAGGCGCGCCGCTTGCGGCGCTGGAACGGCAGGAAGCGGTCGGCGAGGTGGGGCCTGGACGGTGTCAGCGTCGGCTCGACCGCGATGATCCGGTCGAACCTGAACGCCCTGATCGCCCGGCGCATCCTGCACACACCGACCAGGTACCAGTATTCGCGGTGCACCAGGCACGTCACCGGCTCCACGTCACGGACGGTGACGTGGCCGGAGGCGTCGCGGTAGTGGAGCCGGACGTTGAGCCGGCTGGTGATGGCGTCGGCCATGAGCCTGGCCCGCGCGGCGACGTCGACGGGCAGCGGCTCGGTGAGGGTCGTGAGCGTGGTGGCGATGACGTCGTCGTCGAGGTCGAGGTGCTGGAAGGCGTGCTGCAGGCCACGCCGTGCGGTGACGGCCTGCGGCCCCGCGCCGAGGTGGGCGAGGGAAAGGGCGAGGGCGGCGATCTCGGCGGTCGTCAGCGGACGGGAATCGTGCTTCACGACTGTCGTCATACCCTCACAATAGAGATGGCCACCGACAGTTTTCGAAAGTCTGTCCGGAAGGACAGCCCCGTGGCGGAGCATCCCCGCCCTCCACGTGGAGCATCCCCGCCCTTCACAACACCACCGCGCCGTTGCGTCTCCACCGCGGCACCCAGCCGTCGGACCGCCGCCCCGCTCCGGCCTGTGTCTCCACTGTGCCGTCGCGCTCGCCCTGGGCGGGTCTCCGTTGCGCCGTTCTCTGTGCCGGGCGAGCCGATGGAGGTGTTGCGCGCCGCCGCCGTCGAGCTGCGCGAGCTCGCGTGTCGCATTCTGCCGACGCTGGTGGTCGCATTCTGCCGACGCTGGTGGCCGACCCAGCCCAGGGGCACAGCAGGACGGTGGACCGGGAGGTGATGGTCGGCAGGCGGGGCGGGTGGTCGTTTCTGCCGGAGGTGCAGCGGGGCGGTGGATGGAAAGGCGATGGGCGCTGGTCGCCGTTCCTGCCGGAGGCGATGGTCGGTCTCGTGGCCGTTGCCCGGCGGGGCGGGCGGGATGAGGGTGGGCGGGGTGATTCGCTGCGTATGCGCGTACGCGGAAGAGCCCTCGCCGCACTTCGGCGAGGGCTCTTCAGGCGGAGGTCAGCGGGCGAGCTGGGAGAGGTCGCGGGAGGCGCCCGTGGAGGCGGACGTCGTCATCGCCGCGTACGCCTGCAGCGCCGCGCTCACCGGCCGGTTGCGGTCGCGCGGACGGTAGCCGCCCAGGTCGGCCAGCAGCCGCTCGCGCCGCCGCGCCAGCTCGTCGTCGGAGACGCGCAGCTCCAGGGTCCGGTTGGGGATGTCGATGTCGATGATGTCGCCGTCCTCGATCAGGGCGATCGCCCCGCCCTCGGCCGCCTCGGGGGAGGCGTGGCCGATGGACAGGCCGGAGGTGCCGCCGGAGAAGCGCCCGTCGGTGATCAGCGCGCACGCCTTGCCCAGGCCCTTGCCCTTGAGGAAGGACGTCGGGTAGAGCATCTCCTGCATGCCGGGGCCGCCCTTGGGGCCTTCGTACCGGACGATGACCACGTCGCCGGCCTTGACCCGGCCGCCGAGGATGCCGTCGACGGCCTGCTCCTGCGACTCGAAGACCACGGCGGGGCCGCTGAACTTCCAGATCGACTCGTCCACGCCGGCGGTCTTCACCACGGCGCCGTCGCGGGCGATGTTGCCGTACAGGACGGCGAGGCCGCCGTCGGCGGTGTAGGCGTGCTCGATGTCGCGGATGCAGCCGTTCTCGCGGTCGAGGTCGAGGGTGTCCCAGCGGTTGTCCTGGGAGTACGCCTTGACGGTGCGGACGTTGCCGGGCGCGGCGTGCCACAGCTCGACGGCCTCGGGCTTGACGGAGGGCGAGCGGACGTCCCAGGCGGCCAGCACGTCGCCGAGGGTGCCGCCGGCGACGGTGTGCACGTCGCGGTGGATCAGCCCGGCCCGGTCGAGCTCGCCCAGGATGGCGGGGATGCCGCCGGCGCGGTGGACGTCCTCGACGTGGTACTTCGCGGTGGCGGGGGCGACCTTGCACAGGCACGGCACCCGCAGCGAAAGCTCGTTGATCTCCTTGAGCCCGAAGTCGACCTGCGCCTCGCGGGCGGCGGCCAGCAGGTGGAGGATCGTGTTGGTCGAGCCGCCCATGGCGACGTCGAGGGCCATCGCGTTCTCGAACGCCTCGCGGGTGGCGATGGAGCGCGGCAGCACCGACTCGTCGCCGTCTTCGTAGTAGCGGCGGGTGATCTCGACGAGCTTCCTGCCGGCGTCCTCGAAGAGCTGCTTGCGGGCCTTGTGGGTGGCCAGGATGGTGCCGTTGCCGGGCAGTGCCAGGCCGATGGCCTCGGTCAGGCAGTTCATGGAGTTGGCGGTGAACATGCCGGAGCACGAGCCGCAGGTCGGGCAGGCGTTCTCCTCCATCTGCAGCAGCTCGGCGTCGGAGACCGAGTCGTCGGCGGAGGCGATCATGGGGTCGATCAGGTCGAGCTTCCTGCCGGGCGTCTTGCCGGCCTCCATGGGGCCACCCGAGACGAAGATCGTCGGGATGTTCAGCCGGAATGCCGCGAGCAGCATGCCCGGCGTGATCTTGTCACAGTTGGAGACACAGATCAGCGCGTCGGCACAGTGGGCGTTGACCATGTATTCAACGGCGTCGGCGATCAGCTCGCGCGACGGCAGCGAGTAGAGCATGCCGCCGTGGCCCATGGCGATGCCGTCGTCGACCGCGATCGTGTTGAACTCGCGGGGGATCGCCCCGGCCGCCCTGATCGCCGCGGACACCACATCGCCCACCTCGCGCAGATGCACATGACCAGGGACGAACTGCGTGAAACTATTGGCCACCGCGATGATGGGCTTGCCGAAATCGCTCCCGGCTACGCCGGTCGCCCGGAGCAGGGCCCGGGCACCGGCCATGTTCCTGCCGTGGGTGACTGTACGTGACCTGAGGGCGGGCATTGGCGCTTCTCCCATCGCTTAGTGAGTCTTCACATGGTACGACCACCGCCCGGTAAATGAGACGACTGTCCAGACGCCGGACAGCCGTTACCCGATCGTGCCCTGCGGACCGGCGGACACCGCCGAAGACGGGCAGAAAAGCGGCCGCCCGCCTCGGAGCGCGAGGCGGGCGGCCGGCGACGTCGGAAAGGCGGGTCAGTCCTCGCCGTAGCGTGGGGGCAGCACCTGCGCGGCGATCTCGTAGATGCGGTCGATCTCGGCGGCGGTCAGCGCCCGCTCGCGCTTGGTGATCCACTTGCGGGCCCGGTGGCCCTCGTAGACGTCCACGTCGCGAATGGTCATGATCTTCCACGGGACCGCGGGGCCGTAGATGGCCAGCGACGGCACGACCGAGATCTCATGGCCGAGCTTCTCGCTGATCAGCTTGCTGGCCTCGGACGCCTCCCACTTGGCCTCGGAGAGCCGGTCCTTCATGTCGAAGGGGCCGTGGAAGAGCTTCTTGCCCATCTGCACGCGTACGGGCAGACGGCGATCCCACTTCTCGGAGTCGACCGCGTAGACGCCCGTGGGACCCACCACCAGATGGTCGATCTGCGCCTCGCTGCCCGGAATCGCGCGGGCGTGCAGGGTGCGGTAGCCGTTGCGTTCGAGCCTGCGCAGCTGCGCTTCGGTGCGTCGCTCGGCCACCGACGTGCGCCGCCACGCGGGCACGGACGAGTTGGACCGCGAGCGGTAGATCGCCTCCGCGATGGCCGCGATGACGCCGGCGGTCACGCCGATCCGCCAGTCGCGCACGAGGAAGCCCACCACGACGGCGACGGCCACGCCCAGCAGGACGCGGTTGCGCAGGCGGCGGACCCGTGGCTGCTGCAGGAGGTCGAGCACGGACGCGCGCTCGACCGGCGCGTACGTGGAAGTGGGCGCCGAAGGCTTCGCAGCGGAGGTCTGCTCGCTGCTCTCTGGCCGGTCGCTCACCCAGATGGGCGAGGTGTTGTGACCGTCTTCACGCTGGTTGTCGGAGTCCACGCAACTCACCGTAGCCCGGGGTTTCGATCGATTCCTAGTGTTGCCGCGTCCATAGTTTTATGGCCCGGCTCATCGTGTTCCACGCAGGTTTTCGGGGTATGTCTTCTGTTCTTCTCTAGAGATGCCCGAGGGGCCCGAACGTGCCTGAACTCCACGAGCTCTCCGCGCTCGATCAAGCCCGCTCCATCCGTTCGCGTGACATCTCGCCCGTCGAGCTCACGCGCCACTACCTCGACCGGATCGAACGCATCGACCCGGACATCGGAGCGTACGTGACCGTGACCGGCGAACAGGCGCTCGACCAGGCACGACGCCTGGAGCGTGCGCTGCCCGACGGACCGCTGGCCGGAGTGCCCGTCCCGGTGAAAGATCTTAACCTGGTGAAGGGCGTGCCGATCGGTTTCGGCTCGGCCACCTACCGTGACTTCGTGGCGCCCGTGGACGACACCGTCGTCGTACGCCTGCGCGAGGCCGGCACGATCATGCTCGGCAAGACCGCCACCCCCGAGTTCGGCCTGCCCTGCTACACCGAGACCGCCGTCGGGCCGCCCGCCCGCTCCCCGTGGGACCCGCGCACGTCGGCGGGCGGCTCCAGCGGGGGAGCGGCCGCGGCCGTGGCCGCCGGGCTCGCCCCCGTCGCGCAGGGCAGCGACGGCGCCGGCTCGATCCGCATCCCCGCCTCCGTCTGCGGCCTGTACGGCATCAAACCCACGCGCGGCCGCATCAGCTTCGCCCCGATCGTCCCCGACCTGGCCGGGCTGTCCACCAACGGCCCCATCGCGAGGACCGTCGCCGACGCCGCCGCCCTGCTCGACGTCATGGCGCACAACGTGCCCGGCGACCTCTACCTGGCGCCGCCGCACGAGGGGACGTTCCTGGAGTGCGCGGGCCGCGACCCCGGGCGGCTGCGCATCGCCCGCTACGCCGATCCCGTCGTGCCGGATGCGGAGGTCCATCCCGAGGTGCTGCTCGCGTACGAGGAGGCCGCGAAGACCCTCGCCGGCCTCGGCCATGACGTCGTCGACATCCCCCGGCCCTTCGGCTCCGATCTGGTGCCCGCGTTCGTCACCCTCTGGTACGCCTTCGCCTGCATGCACCCCGTTGCGGAGGAGAGCGAGCATCTGCTGCGGCCGCTCACCCGCCGGCTGCGCGAGCGCGGCCAGGCCATCAGCGCGCCGGACTTCCTCCAGGCGCAGGCCCGGCTCCAGCTCGCCACCCGAGCCGCCCTGGAGCTCACGAACGCCTACGACGCCGTCCTCACGCCGACCGTCACCCAGCCGCCGCGCCCCGTCGGCTGGTTCGAGGACGTGGACGACCCGGAGGAGACGTTCGAGCGAATGAAACGCTTCGCCGCCTTCCCCGCCATCTGCAACGTCACCGGCCAGCCCGCCGTGAACCTCCCGCTCCACTGGAGCGCCGACGGGCTGCCCATCGGCGTCATGCTGGCCGGCCGGGTCGGCGGCGAGGGCCTGCTGATCTCCCTGTCGGCCCAGGTCGAGGCGGCCAGGGGCGGCTTCTGGGGCGACCGGCGGCCACCGATCTGGTGAGACACCCGCGCCGGGTCTGGCCGGACTCAACGGCGCGGTTTACGGTCTTGACATGAACAGCGCGGCAGAGATCCTGCTCTTCCTCATCGGGGTGTCCCTGGGGCTGTTCGTCCTGATCAGCCTGCTCGTCCTGCTGTCCGGACGCGGCGGGCCCCGCCCCGGCGGCTCCGGCCCGATCTGGCTGGGCGGCCCGGAAAGGAGCGAACGGGGAGTGAGCACCTCCGGCGTGGTGCTGGCCGACCGGGTGCCGCAGTGGGCCGAGACGCCCGAGCACGACTGGCGCGCACTCGCCGAGACCGCGGAGCCGAGCGGCCGCGTCGGCGGCGCCTCGGCGGGCTGGTGAGGCGGCGATGCGGGGGCTGACCGCCGCGCAGGCGGACGACATCAGGCAGGCGCTGCACGCCGCCGAGCGCCGCAGCGGCCTGCGCTTCGGTCTCTACCTGGGTGAACCCGTCGGCGCGCGCCGCCACTTCGCCGAACGCCTGCACGCCGCGCTCGGCCCCGAGGCCCCGGATGCCGTGGTCATCTTCGTCGACCCGGCGGGGCGCGGCCTGGAGATCGTCACCGGCGAGAACGCCAGGCGGCGGCTCAGCGACGCCGCCTGCCGCCTCGTCGCGATGTCGATGGCCACCGCGTTCAGCGTGGGCGACATCGCCGGCGGCCTGCTGTACGGCATCGCCGCCCTGGCCGAGCAGGCCACCGCCCGCCGCTGACGCGCCGGGGGCCGCCGCGAACCGCGGGCGCCGGACGGGTCCTCATCGGGCGGCCGGAAGCGCGGCGAGGAGAGGGACGTCAGAGGCGTTCGAGGAGGGTGACGATGTGCTTGCTGACGCCCTCGAGCAGCGTCGAGGGCGCGATCGGCGCGTCCGCGATCGCCGAGAACAGCGACGGCAGCCCCGGCAGCGGGAATCCGTCGTCCTTCAGCGCCGCCGCGCCCACGGCGTTCTTGTCCAGCGTGGCCCGGCTGCGCTCCCAGGCGTCCAGCACCTCCTCGGGTGACGGCACCCCGAACCCGTGGCCCACCGGCGCCGCGTGGCGCAGCCGTACGAGCGGGGTCTCGGCGAAGGCCAGCGCCGTACGGGCCCGCGTCTCCAGGCCGGCGCGCGCCTCGGGGTCGATCCAATCCATCGCCGTGCAGGGGTTGCGGCAGGTGGCCACGCACACCGCCAGCGCCCCCGCCACCTGGCTGTGCTGCCGGTCGAAGTACGCCCGCCACCCCTCGGCGGGCTCCACCGACACGCGCAGCGTACGGTTCGTGGCGGACTGCTCGGACTTGGTGTGATCGCACTCCCGATCCCCGATCACCCCGAATCTGCTCCCGACCGCGCTCAGCCCCTCCGGCCACTTCGCCGGGTCCCCGGCGTGGCCGAGCTGCGGCTCGAACGCCAGCAGCGGCAGGTACTCGCTGGCGATGTGCACGGCCGCGATCATCGGGCTGAGCTCGCGCCGGTCCCACCGGGCCGCGATGACCTCGAGCAGCAGCCCGTACGCGGGCCGCAGCGACTCCAGGGCACCGCGCGGCTGCTGGCGCGGGGTCTGCGGCATGTGGCACGCGCGGGCCTGCCGCCGCAGGTCGGCGGGCACCGCACGGGCCTCGGCCGCGAAGTCCTCGGCGTCGAGCGAGAGCAACCGCTGCCCGAACTCGCACACGTCCGCGATCTCCACGTCGGGCACGAGCGCGCCGAGATCGGCGAAGGCGTAACGGCGGGCGAGGGCGATGAGCAGGTCACGAGTCGAGTCCACCTGACGACTTTCTCACGATCGGCCGACGATTACGGACATGGACTCCTCACACACTATTCACCCCGGCATGCACCCCGGCGCCGCACAGCCGGAAGGGCGGGACCGGACGAATTCACCCCCGCGCCGCACAGCAGGCAGGGCGGTGCCGGACGAAAGGCGCAACCTCCGCCGGATCTCGCCCCAGGAGCAACAAGCACCGTGGCCCCGCCGGGGAAGCAGCGGGCCCGCCCCGCCGGGTCACGGGGCAGGCGCCGCTCTCAGCGGAAGGAGGTCAGGGGCACGGGGCGCGGATGCACTGGATCTTGCCCGGCGGCCTGCCGGCCGACGGCTCCGAGGTGGGCTCCTCCGGCCCCGGCGTCAGCGTCGGCTGCTCCTCCGAGGGCTCCGGCTCGGGCTCCGGCTCCGCGGGCGTGGAGGGCTGCGACGTCGGCGTACGGATCGGGGTGGTGGGCTCCACGCTCGGCCGCGTGGCGGTGGGCGAGGCCGGCTCCGTGGTGGTGGACGTCGTCGTCGCCTTGGGCGTGGGCGAGCGCTTGACCGCCTGAGTCGTGGGCCGCCTGGAGGGTGCGGCCGTCGGCGTGGGCGGCTCGATGCCGTCGGGCGTGCCGAAGAAGGTGGGCGGCGAGACGGTCGCGCCGCCGCTGGTCGGCTCGGCGGGATGCCACCACACCCATCCGGCCATGACGGCGGTCACGAGCACGGCGACGGCCATGGTGACCCCGGCCCGCAGCGCCTTGCCGCGCCGCCGCGGCGCGGGCAGCTCGCGGGGCGCGCTGAGCGCCCTGCGCGCCGCCTCGGCCATCTGCGGCGCGGACTGCCAGCGCGCCTCGGGCGACTTCTCCAGCGCCCTGGCGACGACCTGGCGCGGCCCCGGCGGCACGCTGTCGGGCAGCCGCGGCACGGGCGCGTTGAGGTGCTTGAAGATGATCTGTACGGGGGTGTCGCCCTGGAAGGGCAGCTGCCCGCTCAGGCACTCGTACGCCACCACGCCGAGCGCGTAGATGTCGACGGCGGGCGTGACGTCGCTGGCGGTGGCCATCTCGGGCGCGCAGTAGCCGGCCGAGCAGAGCATGGTGCCGGTGGCGGTGAGGTTGCCCGCCGATGCCGAGTGGGCGATGCCGAAGTCGGTGAGCACGACACCGCCGCCGGCCCTGACCATGAGGTTGGCCGGTTTGACGTCGCGGTGGACGATGCCCTGGGCGTGGGCGGCGGCGAGCGCGTCGGCGACCTCCGCGACCAGCCGCATGGTGGCCTCGACGCCGAGCGGCCCGCGCCGCAGCACGCGGTCGAGCGACTCGCCCTCGACGTACGCCATCACCAGGAAGCTGACCCGCCGGCCGTCGATCTCGCAGACGCCGTAGTCGTAGACGTCGACGACGCCGGGGTGGCGCAGGGTGGCCATGGCCCTGGCCTCGTTCTGGAAGCGCTGGATGAAGGTCGGGTCCTCGCTGAGGGCCGGCATCAGCACCTTGACCGCGACCGTGCGGCCGAGCACGGTGTCGTCGGCACGCCAGACCTCGCCCATGCCGCCTCCGCCGAGGCGGTCGCCGAGTACGTAGCGGTCGTTGAGGGAGGTCCCCGGGCCTAGCACTGTTCGAGGCTAACATCGCCGCCGCGGCGACACCGCCAACTCGCGGTAGCCGGTAGGTCACCGAGACCTACCGGCTACGGCGATGAGACCCGGTTCAGGCCGAGGCGGCGTCCTTCTCCCGGTTGCGCAGGGCCCGGCTGACGCCGTCGGCGCCCTCCAGGACGAGCCGGCGCAGCGCCTGCGGCGGCTGGGCGTCGTCGATGAAGCGCTGGGCGGCCTCGACCGTGGCCGGCTCGATGAGCAGCGCGGGGAAGCAGCCCGTGGCGAACGTCGAGGCCTGGTCGAACGTCCACTCCTTGTAGATGCGCCCGACCTCGGCGAAGTACTTCTCCCGGTACGGCGCGAGCAGCTCCACGTGGTGCGGGTCCTGGAAGCCCGCGATGGTGGCCCTGGCGATGTGGTTGGCCAGCGTGCCGCTCACGATGCGCTCCCACGCCGCCGCCTTGGCCTCGGCGGTCGGGATGGCGGCCCGGCAGGTGGCGGCCGAGCGCTCGCCGGTGGCGGTGGGGTCGCGGCGCAGCTCGGCCTCGATGTCGGACTCGCCGCGCCGGCCGCCGGAGACCAGCGCCTGCAGCAGCGTCCAGCGCAGGTCGGTGTCGACGGCCAGGCCCTCGGGCACCGAGGTGCCGTCGAGAATGTCCTGGATCATGTCGAGGTCGGCGGGCGAGGTGGCGACGGCGGCGAACGCCTGCACGAACGCGAGCTGGTGGTCCGAGCCGGGCTCGGCGGCGGCGATCAGCTTGCGCAGCTCGGATGCCAGCAGCGCCAGGCCCTCCGCGCGCCAGGCCGGGTCGGCGTACTGCTGCACGGCCTGGCGGGCCTGGCGCAGCACCGCCTGCAGGACCGTGATGTCGCCGACCGTGGCGGCGCCGGAGACGACGAGCCTGACGTAGTCGCGGGTGGACATCTCGCCGTCGCGGGTCATGTCCCAGGCCGCCGACCAGCACAGGGCGCGCGGCAGCGACTCGGTGAACTTCGCGATGCCGCCGTCCACCAGCGTGCGCAGGGAGCGCTCGTCGAGGCGGATCTTGGCGTACGTCAGGTCGTCGTCGTTGAGCAGCACCAGGTCGGGCTGCTCGGCGCCGACCAGCTCGGCCACCTTCGTACGCGCGCCGACCACGTCGAGCTCGACCCGCTTGGTCCTGGTCAGCTTGCCGTCGGCCAGCGAGTACAGGCCGATCGCGATGCGGTGCGAGCGCAGCGTCGGGTAGTCGGCGGGGGCCTCCTGCAGCACCTCGAACGAGGTGAAGCGGCCGTCGGACACCTCGAACTCCGGCCGCAGCGTGTTGACCCAGGAGGTCTCCAGCCACTCCTTCGACCAGGCCGACAGGTCGCGCCCGGAGGTGCGCTCCAGGGCGTCGAGCAGGTCCTTCAGCTCGGTGTTGCCCCAGGCGTGCTGGGCGAAGTAGTCGCGCACGCCGGCCAGGAAGTTGTCCAGCCCCACGTACGCGACGAGCTGCTTGAGCACGGAGGCGCCCTTGGCGTACGTGATGCCGTCGAAGTTGACCTCGACCGCCTGCATGTCGGGGATGTCGGCGGAGATGGGGTGGGTGGAGGGGAGCTGGTCCTGGCGGTAGGCCCAGGCCTTCTCCACGTTCGCGAACGTCGTCCACGCGCCGCCGCCCCACCGGGTGGCCTCGGCCTGGGCGAGCACCGACATGTAGGTGGCGAACGACTCGTTGAGCCACAGGTCGTCCCACCAGCGCATGGTGACGAGGTCGCCGAACCACATGTGGGCCATCTCGTGCAGGATCGTCTCGGCCCGCCGCTCGACCAGGGCGTCGGTGACGCGGGAGCGGAAGACGTAGTCCTCCAGGAACGTCACGCAGCCCGCGTTCTCCATCGCGCCCGCGTTGAACTCGGGCACGAAGAGCTGGTCGTACTTGCCGAACGGGTAGCGCACGCCGAAGACGCGGTGGAAGAAGTCGAAGCCCTGCCGGGTGATCTCGAGGATGTTGTCGGCGTCGAGGTGCTCGGCCAGTGAGGCGCGGCAGTAGACGCCGAGCGGGATGCCGTCGTGCTCGGAGGTCACCTTGTGGTACGGCCCGGCCACCAGTGCGGTGATGTAGGTGGAGATGACCGGGGTGGGCGGGAACTCCCATCGCTTGGCCGCCCGCGCCGTGCCGTGCCTGCCCTTGTGCTCGGGCAGGTCGGTCACCGTCTCGACGGCCGCGTTGGAGACGACCTCCCAGTCGGCGGGGGCCACCACGGTGAGCTTGAAGGCCGCCTTGAGGTCGGGCTGGTCGAAGCACGCGTACATGCGGTGCGCGTCGGCCGTCTCGAACTGGCTGTGCAGGTAGACCTTCTGGTCCACCGGGTCGACGAAGCGGTGGAGCCCTTCGCCGGTACGCATGTAGGTGCAGTCGGCGTCGATGACCAGCTCGTTGCTCTCGGCCAGCGACGGCAGCGGGAAGCGCCCGCGCTCGGCGTCGTAGGCCGACACGTCGAGGTCCTCGCCGTTGAGCGTGACCCGCTTGACGTCGGCGCCGTGCAGGTCGATGAAGGTGGACGCCCCAGGAGCGGTGCTGGTGAAGCGGACCTTCGTGACGCTCTCGAAGCGCTCGTCTCCCTCGGTCAGGTCGAGCGCCACGTCGTACGACTCGACCGCCAGCAGCCGGGCGCGCTCGCGAGCCTCGTCCCGGGTCAGGTTGCCTGCCAACTTGTGCTCCTTCTCACCACTTCGTCGGGGTTGTCGGTATCCTGCCACGCCGGGAATAGGACCCGAACCACCTCAGGTTACGGGCTGACATGACTGAGAAGATTCCCGTGGACCTCTGGTTCGACCCTGCGTGTCCGTTCGCATGGATCACCTCGCGGTGGCTGCTCGAGGTCGAGAAGGTCCGGCCGATCGAGCCGCGCTGGCGGCAGATGTCGCTGTACTTCCTCAACGAGGAGAAGGACGTCCCCGCCGACTACCTCGAGCGCGCCGCGAAGGGCATGGGCTCCGTACGGGTCATCGCAGCCGCCGCCGCCAAGCACGGCGAGGAGTACATCGGGCGGCTCTACACCGCCATCGGCACCCGGCTGCACAACCAGGGCCTCGGCAAGGAGCCCGAGCGGCTGCGCGAGGTCATCGAGGACTCCCTCGAGGAGGTCGGCCTCGACCGCTCGCTCGCCGACGAGATGCGCTCGGAGGAGTGGGACCCGGCCATCCGCGCCTCCCACGAGGAGGGCATCGGCCTGGTCGGTGAGGAGGTCGGCACCCCGATCATCCGCGTCGGCCAGAACGCGTTCTTCGGCCCGGTCATCACGAAGATCCTGCGCGGTGAGGACGCGGGCAAGCTCTGGGACGGCGTCCTCCAGGTCACCCAGTACGACGACTTCTTCGAGCTGAAGCGCACCCGGACCAAGCGTCCGCAGTTCGACTGACACCTCAGGAGAAGAAAAGTCGGTCGCGGTGTTAAGGGGCTTATCCCCGATAATGGATGAGCCCTCGCGTCCAGGGCCCGGTCGCTGTCAGTATGGGTTCATGCGTCAGCTGTACATCGACGGCTCCTGGACCGCATCGGCTTCCGCCGAGCCCATCGAGGTCGTGAACCCGGCCACCGAAGACGTCATCGACCACGTGCCCGCCGGCACCCCCGACGACGTCGAGTCGGCCGTGGCCGCAGCGCGGCGCGCCTTCCCGGCCTGGGCGCGCACGAGCCCCGCCGAGCGGGGCAGGCTGCTCGCCGAGGCGGCGGAGCTGCTGAGACAGCGATCGCACGACATGGCCAAGACGATCGCCACCGACATGGGCGCGCCGCTGGGCTTCGCGCTCAAGGTCCAGACGCTCATGCCTGCGAGCGTCCTCGCCTTCTACGCCGAGCTGGCCGAGAGCCACGAGCGCGAGACGCGCACCGGCAACTCGCTGGTGGTCAAGGAGCCCGCCGGCGTCGTCGCGGCCATCACGCCGTGGAACTACCCCCTGCACCAGATCGTGTGCAAGGTCGCGCCCGCGCTGGCCGCCGGCTGCACGGTGGTGCTCAAGCCGAGCGAGGTGGCGCCGCTCGCCGCGTACGCGCTGACCGAGATCTTCGACGAGGTGGGCCTGCCGCCCGGCGTGTTCAACCTCGTCAGCGGCCGCGGGCCCGTCGTCGGCGAGGCCATGGCCACCCACCCCGACGTCGACATGGTCTCCTTCACCGGCTCCACCGCCGCCGGCCGCAGGGTGGCCTCGCTGGCCGCCGAGACCGTCAAGCGGGTGGCGCTCGAGCTCGGCGGCAAGTCCGCCAACGTCATCCTGCCCGACGCCGACCTGCCGCTCGCGGTCAAGGCCGGCGTGGCCAACTGCTTCGTCAACGCCGGGCAGACCTGCTCGGCCTGGAGCCGCATGCTCGTCCAGCGCGACCAGTACGACGAGGCCGTGCGCCTGGCCGTCGAGCACGCCCGCGCCTACCGCGTCGGCGACCCCTTCGACGAGTCCACCAAGATCGGCCCGCTGGTCTCGGCCGCCCAGCGCGACCGCGTCATCCGCTACATCATCCGCGGCCAGGAGGAGGGCGCCCGGCTGGTGGCCGGCGGCACCGAGCGGCCGCACGAGCGCGGCTACTACGTCGAGCCCACGGTCTTCGCGGCCGTGGAACCGGGCATGGCGATCGAGCAGGAGGAGATCTTCGGCCCGGTGCTGTCGCTCATCCCGTACTTCGACGAGGACGACGCCGTCAAGATCGCCAACGGCACCCGCTACGGCCTGGCCGGAGCCGTCTGGGCGGGCACTCAGGAGCGCGCCCTCGAGGTCGCCGGCCGCCTGCGCACCGGCCAGGTGTCGATCAACGGCGGCCGCTTCAACCCGATGGCGCCCTTCGGCGGCTACAAGCAGTCGGGCCTCGGCCGCGAGCTGGGCGAGCAGGGCCTGGAGGAGTTCCTCGAAACCAAGGCCCTCCACCTCTGACCGCCCCACGCCCCGGCCGTCCCCACCCCCGCTCGCTTCTCCACCCGCCTAGCGGTCGTTTCTTCAGTGGCTCTGCCCCTCCGAGCGGCGCTGCGTCCTCCCCAAGCGGGTGGCGTGCCTCTGGGCGGAACTGCGCGCGCCCCTACGCCTCCCGACGCGCCGCGAGGTGGGGTGAACCGTCGCGCGGGGCGGCGCTGAGGCGTCGCGAAAGGGTCAGACGAGGAGACCGCCTGTGGCCAGGATGTTCTGGCCGGTCACCCAGCGCCCGTCGGGGCCGGCCAGGAACGCCACCACCGCCGCGATGTCGTCGGGCCGGCCCAGCCGCCCCAACGCGGTCATGGCGGGCATGCGCTCCAGCGCCTCGGGCGGGTTGGCCCCGCGCAGCATGTCGGTGTCGGTGGCGCCGGAGGAGACCGCGTTGACCGTGATGCCGCGCCCGCCGAGCTCGCGCGCGGCCACCTTGGCGAACTGCTCGATCGCCGCCTTGCTGGCGCAGTAGAGGGCCAGGGTGGGCGCGGGTACGTGGGTGTTGAGCGAGGAGACGTTGATGATCCGCCCGTTGTCGCGCATCACCCGGCCCGCCCACTGGATGGCCAGGAAGACCGCCTTGGTGTTGACCGCGAACACCCGGTCGTAATCTTCGCTGGTGACCGCGTCGATGGGCTTTTGCGCCTCGGCGGTGGCGGCGTTGTTGACCAGGATGTCGAGGCCGGGCAGCCGCGCCTCCGCCGCGGCGAACAGCCGCCGCAGGTCCTCCTCGTCGCCCACGTCGGCGCGTACGGCGTGCGCTCCCGTCTCCTTGGCGACCTGCTCGGCCGCCTCGTCGGAGCTGCGGTAGCAGAAGACGACCTCGGCGCCGTCGGCGGCCAGGCGCTCGACGATCGCCTTACCGATGCCCCTGGCGCCGCCGGTGACCAGCGCGCCCTTTCCGGAAAGTACGCTCATGCCGCCCAAGCTATGCCTGGAGCAGGATCGTCCGGGCCTCGGTTCGCGGCAGGCGATCAATATAGAGCTTGCCGTCGAGGTGGTCGGTCTCGTGCTGCAGGCAGCGGGCCAGCGAGCCGCGTGCCTTCAGCCGTACGGGCCGCTGCAGCCGGTCGAGGCCCTCGACGGACACGCCCGCCGCGCGGGCCACCGGAGCGTAGAGCGGCTTGCGCGTCTCGCGGTCGGTCACCGACAGGCAGCCCTCCTGGTCGATCACCTCTTCGGGGTCGTCGACGGTCAGCACCGGGTTGATCACGTGCCCCCTGCGCCCGGCGATGTCGTAGACGAACAGCCGCCGCGACACGCCGATCTGCGGGGCGGCGAGGCCGACGCCGTTGACCGCGTACATGGCCTCGAACATCTCCTCGATGAGCCTGCGCAGCTCGCGGTCGAAGTCCGTCACCGGCTCCGCGGGCGTGCGCAGGACGGGGTCGCCGATGGCCCGGATCTCTCGCATGGCTCTGCTCTCGCTTCCCTGTAAGGACTGGATGCGGCTAGGAGTCCTTACTTTAGCGGTACGGTGGCGGCCGCGACCCTTCATCGGGGGCTGTGAAAGACTGGAACCGTGCGTGTCTACATCGGTGCCGACCATGCCGGCTATGAGCTCAAGAACCACCTCGTGTCCTGGCTGAAGGACCATGGGCACGAGGTGACCGACTGCGGTCCCTTCGTCTACGACCCCGAGGACGACTATCCCGCGTTCGTCCTGCGGGCGGCCGAAGGCGTCGCGGGCGATCCGGGCAGCCTGGGCATCGTGATCGGCGGATCGGGCAACGGCGAGCAGATCGCCGCCAACAAGGTACGCGGCATCCGCGCCGCCCTGGCCTGGAGCGAGGAGACGGCCAGGCTGGCCCGCGAGCACAACAACGCCAACGTCGTCAGCGTCGGCGCCCGCATGCATTCCATCGAGGACGCCACCAGGTTCGTGGAGATCTTCCTCTCCACGGCGTTCTCCGGCAGCGAGCGCCACAGCAGGCGCATCGCGCAGCTGACCTCCTACGAGACCATCGGCCAGCTGCCCTCGCTGCCGTCGTAGTCAGCTCTTGCGCCTGGCCTCGCGCCTGGGCATCTCGTCACGCAGGGGCCGCCGGTCGGCGGCCTCCTGCTGCTGCTTCGACGGTCGCGACACGTCGCGGGCGCGCATGGCGACCACCGGCGTGATCTGCAGACTTCGCAGTGCCATGACCTCGAGCCTACGCCAGATCCCGGCGCCGGTCGCGGGGCCGGCGCCGGGAAACCCGCGCTAGAAGACGAGCCCCGCCCAGGGCTTGGGGCTCCACGACATCGCCGTGGCGAGCCTGCGTACGGTGCCCGCGGTGTGCTCGCGCAGCAGGCCCGCATGGAACTGCTCGGTGAGCAGGCCGTCGCCGAGGTAGGCGGAGCCGAGCGACGACACCGGCAGCGTGACGTCCGGCTCGTCGTCCACCGGCTTGCACTCGGCGCCCGACGGGTCGGCGGTCAGCCGCCAGCGGCCCGCGTTCCACGGGCACACGTCGTCCTCGACCTCGATCACCGCGTCCACCGGCGCCGAGTACGCCCGCGCCGACAGCGCGCGGTCCACCTCGACCAGGCGCACCCACAGCTCGTCCGACCAGCGGGCGCGCACCTGGCGGTGGTCGGCGAGCAGCGCGAGCAGCGGGTCGTCGACCGGCCTGCCGTAGGTCTCGACGCGGGTGACCAGGTCGCGGTCGAGCACGTTGCGCCACAGCAGCGCGTAGGCGGCCGGGTCGCGCGCCTCGATCTCGCCCAGGTACAGCGTGCCCGCGGGGAGGTCGTTGTCGTCCCACGACGCCTTGATGCGGAACAACGCATAGCCCCGCACGCCCTGGTCGTCCTCGGCCAGGATCGAGCGCAGCGGGCCGCGGCCGTTCTGGTCGGGCTCGTCGTCGGCGAAGATCTCGTCCCAGAGCTCCCGGTTGCGCGCGTAACGGCCCGGGCGCCGGGTGACGACGGAGGCGAACAGCTCCTCCAGCTCCGCGCGCACCTCGGCGGGCCGCGCCACCCTGATCCGCAGCGACGGATCCTGCGGGGCGTGCGGCACGAACGCCGAGCGGTGGGTGTCGATGCGGAACGGCAGGTTGGTCGAGGCCCTTCCGTACCCGTACCGGCCGTAGATGGCCGACTCGGAGGCGTAGAGCGCGGCCACGGGCTCGCCGCGGTCCCGGATGTCGGTGAGCTGCCTGCGCATGAGCGAGGACAGCACGCCACGGCGGCGGTGGGACGGCAGCACGCTGACCGCCGTCACGCCCGCGACGGGAAGCCGCCCGCCCGGCACCGTCATCGTGAAGCTGAAGATGGAGGTGACACCGGCCATCTGGTCGCCGTCGAAGGCGGCGAGAGTGCGGTCGAACTCGGTTCGAGCCTTGTTCCGCTCAGCAAGAGCGGGATGCGGCGCCCAGCCGAACGCCTCCTGGAGCACCCGGCTGAACGCCGGCCACTCCGACTCTTCAATCGGACGGATCGGGTACGTCATTCATCCACGGTAGGAGCGGGCAAAGGGGTGGGGCCACCGAATTATCCCTGCTTAATGATCAAGGCGTTGGTCAAGTGGGCTGCCCAAACCGGGGGCAGACCGATACAGTCAGGCCCATCATGAGTTCCCGTCCGGCGCCGCTGATCCCGCCACGGGTCCGCGCCGCCTTGGTGCGGGTGCCGTTCTTGGTGCATGTCGTCCGGTTCGTCCGGCGTGTGCTGATCGCCCGCGACCGCAACCTGCTCATCACGCTCACCGTGCTGGCGCTGCTGATCGGGTTCCTCGCGGCCGAGGTCTCCCACGAGTGGTTCTCGCCTTCGCTGCTCATCCTCGTCACGCTCGTCGGCGGGCTCCAGCTCCGGCTGCGCAGCCTGATCAAGCTGCTGGTGGGCGTCGGTGTCGCGCTCGGCTACATCGCCGTCAACCTCGGCGTGGGCCGGATCGGGCTCGGGCTCGGCGTGACCATCCTGTTCACCTCCGTGCTCGCCGTGCTCATGGCGCGCACCCGGGGGAAACTCGGCGTGCAGGGCCTGCGCGGCGACGCCATGCTGCTGGAGCTGCGCGACCGGCTCAAAAGCCAGGGCGAGCTGCCGCCACTGCCCAAGGACTGGGGTGCCAAGGTCGTGCTCAAGCAGGCCGGCGGCTCGTCGTTCGGCGGCGACTTCCTGGTCTCCATGCGCGACGGAGACACCGTCGAGATCGCGCTGGTCGACGTCTCGGGCAAGGGCGTCGACGCCGGAACGCGGGCGCTGCTGCTGTCGGGCACGTTCGGCGGTCTGCTCGGCTCCGTCGACGACTTCCTGCCCGCCTGCAACGCCTACCTGCACAGGCAGCGGGTCGACGAGGGCTTCGTCACCGCCGTGCACCTGCGGCTCGACCTCGCCACCGGCGACTACACGATCACCTCGGCCGGGCATCCACCGGTGGTGAAGTTCGACGCCGGCACCGGCAACTGGCAGGTCGCCTCCGCCAAGGGCGTCGTGCTCGGCGTCGTGCCCGACCTGCACTGCGAGCCCGACAGCGGCACCCTGCGCAAGGGCGACGCGCTGCTGCTGTTCACCGACGGGCTCATCGAGCAGCCGGGCCGCGACATCGACGCCGGGCTCGACCGGCTGCTCGGCGAGGCCGAGCGGCTGCTGCCCTCCGGCTTCCGCGACGGCGCCAGAGCCCTCGTCAACGCCATGGCCTCCGGACACAACGACGACTGCGCGCTGGTGCTCATCTGGCGCCCATGACGTTTCACACGGGCCGAGTCGTGACACCGGTCACTGGCAGCGCCCGGCGCTCGCCTGAGATCCTCTAGGGGGTCGGGCCCCGGCGGAGCGGCGCGGCTCCACCGGGTCCCGCACGCCCTTTCCGCGCCAGGCCGTCACAGCCAGCCGCAGTCGCTCGCGATGCGGACCGCGTCGAGCCGGTTGCGCGCGCCCGTCTTGCACATGATGCGCGACAGATGGTTCCGTACAGTGCCGACCGACAGGAAGAGCTGGTCGGCGATCTCCGTCGAACGCGCACCGCCCGCCGCGATGCGCAGCACGTCGAGCTCGCGCCTGGTCAGCGGGTTGTCGGCGCAGCGCAGCGCGGCCACCGCCAGCTCCGGCTCGATCGCCCGCCGCCCCGCGGCCACCTGGCGCACGCCCTCGGCCAGGCGCTCAGGGCGTACGCACAGGCTCATGAAGCCCAGCGCCGGGCCCGCCAGCGCCTCGCGCACCTGCGCCGGATTCGGTGAGGCCGACAGGATCAGCACCCCGCACCGGGGCGCCTGCTCGGCGAGCAGCTCCCGCACCGGCGGCCCTGGAAGGTCGAGATCGACGACGGCCACGTCGGGATCGGCGCTGCGCGCCGCCAGGACGGCTTCGTCGGCGTGCCCGGTCTCGGCGACCACCCGCATGTCGGGCTCGGCCCCGAGCGTGGCGAGCAGACCACGGCGCACCAGCGGCAGGTGCTCGGCGATCAGAATGCGGATCAAGACGCCCCCCTCCATCGTCTCTTAGGGTGATCGTCTGATCGCAAACTGTCAATGCTTGCTAAAAGCGGTAAGCCGTAAGGCGTGGTGAGTTCGACTACTCTGGGGGCTGTCGGACCAATCGTCTGTCCTTATCGTCTGCCGGGAGCGCGCCTAGATGAACTGGCTCTACGCCGTGGGGATCATCCTGTTCCTCATCGGCCTGATGGTCTCCATCGCGCTGCACGAGCTCGGTCACCTGGTCCCCGCCAAGCTGTTCGGCGTCAAGGTCACCCAGTACATGGTGGGCTTCGGCGGCACGGCGTGGTCCCGGCGCAAGGGCGAGACCGAGTACGGCATCAAGTGGATCCCGTTCGGCGGCTACATCCGGATGATCGGCATGCTGCCGCCGCGTCCCGGCGACGACCCCCGCAAGGTGCGCAGCACCGCCACCGGGCCGTTCCAGGGGCTGATCGAGTCCGCCCGCGACGCCGCGCAGGAAGAGGTGCGGCCCGGCGACGAAGACCGCGTCTTCTACCGCAAGAAGTGGTGGCAGAAGGTCATCATCATGTCGGGCGGCCCGGCGATGAACTTCGTGCTCGCCTTCGTCTTCTTCAGCGTCCTGCTGGTCGGCATCGGCCTGCCCACCTGGGCGCCGATCGTCTCGCCCGACACCAACACGTGCGTCATCCCCATCTCCGAGCAGCGCACGCAGTGCAAGCCCGGCGACCAGCCGACCCCCGCGGCCCAGGCCGGCCTGAAGCCCGGTGACGAGCTCGTCACCTTCGACGGCAAGAAGATCGGCTCGTGGGAGGACGCCACCACGTTCATCCGCTCCCACGGCCCAGGCCCGGCGAAGATCGGCATCATCCGCGACGGCAAGCCGATGACGCTCGACGTCACGCTCATCGCCCAGGACCGGCCCAACCTCGAAGACCCGTCGAAGATCGACAGGAACGTCGGCTTCCTCGGCGTGCTGCCCACCGAGGTCATGCAGAAGCAGAGCATCGGCCAGGTCATCGGCTACATGGGCGAGCTGTCGGCCCGGGTCGCGGGCTCCCTGCTCAACCTGCCCGACAAGATGGTCGGCGTCTGGCACGCCGCCTTCTCCGGCGAGGAACGCGACCCCGAGGGCCCGGTCGGCGTCGTCGGCGCGGGCCGCATGGGCGGCGAGATCCTCGCCTCCGACCTGTCCACCGAGAAGAAGATCGCCATCTTCGTCAACCTGCTGGCCGGCTTCAACCTGGCGATCGGCATGTTCAACCTGCTGCCGCTGCTGCCGCTCGACGGCGGACACATCGCGGGCGGCCTGTGGGAGGGCATCAAGCGGGCGTACGCCAAGATCATGCGCCGGCCGGAGCCCGCGTACGTCGACATCGCCAAGGTGCTGCCGGTGACGTACGCGGTGGCCATCGTCATGATCATCATGGCCGGTCTCCTCGTCTACGCCGACCTCGTCAACCCGCTCACGCTCACCAACTGACCCGGGCCCCCATGAGGGCGAGGCACTGGATGGCGGCCGGCCCGTATACGAGGCGGAGAACGTCGTGCGCACCCCCGGCACACAGGTGGACGGGTTGAGCGTGTCGTCCACCTCTGCACGGCCCGGTCGCGGTCGTGGGCGTACTCCCGGCTCATGGGCGGCAAATCAGGAAGGCGCGCCAGGTGCGGGCGGCCCCCGCGCCGCCCGCACCACGGTCGCTAGTGGCCGAGAGGCTTTTTCAGCCGGTGCGTATTCTGCGACCGACCACCGGCCTTGAGTGGCGAGTCAACTCACCCGGGGGTTGGGGCAGTGGCGGCGATGTGAGCGCATCGCCTTCGGTCATGCGGCAGCCCGGCCTCCTTGAAGACCAGGCCGACGCTCCCGTCCTCCTAGTACATCCAGTTGTGATAGGGCAGCCCGAGCGATAGCGACAACGGAACGCGAAGGCCCGCAGCGGCCCCGATCGTCATTGAAGCCCGTCAGTCAGCGTGCCCCGGTGGGCGGGCGGTTCCCAGCGGGCCTGACGCACTCCGCGGCGCCAGACCTCGGCGATGGAGCCGGTAGAGGTGATGTCACGGGCGGGGTCGCCTTCGACCAGCACCAGATCCGCGCGAAGACCAGGGGCGATCCGGCCGCGGTCGGCCAGCCCGAAGTACCGCGCGGGCACGCTCGTCGCGGCGGCGAGCGCCTCTTCGGCGCTGAGCCCGGCCTCGGTGAGCAACTGCAGCTCGCGGTGCATACCAGCGCCATGGGCCGGCACGAACGGGGTGGCATCCGTCCCGGCGAGCAGTGGCGCGCCCGCACGGCGCAAAGCCCGCAGCGCGCCGATGGCGTTGGCGGAGCTGCCGGGACGGGCGCAGTCGGCGGTCTCGACGTGCTGCGCAGTGATCGCCTCGAAATAGGCGAGCGTGGTCACCACGAAGACCCCTTGGGCTCGAACCCGCTCAGCCAGTCGCTGCGAGGCCGGGTCGTCCGGCGCCAGGTCAGCCCACACATGAGCCAGGCCGTCGACGCCGGCCTCGAGCGCGATCTCCACCTCGGAAGCGGTGATCGCATGAGCGATCACCCGTAGTCCCGCCTCGTGTGCCGCCGCGGAGAGGGCGGCGGCGATGTCCGCCGTCATGACGGGAAGGTCGGCCCCGTGCACGGCGCCATCGTCGATGACGATCTTGAGGTAGTCGGCCCCCTCAGCCAGCCGGGCCTGGACGAAGGCCGGCGCCTGCGCGGGATCGGAGACGAAGTCGATCGCTGCGGCGTCGAGCCCGTTCAGTACGGTGCCCGCCAGGGCCGCCAGCAGCTGGGTCGGGTGCCCACCTGGAGCGGTGGCGAGCGTGCCGGCGCTGCGAAGATCGGCCACGTCGTCGTTGTCGGCGGCCAGCCGCCGCTGCCCCGCGAGGATCTGCGGGAGGCAGAACATGTCGAGTTCGGTGGTGACCCCCCACCGCAAGGCCTGGGCCAGGCTGCCGTCGAACACGTGCGTGTGCGCGTCGATCAGCCCCGGCAGCAGCGTCCTGCCCGTCCCTTCGACCTCGACATCGGCCGGGCGGTCTCCGCCGGCGCCGACCACGGCGATCAGACTGTCCTCGATCACCACGTCGGCCGTCGCAATGGTGCGCTCGCCGTCGAACACCCTGACGTCGCGGATCAGTGTACGCATCGAAAATCTTCCCTCTGAGTCGTGAATCCCTGGACGCCACCACAGAGGGATGCCGGCCGGGAACTGTGACATCCCTACCAACGGCCGCGGCACAGATCATGTCTGAGGCGTTCATGTCACACTCGCCACGTGACGAGACTCTTCGGTCGCGGCAGATGAGGAGGTACGCCATGACATCGATCCCACGGCACGCGACCGACGCCGTCACCGAACAGTTCCTCGGTTATCGGGAGCTGCTGTTCTCCGTGGTCTACAACATGCTCGGCAGCGTCGCCGACACCGAGGACGCGCTGCAAGAGGTGTGGCTGGCGTGGTCCGATCGCCACCGCAAGCAGGACGCCGGACGGGTCGAGAACGCTCGGGCCTATTTGGTGCGTATCGCGGTGAACCAGGCACTCGCCCGGCGTGCGAACTTGAGCCGCCGACAGGAGACCTACGTCGGCCCATGGCTACCGGAACCGCTGGTCACGGCCGAGGACAACGCCAGCGGCACCGCCGAGCGCGCCGAATCGTTGTCGATGGCGGTGCTGGTGGTGCTGGAAACCCTGTCACCGCTGGAACGAGCAGTGTTCGTGCTGCATGAAGTGTTTGGGTTCAGCCATCCGGAGACAGCTGACATCCTCGGCCGTAAGCCGGCCGCGGTCCGCCAGCTCGCGGCCCGCGCGCGCCGCCACGTCCACGCACGCCGTCCCCGTCACCGGACCGAGCCCGACGTTCATGCCCAGGTCACTGAACGGTTCGCTGCGGCCGCACTCGGCGGCGATCTGCGGGCCCTGCTCGAGGTGCTGGCACCAGACGTGACCTTGTGGACCGACGGCGGCGGTAAGGGGCCTGCCACCAGCCTGCACCCGGTGCGTGGCCGCGATCAGGTGGCCGCGCTGTTCATGTCGGTCGCCGCGACGCTGTCGCCAGGCGAGGTGGACCTCCGCTACCGGCGTGTGGCCGGCGACCCGTGCGCGCTCGTCTTCTCCGGCGACAGCCCACTCGCCGTGGTCGTCGTGGATCTCACGCCCGGTGGCGACCGGATCGCCGCTATCTACTCAGTCACCAATCCCGAAAAGCTCACTGGCATCCGCTCAGAACAGCGCCCTCCCGCGCCTGAGGACACCGAGGTGGCGCACAAGCACGTCGACGACGCTCATCGCGAGCTCGTCACCGAGCTCATCCAGCAGGCCCGCGCCCAGCATGGACCTGGTCGGGGAGAACGGGCTGCTGGGGCGGGCTGACCAAGCTGGTGCTGGAGTCCGCGCTCGAGGGCGAGCTCACCGACCACCTCGGCTACGGCAAACGCCAGCGCAGCGACGGCAACGGCAACGCCCGTAACGGCACACGCTCCAAGACGGTCATCGCCGATGTCGGGCCGGTGGAGATCAGCGTGCCCCGCGACCGGGACGGCAGCTTCGAGCCGAAGATCGTGCGCAAGCGGCAGCGGCGCCTGTCCGGGGTGGACGAGATGGTCATCTCCCTGGCCGCCGAGGGGGCTGACCACCGGGGAGATCTCCGCTCACCTGGCCGAGGTCTACGGCGCCGAGGTGTCCAAGCAGACCATCTCGGCCATCACCGGCAAGGTGCTGGCGGGCATGGCCGAATGGCAGAACCGGCCACTGGATCCCGTCTGCCCGGTGATCTTCATCGACGCCATCCACGTCAAGCTGCGCGACGGGCAGGTCGCCAACCGGCCCATCTCCCTCGCCCTGGCGGTCGCCGTCGACGGCGAGCGCGACATCCTCGGGCTGTGGCGCGCCTCGTTCCGGTACGCCGCCCGCCGGCACGGGGACGCCATCGCTCGTGCGCTCAAGCCCGTCTGCACCGCTGCGACCGGGGCAGCCGCACTGGAGCGCTTCATGGAGTTCGCCGAGGCCTGGGGCGGCAGATACCCGGCGATCGTGAAGCTGTGGGAGGACGCCTGGGCCGAGTTCGTGCCCTTTCTGTCCTTCGAGGCCGAGATCCGGCGGGTGATCTGCTCGACCAACGCCATCGAATCGGTCAACGCACGCATCCGGCGGGCGGTCAACGCCCGCGGCCACTTCCCCAATGAGCAGGCCGCCCTCACATGCGTCTACATGGCGATCATGAGCCTGGACCCGACCGGCAAAGGCCGCAAACGCTGGATCACTCGCTGGAAAACCGCCTTGAACGCCTTCGCCATCACCTTCGAAGGCCGCCTGACACCTACCACCCGCTGAAACAACTCACGCAGCGTTACACCGTCTACTGGACAGCCCCCAAGACCAGGGCTACTGCCGTACAAACGCCCTCAACTTGTGGATATCCATCATCAGATGCAATATCCCCTACTTTCAGTTCATCGAGATGTGCACGTGGTCGTAGTGGTTCTCGGTGATGCTGCCGCGGTCGGCCATCGCGCGCCAGCCGGTGCCGGAGTTGATGCGCTGCTTCCAGATCACGTACTTCACGCCGAGCTTGTCCTTGTTCTGCAGCGCCCACTCGGCGATGCGGTCGCCGAGCGCGTTGTTGGCGGGCGTCGGCAGGGTGCCGCCGGTGCTCATCATGAAGTCGCAGGCGCGGCCGAGCGGGTGTTCGCCGCTGGAGCCCGCGCGGAAGCAGCCCACCGTGTACGGCAGCGCGAAGTTCTTCTCGATCTGCTGCTTCATCAGCCGCGTGCGCGGGGTGATGTTGTCGGGCCCGCCGGGCAGTTCGGGCGCCCAGGTGCCGTTGGACCTGCGGCCGGTGGCGACCGGCACGAGGTCGCGCAGCTTCTTCTCGATGTCGCTGATGACGCCTTCGGCCTCGCGGCGCTGCCTGGCCACCTCCGCCGCGTCCTTCTTGATCTTGGCGGTGAGCGCGGCGGCCTCGTCGCTGGCCTTCTTGCGTTCGTCGCGGGCCTTGGCGACGCTCGCCACGACGGCCTGCTGTTCGGCGGTGAGCTGTTCGAGGAGGGCGGCGGTGCCGGCGTCGCCCGGCATCATGAAGCCGGGCAGCGACGGGTCGATGTTCTGGTAGCGCAGGCGGGCGATCTCGGCGACGCGCTGCTCGGCGGCGGCGAGCGTCTGCTCGGCCGCGGTCAGCTTGGCCTGCGCGGCTTTGGCGGCTTCCTGTGCCTTGGCCAGCTCGACGCGCTTGAGGTTGTACTTCTCGATGAGCTTGTCGACCTTGTTGTTGAGCTGCTTGAGCTGGGCGCGGAGCTCGGACTCCGTCGGTTTCGGGGCGGCCGTCGCCGCGTGCGCCGGGAGGACGGCGATGGCGGCGGCGGCGATGAGACCGATGGCAAGTTTCGCGGGGGACGAAGCCGCCACGTATGAGTTCCTCTCCCTCTGCCGGCCGGGTTAGCTGACGGGTTCGGGCATGGGAGTCGCTCCCTACCGCCGTAGCGGATTCACCCCAAGGCGCGGTTGGGTCCCCGGCTCCCGGGCGACGCGCCCGGGATTAGGCGGGCATCAGCCGTGTTACGGGCGATGCATATGGGGATATTAGTGGTAGATCACGAGTCATGCGACCTTAAGTAGAAATCTATTAGTGATCGATCTGTGATCGAATCATCCGGGCCGCCTCCTCGGGGCGCACGTCGTTCACGAACGCCCCCATCGCCGACTCCGAGCCCGCCAGATACTTGAGCTTGTTCGGCGCCCGCCGGATGGAGAACAGCTCCAGGTGCAGGTACGCGAGGTCGCGCCCCGTGCGCACCGGCGCCTGGTGCCAGGCCGAGATGTACGGCATGACGATCCCGAACAGCCCGTCGAACGCCCGCAGCACCGAGGTGTAGAGCGGGGCGAACGCGGCGCGCTCCGCATCCGTGAGCGCCGCCAGGTCCGGCACCTGCCGGTGCGGATAGATGTGCACCTCGAACGGCCAGCGCGCGGCGGCCGGCACGAAGGCCGTCCACAGCTCGTTGGAGGCGACCACCCGCGTGCCCTCGGCCCGCTCGGCGGCCAGCACGTCGGCGAAGAGGTTCCCCGGGCCCTTGTAGCGCTCGGCGGCCCCGAGCTGCAGCTTCGTCCTCGGCGTGACGTACGGGTAGGCGTAGATCTGCCCATGCGGGTGCGCGATGGTGATGCCGATCTCCGCGCCCCGGTTCTCGAAGCAGAAGACCTGCTCGACGCCCTCGATGCCGGACAGCTCCGCCGTACGGTCGGCCCACGCCTCCATGACCAGCACCACCTGCTCGTCGGAGAGCGCGGAGAAGGAGGAGTCGTGGTCGGAGGTGAAGCACACCACCTCGCAGCGCCCCACGCCCGGACGGACCTCGCTCAGGCCCCCCACAGGCTCATAAGTGCCGAAATTTCCGGAGAAGGAGGGGAAGCGGTTCTCGAACACGACCACGTCGTAGTCGTAGGAGGGGATCTCCGTCGCGCGCTCGTCCGACGATGGGCACAGCGGGCACTCGGCCGTGCCGCCGGTCGGCAGGAACGTCCGCGTCTGCCGGTGCCCCGCGATCGCGATCCACTCCTCGGTCAGCGGGTCGTAGCGCAGCTCCGAGGCCGGCGGCCGGGGGTCGAGCCGGCGCCGGTCGATCGCGCTCCTGTCCGCGTCGTCGCGCCGGTCGAAGTAGATCAGCTCCCGGCCGTCGGCGAGATGGGTGATGGTGCGCTTCACGACGAGCCCTCCGCGATGATCAGTTCGCCGGCCCGTTCGGCCAGCTCCGTACGTGCTTCCTCCGGCAGGCCCGCGTCGCTGACGACCACGTCGGCCTCGTCCAGCTCGGCGATCGTGCTGATGCCCACCGTGTTCCACTTCGTGTGGTCGGCCGGGACGACCAGCCGGCTCGCCGCCGCCACCAGCTCCCTGTCGGTCTCCGACTCCAGCAGGTTGGGCGTGGTGAACCCGGCCCGCACGCTCATGCCGTGCACGCCGAGGAAGAGCGTGTCGACGTGCAGGCGGCGGATCGCGGCCACCGCGACCGGCCCTACCAGCGCGTCGGACGGCGTGCGCACGCCACCCGTCAGCACGACCGTACGGTCGGCGCGCGGGTTGCGATGGAAGACCTCGGCGACCGGGATCGAGTTGGTGATCACGGTCAGCTCGGGCACGCCGATGAGGTGGTGCGCCAGCGCCCACGTGGTGGTGCCGGCCGACAGCGCCACGGCGGTGCCGGGGCGGACGAGCATGGCCGCGCGCTTGGCGATGGCCTCCTTCTCCTGCTGCTGCCTGGCCGACTTGGCGGTGAAGCCGGGCTCCTCGGTCGAGCCGGGGCCGAGGGCGGTGGCTCCGCCGTGCACCTTCTCCAGCAGGCCGCGCTCGGCCAGCACCTCCAGGTCGCGCCGGATGGTCATGTCGGAGACGCCGAGTTCGCGTACGAGGTCGGCCACTCGCACGCCGCCGAGCCTGCGGACGCGTTCGAGGATCGCCTGCTGACGCTGCTGTGCGAGCACACCCGCTCCTTCCAACACATTCCACCAAATTATGACATGGACATGTTGAGGAATGTTAGTTCGTGCGGAGCGCTTGCGCCGGTCACCGTGTGGGGAGACGTTGAGTCAGAAGCAGTGTCGATCACTGGGCCGATCACTGGGCCGATCACCGGGCCGGTCACTGGGCCGGTCACAGGAGCCGATCAACGGGAGGCGAGCTCATGGCAAAGCGCGCACGTAAGGGCAGGGCACGCAAGAAGAAGAAGGCGAACCACGGCAAGCGCCCGACCGCGCGATGACGGCGGGGTGGCCGCAGGACGCGGCCACCCGCTCGTCCGACCGGGCCCGTCAACCGGGGAGTTCGGTGAGCGCCTGGTCGAGGCGCTCCTGCGGCAGCGTGTAGTCCTCCAGCTCGCCCGCCAGATAGCGCTCATAGGCGGCCAGATCGAAGTGCCCGTGACCGCACAGCGCGGTCAGGAGCACCTTCTCCTCGCCGCTCTCCTTGCACCGCAGCGCCTCCGCGATGGTCTCCGCCAGCGCGTGCGTCGGCTCCGGCGCGGGCAGGATGCCCTCGGTTCGCGCGAAGCGCACGCCCGCGGCGAAACACTCCCGCTGCGACCGGGTCACCGCCGTGAACAGGCCCAGCTCGTACATGTGCGACAGCAGCGGCGACATGCCGTGATAGCGCAGGCCGCCCGCGTGGATCGGGTCGGGCACGAACGAGTGGCCCAGCGTGTGCATCTTCAGCAGCGGCGTGAACCCGGCCGTGTCGCCGAAGTCGTAGGCGTACACGCCGCGCGTGAACGACGGGCAGGCCGCCGGCTCGACCGCCCTGAACTCCGTCTCCAGCCGCCCCGCCAGCTTCTCCCGCAGGAACGGGAAGGCCAGGCCGGCGAAGTTCGAGCCGCCGCCGGTGCACCCGATCACCAGGTCGGGCATCTCGGGCAGCTGGGCCAGCGCCTCCTCGCCGATGACCGTCTGGTGCATCAGCACGTGGTTGAGCACGGAGCCGAGCGCGTACCTCGCGTCGTGGTTCTCGGCGGCCACCTCGACCGCCTCGCTGATCGCGATGCCCAGGCTGCCCGGCGAGTCCGGGTCGTCGGCCAGCACCTTGCCGCCCGCCTTCGTCACGGGGGAGGGGCTGGCGTGCACGGTCGCGCCGTACACCTGCATGAGAGAGCGCCGGTACGGCTTCTGATCGTAGGAGGCGCGGACCATCCAGATCCGGCACTCCAGGCCGAACTGCGAGCAGGCGAACGCCAGCGCCGAGCCCCACTGGCCCGCGCCCGTCTCCGTGGTGAGCAGCCGTACGCCCTCGCGCGCGTTGTAGAACGCCTGCGGCACCGCGGTGTTCGGCTTGTGCGAGCCCGCGGGCGAGACGCCCTCGTACTTGTAGTAGATCCTGGCCGGCGTGCCCAGCTCCTTCTCCAGCCGCCGGGCCCGCATCAGCGGCGTCGGCCGCCACAGCCGGTAGACGTCGAGGACCTCCTGCGGGATCGGCACGAACCGCTCGCCGCTCACCTCCTGCGCGATCAGCTCCATCGGGAACAGCGGAGCGAGATCGTCGGGCCCCACGGGCTGCCGCGTGCCGGGATGCAGCGGCGGCGGAGGCGGCTCGGGCAGGTCCGGAACGATGTTGTACCAGTTGTTGGGGATCATCGCCTCAGTGTGCGACGTCGCCTGCCCGCGTTCCAGTACCGCCGGGCATCAGCACCGCGAGCCGCGCCGGATGGTCGGCTCGCACCACCACGTCAGCGCTGTGCTGCGGGGCGGCCTCGCGCTCGTACCGCTCGTAGGCGGGCAGCCGCCACCGGTCCTCCTCCGGCGTGCCGCGTTCGAGCGCGCCCGGCGACAGCCACAGGTGCACGCTCACCTCGAACGCCAGCCCCCGCCCCAGCAGCAGCGTCCCGTCGATGAGCACCACCCCGCCGGGCGGCAGCTCCTCGTACGGCAGCCGGTACGCCCGGTCGGTCGCGCTGTTCCACAACGCCGGCAGCACCCGCCCGGAACCGCCCGGCTCCAGCGGATCGAGCACCTCCCGGCGCAGGGCCTTCACATCCAGCCAGTCGTCGTAGAAGACGTCGGGGTCGGTCCTGCCGAACTCCAGCCGCAGCGACGCGGGCCGCAGGAAGTCGCCCGCCGACACCCGGATCACCGGCCGCCCGCGCAGCCGCACCGGCGCGACCAGCTCGTCGGCCAGCGCCTCGGGCCGCGCCGCGGGCGCGCCGTCCACCGCCACCCGGACGTACGCGCCGGGCGGGCGGTCGCAGATCAGCTCGGCCAGCTCCTCGACGAGAGCCTCACGGGAGATCGGTCGCGCACGCATCCCACCCAGCCTACGAGCGTGGCGCCTCCAGACGGGAAGGAGCCTGCGCGCGTGGCCATCGGGACGGTGAGCCCGCGAGGGCGGGTTCCGGGTGGTGAAGGGGCCCGCGCGCGTGGCGCATCGGGGCGGGCGGCACGGCGGGCGGTGTTCGCCCGGCGCGGAGGACACAGAAGGCCAGGCTCCCCGATTACCGGGGTTGACCTGGCCTTTCCTTCTCTTGGAGCGGACGACGGGAATCGAACCCGCGTAGCTAGTTTGGAAGACTAGGGCTCTACCATTGAGCTACGTCCGCGCGAACCGGTCGAACTCTGGTCTAGACTTCATCCGGTCGTCAGAGCGTAAGCGTACCGGAGACCCGGGGCGCTTGTGCAACCGGCGAGACGGGGCGTGGCGCAGCTTGGCAGCGCGCTTGCTTTGGGAGCAAGAAGTCGCAGGTTCAAATCCTGTCGCCCCGACCAGCGCAAAAGGCCCTTCCCGCATCGGGGAGGGCCTTTTCAGTGCCCTTCTGCGGGCGGTCAGGTGAACGTACTCCTGCGTGCGGCCACATCGTCGACGACCGCCTCTTCCACCCCGGCGGCGTCCACTCCTGGACAGGCCGCCCCGAGCAGCGTCCCTGAGCAGAAGGGTGCACGTAGGTCCACCTCATCGGGCAGCCAGCGCGATTCTCCCCGGCCTCCCGCCTCCCTAGCGTCGGACGTACCGAATCATCAAGGGGAGGCAGATCATGGCGATGGCATCGCAGAGCCGCACCACCGGCGGCAGGGTCGCTCACGTCGCCCTGTGGGTCCTGCAGGTCGTGCTGGCCGGGTTCTTTGTGATGAGCGCGCTCGGGAAGTTCACCGGGGCCGAGCCGGCGAAGTCCACGTTCGAGGCGATCGGGTGGGGTGACTGGTTCCGCCATCTGACCGGCGTCCTGGAGGCGGCGGGGGCGGTGGGGCTCGTCGTGCCGCCGCTCGCGGGGCTCGCCGGGCTGGCGTTCGTGGCGCTCACGGCGTGCGCGGCGCTGGCGGAGTGGCTGGTGAACGGGGGTTCCGGCGTGCTGCCGCTCTGCGTGCTCGTGCTCTGCGCGGTCGTCGCGTGGGGCCGCAGGGAGTCGACCAGGCGGCTGTGGTCGCGGCTCACCGGGCGCTGAGCGGCATCATGGCGGCCATGGGTCTCTTCGACGGCGATCCCATGGCCGAGCCGCTGACGTACCCGGGCCGCGTCCCCGAGGGCTCCGGCGTGCTGGACGGGGACGCGTACGTGCCGCTGCGGCCCCACGGCCGCCCGGAGACGTGGCGGACGACGGCGGCCGCCCGCGCCGTTGCGCAGGGCTCACCGACGAGCAGTTGCGCCTGCGCTCGGCGGAGCCCTCATCGCTGTCCCTGCTGGGCCTGGTCAGGCACATGGCCCACGTCGAGCGCGTGTGGTTCCGCGTCGTGCTCAACGGCGAGGACCTGCCCAGGCTCTGGGGCAAGGACCGCGACGACGACGCCGACTTCAAGGAGGCGGACACCGCCTCGGTGAAGGAGGCGTTCGACGTCTGGCGGGAGGAGACCGAGCGCGCCCGCGCCATCTCGGCCGCCAAGCCGCTCGACGCGGTGGGCGACCGCAACGGGCGCGCGTGCACCCACCGTTACATCCTGGTGCACATGATCGAGGAGTACGCCCGCCACAACGGCCACGCGGACCTGCTGCGCGAGCGGATCGACGGCGTCACCGGCGAGTGAGGGCCTTCCCGGCCGCTCAGGCGTCGGCGCGGAAGAGCGCCCAGACCGCCTTGCCGCCGCGGGCCAGCGGGTCCCAACCCCAGCACTGGCTGTAGGTCTCGACGATGTAGAGCCCGCGCCCGTTCTCGGAGATGAAGTCGGGCTCCTTGGGCGTGGGCACCTCGTCGCTCGGGTCGGTCACGGCCAGCAGCACGTGCGGCGCGACCCGCATGAGCAGCAGCTCGATCCCGTGCCTGCCGCCCGCGTACATCGCGTACCTGACCGCGTTCGTGACCAGCTCCGAGACCACCAGCGCGGCGTCGTCGCTCAGCTCGTGCAGGCCCCAGCCGCGCAGCGTGTTGCGGGTCACGTCCCGGGCGGTCTTGACCGAGTCGGCCTGAAAGGGCAGCGGGCACGAGGTGGTGTACGGCTTGCCGCCCATGAGCAGGTGGTCGAAGCCCACCTCACGGGTGATCTGCAGGCAGTCGGCAGTGGCCAGAGGGTCCTCCACCATGCTGCCGATACCTCCCCGTAAAGCCTTGGTCAGTGCATGTATGGCCCAATATGCACTAAGCCATCATGGGTCACGAACGCGGCAGCTGCAAGACCCAAATGCACGTGCAGGTGCAATGTGCAACCGCAAGCGGCGTTTCGGGGTCATTGGTATCCGAATCGGACACCGCGCAGAGACCTTGTCATACCTGGCGGTGTGGTGTCACTGTGTGTGCGGACCTTGATAGGAGGCAAAGTGACGCAGAACCAGCCGGGTTCCGGGCCGACGGCGCTGCGCATCCTCCTGGGCTCCCAGCTGCGCAAGCTCAGGGAAGCGAAGAACGTCACTCGCGAGGAGGCCGGCCACATCATCCGCGGGTCGGAATCCAAGATCAGCCGGATGGAACTCGGCCGAGTGGGGTTCAAAGAACGTGACGTGGCGGACCTGCTGACCCTGTACGGGGTGGTGGACGAGGAGGCTCGCGCCGCGGTGCTCGACCTGGTCGCCACCGCCAACGAACCGGGCTGGTGGCACCGGTTCAACGACGTCCTGCCCACGTGGTTCCAGGCGTACGTCGGCCTTGAGGAGGCCGCGACCAGGATCCGGACCTACGAAGTCCAGTTCGTGCCGGGACTGTTGCAGACCAAGGAGTACGCACGGGCTGTGGTGACCGCCGGGGCGGCGGGCATCGGGGCGGAGGAGATCGCCAGGAGGGTGGACCTCCGTCTGGAGCGCCAGAAGATTTTCGACAAGCCGGACGGCCCCGTCTTCTGGGCGGTGATCGACGAGGCCGCGCTGCGGCGGCCGATCGGCGGTGTCGAGGTGATGCGGGCGCAGATCGAGCACCTCATCGACCTCATGCGCCAGCCGAACATCACCATCCAGATCATGCCGTTCAGCTTCGGCGGGCACAGCGCGGAAGGGGGCGCGTTCAGCATTCTGCGCTTCGCCGACACCGACCTGCCCGACGTCGTCTACGTCGAGCAGCTGGCGAGCGCGCTCTACCTGGACAAGCGCGAGGACGTGGACCGATACACCGAGGTGATGGAGCGGTTGTGCGCCGTCAGCACCACCCCGGATGAGACGATCGAGCTGCTGAGGACGATCGCGGACGAGTTCTGATCGCGTTTTCTCAAAGCGGTGGCGTCGTGGTTGGGTATGCATCTGCCCTAGACTGGCCATCGGCGTTGGATGCCGCCGTGGCGGAGCATGCCCAACACCGCTCATGTGGGCGCGGCGCGTGAGCCGTACCGAATGGACGCGCCCGCGATCACTCGTAGCTTGATCAAGGAGACCATTCCGTGAAGACCGCTGTCGAGGAGCTCAGCCCGACCCGGGTCAAGCTCACTGTCGAGGTGCCGTTCGACGAGCTGCGCCCGAGCATGGATGCGGCGTACAAGAAGGTCGCGCAGCAGGTGCGCGTCCCCGGGTTCCGGCCTGGCAAGGTTCCGGCCCGCATCATCGAGCAGCGCTTCGGCCGGGCGGTAGTGCTGGAGGAGACCCTCAACGACGCGGTGCCCAAGCTGTACGGCCAGGCCGTCGACGAGGTGGACGTGTTCCCGGTCAGCCAGCCGGACATCGAAGTCACCAAGATCGACGACGGTGAGCAGATCGAGTTCACCGCCGAGGTCGACATCCGGCCCAACTTCGAGGTCCCCGACTACCAGGGCATCGAGGTCACGGTCGACTCCGCCGAGGTCTCCGACGAAGACGTCGACGCCCAGCTCGACGCGCTGCGCCAGCGGTTCGCCACGCTCACCGGCGTCGACCGCCCGGCCGCCAACGGCGACTTCGTCGTCATGGACCTGCGCGCCGAGATCGACGGCGTCAACATCGAGGAGCAGCAGGCCAACGAGGTCTCGTACGAGGTCGGCGCCGGCTCCGTGCTGCAGGGCCTCGACGACGCGCTCCAGGGCATGTCCGCGGGCGAGGAGAAGAGCTTCAAGACCGAGCTGGTCGGCGGCAAGAACGCCGGCGAGGAGGCCGACGTCATCATCAACGTCAAGTCGGTCAAGGAGAAGGTCCTGCCCGACCTCGACGACGAGTTCGCCCAGCTCGCCAGCGAGTTCGACACGCTCGAGGAGCTCAAGGCCAGCATCCGCGAGCAGGCCCGCCGCAACAAGCTGATCGACCAGGTCGTCCAGGCTCGCGAGAAGGCGCTCGACGCGCTGCTCGAGAAGATCGACATCCCGATCCCCGAGAGCGCGCTCAAGGCCGAGATCGACGCCCGCAAGCACAACCTCGACCACCAGATCGCCGAGAGCGGCCTCAGCCGCGAGGCCTTCTTCCGCCTCTACCAGACGACGGAGGAGGAGCGCTTCGCCGAGTTCGAGAAGAACTCCGCGCGCGCCATCAAGGTCGGCTTCGTGCTCGACAAGATCGTCAAGGCCGAGGAGCTGGGCGTCTCCGAGCAGGAGCTGACCAACTTCGTCGTGCGCCGCGCCATGGAGATGGGCGTCCAGCCCAACGACCTGGCCAAGCACCTCGCCGACAACGACCAGCTCACGCTGGCCATGGTCGAGATCGTGCGCGACAAGGCCAAGTCCGTCCTGGGCGACGCCGCCAAGGTCGTCGACACCAACGGCAACGAGGTCGACCTCAAGGCCATCTACACCGAGATCAACGGTGAAGAGGTCGTCCAGGAGGAGGCCGAGTCCTCCGAGGAGGCCAAGTCCGAGGCCTGACGCCTCATCCGGCTTCGAGAAAGCCCCCGGGGCGCGTCCCGGGGGCTTTCCCATGCCCGGGGTCCGTGCCGGACGCTGAGCGGGCCCAGCGCGCATCGCGGGCGCGCGGGGCGTACGAGAGCCGTCCCGGGCGCGCGACTGCTCTCAGAGGCCGCCTGAGCGCTCCCAGCGCCGGTCGGCGTGATTCCCGCGCCGGCCCTCGATGCGCGGGCGTTAAACCTCGTACGGCAACGAAAGCCGCATCGGAGGACAGCCGCCACGCCGCCCGAACCTGCGCCGTCAGCGAACAGCGCCGGGGACCGGGCATGAGCTGTAGGCGGCTCGCGTTAAGGTCACAAGCAAAGCCAATCGATTACGACGCATCGGAAGGTGACGCTGTGACCAGCCCGCCGACCTTCTATCAGCCTGAGTCTCGAGGCCGTGAGAACGGCTCCGCCTTCCGGCTTGAGGACCAGCTCTACCAGCGCCTGCTCCGGGAGCGCATCATCGTGCTCGGGCAGGAGGTCAACGACGAGATCGCCAACCGCATCTGCGCCGAGTTGCTGCTGCTCGCTGCCGACGACCCCGAGCGCGACATCACGCTCTACATCAACTCGCCAGGCGGCTCCGTCAGCGCCGGCATGGCCATCTACGACATGATGGAATACGTGCCTAACGACGTGTCCACCGTGGTCATGGGCATGGCGGCATCGATGGGGCAGTTCCTCCTCACGGCCGGGGCCAAGGGCAAGCGTTACGCTCTTCCCCACGCCCGGGTGATGATGCACCAGCCGTCCGGCGGCATCGGCGGTACCGCCGCCGACATCGCCATCCAGGCCGAGCAAATGCTTTATGTGAAGAAGACGCTGGCCGAGCGGATCGCCTACCACACCGGGCAGCCGGTGGAGCAGATCGAGGCCGACTCCGACCGCGATCGCTGGTTCACGGCCGAGGAGGCCAAGGACTACGGCTTCATCGACCACGTGGTGCGCAGTGCGCGTCAGGTGCCCTCCGCGGGCCCGGTTTCCTAGGGGGAGCTGACATGAACATCCAGAGCCGTTACGTTCTCCCCTCCTTCGTCGAGCGCACGTCGTACGGCGTGAAGGAGATGAACCCCTACAACAAGCTCTTCGAGGACCGCATCATCTTCCTCGGAGTGCAGATCGACGACGCGTCGGCCAACGACGTGATGGCCCAGCTGCTGACGCTGGAGTCGCTCGACCCCGACCGTGACATCAGCATCTACATCAACTCGCCCGGCGGCTCCTTCACCGCCATGACGGCGATCTACGACACGATGCAGTTCGTCCGGCCGGAGATCCAGACCGTCTGCCTCGGCCAGGCCGCGTCCGCCGCGGCCGTGCTGCTGGCCGGCGGCACCCCGGGCAAGCGGTTCGCGCTCCCCAACGCCCGGGTGCTGATCCACCAGCCGTCCACCGAGGGCGGTGGCCAGGGAAGCGACATCGAGATCCAGGCCCGCGAGATCCTGCGCATGCGCACGCTGCTCGAGGACATCATCGCGAACCACACGGGCAAGACCTCCGCCCAGATCCGCAAGGACATCGAACGCGACAAAATTCTCAACGCGGTCGAGGCAAAGGCGTATGGTCTGATCGATGACATCATCCCGTCCAGGAAGAAGCGAGCTCAGGCCGTCGCTTCCTAGACGAGACGTGACGCACCGGGGCGCTGCCCTATAGGGCACGTTCCGGTGCGACTCGCCGCTAGGGGGCTCACTGAGGGCCCAGAAGACGGTAACGTCGAAACCTGAGCGGTTCGGCCTAGTCCGGAGGATGTCCGGAGACACTGCTCTCGTGAGCAGGGCGGTCCCACGCAAAGGAGTATCTGGGGTGGCACGCATCGGCGACGGGGGAGACCTGCTGAAGTGCTCTTTCTGCGGAAAGAGCCAGAAGCAAGTCAAGAAGCTCATTGCCGGTCCAGGCGTCTACATCTGCGATGAGTGCATCGATCTCTGCAACGAGATCATCGAGGAGGAGCTGAGCGAGTCCTCCGAGCTCAAGTGGGACAACCTGCCCAAGCCGAGGGAGATCTACGAGTTCCTCGACGCCTACGTCATCGGTCAGGACAAGGCGAAGAAGGCTCTCTCGGTAGCGGTGTACAACCACTACAAGCGGGTGCAGTCGGGAGACCGGGGCAGAGACGACGGCCTCGAGCTGGCCAAGAGCAACATCCTGCTGCTCGGGCCCACGGGGTCGGGCAAGACGCTGCTGGCGCAGACGCTGGCGAAGATGCTCAACGTGCCCTTCGCCATCGCCGACGCCACCGCGCTCACCGAGGCGGGATACGTCGGCGAGGACGTCGAGAACATCCTCCTCAAGCTCATCCAGGCCGCCGACTACGACGTCAAGAAGGCCGAGACCGGCATCATCTACATCGACGAGGTCGACAAGATCGCCCGCAAGAGCGAAAACCCGTCGATCACGCGCGACGTCTCCGGTGAGGGCGTGCAGCAGGCGCTGCTGAAGATCTTGGAGGGCACCACCGCATCGGTGCCTCCGCAGGGCGGGCGCAAGCACCCGCACCAGGAGTTCATCCAGATCGACACCACCAACGTGCTGTTCATCTGCGGTGGTGCGTTCGCCGGCCTGGAAAAGATCATCGAGTCGCGCATCGGCAAGAAGGGCATCGGCTTCAACGCGATCATCCGGTCGAAGGAAGAGGTCGACACCGCCGACATCTTCGCCGACGTGATGCCGGAGGATTTGCTGAAGTTCGGCATGATCCCCGAGTTCGTCGGCCGGCTCCCGGTCATCACCTCGGTGCACAACCTCGACCGCGAGGCCCTCATCCAGATCCTCACCGAGCCCCGCAACGCGCTGGTCAAGCAGTACCGCAAGCTGCTCGAGCTCGACGGCGTGGAGCTGGAGTTCACCGACGGAGCCCTCGAGGCCATCGCCGACCAGGCGATCCTGCGCGGCACCGGCGCCCGCGGCCTGCGCGCCATCCTGGAGGAGGTGCTCCAGTCCGTCATGTACGAGGTGCCCTCCAGACAGGACGTCGCCAGGGTCGTCATCACCCGCGAGTCGGTGCTCGAACACGCGATCCCGACCCTCGTACCGCGCGACCAGCTCGCCGCCAAGCAGCAGCGCACGCCGCGCGAGAAGTCGGCCTGAGCGCAGCCTCCGGCAGCGCAGCCGGCACCGCCGACGCCCCGTGGTCATGAACCATGGGGCGTTCCGCTTTTCCGTCTCCCTAGAATTGGATGCTGTGACAACGCCAGAGCTGCCCACCCAATACACACCGGCCGACGTCGAGACCCGCAGCTACGAGCGCTGGGTATCCGAAGGCTACTTCCGCGCCGACCCGGGCAGCTCGCGCGAGCCGTACACCATCGTCCTGCCGCCGCCCAACGTCACGGGCGTGCTGCACATCGGCCACGCACTCGACCACTCCATCCAGGATGCGCTGACGCGCCGTGCCCGCATGCGGGGCTACGAGACGCTCTGGCTCCCTGGGACGGACCACGCGGGCATCGCGACCCAGAACGTGGTCGAGCGTGAGCTGGCCAAGGAGGGCAAGTCCCGCCACGACCTCGGGCGCGACGCGTTCGTCAAGCGCGTCTGGGAGTGGAAGGAAGAGTCCGGCGGCCGCATCCTCGGCCAGATGCGCAAGCTCGGCGACGGCGTGGACTGGTCGCGCGAGCGGTTCACCATGGACACCGGGCTGTCGCGGGCCGTACAGACCATCTTCAAGAAGCTCTTCGACGACGGGCTGATCTACCGCGCCGAGCGCATCATCAACTGGTGCCCGCGCTGCCTGACCGCGCTCTCCGACATCGAGGTCGAGCACAGCGAGGACGAAGGCGAGCTCGTCTCCATCCGCTACTCCGACGAGATCGTGGTGGCCACCACGCGCGCCGAGACCATGCTCGGCGACACCGCCGTGGCCGTTCACCCGTCGGACGAGCGGTACGCCCACCTGGTCGGGACCATGGTCGAGGTGCCGCTGACCGGCCGCATGATCCCGGTGGTCGCCGACGAGCACGTCGATCCCGAGTTCGGCACCGGCGCGGTGAAGGTGACGCCCGCCCACGACCCCAACGACTTCGAGATCGGCCGCCGCCACGACCTGCCGTCGATCGCCATCATGGACGAGCGCGGCGTGATCACCGCGCACGGTCCTTTCGAGGGGCTCGACCGGTTCGAGGCGCGTCCCGCGGTGGTGGCCGCGCTGCGCGCCGAAGGCAAGATCGTCGAGGAGAAGCGGCCGTACCTCCACTCCGTCGGCCACTGCTCGCGCTGCAAGACGGTGGTCGAGCCGCGGCTGTCGTTGCAGTGGTTCGTCAACGTCGCGCCGCTGGCCAAGGCCGCCGGCGACGCCGTGCGCGACGGCCGTACCCGCATCCACCCGCCGGAGATGGCCAAGCGCTACTTCGACTGGGTCGACGACATGCACGACTGGTGCATCTCGCGCCAGCTCTGGTGGGGCCACCGCATCCCGGTCTGGTACGGCCCGAACGGCGAGGTGGTCTGCGTCGGCCCCGACGAGGAGCCGCCCGCCGGCTACGTCCAGGACCCCGACGTCCTCGACACCTGGTTCTCGTCGGGCCTGTGGCCGTTCTCCACGCTGGGCTGGCCCGACCGCACGCCCGACCTGGAGCGCTTCTACCCGACCTCGGTGCTGGTCACGGGCTACGACATCCTCTTCTTCTGGGTCGCCAGGATGATGATGTTCGGCCTGTACGCGATGGACGGCGAGCCGCCGTTCCGCGTCGTCGCGCTGCACGGCATGGTCCGCGACCAGTACGGCAAGAAGATGTCGAAGTCGTTCGGCAACGTCGTCGACCCGCTCGACTGGGTCGAGCGCTTCGGTGCCGACGCCACCCGCTTCACGCTGCTGCGCGGTGCCAACCCCGGCGCCGACGTCGCGGTGAGCGAGGAGTGGGCGGCCGGCTCGCGCAACTTCTGCAACAAGATCTGGAACGCCACCCGGTTCGCTCTGATGAACGGCGCCGCCGTGGGCTCGCTGGAGGGCGCCGAGCTGACGGCGGCCGACCGGTGGATCCTGTCGCGGCTGCAGGCCGTCATCACCCAGGCCGACGCGGCGTTCGAGGAGTTCGAGTTCGCCAAGGTCTCCGACCTGCTCTACCACTTCGCCTGGGACGAGGTGTGCGACTGGTACCTCGAGCTGGCCAAGATCCAGCTCGCCGAGGGCCTGGAGCACACCCGGCTGGTGCTCGGCAACGTGCTCGACGCGCTGCTGCGGCTGCTGCATCCGCTGGTGCCGTTCGTGACGGAGGAGCTGTGGCGGGCGGTCACCGGCGGCGAGTCGATCGTGATCGCCCCGTGGCCCACGGCCGACCCGCGCTACACCGACCCGGACGCCGAGGCGGAGATCGAGGCGTTGCAGGAGCTGGTCACCGAGGTCCGCCGGTTCCGCTCCGATCAGGGGCTCAAGCCGGGCCAGAAGGTGGCCGCACGGCTCGGCCTGTCCGGCACGCCGCTGGCCGGTCAGGAGCGCGCCATACGCGCGCTGCTGCGCCTGACGGAGCCCGGGGAGTCGTTCAGCACCACCGCGCGCCTGACGGTGAGCGGTGTGACCGTTGAGCTCGACACCGCCGGCGCCATCGACGTCGCGGCCGAGCGCAAGCGCCTGGAGAAGGATCTCGCGGCCGCCCGTAAGGAGGCCGCGCAGGCGGCCGCCAAGCTGGGCAATGAGCAGTTCATGGCCAAGGCGCCGCAGGAAGTGGTGGCCAAGGTCAAGGCGCGTGCCGAGCAGGCGTCCGCGGACATCGAGCGCCTCGAGGCGCAGCTCGCCGCTCTGGGCGTTTAGACCGTACGGGCACCGGGAAGGTCCATTTGTTACCGGAGATGGACCTTCCCGGTCTCTGAGGCTGCTAGAGTTTTGAACCGCAGGGCCGCTCGGCTCTGACATCCCAGTGAACGAACCCCGATCTTCGGGTTGCGTCCGCCGTGCGGTTGGACAAGAGCCGAATGTTGGAGTAAGTTTGCAGGGTTGCCTCGGAGAGAGGCGAGTCCGGAAGATCCCGGAACGGGCGGTTTGACAAGGATCGTCCGGATCGGGTAATCTGGAGGAAACGAAGTGTGCGCCTCGCGCACTAGGGTCCCTCAAGGATTCTGGTGCGGATGCACGCGTCCGTTTCTTGAGAACTCAACAGTGTGCTAAAAGCCAGTGCATGATGCATTACCCCGTCATGTTTCCATGACGTGGATTCCTTTTGGTTGACACCCTTGATCGGGTGTCGGCTGGGATTGTTTTCCAGACATTGTTTGGAGAGTTTGATCCTGGCTCAGGACGAACGCTGGCGGCGTGCTT
>NZ_JBICSH010000009.1:0-216332 GCF_043196965.1 Nonomuraea sp. NPDC049309 | reverse complement strand
TTCCACGCGGCGTCGAGCAACGCGAAGTCCGCTCAAGCTCTGCTGAACCACACACCAGCCGGGTGGAAGCAGTCAGTCCTGTCGTACATGCTGACCGACCGTCTGTCCGCATTCCACTTCCACGGCAACACCGATCCATTCGCAGCAGCGCTCCGGAGTGCCCTGACTAGTAAGGACCCTGTCTCTTTGAACCTGACCAAAGAGGCGCTGGTGGCTCTGAAGGGTCAGGTCAACGGCGCTTTCGGAAAAGATGACAACGGACGGTATTTCATAGCGAATCGCAACCTGTACGACCAACTCACCTTCCTCAGAGGGCCTCTAGGGAGCGCCCTAGCAGCCCATATCGACGAAGTTCAGAAAACGTTCGAAACTCAAACAGAAGGTTTCCATCCATTTATAGAAGCAAAAGAAATGGATCGCTTGCTGGTGCTGGCTAGTGGCGATAGAGACGCCGCAGTAGAACTTCAGGCAGCACAAGCGGGCCACATGCTCGACACAATCAATGACGCGCAGAAAGCGAATGGTGGAAAGAATCTCGACTCGGAGCTGCGCCCCGAGGCCAGATTGTTCGGGCATCTGCTCGAAGCCCGCAGACTGAGTTTGCTCGCCCATGCATGGAGCGAGGAAAAAGCCCGGAAGGATCTACAAGACACGCTTAGCGCCGCGATGTCTTACTTGGTAAGCCCAGTCGGGGCAATCGGCAGAAAGGTAGCCGGAGAAGTCGGCGGACAGTTGGGCGAGAAGGGCGCCGGGATCGGCTTCGACAAACTAGCCGCGATGGCCGCAGAACAGATGATCAAGGTGAGCATCACCACGAAGGAGGCTTTGAAGACCTCAAATGATCAAACCGCTATGGTCACGTGGCTCATGCAGATCGGAGTGGCCAGCGCAAGGCTAGCAGACGAAAAAATCTCCGGCGCCGCATTGGATGACGCAAGAAACACTCGTTTCGTTACCAACGGAAATCCGCCGTCCATCAAGCCGATACACGAGATCGTGACCGACCCAGTAGCCTTCGACCAGTTTATGGCATGGGCACGTAGACATTCAGACATCGAGGCGATTTCTGACAATATGAGCAACACCATGAACACGGCAAGGGATACAACACACAACAATCTTGGAATACTCGATTACTGACATGAAGATCACTACTGCTACAAGAACTGGGCTGGCACTCGCCTTGGCGCTGCTGACCGGCTGCACCGGAACAAATCCACCGCCGTCACCCAGCCCAAGCGATAAGATCTCCGCCGCCCCGCTCACTGACTCCCCACCCTATTGGTGCGACTTCCTCCCTCAGCAGGCAGTCCGCACGATCAGTGGTCTCACCCTTCCCCTCCAAGAAGACAAGGGCGGAGTGCCGACAACACACGGCATATGCACACTTCGCAACGAATACACAAGACTATCCGCGGTCTGGTCGATACGAGATGGCGACAACGTACTGGATACCGCCCAGAAAAACTTCGGAGAGCATCGGCTGGCAGAACTGCCAACAGAACTCGGCAAGGGACTCATCTCCTACACCGGGCGCCCGCCGCAAACTAAGCCGTTCTACACGATGATGCTGTTTCGCTGCGGCGACAAGCGCCCGTGGATCAGTATCGATCTGTCCGAGATAGATAAGGGGCGCGACCCGGTGAGCGACCTAACCCAGTTGCTGAGCATCGCTCGCAAACGGTACGGCGAGCTCCACAAATGCACCCCTAAGCCCAGATAAAGGCATAGCCATCTCCGCCCTCTGCGGACATGAGCTACACCATACGACCTTGAGCCGATCAGAGCCTACTCGACTAGAAAACAAGAGCGCTGCACCTTTCCCGATATGCACAGCAGCAGGTCGGCGAGTAACGTAGGGAAAAACATCAAACCCGGCGGAATTGAGCCGAGTACCAGCGTAAAACCGAGCGGAATGGCAGCCCTCTAGCCAGGTGCTGTCAGATAACGCCGTTAAGTCACTCGTCTACCCGGGACGGGACACCACATTGCGCCTCACAACCGCACAGGGCTGACCCATGCCGATCTTCCAAACGGCTCAGCCCGTTCCATCGTCGCGCACGACCGCTCGCTCGAACTGTTCGCCAACCGCTTCGAGCTCACCCGCCACGTCGTCACCCGCATCAACGACGACCCACCACCCGAACGGATCCTCTACCTCCACGGCCTCGGCGGCAGCGGCAAAATCACTCCTCCTCCGCCACCTCGAAAAACGCTCCTGCCTGCGCACCGACCGCTGGGAGGACATCCGCGGCGCCGACGACACCGAACTGCTCGACCACCTCGCCGAACACGGCCGCCCCGTCCCGGTGGCCAGGATCGACTTCGGCGCGCGGCCGGCGGGCGAGAACCGGCCCCAGGAGGCCTTCTCCGGGCTGTTCACATCGATCGACAAGTGACCATGGCGAACTTACTCATTCGGACAGCATTTATTGTGAGCGTGCTTGCGGGGATCAGCTCATGCACCGGGGAGACTCCCGCGAAAGTCGATACCTCTCCACTCACAACGGCTTACGCCCCGCCGTTCATCTGCAACTACGTCCCTAAGGCCGCCGTGGAGCAGATCACCGGAGTCCGCGACCCACTAGTAACAGGCTCTCTGAATCCGCCCACGAAGAACAATCCGGCCATCGGCGCCTGCTCTGTCTTCCAGAATAGCGGGGAAAGATCGTCGATCCTCCGGATCATGCTCGACACCAACGGCTCTCGCGGACAGATCGAAGAACAACTTCGGGATGGCTCTAAGCCGCTGCCCGCCATCGTCCCCGGTGGGGCCGGGTACTACGTTACGGACCCCAACTCCAAAACCCGGGTGGGATCTGTGCTGGTCCGCGGCGAAGTGCGTTTGGGCATTGAACTTGTGATCGGCGCCGAAGGGCGTGATAACGAAGCCGATGTGGTGGCGTTGATGAAGCTGATCGCTCCGAAGCTCATGGGCACCAGGGCATCCGATGGTCCCGAGGCGAAGGATTGAGCCATGCCGGAGATGGTCCCCAACCCCCTGCTCCCCGCCTTACAACAGGCGCTGCGTACGATCGAGCCTCTGATCCATGACATGCAGCAAGCGCTCGCAAATCGTTCCAAGGACTTCCATTCGGGTCGCATCTGGACCGGACCCGTTGCCAAGGAATTCGATGGTGAGCTCGAGCGCCACAGCGACCGCGTTCGGCATGCCGGCGACACCATCCTGAATGACCTTCGCCTGCACATCACCCGCACCGCGGACATGGTCACGGAGAAGGAGGCTCTGCGGTTGATCCGTCAATACGACTTGTGAGAGCTCATCTTCCTTGCTTCTTGCTTGCAGGTTTCAGCCGTCACACGACTGAAACGCAAGATATCCGGCCGACGTGAATCAGTCCCGACCTTGGGAGGCGGAACCGGGAGGGTCCGAACCCTCCGGCCAACGGGGACATCCTCCTAGGGATACGACGTTCAGCCAGAAGTCTCAGGCAACGAAACGCGGTCCACAGTGACCGTGCGTCATACGCCACGACGGCCCCGGCTTAGCCAGGACCGTCGTCGCCGCGGTGGACTAGTCGATCAGCATGTCGGCGATCTTCGCGTTGATGTGCTCCTGCTGCCCGTCTATGCACTTGGCGTACACCCGCAACAGCACATCCACGCTGTGGCCGGCACGCTTTGCGACCTCGACGGCGGGGACCCCTGCGTTCAACCACAGCGAGACGGCCGCATGACGCAGGTCATATGGTCGTGCTGCCAGGGATGAGCTGATCTGCTCAGGGCTGAGGACGAGCCTTCGGGCCTCCTGCCAGACGTAGGAGTGCGCCGAGCTGGAGTAGGTACCGCCCTTGGCCGTGTGGAAGATCCTGCCGTCCTTCGCTGTGCCGTACTGCGCGATGTGCTCGCGGAGGATGGCAACCAGGACGGGCGGAATGGGGATCTCGCGCGTCTCCTTGTCTGCTCGATGCTTCAGGTTGCGGGACTCGTGGGTCGCGCCTGAGTTGCTCCAACGTTTCGTGGCCTGAGGGCGCGCCTTTTCCAGAACGATCAGGCCCCAGCCTGACTCGGGCAAGGTGCAGTTCCTTTGCCGCAGGTCCGCTGCCTCCTCAGGCCGTAGCGCGGCGTAGTAGATGCAGGCGAAAAGCGCCCTCAGGCGTGCGCCGCGGTTGCGTCCGACCTTGGGAACGGCGTCCAAGAGCTGCCGGGCCTGGGTGGGGTTGACCACCGTGCGCGGGTCCACGACTGTGACGGCTTTGGGTGCGGTCCATTTGATGCCGTCCAGTGGGTTGCTGTCGAAGATCTTCTGTTCGACGGCATGCTCGAGCAGATGGTGCAGGACAGCCCGTTTGCGGCGCACCGTGTTCGCCCCGGCCGGAGATCCGGTGAAGGGAAGGGGGCGTCGCCGGGTTAAGGACAGCTCAATGAAGACCGGGCCCCAGTTTTTTCACTCAGAGCATCCAGATTCTTTAGACGGCATTCTAATCTTCCTTATACGGGAACGCAATTGCGGAGTACCCCCACGAGCGGATACAGGCGACCAAACATCGGCGATGTTCAATCGTGCCCATACAAGGCCTCACTCGATTGTGTGCCTCGTAAGGATTAGCTCTATCAGTTCTCTCGCAAGTTCCACAGGCCGCCTTTCCATCCCGTTACGTATCGTCGGCCAACCCTCCTCCTGAGCTCGCTGGAGCAGTCCTATCGCTATTCTTTCGGTAAAGTTGCCGAAATGGATAGGGTCATGGGTGACTACCCCTTGTGGATCGTATACCGGCTCGACGCAGCTACCAGCTTCATACCATTTGACCCGAGTATCCAGATCAGTCTCAATCAGCACAGTCATTTGCTGGGCCTGAGAAAGCTTGGTCGAGGACGGCATGAGCCCTTGCTGCCAAGTGCTGAATGCCAGTTCCTGCGAAGGGTCCAAGTAACCACAGATCGAAGCTTCTATCGCCAGTCTCACCTGTGTCTTATGCCACCAGCTCTCAGCAATGACCACGCCACCGGCGAGCACACTATCTTCCACCTCTGTTTGCAGGAGCGCTAGGCACTGCGTGGCTGCAGCCAGACTGAGCAGGTCCCATCGCGCGCCTATTTCATCGCTATCAGCGAATAGTCGGCCTACTGTGCGAATCAAAGATGCGTGTGCTTCATCTCCGCGCGGCGAACCACGCAGGACGCGACGAATATCCAATCCGGCATCACGCCCTAGGGTCACCAACTCTGTGGCCACGGCGCTCTTACCTGATCCATCGGCCCCTTCGAGCACCAGGAACAGCCCCTGATGGTTATGGCTCGTAGTCATGCTCCGCCGTCCTGGCGTGACGAGGTCTGGATACTGGGTATATGGATCAGCAAGTGGCTCCCCTAGCATAACAATCGTGGAATTCAGCCTTTTGCCGCCGACCTATAGCGCGAATGAATGGGCAAACACCCACCCACTCACCTCATCGGCCGCAGCACCTTACGCCAGTATGCCTAGCAGCGTGATTCGCCTTCTCGGCGAGCTCCCATTGAATCGCCCCGCAGAGGCCCGACATGCATGAATGGACTTTGGCCGCAGATGCAGGGCCAGCCGCGCTCGAGACGACTTTCCGTTCCAGGTTCAGGTATTCTCTTCGGGTGGCTGAACCTTTTATCGCTGGACTGTCTGACTTACATAGGCGCGGCTAAGTCATGGCTACGCAGAATTATTGACCAAACAGTCCTTCCGGTCCAGCGGTTGTTTTACGTCGGGTACCCGTTGCCATGCATCCGTTCATTCGCACAGCAGGCTAAAGTATGACAAGTCGGGAGTCAAGAAGGTTGCTCTGCGACGACGAATCCCTTGACCTGTACTACATTCGTAAATCTTGAGGTGGCGGGTCACCTCGCTGCCGGTAGTGGCTGATCAGAGCACGGGTTTGGTGCTCTTGCCGGAATTGGGACCAGGCCAGGACATGGTCAATCAGGTTGTTGGCGGGGACGACGAAGCGGGCGTGCTCGCGGAGGATGGCGACCAGGACGGGCGGGATCGGGATTTCCCGTGTCTCCTTGCCTGCTCGATGCTTGATGTTTCGGGATTCGTGGGTCTCGCCGGAGTTGGTCCAGCGTTTCGTGCCCTGGGGGCGTGCCTTCCTCCAGGACGATCAAGCCCCAGCCGGATTGAGGCAAGGTGCAGTTCCTTTGCCGCAGGTCTGCCGCTTCCTCGGGGCGGAGTGCGGCGTAGTAGATGCAGGCGAAGAGCGCCTTGAGGCGGGAGCCTCGGTTGCGTCCGACCTTCGGGATGGCATCGAGGAGTTGTCTGGCCTGGGCCGGGTTGACCACCGTTCGTGGGTCGACGACTGTGACGGCTTTGGGTGCGGTCCACTTGATGCCGTCCAGCGGGTTGCTGTCGAACACCTTCTGCTCCACCGCGTGCTCAAGCAGATGGTGGAGAACGGCTCGCTTGCGGCGCACCGTGTTCGCCCCGGCCGAGGGTCCGGTGAAGGTGACCGAGATGGCCTCCAAGGTCGTGCGCAGGATGTGCGGCTCTCCCAGAGCTGCCAAAGGCAGGGAAGCGCGCTTTCCTCCTTCGTTGGGCCCTTCATCGCGGCGACCTCGGCGGATGTGGGACATGTACGGGGTGCTCTTGCAAGTGTTGCGGGCAGTGCAGTCGCTGATCGTGCCAAGGACGTGCGCGACGCTGAGCGGCCGGTGAGCACACCCGCGGACGCAACCCCGCGCCCAGCCGCCAAGCAGGTGATCATCTCTGCGATCTCTTCCCTCTGCTTTCGGTCGTTCAGCGCGCGGCGGAGCTCGGCTGGATGTCAGTCAGCTGACGGAGGCTGTCGGTACGGTGGCCGAGCCATTCTCGTGGAGACGTCGAAGGCGCCCGGTACCCGGGCGAGACCACGAGGAGCGGACCATGAACACCATCGCGCAGCACTGGATCAACGGACAGTGGACCGGCTCCGGCTCGGTTCTGGAATCGATCAACCCGGCCGACGGCACCGTCGTCGGCTTGTTCTACGACGGTGGCGAAGCAGAGGCTTCGGCCGCCGTGGACGCCGCCGCGGCCGCGTTCGCGACCACCGAGTGGGCGCGCACTCCCTCGCTCCGGGCGACCGCACTCAGCCGGCTGGCCGACGCTCTCGAGGCCCGGGTGCCCGAGATTGCGGCCATGTTGTCCCGGGAGAACGGCAAGCTGCTGGGTGAGACCATGTGGGAGGTCAGCGGTGCGGTCGGGTGGCTGCGATATGCGGCGGCCTCTGCGCGCACGCAGACCGCCGGGCGCGCCGCCGAGACGGCACCCGGCCAGTACACCCACTCGGTGCCCGAGCCGCTCGGTGTCGCCGGGATCATCTCTCCCTGGAACTCCCCCATCATGCTGACCGTGCGGGCACTGGGCCCGGCGCTGGCCGCCGGCTGCACCGTCGTGGTGAAACTTCCGGCTCAGACGGCGCTGACCAATGAGCTTTTCGCGCAGGTGCTGGCCTCGGTCCCGGAGATCCCTGCGGGAGTGGTCAGCGTGTTCACCGAGTCCGGCAACACCGGGGCGCCGTTTCTGGTCTCCTCGGACAAGGTCGACGTGATCAACTACACCGGCAGTACGCCGGTCGGGCGCCATATCGCGGCCGCGGCCTCCACCACGCTCAAGCGGCTCGGTCTGGAACTGGGCGGCAAGGCGCCCATGGTGATCTTTCCCGACGCCGATCTGGACATGGTGATCCCCACCGTGGTGCAGTCGCTGGTGCTGATGAACGGGCAGTTCTGCTGCACCGGCTCCCGTGTACTGGTTCATCGGGACATCGCCGACGAGGTGCGAACTCGGCTCACCGCCGCGCTCGCGCAGGTGCGGCTCGGGTCGGGCGACGACGAGAAGGCCCAGCTCGGCCCGGTGATCGACCGGGCGTCCGCCGAGCGGGTCGACGCGATCGTCGAGGAAGCCGCCTCGTACGGCACGGTGTTGCTGCGCGGCGGTGTGGTCACCGACGGCCCGCTGGCCGCCGGCGCGTTCTACCGGCCGAGCCTGGTCGAGGTGGACCGCACCGACGTCCGGATCGTGCAGGAAGAGGTCTTCGGTCCGGTCCAGACGTTCGAGGTCTTCGACGACGAGGACGACGCCGTGGCCAAGGCGAACGCCACCATCTACGGCCTGGCCGCCTCGGTGTTCAGCTCGGACTCGATGAAGGCCCGCCGGATCGCCCGGCGCATCCGCACCGGCACGGTATGGATCAACACCTGGGGAGCCATCAACGAGGACTTCGAGGAGGGCGGCGTCAAGGGAAGCGGTTACGGCTACCTGTGCGGCCCGCGCGCAATCGAGGAGTTCCAGGCCCTCAAGGTGTACGTGGAGCAGGACCACACCCTGTCCGCTCACTGATCGGATTCATGACCTGTCCCGGCGCCTGGCCGTCCCCGCACGGGAACCAGGCGTCGATTCGCCCGGCAGCCGGTGCCGCCGGCCACGGCGCTGCCGGTGGTCGTCTGTACTGGTGGCGGCCTTCGGGGGGAGCCCGCAGCGTGGGAGGGACGGGGAAAGCGTCGCGGTGCCGGTTCTGTGAGGGAACCTCGCCGCCGCGGTTCCGGCGCGCCCGCCGGCGGCGCCTTTCTCCGCTGGTGAAGCCACCTCCCGAACGGAGAAGCCTCCGCGTGGCGGCCGGTGATCTCGTTCTCGCGCGGTAGGACCGCGATGGTCGCTGGGGCGCGCGGGGCGGAGAAGTGGAGCAGGGCGGGCTCGGCAGCGGCGGCGTCGTGTTCCTGGTCTTCGGGTGTCCGGTGAGGCGGACGGCTTCCGGCTCCATTTGGCGGCGAGTGCAATACTTGCTGGTCAGGTGCGTGGCTAGTGTTTCGACTGCTTCGCCAGGCAGAACGAGGGACGCGGCGGATGCGGGCGAAGTCGGGGACAGGCATGGGCATCGGCCCGACCGGGCTGGTCGGCCGGGAGGGCGAGCTCGCCGAGCTTGCGGCGTTCCTGGACATGGCCGGGACGGACGGAGCCGCCCTGCTGCTCACCGGTGAGCCGGGCGTGGGGAAGACGGCTCTCCTGGACGCGACCGCCGAGCTGGCGTCGGCGAAGGGGGTGCGGGTCGTCCGCGGAAGCGGTGTCGAGTACGAGACGGACATCAGCTTCGCGGGGCTCCATCAGCTCGTCGGATCGCTGCCGGACGAGCTCGGTCGTCTGCCGCGTTCCATGCGGCAGGCCCTCGAGGTCGCCCTCGGTCTCGGAGCCGGTCCCGCGCCGAGCCGGATCGCCGTCCTGAACGCGGCACTGTCCCTGTTCGACGCGGCCGCGAAGGAGCGGCCGCTGCTCCTCGTGGTCGATGACCTTCATGTCGTCGACCAGGCGAGCCTGGCTGCGGTGGGTTTCGTCGCCAGACGACTGGGGGGCCGCCGCATCGGGCTGCTCGGAGCGCAGCGGGTGGAGTCCGGCGACTCCTTCCGGTCCATCGGTCTGCCGGAGCGGGAGGTCGCGCCGCTGGGTGACGCGGACGCCCTGCGGCTGCTGTCCGGGCGCTTTGCCCACCTTCCCCGCCGGGTTCTTTCGTCCGTGGCGCACGAGGCGCAGGGAAATCCCTTGGCGCTGCTCGAGTTCGCCGGGTCCACCGGGGTGTCCGGCGACCGGCACGGCCAGGGTGCGGGGCGGGCGAGCGGCCAGGGGCGGGATGTCCGCGCTCTGTACGGCGCCCGCGTCGGACGACTGCCGCGGGGAACGCGCGACGTACTGCTGCTCGCGGCTCTTGAGGGCTCCGGCGACATCGGCGTCCTCGAGGCGGCCGGCGGGCCGGGCAGCCTCGAGGAACTCGCTCCCGCGGAGCGTGACCACCTGGTCATGATCGCGGAGAACGGCCGCGCGGTGCGCTTCAGGCATCCACTGGTCAGGACCGCGGTGGTCGACGGTTCCACCGGTGAGCAGCGGCGTTGCGCCCACCGCCGGCTGGCCGACGCGCTGGCCGACCAGCCCGAGCGGCGCGGGGATCACCTCGCGAGAGCAACGACGGCGCCCGACGAGGCGGTCGCCGCCATCGTGGAGTCGGCGGCCCGGAGCAGCCTGCGGCGCGGTGACGCTGACGGCGCGATCGCGAGATTCCGCCGCGCGGCCGAGCTGAGCCCCGACCGAGCGGACCGCAGGCACCGCCTGTCGCAGGCCGCCTATACCGCCGCCTGGGTCGCTGGCCATCTGGAGGTCAGTCACGAGATCATGCGCGAGGTCGAGGGCGATCCGGCGGCCCGGTCGCTCTCGGCGGCCGCGACGGCCGGCTTCCTGGTGCTCGTCACGGAAGGCGACGCCGATACGGCCCATGCGCTCCTGATGGAGGCGGTCGAGCAGGCCCCGGTGATTCCCGCGGTGCCGCGTGAGGAGCTGGAGACCGCGCTGTTCACCCTCACCCTCGCCGGCCAGTACTCGGGCCGGCCCGAGCACTGGCGGCCTCTGGTCGACGTGCTCGCCCGGTTCCCCGAGGCGGCGCCCGCCGCCGCGGCGTCGCTGGGGCGCGTTCACCACGACCTCGGCTCCGTCACCGACGGCATGCTGCGCCGCCTGGACGAGGAGATCGCGCGGCTGCGGGACGAGAGTGACGCCGACGTGGTCATCCGCACCGCCCTGGCCGCCTCGTACCTCGACCGGCTTGCGGGCTGTCGCGAGGCCGTGCGCCGGGTCATACGCGACGGCGGCGCGATGGGGTCGAGCATGCCGGCCCTGATGTTCGTCGCCCTGGACGACCTGTACGCCGGCCGGTGGCAGGCGTCGGCCGGCGCCGCGGACGAGCTCATCGCACTGTCCGAAGAGATGGGATACCACCTGTTCGCCCAGGTGGGCCGCTATGTCGCCGCGATGGCCGCGGCCCAGCGCGGCGACCTCGACGCGTGCCGGGAGCACTGCGAGGCCATCTGGGGCTGGTCGGGGCCCAGGGGCCTGCGGCGGCTGGAGAACTGCGCCCACCAGGCGGCGGCCCGGGCGGCACTCGGCGCCGGCGATTTCGAAACGGCGTACCGGCACGCCACGGCGATCTGCGCCCCAGGTGTGCTGCCGCCGTTCAACCCCGAGGCCGTGTGGTCCGCGCCGGACCTCGTCGAGGCCGCCGTGCGTACCGGGCGGCACGCGGAGGCGCGACGGCACGCGGACGCGCTGCGCGACGCCGGTGTCGCACGCCTCTCGTCGCGGTTCGCGCTGAGCGCGGCCACCGTCATCGCGATGACGTCGGCTGCCGAGGACATGGTCAGCCGCTTTGAGGAGGCACTCGGGCTGCCGGGCGTCGAGCAGTGGCCCTTCGAGGCCGGCCGTGCTCATCTGGCGTACGGCGAGCGGCTACGCCGCCAGGGGCTCAACCGGGAAGCCCGGGTGCAGCTGGCCGCCGCCCGCGGCCGTTTCGAGGAGCTCGGGGCCCGTTCGTGGGAGGCCCGGGCCGCGGCGGAGCTGCGCGCCACCGGGATGACGCGGGCCGGCCGGGGCAAGGCAGGTGAGGCCCTCACACCACAGGAGCTGCAGGTCGCCAGGCTGGCGGCGATGGGGCTGTCGAACCCGCAGATCGCGACGCGTCTGTTCCTTTCGCCGCGGACCGTGTCGTCGCATCTCTACCGTGTGTTCCCGAAGCTGGGGATCACGTCGCGGGCCGAGCTCCGCGACGCTCTGGAGGCGCTGCCTCCCGAGCCTCCGGCCGCCCGGCCGTGACGGCTACCGGTCGGGGCTCAGCGCCGCCACGGTGCTGACGTAAGCGAACGCCGGCCGGATGTCAGTCAGCTGACGGAGGCTGTCGGCACGGTGGCCGAGCCATTCTCGTGGAGACAGCGAACCCGGGCCTGTCGCACGGCATGCGCACCGCCGACGCCGACCTCCTCGGCTTCATCAGGAGCTCACCCGGCTCGGTACCGGCACAGCCCGCCCGCACGGAACACCACTCGGAACGGAAGAAGGAATCACCATGACCGCAACGCCCACCGGCTACGTGACCGTCGTCTGGGACGCGAAGGCGAAGGCGGGCAGGGAGGACGACCTCAAGGCGTTCATCACCGCCGCCGTCACCCCCTCGCGCAACGACCCCGGCAACATCGACTACGAGGCCCATGAAGTGGAGGGCCGGCCCGGCGAGTTCGTCATCTACGAACGCTGGGAGACACGCGCCCACCTCGACGCGCACCTCGCCGCGCCCCGGATGCGGGAACTCGTCCCCCAGATGCTCGAACTGATCGACGGTTCCATCGAGGACGGCATCCGCCTGCTGCGCCCGTTCCGCCCCGCCCACTAGGAGCGCGACGCCCGCCCGACGCCGACACCGGGCGGGAGGCACCGCGGCGAACCTCGTCCCGCGGGCGCCCGCTCGTCCACGCGGGCCGGACGGTCTTCAGTTGCCAGGCTCCGACACGCCGTCGCTCCACGCGTCGCGGCGGACCCTGGCGGGCGGCGGTTCGAGAAGCCAGGGCGGGAGCTGGGTGAGGACCTGCTCCGCGAACTCGGCGGGGGTGCAGACGAGGTCACCGCGCAACCACGCGCCCAGCGCGCCCAGGAAGCCGCCGACGCCGTACGCGGCCACGAAGTCCAGGTCGAGGCCGGCGGGGAGGCCGGGCCGCCGGGCGGCGATCCGGCGCAGGTGCTCGCGGTAGATCGCGGTGATCCGCTCCATCGCGCCGGCGCCCTCCCGGTCCAGGGCGGCGTACAGCACCCGGTGGGCGGCGATGTGCTCAAGCAGCGGCACCGCCGCCCGCGCGAGCACCGCGCGCCCGGGCGGTCCGTCGGCGAGGGTCGCGGCGAGTGCGGCGGACCGTTCGGTCAGCAGATGGGCGGCCACGTCGGCGATGCCGGAGAAGTGCGTATAGAAGGAGTTGCGGCTGATGGCCGCCCGGGCCGCCAGATCGGCGACCGTGATCTCCCCCTCCGGCTCCCCGGCCCGTTCCCGCGCCAGCTCCTGGGCCGCGCTCACGATCGCCGCACGCGTGCGCAGTGTCCGCGGATCGTGGGACCGCCGGACGGAGGCACGCGCCCGGCCCGGCTTGCTGCCAGCGGCCATGACCTCTCCCGACGTTTCGTTGTGCGGGGCCCACCCTAGACCACCTTCTTGAACACTGCACAAAAAGTCGGATAGGTTCGAGATCCCTGGAGAGGAGCCCCCTTGACCACTCCCGCGCCGCCGCTGACCCTGCGCCCGCTCGCCGAACTTCACGTGGAGATCGCAGAGCCGATCGACGCCGGCCGGATCCGCGCCGGACAGCGGCTGATCATCCCCATCACGGGCGGCACCGTGACCGGCAGGATCAGCGGCCACGTCGTACCCGGAGGCGCCGACTGGGCGATCGCCCGCGACGATGGCACGACGCTCGTCAGCGCCACCTACGCCCTGCGGACCGACGACGGCGTCATCCTGACCGTCTTCAATCAGGGCACCCTGCGCGGAGACGACGACGCCACGCCCGGCATCACCGCCTGCCGGATCGAAGCCCCGCAGGGCCCCTACTTCTGGCTCAACGACGTCCCCATCGTCGGCTCGCTCGTGCCCTCCCGCGCAGACGACACCATGGGCGTGGACCTCGCCTTCTACACCGTCGAGGCCGCTGCGCCGCCCACGCCCGCTGAGTGAGCCGGGACCGTCCCGGCGGGGCGTTTCCGCGGAGGCGTTCCAGCATCACTGCCGGGGTGGGCACTCCCCTGCCCCGGCCGGGCTGGAGTGCGGAAGGATCAGTGACCGGGGCGCTGTCGAGCGGGGACGTCGTGGCCACGGTGGGCCGGGTGGTGGCCATGAGGGTGACGGCGACGACGGCCTGGACACCCATGATCACGGCGAGGGTGACGGGCTGCTGGACGTTGAGCAGGACCATGGTGGCGTTCGTGGCGAAGTGCACGGCGATGGAGGTGAGGACGCCGCCGCGCTCATAGGCGTAGCAGCAGAGCATGGCCATGGGGATGGAGCTGGCGGCGAAGAGCACGCCGCTGGGGGTGGTGGCGCCGAGGCCGTTCTGAACGGTGCCGCCGACGGCGGCCCCTGATCGGCCCGAACGCGACCGCCCTGGCGCGGCGCATCATCACCGCCCTGCACGCATCCGGCAAGAGCGAGGAGGTCCAGGCCGTGGCGATCCGGGCCTTCTCCAACCAGATCCTGGGCGCGGCCGTCCGAGCGTTCTTCCTTATACGCACGCCCCCTCCTCGGAGGATCGAACCTGCCGGGAGACATCACAGAAAAGTTGGTTACCAGGGCATCCGGACCGTGCGGGGTTATCGTCGGTCGGGGCCCTTGACAGTTGCACGAGGAGAGCGGCATGCCCGGTCCTGATCGTGAGCTCATGCAAGCGGCGGTGCAACGCATCCAGAAGCTGTCCGACGACAACTGGTGGGTCCTGCACGCCTCCTGCCGGCTCCTTCATCACCGTGCCGGACTCGCTCCGCGAAGCCCAGAACCAGCTCGATGGCACGCTCGCGGCCAAGGCAGCCAAAGCTGCAGCCGCCGGAGACAAGAATGCGCTGAAACAGCTGCAGGCCTACGCCGCAAAAGCTCAAGACCCCTCATTCGCCAAGACGTTCCTCCAAAGGCTTCCCCGGCTTGACCAAGGAGGAGCTGGATCGAGTGCTGGTGCTTGTGAGCAGTGACAGGGACGCCGCGGTCGAACTTCAGGCCGCCGAAGCGGAACTCCGCATTCGCCCTGCTGATCTCTCCTATCGGGGGCCTCGGCGCCAAGGTGGCGGGCGAGCTGGGCGGAGTGGCCGGCGGGAAGGGCGCTGAGGTCGTCTTCGACAAACTCTCGTCGTACATCGCCAGTCGCATCATTCAGACGAGCATCACGTCAGATGAGGCCCTGCGCACCTCCGCGAGTCAGGTGGAGATGGTCGACTGGCTGATGCAAAGCGCTGTTATCAGCGTAAAAATCGCCGCCGATGACTGGTCGGAAGAGGCCATGAGAGACGCCGAAAACAAAACTTTCGTCACGGACGGACGGCCACCCAAGCTCAAGCCCATAGATGAGATCCTTGCGAACCCTGAAACCTTCGACGACTTCATGGAATGGGCACGCCGACACTCTGCCATCGAAAGCACTTCGAACGAGTTGGTGAACACCATGGAAACAGCCCGCAACCGTACGCATGACAGCGTAGGCGTCAACCACTACTGACATGCCATCTCGAATCACTCGCCCATCCCGCGGCGCCATCGTCGGCCTGTCACTGTCCCTTATCCTGACCGCAGGCTGCACCGATGCCAGAACATCGCCATCGCCCAGCGCAGAAGCCACGGCCTCGGTCGATCCGATAGTCGACTCCTCACCTTACTGGTGCGACTTCCTCCCCCAGCAGGCCGTCCGAGATATCACCGGCCTAAACGGAGCAATCGAAGAACGTAAGACCGGCGCGCCTACGACTCATGGGCAGTGCGCACTTCGTAATGACTATGACCGGCTCTCTCTCCTATGGTCGATAAGAGATGGCGACCACGTCTTGGACATCGCACGCGAGAACTTCGGCGACCATCAGCTGGCCGCTCTTCCCAAGGATCTCGGCACCGGTCTGATCGCATATACCGAACGTCCGCCGCGCACCAGACCGTACTACACGATGATGCTGTTTCGATGCGGCGACAAGCGACCGTGGATCAGCGTTGATCTTTCCGAAGTGCAAAGTGGACGCGACCCTGTGAGCGACTTGACGCAGTTGCTCACCATTGCCCGTAAACGCTATGGGGAGATTCACAGATGCACTCCCAGGCCGGCCTAACTAGGCCGTGTAGCAGGCGGCAGTTGATCGACGGGATCCGGTGGCGGATCCGGACCGGGGCGCCGTGGCGGGACGTTCCTGCCTGCTACGGCCGCTGGTTCAGCGTGTACGGATTGTTACGGCGCTGGAGCGGGAGGGGTCTGGGCGCGGATCCTGGCGGCGTTGCAGGCGTGTGCGGACGCCGCCGGGAAGATCGAGACGGTGAGCGTGGACTCGACGATCACCCGGGCTCACCAGCACGCGGCCGGAGCCCGCCGGGACGGCCACCTGCAGAAGGAGCCGCCCGGCGGGGTGCACAGCGAGAAGGCCGATCACGCGCTGGGGCGCTCACGCGGCGGGCTGACCACCAAACCCATCTGGCTTGCGAGCAAGGCCGCAAGCCGCTGGCTGCGGTGGTGACCGCCGAACAGCGGGGCGACAGCCCGCAGTTCATCCCGGTGCTGGGCAAGATCCGGGTGGCCCGCCTCGGCGGTGGCCGTCCCAGGACCCGCCCGGATCGGGTCCTGGCCGATACCCGTTGTCATACTTGAGGTCATTTCTCCGGCGATGCGCGCTACCTTCGAGGCAATAAGGTCGCCCGAGGGGGAATGCCATGCCTGACCCGGATCTGGAGGTCATGCAGGAAGCACTTCGCCGGATCCAGAAACTTTCCGACGATCATTGGTGGGCACTGCATCCGACGTGCACCCTGATGGAGAACGACGCCTGGGTGGGGCCGACCGGCCGGCGATTCGGTAAGGACGTGCACGCCGACCAGCAGGCATTGCGCGACATGCTGACCAAGGCAGTGGAGGAGGCCAGGGCCAAGGTCGCTTCGCTGGCGGGCCGGCGATGAATTTCGGGCCTGATTTCTCCGGGGTCAAGCAGCCCGAATTCGATTTGATGACCGCCCGGCACGCCTCCGCCGCCGAACGCCTGGCCTCTTTGGCCGGCCTGCTCTACGGCGAGCTTTCCCGAGCCGGCCTCGACACCTCTGCCGCCTCACGGATCAAGGCGATCGCCGAGCGCGCCGAACGACAGGCCGCGGATCTGCGGCGACGCCAGCAGCTCGCCCGCGATCTGGAAAAAGAGAAGGTGGTCTTCGGTACGCGCACCACGGCCGGGACGTTCCTCGTCGTGCCCGACAAGCTCTCCGACGCCCAGGCGATGCTGGACGGCACCCGCGCCGCCGACGCCCTCAAGGCCACGGCGAACGGTGAGGCCGACGAGGCCGCCCTGGGGCACCGGCTCGAAGAGCTGCACAAGTACGCCCGCCAGGCGGACGACCCGGAATTCGCGCTGGCGTTCCTCCGCAGGCTAGGGCCCAAGGATCTGGCAGCCATCCCCAACGCCCTGCGCAGAGCCATAGAACACGCGAACCCCGAAGAGCGGCACCGCCTGAACCGGCTGAGCGATCAGGCCTTTCGCACCATGAGCTCGGCCCTGGCCGCCGGCACCGATCCCAAGAGCCGCGCGTACATGGGCGACGACTACCTCGAACAGCTCAAGCAGGTCGGCCGCGATGAACCCAAGTCGGGCAGCAAGGCGTCAGGCATGCCCACGGGTTATCACGCTCTGGCCGCCATTCTGGCCGCGCATGACGGCAAGCCGCCATATTCGGCGAAGTTCATGGAGATCGTCGGACGCGACATGATCGACATGGACCGCGCCATCTGGAGCAAGGGCAAGAACACGGTCGTCCGGTCCATGCCGTCCATCGTCCCCGGGCTGTTGCACGCGGCCGCCTCCAGCAGGACGGCAAGCCAGACCCTGCTCTACCACACACCTCCAGGATCCACGACCACGAACCTCGACTACCTGCTGCGCGAGCGGCGGTCGCTGTGGTCGGATGCGCCGAACGGCATCAACGAGCCCTATCACGCGGGCGCCCAGTCATTCGGGGAGGCGCTGAAAAGCGCGATGTCCGGACACGACACGGTGTCCATACGGCTCCTGGCCGAAACCGTCAAGATCCTCGGCACCGATATCGCGCACTTCTTCAAGCGCAACGACGCAGAGCACCTCGAACTCACGGACAAGAAGGCGTTCAACGAACTCGCCGGGCTGCGCCGTCCGCTGGGCGACATCTTCGCCTCACGCATCGATTTATTGGGTCAGGTGTACGACAAACAGAACGTCCTGGAAACGAACGTCGGCGCCACCGAGCGCGACCGGACCGTCAACAACGGCGACCTCGACTGGGCCATGCTGTTCGTGAGCAGCGACGACAACGCGTTCAAGCACATCGTGCAGGCGCAGAGCGAGCACATGCGGGTGGAGATCGACTCCATTTTCCCGCTTAAGGACAAGGGCCAGCGCATGACCGACCCCATCTCCCGGGAGAGCTACACGTTCGGTCACATCCTTGAGGCCCGCCGCCAGGCACTGCTGGCCGCCGGACGCGGCGAAGAGGCCGCGCTCAAGGAGCTACAGGAAATGGTGAAGTCCGCCGTCGGCATGCTTCCCGTGCCCGGACAGGCGGCGGTGGGCCACATCGCGGCCAATGCCTTCAAGGGCATGAAGCTCGAAGAGTTCAGCAAGGCCCTGGTCGACAAGACCTTCGATCAAGGCACCGGATACGCCTTCGACAAAGCGGGGAGCTGGGTCAGCGAGCAGATGAAGGGGAAAACCCTGGACGAGGCCTACCGGGCCGCCAAGAACAGCCATGACCTGGTGGAACAGCTCATGATCCAGATGATCGCCTCTGCGACGATCGTCCATGGCGAGCATGACGGAGAGGGTCTGACGGGGCGTCCGTTCGTGCGAAACGGCCAGATCAAGCCCTTGGTGGAGATGACACCAGACGAATATCGCGCCTTCTTGCACTGGGCTCAGCAGCACTCGAATTTCAGCGGCAACAAACACGTAGCCGGTAGCGGGCTGCACATGGGCCGTGAAGACGCGGGTGATACTTATCGGTTCTCAGCGCGAGGGACATCATGAAACATCGCTTGCCGTCCATCATCGCCGGCCTCGTAGCGATCACCGCCGTCGCGTCATGCGGTGCTGACCCCGGTTCTGCGCCGCCCCCGCCTTCACCTACGCCCACCGCCGATTTACGGCCGGTCGTCGACCAGGCGCCGTACTGGTGTGAGTTCATTCCGCAGGAGGCGTTCCGCCGGGTCTCCGGAATCACGCAACCCCTCACCGAGGAGAAAGACGGCCCATGGAAGAACGACGGGGGCTGTCTCCTCGTAGGAAACGGCAGGGAACCAGTAGGTGTGTGGTGGTCCAAGATCGACGACAGTGCCGCCCGTTTGAAGCTTCTCCGCGACAACTGGGACTCCACCGACCCCACCCCACTGCCCTCCGACCTAGGCGACGGTTTCGTCGCGTACGCCGGACCCGACTCGCTCGAAACCCGCCCCTACTTCTCCGTGGCCCGCTTCCGCTGCGGCAAGGAGAAGCCGTGGATCAGCATCGACCTGGAGACCGTGGCGCAGGGACGTGACCCTGTCAAGGACATCACCGACCTGCTGCGCGTGGCCCGCACTCGCTACGGCCGCCTGCACGACTGCACACCCAAGCCGCTGTAACCGCCGGCGCGCCTTGAATGTCCCGCGTCAAAATCGCCAAGATGGCGAGATGGCGATCGAACGCGACTACAAGTCGTGACAGACGCGCAGCCCGGGCAGGCCCCGAACGTCCGATACGGCGTTCTCGCCGCTGCCCTGCTCACCGTGGAATTCATCGCGGGCATCCAGACGTACCTGATCCGCACCGTGGTGCCGATCGTCGGCGCCGAGCTGGACGCGCACGAGTTCTACGGCGTCATCAACGGCACCGGGCAGGTCGCGATGTTCCTGACCATGCCGCTGGGGCCGTACCTGTTGCAGCGCTTCCGCGTGGACCGGCTGCTGCTGCACCTGACGTGGCTGAGCGTCGCGGGCGGGGTGATCAGTGCGGTCGCGGGGAACGTCGGCGTGTTCGTGCTCGGCCAGGGGGTGGCCGGGCTGGCCGGCGGGGCGCTCGCGTCGGTGTCGCTGGCGGCGATCGTCTCGGTGATGCCGGAGACGTGGCGGCGCCTGGTGCTCGCCGGCTACAACGTCATGTGGGTCTGCACCTCGCTCCTCGGCCCCCTGTACGCCGGGTGGATCGCGTCGGCGCTGAGCTGGCGGTGGGCGTTCGTGGCCTACCTGCCGCTGCTCGTGATCGCGCGGGTCGTCATCGCGCGCCAGCTCACCGGCACCATGCAATCCGGCCGTGAGGAACGGCTCACGTTGGGGTCCGCGATCCTGCTCTCCGCGAGCGTGGCCCTGCTGTCCGGCGTCGGGCTGCGCGGGCTGCCCGACGCCGCCGCGATCGCCGTCGGCGCAGTGGGCGTGGCCGGGGCGCTGGTGGCGGCGGCCAGGCTGCTGCCCGGCGGGACCTTGAAGGTTCGGGCGGGACGTCCCGCCGCGCTGGCGACGATGGGGTTGCTGACCGCCGCGTACTTCGGTGCCGCCGCGATCATCGCCATCATCGTTCACGACCTGCTGCATGGGACGAACGGCCAGGTCGCGCTGGTCCTCGGAGCGGGCGGGCTGGGCTGGGCGTTCGCCGGGCTCGCGGCCGCCCGCTGGCCGGCCAAGCCCGCGCGGGCGTACGCACGCCGCTCCGCGCTGGGCGCCGGCCTCATCACCGCGGGCCTCGTCGCCATCGGCGCCCCGCTGCTCGCCGGCGACCTGGCCTGGGGCGTCGAGCCGGCCCTTGCCGGGTGGACGGTCGCGGGCATCGGCATGGGGCTGACGTACCTCGACACGCTCAACCACATCGTGGACGTGCCGGAGGAGGCGGACGGCGTCTCCACCAGCAAGGCCGCCGCCTCGGCGGTCCTGGTCGAGGCGATCGCCACGGCCGTCATGACCACGATCACGACCGCGACGGTCGGGCGCGGCGTCGCCCAAGGCGGAGGAGCGACGATCACGGTCGCGGTCCTCGCCGTCACCGCCGTGACCGCCGTGTCCGTCGCCGTGGCGGCGGCCCGCGTCCGCCTGCCGCGATAGCCGGGCAACCGTTGGCGGGCTCCACCAGGTCATAACGGGAGCCAGCACAACGGAAAGGGCACGGCTGATGCGTGACAAGTCAGAGTTCGTGACGTACGTCGAGGCGCGATCTCCGCGGCTGTTACGGACCGCGTACCTGCTCTGCCGTGACTGGACGCAAGCGGAGGACCTGCTGCAGACCGCCCTGGTACGCGTGTGGCGGGCCTGGGGCCGCATCAGCGAGAGCCCGGACGCGTACATGACCAAAGTCCTGGTCAACACGCACCTGTCCTGGCGGCGCCGCCTCTGGCACCGCGAGCTGCCGACGGACGCCCCGCCCGACACGGCCGTACCGGACGACAGGATGGGCATGACCGACGAACGGGAGATGCTCTGGGCGGCGCTGGGACGCCTGCCCCCGCGCCAGCGAGCGGTCCTGGTCCTGCGCTATTTCGAGGACCTGCCCGAATCCGCCGTGGCCGAGATCCTCAACTGCTCCATCGGCACCGTCAAGAGCCAAAGCAGCAAGGCACTGGCCAAGCTGCGCATCGACCCCCAGATCGCGCCGCCGGCGGTGGCGTCCCGTCTGAGAGGAGAGCTGGGATGACACCCACCTTGAACCACCTGCGTGACGTGTTCGACGACATGAGCGCCCGTGCGCCCGACAACCACCAGCGCATGGCCCAGCTCGAACGCCGCATCCGCCGCGACCGCCGCCGCCGCGCCGCCGGGGCCGTCCTGGCCGGCGCGGCCGTCATCACCGCCGCCGCCGTCACCGTCCCCGGCCTTCTCTCTCCCGGTACGGCCACGCCGCAGACGTCCGTGGCCGCGCAGCCGGCGGCCGAGGAGGAGCTGCCGGAGCGGTTCACCTCCGAGGACGGCTCCGGCTACCGCCGTCTGGCCGCGACCACCCTGCACAAGGGCGAGCGGGTGACGACGCTCACGGTCCCGGTCACCGGCAAGCCGCTGGAGGTGGCCGCGATGTGCCCCAAGGGCGACCCGACGGTGCTGGCCAGGCCCAAGGCCATGGTGGACGGCGAGTTCGTCGGCACCCGGTTCAACCAGTGCCTCACCAAGGAGGACATGGGGATGGTCCTGGAAGCGCTCGACGTCCCCGAGGGCGCCCGGCAGGTCACCGTCACCTTCGACGCCACCGACGAGATCTGCGCCCGCGGCGAGAGCGCCCAGTGCCCCGACCGCCCGACCCGGCGGCCCGCCGACTGGCCGCTGGCGATCTACGAGTACACGCCGCCGGCCCAGCCCGTCGAACCGCCCCCGATCGAGGACTTCCCCGCCGCGCTGGGCTCCCAGAAGCTGGTCGGGCAGGTCACCGGGGTCTGGCCGCAGGAGACGACCTTCAGCCGGACGTTCACCAGCCTTGGCGGCCGGTTCCGCATCGAGCACCGGTGCACGGGGAGCTTCGCGGATCGCATCACCATCTCGTACTCGATCGGCGACAAGTCGTACAAGGGGGCGTGGGTGTGCGACGACAACCCCCTGGACGCGTCCAACGTCCTGCTGTGGAGCCCGACGATCCCCGCCGGCACCAAGGTCACCATCACCGGCAAGGTGCAGATGACCGGAGGACACCCCAACCGGCAGACGCGCTGGGCGGTGGGGGTGTACTCGGAAATGATCATTAAGCTCCCACGCTGACGCTGCTTCACGTAACGGCCCGCCAGGCCCGGGCACGTTCGGGCACGGCGGGCCGTTCCGCTTCGCGCCGGGGACAGAAGCGACGCCGTCCTCCCCTGCTCGAACGCCTGCACGCGGCCGGCCTGACCGACATCGCCTCCGGCGAACCGCCCGCCGGAGGGCTCGCTGCGACCGCAAGGCTCGCACGTCGCGGTGACGGCACGCCCTGGTCAAGGCGTTCCGCGAGCCGCCGTCGTACCGTGCCGCTGCGGCGCCACGCCTCGCGAACTTCAGGGGTTACCGCGGATGGCGGCTATGGCTATTTCGCCGTTGGCGGCGTGGCTGGCCACCTGGGGTGCTACCACGCTGTCCACGATCACCGTCGCCTGGGTGGCGGTGCCGGAGGTGTACGTGACGCCGTCCACCACCGCTTCCTCGGCGACGACGTCCGGCTCCGGGGCGTGGTTTCTGCGGCTCGGGACGTGGATGAGCTGGACGTGTTCGCCGCGGCGCAGGTCGTAGGGGGCTTGGCCGGGTTTCAGGGCCAGGCCCAGCCGGACGGGGTGTCCCGCCGCCGTGCTGCCGTCGGCGCCTGCGACCATCGCCGGGGTGAGGAGGGTGCCGGGCAGGACCGTGACCGAGGCTACGGCGGTCGCCAGCCGGCCGCGTTGCGACCAGGGCCAGTACGTGCCGCCGTCGTCGGCGACGCGGGCCTCCTGGAGCACGGTGGGGCCGAAGGGCTGGCCGGCGCCGACCCGGCCGGTGACGCGGATGACGGCGGCACGCTCGCCGGCGCCCATCACCAGCAGCATCGTGGTCAGCGCGCCGCCGAGCACCAGCAGCACGGCCAGGGCGGCGAGGCCGGGCTTGCGCTGGCGGGACCACTGGGGAAGCTGACGGGAGGCGGCGTCGGTCAGCACACCCGCTCCTTAGTGTCTTCTGCCGGAAGTTGCAGGGGGTCGTCGGGGCTGCGGGGTCGGGGGTCTTCTCCTGGCGGCTCTTCGAGTTGTGGTGGCCGGGGCATGGCGCTGCTGAGCGGCGGGCGGGGCCGGCCGGTGTTGCGCACCTCGCCGGTCACGCCGCCACATCTTGTCACTCAGGGTGATCGGCCGCAATCCGTTCGTGTCAACCGCTCATGGGGTCCGGCGGCAGACGTCCTGGTACGGCGCCCCGCCCCGGTAGCGGTCCCATTCGGCGGGGGTCAGGGAGCGGCGATCGCGGCCCGCCTGCCGTCCGCGCTGCAGGAAGTCCTGCTCGAACGGGGTCGGCGTGACGCTCCTGCGGCCGGTGGCGGCCCAGCTCAGCGCCTGTTCGAGGCGGCTGCCCTGGAAGAGGTCGGCGTCGCGCCTGCCGTTCTCGATCCAGTGGCGGACGGCGGTGTTGATGGAGGCGGGCATGGCCGGCCCGGCGCGCTCGGTCTCCACCCACCGGCGCAGCCTGGGCCAGGCGCGCAGCAGGCCGGGCCGGGACAGCGCGACCGTGCCGTCGCCGCTGACGATCACGTACGAGAACGCTTCGAGCACCCGCTTGACCGCCGTGGACTCCCGCTCGGGACGCCCGTCGAACAGCTCGCCTGCCTTGGATGCGCCACGGTCGAGGCAGGCGTCTCCTTTTCTGGCCGGGCCGGTTCCGTTCGTGATCTTGCGCGTCTAGGGTGAGGGCGTGTGGTTCGCGGTTGCCGCCGTCGCGGCGCTCGTCCTCGCCCTGGCGGTCGCCGCCCGGCGCGGGCTCGTCGTCGTCCAGGTGAGCGGCGTGAGCATGGCGCCGACCTTCCTTCCCGGTGATCGGGTGCTGGTCCGCAGGACCTCGGCGGTGCGGCGCGGCCAGGTGATCGTGTTCGAGTCGACGCGGCCCGGCGGGTGGGGCACGGGGCCGCCCGGTCCGCCATGGGCGATCAAGCGGGTGACCGCGCTGCCCGGCGATCCCGTGCCCGACGACGTCGCGAAGGCGGCCAAGGCCGAGCCGGGTGAGCCGGTGCCCGAGGGGGCGCTGGTGGTCGTCGGGGACGGCCCGTCCAGCGCCGACTCCCGGGTGTACGGCTATCTGCCGGCCGACCGGGTGCTCGGGGTGGTCGTACGCAGGCTCTCCTCCGGCCCATCGTCCCCCGGGCCGGTCTCGTAACCGGCGGCCTGCAGCGTGAACAGCCTGGCGTACTCGCCGCCCAGCGCCATCAGCTCCTCGTGCGTGCCGCGCTCCGCGATCCGCCCCTCGCTCAGCACCACGATCAGGTCGGCGTCGCGTACGGTGCCGAGCCGGTGCGAGATGAGCACGCTGGTGCGCTCGCCCCGGTAGGCCCGCAGGCCGGTGTGGACCTCGTGCTCGGCCTGGGCGTCGAGGCCGGAGCTCGGCTCGTCGAGGATGAGCAGGTCCTGGCGCTGCCGCAGGTACGCGCGGGCCAGCGCGAGCCGCTGCCACTGCCCGCCGGACAGCGAGACCCCCGACTGCTCGTCGCGGTCGCCGAAGAGGCGGCTGAGCATGGTGTCGTAGCCCCGGGGCAGCGCGGCGATCGTGTCGTGGACACCCGCCCGGCGGGCCGCCTCCCGCACCTCGTCCGGCCCCGCCGCCAGGTCTCCGAGCCGGATGTTCTCGGCTGCGGTGAGGTCGTAGTCCATGTAGTCCTGGAAGACCGCGCCGATGCGCCCACGCAGGTCGGCGGGGTCGGCGTCGCGCAGGTCCACGCCGTCCCAGGTGATCCGCCCCTTGCTCGGGTCGTACATCCGGCACAGCAGCTTGACCAGGGTGCTCTTGCCCGCGCCGTTCACGCCGACGAGCGCCACCGTGCGGCCGTACGGGATGAACAGATCGACCCCGCGCAGGATCCACGGATGCTCGTCGCTGTAGCGGAACCACACGTCGCGCAGCTCGATCCCGCGCCGCAGCGCGGGCAGCGCGACCGGCTCGCGCGGAACGGGCAGGTCGGGCTCGGCCGCCACCACCTCCACGTAATGGCCGAACATCAGCAGCGCGTTGTGCACGTCGGCCCAGTGCCTGACGATCGCGGTCAGCGCCGACTGGACGCCCGCGACGGCCGCGACGAAGACCGTCACGTCACCCGCGCTGATGTCCCCCGCCGCGGCGCTGACGATGGCCCAGATCAGCCCGCCGGCCGCCACCGCGCTGCCGAGCAGCGCCATCGCGCCCTGGCTGCGCAGGGCACGGCGGTCGACCTCGCGCTCGGCCCTGTTGATGTCGCGCACCTCGTCGAGCATCCGGGTACGCAGGTGGTCGCCCAGCCCGAACAGCCGCACCTCCTTGGCCGCCTCGGGGCGGGTGAGCAGGTCGCCGAAGAACACCTGCCGCCGCATGGCGGGGGTGATGTCCCACATCACCTGGGCGCGCTTGCGGCTGAGCATCAGCTCGACCCGCGCCGCCGGCAGCGCGGCGACGGCGATCACGGCGATCATGAGGGGGTTGATGGCGGCCAGGCCGGCGGCGAAGCCGGCCAGCGTGACGACCGCCTGCCCGATGGCCAGCGTGCCGATGACCAGACGGTCGGGGGCGTTGCCGCTCGCGTCGTACGCCAGCCTGAGCGTGTCGTGGAAGCCCGGCGTCTCGAACCGGCTGAGCCCCGGATGGCGGTTGACCGCCCGGAACAGCCGGTCGTAGATGAGCACGCGGAGCGACCTGCGCAGCTGCGCCTTGGCGTACTCGGCAAAGTGCGGCAGCACGATCACGGCAAGCCCCGCGACGGCGAGCCCGGCCGCCGCGGGGGCCAGCGCGGCGGGCCCGTCGCCCCTGATGATCGCGTCCAGCACGACTTTCGTCAGCCAGGCGGTCGCGACCGGCGCCACCCCGCTGAGCACGCCGAGCGCGGCCGCACTGACGGCGGCGGCGGGGTGGGCGGTCCAGGCGAGAGCGGCGGCGACGCGGATGCGGCCGAGCAGGGGGTTCGCCATGGCGGTCAGAGGGTCGCGGGGATGGGCAGCTCGTCCGTGGAGTGCGCGGACGCCGTCACGGTGCCGGCGCCGTCCACGAGGTAGAAGCCGGGGAACGGCGGGCGGCCGAAGGCCGTGTACATGGGGCCGTCGCGCTGCTCGGTGACCACGGTGGCGACGTCCGCGAGCGCGGCGGCGAACGCCTCCTCCTTCGGCCCGCCGCCCACGACCAGCGCCACGACGCGGTCGCGGCCCAGGAGGCGGATCCGTTCCGCGAACACGGGCAGATGCTCGTCGCAGGCGGAGCAGTCGGTGGAGAACATGCCGACGACGGCCGGCCCGCCGCCCGCGCCGAACGTGGCCTTGCCGACCTCCGCGCCGGTGACGGCGGTCGTGGTGAAGTCCGGCAGCCGGGTGCCCGGCGGGGTGAAGGCGGGCGGTGCGGTCACGTGCCGCAGGACGTTCGCGTGCTCGCGCAGGCGGCGTATGACGGCGAGGAGCAGGAAGAGGTTGAGGGCGCTCAGCACGCCGACGAAGACGACGGCGGCGACGAGGAAGGACATCGGCGACCCTTACGTACGGTCGAGCGGGGTGATGACGGGTGCGGCGCACCGGGCTCGGTGCGTTCAGTGCGTCGCGAACAGGTCGGCGAGGTCGTCGGTGAAGACGGCGAGCAGCGCGAGCAGGCCCCCGGCGGCGATCGCCAGCACCGCCCCGGCGGCGTGTGGCCGCGCGTCCCCGTACGAGGTGGCCACGCCGGCGACGGCCACGGCGGTCAGGGCGAGGTTGCGTACGAGGTGCCTGCGCCCGATCGGCGCCGCCGACGCGCCGAAGCAGTTGCAGGTGGCCCGGGTGCCCGAGCGGAGCGCGTGCCCGATGCCGAGGGAGAAGGCCAGCAGCGCGGCACCGGCCAGGACCAGCCCGGCCGGTGCCGTGGACCTCGTGGCCAGCAGCACGACGGTGGCGGACTCGACGGCGACCACCGCGGCGGGCAGCACGGCCGGCACCCGGCCCCGCGGCAGCGGGACGAGCGCCGGCACCGACCGCCGGAACGCCTCGAACGCCGCACGCCCGCGCACCTTGCCGACCACCGCCACCAGGAACACGATGCCCAGGGTGCAGCGGGCGGTCAGCGCGACGTACTCCATGCCGCTGATCCGTGAGGCCGGGGGCTCAGCGGCAGTACGTCTTGCCGGCGTAGATGCAGCAGTGGATACCGGTGTCGGTCCACCAGCAGGGCTCGGCCTCGGCGGTGGTGGTGGGCAGGAACCTGCTGAGCAGCCGGTCGCTCAGCTCGTTGAGTGCACGGATCACAGGGGTCCTCCTTGTGGTGCGAGCCGGCGGCGGAGACGCCGGCAAAGGGGCGTCGTTCGCGATTTGGGTGATCTACGACGACACCTGGACAATAACCACGGATGATCAACTGACATAAGCGGTCAGGGCTGGCAGCATGCTGTAGTGCCGTGCAGCTTCCTGTCACTCGTCCATCGGGAGCCACATGAGCCTCAGCAGTCTCGGACTGACCGATCTCGAGGAGTGCGTCTACCGGGACCTCCTGAGCGGCCGCGAGACGGCGACGGACGACCCGGACGGCTTATCCGCCGCACTGCGCAACCTGGCCGGCCTCGGCCTCGTACGCTTCGACGAGGCAGGACGCCCCGTCCCCGTCGAGCCGGAGATCGGCGTCAGCCGCCTGATCCGCCGGCGGCTGCTGGAGACCCACGCGCAGCAGCGGCGCATCTCGGCGGCGTGGGAGGCGGTCCACCTGCTGAGCGCGCAGCGGCGCGGCGCCTGCCGTACGGTCACCATCGAGCAGATCGACGGCGCCGACCGGATCTACGAGCGCATCTGCTCCCTGGCGCTCGACGCGCAGGAAGTGCTGATCATGCAGCCGGAGCACCTCCGCCCGTGCCCCGACGGGCTCTCGGCCCGCCTCCAGCGGATCGCGGAGGGCGCCCGCTGGCGCACGATCATCTCCAGGAAGAGCCTGCTGGATCCGGCGGTCATGGACCTCTGCGTCACCCTGCACCGCGCCGGCGACCACCACCGGCTCATGGACGACGACGGGCAGGCCATGGTGATCGTCGACCGGTCGGTGGTGTTCGTGCCCAGCGACCCCGGCGGAGGCCACCGGAGCGCCCTCATGATCTCCCAGGCGGGCGTGGTCGCGGCGATGACGGATCTGTTCGAACGCGTCTGGGCGCACGCGCAGGACCTCGAACCCTGCCACGCGCCCGGCCTCACCCCGCGCGAGCGGCGGGTCCTCTACCTGCTGGCCAGCACCCACAAGGACGAGGTGGCGGCCAGGGAGATGGGCGTGAGCCTGCGGACGTACCGGCGGCACGTGGCCGCGCTGCTGGAACGGCTGGGCGCGGCGAACCGCTTCCAGGGCGCGCTGCTCGCCAAACAGCAGGGCTGGATCTGACGGCAGGGCCCGCCGTCGGCGGCCGAGCGGGCGGACGCCGTGACGGTGTCGCCCGCGCGCTGGAGGCGGAGCCCCGGGCCTCCCTGGAGTACCCGTGGCCGATCGCCGGGGCCATCGAGGAGACCGGCGCGGGCCCGAGGTTCGCGGGGTCCGCATCACGGCCGCGGGATCCGGCGAGACGCGGGCGACCGACGACTTCGAGATCAGCGCCGACGGGGTCGATGACGTGTACTGCCTGCGCATCTCACCGCCTCACTCCTCCGACCCGCTCGGGACGAGCGCGACCGGCACGCCCTCCGTCACCCTCGAAGCGCTCCTGCTGATCGGCGCGGCTCCTCCCCGGCTGCGATCGGGTCGCCGCGTCCCTCCGGGCGGCGGCTCGTGAGGGGATCGGCGGGCAGCTTGTGGGCAGGCCGCCTCGCCCTGCCCTCCTACCGACGCCGGCCGAACGGCCATAGGCGTTCCCTATAGGGCCCACTGAATTTTACTCTTTGATTTCCGTTCTTTCCCGGGCATAGCGTGTAAGCGCTGCGAGAGTTGCGCTTTTTCTTTTATTTTTCTACGGAAAGGACGGGCGGCGATGACCACCGTCGTGAAGGAAACGGAAACGCCGGAGTTCGCGGGAAGGCGGGCCGTGGTGACGGGTGGGACGCGGGGCATCGGGGCGGCCGTCGCACGGCGGCTGCTGGAGGCCGGCGCCCAGGTGCTCACCACCGCGCGGTCGGCCGCCGGCGAGCCGCCGGAGGGGGCCGCGTTCGTGCCGGCCGACGTGCGGACCAGGGCGGGGGCCGAGGCCGTCGCCGCCGCCGCGCGGGAGGCCATGGGCGGTGTGGACATCGTGGTGCACAACGCGGGCGGCGCGCAGGCGTACGAGGGCAGCACGGACATCCCCGACGAGGTGTGGCAGGACGCGCTCGACCTGAACTTCCTGTCATCGGTACGGCTGAACGCGCTGCTCGTGCCGCAGATGCGGGAACGCCGCCAGGGCGCGATCGTGCACATCTCGTCGGCCGCGACCCTCGCCCCCGAGGCTGCGTCGTTCCTGCACTATTCGGCCGCGAAAGCGGCGCTGGAGACCTACAGCAGGGGGCTCGCGCTGGAGCTGGCGCCGTACGGCGTCCGCGTCAACGCCGTCTCGCCCGGCAGGATCGCCACCCCGGGCGGCGAGCAGACGCGGGCGCACTGGGCCGAGGTGGCCGCCCGCATGGAGGGCGCGCCGGTCCAGAACGACACCGCGCTCGCCACCACGCCGGTCGGCCGTGACGGGCGGCCCGACGACATCGCGGAGGCGGTGCTCTTCCTCGTCTCCGAAAGGGCGAGTTTTCTGATCGGCCGCACACTCGTCGTCGACGGCGGCGAATTCCCGATGGGCTGAAAGGTTCTCCGCACATGGAATTCCGCGGAAAAACGGCACTGCTCACCGGCGGGACGTCCGGCATCGGGCTGGCCACCGCCCGGCTGCTGGCGTGCGAGGGCGCCGCCGTCGTCATCAGCGGACGCGACCCCGAACGCGGCGAAAAGGCCGAGCGCCTCGCGCGGGAGGACGGCTCGGTCCGGTACGTCCAGGCGGACATGGCCGACCTCGAGTCGGTCGCCGAGCTGGCCAGGCGGAGCGGCCCGGTGGACATCCTGGTCAACAACGCGGGTGTCTTCCCCACAGCGCCCGCGCTCGAACAGAGCGTGAAGGGGTACGAGGAGATCTTCGCCGTCAACGTACGCGGGCCGTACTTCCTGGTCGCGGCGCTCGTACCGGACATGCTGGCCAAGGGCGAGGGCGCCATCGTCAACGTCAGCACGCTGGCGGCGCACCGGGGGTTCACGGGGACGTCCGTCTACGGCGCGTCCAAGGCGGCGCTGGAGGCGCTGACCCGGGCGTGGGCGAAGGAGTTCGGCGACGGCGGCGTACGCGTCAACAGCGTCTCCCCCGGCCCGGTACTCACCGAAGGGGTGGTGGCCGCGTACGGCGACGCGGGCAACGAGCCCGTCGCCCGCGACCTCGGCATCCCCAGGACGGCCGAGCCGCGCGAGCTCGCCGAGGCCATCTGCTTCCTCGCCTCGCCCCGCGCCGGATTCGTCAACGGCACCACGCTCCACGTGGACGCCGGCGGCGCCGTCTTCTAGCTCGCTGTCGTCTAGCCCACCTGCGCGTACGACGCCGTACGCGACCAGCTCTCCTCCCGCAGGAGCTCCAGCAGCGCCGTCTCCGCCGGGCCCGCGCCCAGCCGGAGCCCGGCGATGACGGGCTGCGACACGACCGGCAGCACCGGCCGGGCGAGCCGCTCGTACCCGTGCGGAACCGCGGAGGCCGGCACCAGCGTCACGCCCAGCCCATGGGCGGCCCAGCGCACGGCGGTCGCCGTCTGGGACACGCGGGCGGCCGTGGTCGTGGTCAGGCCGTTGTCACGCAGGACGTCCCGCAGCACGGCGTCCAGCGCGCTCTCGCGGTCGAACCTGATCCACGGCTCGCCCTCCAGGTCGCGCAGCTCGACCTTGTCCGCGGCGAGCAGCCGGTGCCCGGAGCCCAGCGCCACGACGAACTCCTCGTCCCCCAGGTGGTAGGCGTCGGCGCCGCCTTCGTCGCAGGCCGAGGCCACCAGGACCAGGTCCAGCACGCCGCGGCGGCCCAGGCGTTCGAGCTCGGCGGGGTTCGGCTCCTCGAAGACGGTGACCTCGAGGCGGGGGAACCGGCGGCGCAGCTTGGCCAGCGCGCTCGGCAGCTGCCGCGTACCGAGGCCCATCTGCGCCGCCACCAGCAGCTCGCCCTCCAGCTCGCCGGCCCCGGCACGCGCCATCGCCCGCGCCCGCCTGGCCGCGGCCACCGCCACCTGCGCCTCCCGCAGGAACGCCCGCCCGGCCGCCGTGGGCACCAGGCCCGTCGGCATACGGGTGAACAGCGTGACGCCGAGCTCCCGCTCCAGGCTGCGGATCTGCTGGGACACCGACGGCTGGGCGACCCGCAGCACCTCGGCCGCCGCCGTCACCGACCCCTCCTCGGCCACGGCCAAGGCGTACTCGTACTGACGAAGACTCATGCCGGCCAGCCCCCTCCCACCCGCTTGTAATCATGTAAGCAGTGAACGACCACCCTAGGGCGGCGCCCCCGCTTCGCCCAAAGCGGCGTTCGGCTCCGTACCGCCCGGCGCCGCGCAGCGCACCACCCATTGCAATCGATATTCATCGCGCTTTATGCCGACAAAAGTCGCCGATCAAGAAGATCTACGAAACGGTGCTCTCGGCCGCAGAGAAACATCGAAGATCTTTTAGGTTTTGCCGGGTCGTACTTTTGACGAGCCAGCAAACTGAAGGTCGTGACGAAAGATCTCACCGGCGCGCGGGACCGTCTGATCTCTCCCCGCGAGCTTCACCAGGTCGCAGCCCTGCTGAACATGCCGCGTCTCGACGAGTATGCCGTGCGCGAGGACGGGGCCCCGTACACCAACCGCCAGGCCGCGATGTACGCCGGCATCGCCGCGTGGGCACGGCTGTCGGCGGAGGCGGCCGAGCGGCTCGGCGCGTCGGAAGAGCCGGAAGACCGCGAAGAATTCGCTTATCTCATTGAATATACGGACAGGCACGCCAAGGGCTGGTACCCGGCGCCCAGCGATGAATCCAGCGGCATGACGCTGGCGGACCGGGCCGAGACGGTCGCGCAGACCGTGCTCACCCGCTACATCAATCACCTGGCCGACAACCGGGACGACTACGAGCTGTGGCTGGTCGACTCGCTCTCCCTCCGCGCCAGTGTGTGGCACGTCAACACCGCCGAGCCGTACCCCCGCGGCCTCGGGCCCGACCACCCCTCGTCTCCGTACGCCTTCTCGGACGCGGCGATCCCGCCGCACGCCGTCGAGATCCGCACGCCCGCCCAGATCCACCGGGTCATGGACCGTCGCATCGCCCCGTGGCCCGACACCGTCTTCTGGGAGCCCGAGCCCGCGGCCGGCCTCACCCCGGCCTACCTGGCCTCCGCCGAACACCACCACAACTGACGCCCCGGCGTCCGGTGTGCAGACCTGGTGGAGGTGGGTGAGGACGCGCCGGTCCTCACCCACCTCGCCGATTTACGCGAGGCAGGAAGGGTGCCCCTCGCCCACCTCGCCGGGTCATGTGGGTGAGGGTGGGTGGCCCCTCACCCGCCTCTGCCGGGTCACGTGCCGAAGGACCAGGCGAAGATATGGGGGGTGGCGGCGGTGGCCGGGGCGGGGAGGGTCAGGGACTTGACCTGTTTGCCGGGGTCGAGCTCGATCGGGACCGTCGCGAAGACGTACACGTTGATGTCCTGGCGCCCGCCGCCGCCATCGAGCCGGTACGGCGTGCGCAGGACGATCTCGTTGCCGAAGCGGGGCGGGTAGGCGTCGCGGGCGAGCGCCCAGTCGCTGAAGCCGACCCGGGCCTGCTGGGTCGAGCCGTCGGTGTACGTGATGGTGATGTCGGTCTCGACGTCGCCGGAGGCGCCGGCGCCGAGGAAGGCGAGGGTGGTGGCGCCTTCGGGGGCGGAGACGTCGATGGTCTGGCCGGTGGCCTGGACATTGTCCCACTCCCCAGGCGCCCGGTCGGGCCAGGTGAACGTGTGGCCCTTCCAGGTGAGCTCGGCTCCGGGGCGGGCGCCGGCGGCGGCGAGCGCCTGGGCGCTGTAGCTCCAGCCGATGCCGTCGAAGTTGGCCAGGCCGGCCTGCTCGTCGTCGCCGATGCCGGCGTTGTTCTGGTGCCACTCGATGGTGCCGCGCTCGGCGACGTTGAGCTTGACCGCGGCGGTGACGCCGTCCGCGTCGAGCTCGACGGGCACGGTGGTGAAGCCGGTCGGCAGATCGGCGGCGGTGGCGAGGGTGATCTCGGCGGTGGCCTTGCCGTTGGCGGGGACGTCGAGGGTGCCGCTCTCCGGGGTCACGGTGACGCCGGTGGGCGGCTCGGCGGTCCAGGTGAGCGTGCCGCCCTCGCCGACGGCCTGGACGGTGAGCGTGGCGGTGACGGTTCCGCCGGGTTCGACGGGGGACGCGCCGGGGTCGAGGCTCACCAGGTACGGCTTCATGCCCGCCTGGAAGCTCGGCGGCGGCTCCTCCGCACCGAACGAGGTGTCGGGCCGGGAGCCGAGCGCGAAGTCGAGCCTGCCGCTGGTGAACCCTTCGGGCAGCCACGCCCGGTCCGTCGCCTTGCCGTTGACCTTGACCGCCTGGATGTAGCGGTTGGTGTCGGAGGCGCTGGGGGCGTTGATGGTGATCGTCTTGCCGTTGGAGCGGGTGACGGTGATCTTCTCGAACGCGGGGCTGTGGAGGATCAGCTCCGCACGCCCCGGGATGGCGGGATAAATCCCCATCGATGCCCAGACGTACCAGGCGCCCATCGTGCCCAGGTCGTCGTTCCCGGTCAGGCCGTCCGGCGTGGGCTTGAACAGCTCGTTCCTGGCCCGCGCCACCAGATCCTGCGTCTTGTACGGCTGACCCGCCCACACGTACAGCCACGGGCTGAGCAGCGACGGCTCGTTGCCCAGGTAGGCGTGCGGCTTGTTGGGCCCGGCGTTCAGCTCGGCGAAGAACTCATCCAGCCGCGCGATCGCCTTGTCGACCCCGCCCATGGCGTTGAACAGCCCGCGCGGGTTGTGCGGCACCATCCAGTGGTACTGGGCGCCGTTGCCCTCCACGTACATGGACGGGCTGGCCGGGTCGAAGTCCGGCGTGAACGAGCCGTCGCCGAAGCGCGGCTGGATCCAGGCGTTGGCCGGGTTGTAGGTGTTCTGCCAGGACTGGGCGCGCCGCATGAACGCATCGCGCGTCTTCGTGTCGCCGAGCCGCTCGGCGAGCTGGGCGATGCCGAAGTCGGCGATGGCGTATTCGAGCGTGGTCGAGGGGTCCGTGGGGACGTAGCCGTTCTTCAGGTACGCGGCGTTGCCCGGCCGTTCCGTGTAGCCGGTGGCCGGGTCGGCGCCGATGCGCTCCGCGCCCTTGACCATCGCGGCCAGCGCGCCCTTGGCATCGAAGTCGCGCGCGCCGAAGGCGTGGATGCTGGAGATGATCGAGTGGTACGGGTCGCCGTTCATGACGCCGGTGATCGTGTTCTGGTGCGACCAGCGGTCCCAGACGTCGCCGATGGCGTGCGCGTTCTCGTACATGGACTGGGCGATGTCGCTCGCCACGTCGGGCGCGAGCAGCGCGATGAGCTGCATCTGGCTGCGGTAGACGTCCCAGCCGGAGAACGTCGCGTAGTGGTGGTGTCCGCGCCTGACCTGGTGTGTGCGGTAGTCGAAGCCGGTGTAGGTGCCGTCCACGTCGTCGAAGACGTACGGCTGGAGCAGCGCGTGGTACAGGTTGCTGTAGAACGTGCGCTTCCTGGTCTCGTCGCCGCCGGTCACCTTGATCTGGCCGAGGCGCTCGTTCCAGGCGCGCCGTGCGCTCGCGGCGATGCGGTCGAAGCCCTGAGAGCCGACCTCGGCGCGCAGGTTGCGCTTCGCGCCGTCGATGCTGACGTACGACAGGCCGACGCGCATCTGCACCGGCGTCTGCGGGTCGAACTGGAGATACACGCCGATCCCCGGACCCTTGACGATCACGTCACGGGCGGCCTGCCTGGCCGGCGGCCGGTCGGCGGGCGGGCTGGGCTGCACGGCGGGCTCGCCCTTCCCCTCAGCCTGCCTCTCCCCAGGGGCGTCGGTGACGCCGGCCAGGCCGTGCGGCTTGACCGCCGGCGGCACTTTGGCCTCGGAACGACCCTTCACCCGCAGTTCGCCGGGGAGCACCGAGCCGTCGCGCCAGGTGCCGAACGCGCGTACCGGCTTGTCGAAGGTGGCGTGGAAGTAGACGTAGTAGCGGCTCTGCGCCCCGCAGAAGCCGCCCGTCTTGGCCCAGCCGCTCACGGTGAACCCGCCGTCGCTGCTGATCGTGGCCTCGGCGTCGTCCACGCCGTTGACGGAGCCGCTGACGTTGAGCAGCAGGGTGAGCGGCTTGCCCGCCGGGCCGGTGAAGCGGCCGACGCCCGCCCTGGTCGTGGCGGTGACCTCGGCTTTGACACCGCTGTCCAAAGTCACGCCGTAATAGCCGGGCGAGGCGTTCTCGTTCTCGTGCCGGAACGTCTGGACGTAGTCGTCGAAGTCCGTGGCCGGGGAGCTCGCGACGGTGCCCGAGATGGGGAGGACCGGGAAGTCCTGGGCGCCGGTGCAGCCGGGGCCGGAGATGTGGGTGAGCGACAGGCCGCGCAGGCGGTCGTCCTCGTACTTGTAGCCGCCGCCCGAGGCGCGGACGGTGTCGGGGCTCCACTGCATCATGCCGAACGGCAGCGCGGCGCCCGGGAAGTTCATCCCCGCGCCGCCGCCGTGGCCGAAGTCGGGGCCGCCGTCCTGTGTGCCCATGAACGGGTTGACGTACGCGGCGAGGTCGGCCGGCGGGGCTGCGGCCTGGGCGGGGGCCGGTAAGGAGAGGCTGGGGAGAGTGACGGCGGCGGCTAAGGCCGCCACCCATGCTGAACGGGACAAGGCTCCTCCATGAGGGGCTCGCGTTGCTGCGGGCCCGCACTGCCGCGGTCGGCGGGTCCCGCCCGTAGACAACGTTGTCAACCTACGGACCACTAAACGATCCCGACCGAACTCTGTCAAGGCGAGTCATCCCGCCGTCCACAACCCCTCCCACCGCCGTGCGTGCACGGCCTTTCAAGGAGGAGAAGGCAGGACCTGTCAAGGCACGCCCGTCCACAACCTCACCCGCCGCCGTGCGTGCACGGCCTCGAGGAAAGAGGGGTCTTCCCCCACCGAGCCGAGCGTGCGCGGTAGAGGCAGGGCCGAGCCGAGCGTGCGGGGAGGCAGAGCGGAGCCGAGCGTGCGAGGTGGAGACAGGGGCCGAGCCGAGCGTGCGAGGTGGAGACAGGGGCCGAGCCGAGCGTGCGGGGGGAAGCGGGGCGGGGCGCCCGTGCGGGTGAGGTAGGGCCGGGCCGCCCATGCGGTGGGAGCGGAAGCCCGGCGGCAGGCACGGCGGGCAGGAGCGCGTCCCGGCTAACCGGGGGCTTTCAGGAGGCGCTTGTCGGGCTTGCCGTTCGGGCCTGCGGGCACCTCGTCGATGACCGTGATCGTGGCGGGCACGCAGGCGGCCCCGAGCCGCTCCCTGACCAGGTGGCGCAGGGCGTCGAAGTCGGGGGTGCGGCCGGGTGCGGGGACGACGAAGGCGTGCACGGCCTCGCCGGTGTCCTCGTCAGGCGCGCCGATCACGTACGCCTCGGCGATGTCGGGCGAGGCGGCGAGGGCGCGCTCGATGGGGCCGGCGTAGTGCAGCTCGGCGTTGACGATGATGACGTCCCTGACGCGGCCGGCGAGGTAGAGGCGGCCGTCGGCGTCGACGTGGCCGAGGTCGCGGGTGCGCACCCAGCCGTCGACGAAGACCCGCGCCGTCTCCTCGGGGTCGCCCCAGTAGCCGGCGGCCTGGGCCGGGGTGCGGACGTACAGCTCGCCGTCCTGGCCGGGCGGTACGGGGGCGCCGGAGGCGTCCCTGATCGAGATGTCGATGACGTCCGGCGGGACGCCGAGTGACGGGGGCGGGTCGTCGGGGGTGGCCATGGAGATGGTGCCGGTCTCGGTCTGCCCGTAGCCGTGGAACACGACGGGGCCGAGCACCTCGCGGGCCTCGCGCAGCCGGGCGGCCTGGACCGGCGAGCCGGACACCATGAGCGCGCGCAGGCTGCTCAGGTCGGCCGGGGTGGCGCGCTGGGCGGCCACGAGCTTGTACAGGCGGGGCACGGTGATGACGCTGGCGCTGGCCCGGTGTTTGACGATGGCCTCGGGCAGCGACGGGGCTTCGGCGGCGACGAGGGTGCCGCCGGCGGCGAGCGTGAGTATGCCGTACTCCATCATGACCTGGCTGCTCAGCGTGCCGAAGACGAGGTAGCGCTGGAGCCGGGAGGCCAGCTCCCTGATCGCGGGCGGCCAGGCGTCGGGGCGGGCGGTCCAGGCGGCGTTCATGGCGGCGTACGTCTGCGCGCACGCCTTGGGCGTGCCGGTGCTGCCGCTGGTGTGGACGATCCTGGCGACGTCGTCGGGGCGGCCGGACAGCTCGAGCGGCCCGCCGTCGTCGGGCGTCTCCAGCAGGTCGTCCAGGCGCAGGCCCCCGGTGCCGGTGTCGGCCACGGTGGCGGTGATGTCCTGGCTCAGCAGGTGGCGGCGCTGGGCGTCGGGCAGGCCGGGGCGGACGCCGACGACGCGGGCGCCCACGACGTACCCGGCGATGATCGCGGCGAACGCCTCGGGCGAGACGCCGAGCAGCAGCGCCAGCCCGTCGCCCGGGCCGACGCCGGCGGCGCGCAGCCCGGCCGCGCACCGGCGGACCATGCCGAGCAGCTCGGCGCCGGTGACCGCCCGGTCCCCGTGCTCGAACACGGGGCGGTCACCGGCGGCGGCCAGCAGGTCGAGGACGGGACGGGGGTACGGATCAACCGGCATCGGCCAGGCATTCCTTGGCGAAGGCGGTCAGCGGCTGGCGGTGCACCACCGGCAGGTCCCACTCGTTCTCCAGGTTCTCGGCCAGGTGGTGCACGGCGTTGAGCTCGCCGTCGCGGTAGTAGCGCACCACCGGGTGCAGGTAGCTGGAGTCCTGGGCGTGCTCCCAGTCGTTCTCCTTGACGCGCGGGAGCGAGATGTCGAACGGGTCCGCGGTGTCGTGGTCGGGGCCGTATTCGAGGGTGACGACGAAGCGGTGCCGGGCCGGGCCGAGCCCGCCGTCGGCGACGTACGCGACCGGCACCTCCTCCTGGTAGAGGGCGCTGCCGCCCACGGTGACGACGTCCCCGAGCACGGAGAACTGCTGCCACAGCGCCGACGATCTGTTGACCCGCTCGATGATCGCGTCGCTGACCGCTTCGGGGCTGGGCTCGAGTTCCCTCGCCGGCCAGGAGCCGCCGTGGTAGCGGGTGGTGAGGATGCGGTGCAGGGCGCGCACGCCGTACCTGAAGCCGTGGATGAAGCCGCTGGTGCCCTTCTTGAAGTCGCGCTGCTGGGTGAGCGTGCCGGCGAAGTACAGATCGGGGACGTTGACGGACTCGTACGCGGAGGTCTGCTCGGGGAAACGGTCGTTGATGACGAGCGCGGGCCGGCAGGAGTCGTCGAACACCGAGGCGTCGAACCGGAAGCCGGTGCATGCGATGATCCGGTCGTAGTGCAGCTCGCGCAGCGCCTCCACGGTGCGGGCGTAGCGGAAGATGACGCGGTAGCCGCCCTCGGGGCGCGGCTCGATGCTCTCCACCGTGCCGTCGAGCACCGAGTTCTGCGACTTGAGCTGGTAGGTGTCGAGGAAGTTGTTGTTGACCGCGCGCAGGTGGCCGACGTAGTGGCTCTGCCAGGCCATCCTGATCGAGTGCGGCCCTGCGACGTGGATGACGGCCGCCTTGGCGACGAGCGCGTCGGCGGTCTCGAAGCCGGAGTTGCCCTTGCCGATGACGAGCACCCGCTGGTCGGTGAAGGAGGCGGGGTCGGTGTCGAAGGTGTCGTAGCGTTCGGCGTGCTCGATGCCGGGGATCGGCGGGACGTACATGCGGGAGACGCCGGTGGCCATGATGAGCCGGCGGCCCCGCCAGGTGCGGCCGGAGGCGTCGAGGATGCGAAAGCCCTCGTCGTCGCGGCCGATCCGGACGACGTCCACGCCGTACTCGGCGCGCACCCCGGTCCGTTCGGCGTAGTCGGCGAGGTAGCGCACGAGGTCGTCGGCCTGCGGGAAGTACTCCTCGGTGTAGCGGGTGAACAGCAGGCCGGGATCGTCGCTCAGCAGCGAGTTCCAGTCCATGCGCAGCCGCAGCTCCGGATCGGCGTACCCGGTGTGCACCTTGTTGATGGAGATGAGCTGGCGGTGCCGCGGGAAGCGGGTGAAGAAGGTGCCCGGCCCCGACCCGCGTTCGAGGACGACGTAGTCATGACCGTGGCGTTCGAGAAGTGCGGCGAGCTGCAGCCCGGCCGGTCCGGCTCCGATGATCACGTAGTCATGCGCCATGATCTGGAAGCTAAGGACGAATTCTCAGAGGATTCTGAGAATCACCGACCTATCGTCCGGTCATGCGCGACATCGAACTCACCGCTCCGCTGTGTCCCGCCGATCTCCGCCGCGCCGCGGCTCCCGTGTCCGTCGTCGTCGATCCGAGCGTGCGGGGGCGCGTCGAGCGCGGCCGCGGCTACCTGCGCGAGGTGCTGAGCGAGGAGGATCGCCCGGTGTACGGCGCGACCACCGGTTTCGGGGCGCTCGTCGGCTTCGCCGGCCGGGAGGACGAGGCCGACCAGTGCGACAACACGCTCGCCCATCTCGGCGCGGGTCAGGGCCCCGACCTGCCGCTGGAGGTGGCCAGGGCGGCGCTGCTGGTGCGCGTGTGGTCGCTGGCCCAGGGGCTGTCCGGGGTGTCGGCGCACGTGGTGGACGGGCTCGCGGCCATGTTCGGCACGACGTTCGTCCCGGCGGTCCCCCGCTTCGGCTCGGTGGGCGCGAGCGGCGACCTGATCCCGCTCGCCTACGCCGCCCAGGCGTTGCGCGGCCGGGGACATGCGTACGTGAACGGCCGGCGCATGCCCGCCGCCGCCGCGCTGGACGAGGCCGGGCTCAAGCCGCTCTCGCTCGACGGGCGGGACGCGCTCGCCCTCGTCAACGGCACCTCGCTCACCACCGCCGCGACCGCGCTCGCCCTGGACGGCGTGCGCGCCTCGCACCGGGCCGTGCAGACGCTCACCTGCCTGCTGGCCGACCTGCTCGGCTGCGACCCGCAGTTCCTCGATCCCCGGCTGCTCGACGCGTACGGCCATCGCGGCGCGGCGGACGTCGCCGAGGGCATGCGCAAGACGCTGTCGGGGATCCGGCCGTCGGGGACGCGGGCGCTGCAGGAGCCGTACAGCATCCGCTGCTCGCCGCAGCTCCTGGGCGCGGCCGAGGACGCGCTGCGGTACGTGGACGGCGTCGTCGCGGCCGACCTCGCGAGCGTCAGCGACAACCCGCTGTTCTTCCCCGACGACGACCTCGTGGTGCACGGCGGCAACTTCTTCGGCCAGCCGGCCGCGTTCGCGTCCGACGTGCTCGCGATGGTGATCGCGCAGCTCGGCAACCTCGCGGAACGCCAGCTCGACCTGCTCGTCGATCCCGGGCGCAACGGCGGGCTGCCGCCCATGCTGGCCGCCGGGCCCGGCCGGCAGCACGGCATGCAGGGCGTGCAGCTCGCGACGACGGCGTTCGTCGCCGAGCTGCGCCGCGCCGCGGTGCCGGCGGGGATGCAGAGCCTGCCCACCAACCTGCACAACCAGGACGTGGTGCCGTTCGGGACGCAGGCGGCGCTGCGGGCGTACGACATGGCGGGCCTGCTGCGGCTGCTGTGCGGCTCGCTGGCCGTGGGGCTGCGGCAGGCGGCGCACGTCGGCGCGCGCCGGCCCACCGCCCCGGCCTGCGCGGAGCTGCTGGACGCGCTGGCCGAGGCGATCCCGCCGATCGACCCGGACCGGCCGCTCGACGAGGACGTCCGCACGGCCGCGGATCTGCTCACGGGGGTGAACCAGGAGGGCGGCGGGTCAGTAGAGTGACGGCGTGGCAGGTGAGCAGCAGCCGAGTGCGCGCGTGGACAGCTGGATCTGGGCGGTCCGCCTGATCAAGACCAGGTCGATGGCGGCCGACGCCTGCCGGGGCGGTCACGTGCGGGTCAACGGCGTACGCGTCAAGCCCGCCCACGCCGTCCGCCCCGGCGACGAGGTGCGGCTGCGGCACGAGGGCCGCGAGCGGATCGTCGTCGTCTCCAAGATCATCAACAAGCGGGTGGGCGCCGCCGTGGCCGCCGAGTGCTACGTCGACAAGAGCCCTCCGCCGCCGCCCCGCGAGGAGATCGTGCCGGTCGCCGTACGCGCGCGCGGCGCGGGCCGTCCCACCAAGCGCGAGCGCCGCGACATCGAGCGGCTGCTCGGCCGGCGGGGCCGCCGCGACTGAGCCCCCGCCGCCCGGCGGGGCTCCTCATCGGGACGGCGTCCGTGGCCGGTTCCACCACAGCGAGAGCCCGAGCGCGCTGCCGACGAGCAGCGCTCCCCCGGCCGCGAACAGCGCGGCCGTGTCCACCTTCTCCCGCACCACGGTGAACGCGGCCGGCAGGGAGCCGAGCGCGCTCTGCAGCTCGTCGGCGTTCTCGGCGCGGTGGTAGGAGCCGCCGGTGGTCTCGGCGATCTTCTTGAGCGTGGCCTCGTCGATGTTGCGGACGTTGCGCCCGCGGTCGAAGCCGCCCCTGCCCCAGCCGCCCCACGAGCCGAAGCCGCGCCCGTCGAACTGGGAGCTGTCGCACACCATGGGCGCCGGGTCGGTGGTGCCGAAGCCGATCGGGAAGACGCGTACGTGGCGCAGCGCCGCCTCCTGGGCGGCGGTCTGCGGATCGACGCCCTGCGTGTTCGCGCCGTCGGTGAGCACGACGATCGCGGCGGCGGCGTGACCGCCCTCGCCCGGGGGCGGGGTGGCACCGGTGGGGGCGACGGACGGGTCCACCTCGGCGATCGCGTCGATCGAGGTGAGCATGGCCTGACCGATGGCGGTGCCCCGGCCGGTCATGAGGTCGTCCAGGGCCTCGATCAGCGCGTCGGTGTCGTCGGTCGGCGGGACGAGCAGCCCTGAGGTGCCGGAGAACGTGACGAGCCCGATGCGCGGCCCGCCCCGCTGCGACTCGACGAACTCGGCGGCGGCCTTCTTCGCGGCGGTCAGGCGGTTGGGTTCCACATCCGTCGAGCACATGGACATGGAGGTGTCGAGGGCGAGCAGGATCGTCGCCGACCGCTGCGGCACCGGTACCTCCGCCTGCGGCCGGGCGGCGCCGACCGCGAGCAGCGCGAGCCCGGCGACGAACAGCGCCGGCGGGACCTTCCTGATCCACCGGGTGCGTCCCGGCACGGCGGCGCGTACGAGCGCGATCGAGGTGACGCGTACGGCGGCCCGCCTGCGGCGGCGCAGCGCCCACCAGCGCACGGCGAAGATCAGCGGGATGACCAGCGCGAACAGCAGTGCCCACGGCCAGGAGAAGGTCACCTCAGATCACCCCCGGGCATGTCGATGTCGGCGGCATTCAGATCACCCGTCCAGAGCGGAGCACGGTGAGCGCCGCTCCCGCGGTGAGCAGCGCGATGGCGACCCAGATGAGCCCTCCGGTGAGGGGCAGCGGCTCGTCGGAGACGGTGAGCCGCAGGTCGATGGAGTCGGCGATGCCGTCGAGCCGCGCGGCGTCGGAGGCGGGGTGGTACTCGCCGCCGGTGGTCCGCGCGATCTGCGTCAGCGTCTCCTCGTCCAGCGAGGTCTGCACGTGGTAGCCGTCCACCTTGACCGTGGCGCCCGCGGTGGTGCCGACGCCGACCGTGTGCACCTGCACGCCGGCCGCCTGCGCGACCTCGGCGGCCTTCTCGAGGTCCTGGCCCTGGTTCTGGCCGTCGGAGAACAGCACGATCGTCGCCGACGGCCAGTAACCGATGTCGGGTACGTCGCCGTCCTTGCCGATCGTCACCTGCTTGCCGCTGATCGCCGTCAGCGAGACCGCGATGGCCGCGCCCAGCGAGGTGCCGCCGGAGATCTTCAGCCGGTCGATGGCCTTGAGCGCCTTGGCGTGGTCGGGGTCGGGCCGCGCGGTGGTGAGCGCGCCGCGTTCGAACGCGACGACCCCGATGTCCACGCTGTCGGGCTGCGCCTCGACGAACTTGCGCGCCGCCCGCTGCGCCGCCGCCAGCCGGTTGGGCGCGACGTCGGTGGCGCCCATGCTGTTGGAGACGTCGATGGCGAGGATGACGGTGCCCGCCGTACGGGGCACCGGCACCATGGCCGTGGGTCCCGCCGTGGCGATCGCGAGCACCGCGACGCCGACGATCGTCAGGCCGGTGCCGAGGCCCGCGCCGGACGGCGTACGGCGTCCTGCCGCGACGACCCCCGCGGCGGCCAGCGCCGCCCTGCGGCGGCGGACCGAGACGGCGGCCGCCCAGGCGAGCGCCGCCGTCACGAGCAGCCCGGCGACGAGCAGCAGCGGGGAGGACAGGGTCATGACGCCTCCTCCACCGGGTTTCCTCCGGACGCTCTCATGAGCGCCTGTCCCTGGTCTTGGCGACCACCTCGACGAGCGTCTCGGCCAGGTCGCGATCGGTCTCCACGCGGTGCACCGGCACCCCGGCGCGGCGCATGCCCGCCGTGAGCCCGGCCTCGCGGGCCTCCACCGCCTCGCGGAAGCGCACCCGCAGCAGCGGGTCGGCGGAGTCCACGACGAGCTGCTCGCCGGTCTCGGCGTCCTCGACCACGATCAGCCCGGCCTCGGGCAGCACGTCGTCGGCGGTGTCCACGATGCGCAGCGCGGCCACCTCGTGCCGGCGGGCCAGGCGCTGCAGCGAGCGTTCCCAGTCGCCCTCGCCGATGAAGTCGGAGAGCACGAGGATGAGGGCGCGGCGGCGGGCCAGCCGTCCCGCCGCGTCCAGCATCGCGGCCAGGTCGGTCGTCGCGCCCCGTTTCGCGGCGCGCTCCGCGGTGCGTTCCAGCTCGGCGGCGATGCGCAGCGCGTGCTTGCGCGTCGTGCCCGGCGGAACGACGCGCAGCATGCCGGTGTCGTACAGCAGCGCCCCCACCCGGTTCCCGCTGCGCCCGAACAGCCGGGCGAGCACCAGCGCCAGCTCGGCCAGCACGTCGTGCTTGGCCCGCCCGGGACGGCCCGCCGCCATCGAGGCCGACCTGTCGAGCACCAGCCACACGGTCAGCTCGCGGTCCTCGGTGAAGACCCGCAGGTGCGGCTCGTCCAGCCGGGCGGTCACGTTCCAGTCGATGTGGCGGGCGTCGTCGCCCTCGCTGTACGCGCGCAGCCCCGTGAAGTCGATCCCGGACCCCCGGTACGTGGTGTGGTGGGCACCCTGGAGCCGGCCGTCGAGCCTGCGCACGACCTTCCACTCCAGGCGGAGCAGGAGTTTCTCCGGCGCGGTCGCCATGGCGGGTCAGCGGCTCTGCAGGACGACGTCGGGGGCGCGCACCGCGCCGAGCACCCTGGTGACGATCGTGTCGGGATCCACGTCGTCGGCGAGGGCCTCGTACGACAGGACCAGCCGGTGGCGCAGCACGTCGAGCGCCAGCTCGGCCAGGTCGTGCGGCAGCACGTAGTCGCGGCCGCGCAGGAACGCGAGCGCCCTCGCCCCGGTGACGAGCGCGATGGAGGCGCGGGGGCTGGCGCCGTGGGTGACGTACCGCTCCAGCTCGCCGAGCCCGGCCGTCGCCGGTGAGCGGGTGGCCGAGACCAGCCGGACCGCGTAGTCGATGATCGACGGGTCCACGTACACCTGCCGGGCGCGCTCGCGCATGGCCATCAGGTCGCCGGGGGTGAGCATCGGCTGCGGCGGCTCCGGCGGGCGCAGCGCCCGCGCGACGATCGCGTGCTCCTCGGCGTTCGACGGATAGTCCACGATCACCTTCATCATGAACCGGTCCACCTGCGCCTCGGGCAGCGGGTACGTGCCCTCCGACTCGATCGGGTTCTCCGTCGCCATGACCAGGAACGGCTCCGGCACCGGGAACGTCTCCCGGCCGATCGTCACCTGGTGCTCCTGCATGACCTCCAGCAGGGCGCTCTGCACCTTGGCGGGGGCACGGTTGATCTCGTCGGCGAGCAGCAGGTTCGCGAACACCGGGCCGAGCTCCGTCTTGAACTCGCCGGAGTGCTGGTGGTAGACGCGGGTGCCGATGAGGTCGGCCGGCACCAGGTCGGGGGTGAACTGCACGCGCTGGAACGTGCCGTGCACGGCGGCGGCCAGCGACCGCACGGCGAGGGTCTTGGCCAGGCCCGGCACGCCCTCCACCAGGAGGTGGCCGTCGGCGATGAGCGCGACCGCCATGCGTTCGAGCAGCACGTCCTGCCCGACGATCGTACGTTTGACCTCGAACAGCACCTGTTCGAGCGGGTGGGCCTGGTCCGGCTCTGGTGGGGTCATGGGGTCCCTTCGCGTCATATCTGCAGCCCTTCGCCGGGCGGTCCTTCGCCGTCGTCGCCGCCCAGGGCCGCGCCGATCGGCACCGCGAACGCGATGCCGGCGAACGCCTCGTCGCCTCCCGGGTCGGCGATCGAGACGACGATCCCGATCACCAGGCCGCGCGAGTCGAGGAGCGGGCCGCCCGAGCTGCCCGGGTTGGCGGCGGCGTCGAACTGGATGAGCCCGTTCAGGTCGCCGTCGGCGGAGCCGCGCTCGGCGGACCTGTTCAGGCCGGACACGACGCCGGTCGAGACGCTGTACGTCAGGCCGAGCGGGTTGCCGATCGCGATCACGGGCGCGCCGACGGACACCGCCCCGCCGAGCGTCGCCGGGACGACCACCTCGGGCAGCTTCTGCGGCTTGAGCGTGGCGACGTCGCGCTTGGGGTTCGCCGAGGTGACGGCGGCCTTGCTCCTGGTGCCGTCGGAGAATCGCAACGTGACGTCCTTCGCGCCCTTGATCACGTGGTACGCGGTCAGGACCGTTCCGTCGTCGGCCGCGATCACTCCCGTGCCGAGCGACTTGCCCGCCTGGATGACCACCACCGACGGCCCGACCCGTTCGAAGACCTCGGACACGCTCAACGTGGCACTGGGTGAGGGCGTCGGGCTGGGGCTCGGCGCGGCCTCCCGGCCGCCCGCGCCGATGCTGCCCAGGGCGTACGCCAGCACCGCCACGATGACCAGGGCCGCACCCCCGACGACGAACCATCGGACCCGCTTACCGGCTTCGGCTTTCGGGGGCGTCTTCGCCTCCTCGGCCTCGGCCGCGCCGTCCGCCTGCGGCACGCGCTCCATCGCCCCATAGTCATAAATCTCAGGCGAAAGTGCTACAAACTTCGCCTGAGAACTTCATGAGAACCGGCTGGGAGTCTGGGTTTTGTAGCGGCGGAGGTAGCAGTGCCGACCACCCGCATATCCGACCACCAAGTATCCGACCACCAAGGCCAGACCGTCCACGCCCGCGTTCCGCCTCCCCCTCTCCACGCCTGGCCCCGCAGCCGCGCGCCGCCCCCTCTCCCCAAGAAGCCCCGCAGCCGGGCGACGCCGCCACCACCGGACTGCGTCCCCTTCTCAGCGATCGGCCCGCAGCCGAGCGGCGGCCCCGCCACCGGGTTCCGCCCTCCTTTCTCTTCCCCATGAAGTTCGCAGCCGCGGCGGTGGGGTGATCGGGGGCGCCGGTCCGGCCGGGACAGCCGGAAGCCGCACCGGGATGCTTCCACCCCGCGGCGGGGTGTGGAGGTTTGGGGGCGCGGGGCGGGGTAGGCGTCGGCCCCGGAGGACGCGGCGAGGGAGGGCTTCGATGCGCCGGTTGCTGGCGATCGTCAACGCGGCGGCGGGCGCCGCCGACGACGTCGTCTCGGACATCGTGAACGTGCTGCGCGAGCACGCCGACACCGCAGAGGTCCGGCTCGACGAGCCCGATGCGCTGGCCAAGGCCCTGGACGAGCATCCCGACCGGGACCCGGTGGTGCTGGGCGGCGACGGCAGCCTGCACCGCCTCGTCGCCACTCTGGCCGAGCGAGGAGAGCTGGCCAGCAGGACCGTCGGCCTGATCCCGCTCGGCACCGGCAACGACCTGGCGCGCGGACTCGGCGTACCACTCGATCCCAAGGAGGCGGCGCGGGCGGCGGCTCTGGGCCGGCCCCGGCCGATCGACCTGCTGCGCGACGACGAGGGCGGCGTCGTGGTCAACGCCGTGCACATCGGCGTGGGCGTGGAGGCCGCCCGTACGGCGACGCCGCTCAAGCCGGTGCTGCGCCGCTTCGCGTACGCGGTCGGCAGCCTGGTGGCGGGCGCGCGTACCAAAGGATCGCCGCTCAAGGTGGAGGTGGACGGCCGGGTGGTCGCGGACGGACGGCGCAGGGTCCTCATGGTCGGCATCGGCAACGGCACCTCGATCGGCGGCGGCACGCCCCTCACCCCCGGCGCCCACCCCTCGGACGGGCAGGCCGACGTGGTGGTCTCGTTCGCCACGGGGCCGTGGCAGCGGCTGCGGTACGGGGTGCTGCTCAAGCTCGGGCGGCACGTGGACAGGCCGGAGGTGGCCGCCGTGCGCGGGACGCGGGTCCGGATCAGCGGTCCCGCCGTGCACGTGAACGCCGACGGCGAGCTGACCGGCCCCTACGCCGAGCGCACGTGGACCGTCGAGCCCCACGCCTGGCGGCTGTCCATGCCGGAGGTCGCGTCTCAAGCGACTTGAGGTCCGATAGTGGCGGGCATGGACGAGCTCTACTCGATCGGGGACGCGGCCCGCCGTACCGGGCTCAGCGTCAGCGCGATCCGCCTCCACTCCGACGCCGCCATCGTCGCTCCGCGCGGATCAGCCGCTTGTTCCCCGGTGGCCTTGGATGCTCTCGATGAGTCGCCAGACGCCCGAACTCGGGTTGGATCTCGGGGGTGAGCCGTCACCCTCGTGTTTGGTGTCCAGCTTCTGCGCGCGGTCACGGGCGACGTCGTAGCGGTCGGTCAGCTGCTCAAGCGCACGTGGGGTCAGCGCCTTCTCGCAGGACAGGTGCTTCTTGGCCAGCGTCTGCGCTAAGCCTCGTTCGAGCGCGGCCGTCTGATTCTGGAAGTGGAGCAGGAACCACAGCTCGACACACGGGTTCGAGACAGCGATGTTGATCTGGTTGTCGGCGGCCAGCCGATAGGTCTCCGGGAGGTTCGGGAACTCGTCCACATCGAACATGCACCAGTACTCGTCGAAGGCACTGCCACGACCGCGTTTCGCCTCACGCTGGTCCGCTCGTTTGCGAGCACAGGCAGCGCGTACGAGGTCGAGCGGAACGCCATGGAAGTCATCGATCTCCACGATGACGCGCTCCCTGCAGAGCCGATACCAGTGCTGCAAATACAGCACCTCGGTCTTGGTGCCTTCGGTGAACACGTAGAGGGTGCGCCTGGTGCTCTGCGCCGCCGGAACCCTTTGCGAGCGGCTTCGCGGTTTGCGGGTCACTGGTGACCGCCCGCTATGAGACGAGCGACTTCGATGAACTCCTCGTGGCTGACGATCGGCGTCGCACCGTAGCGGCCGGAAAGGTACCGCTTCCCTATGGCTTCCTCCTGGCGCGGCGACAGATCCGACAAGGGGTAGAGACGGCTGCGGCCATCCGCGAGCTTCTCGGTGAACCAGATCTGATCGCGTCCCAGGGACCGCGAACGCGTGGTGCTGCCCAGAAGCGACGGAGCATGGGAGCTGAAGATCAGCTGCGCACCGTGGGGGTTGGCCTCCGGGTCCTGGAACAGACCGATGAGCCGCTCCGTGAGCAGGGGATGCAGACTCGACTCCAGTTCGTCGACCAGGAGGACGGTCCCCGACTGCAGAGCCTCGAAGACGGGCCCCACGATCCCGAGCCAGACGAGAGTGCCCAGCGACTCCTCCGACACGTTGAAGTCCACGTCATCCCGCACGCCGCGGTGACTGAGCACTAAACCCAGCTCAGTGAGGTCGATCTCCGGAAATCCCTCGGCATCGTCCTCATGCCCGGCCAGGATGAGAATGGCGCGGCGGACCCGTTCGAGCACCTTGGGGTCGGGTGGCCGGATCCTGACATCCGCGATGCCGAGGTCCGCGGCGCGAAGCAGCGCCAATACCTGCTCCCGGCTCGCGTCCTCGCGAAGGAGCTGTGCGGTGAACGCCCATCGCGCCTGCCTGCTCGACGCCTCCGCGAGCTTCAGGTTGCGACCGAACCAGTCGTAGAGCGGAAGCAGATCCGGATGCTCGCCCGCTGCCGCAGCCGACAGGAAGAGGGCGTTCGGCCTGACGATGCGCTCGATCGCCCTTCCTATCGTCCGCTTTCCTGCGGGTATCTCGATCTGTTCGCCGTGTGTCCGGTTGAAGATCAAGGCCGCGCGGCCATGCGGATAACGGTATGCCCACTCCTGGAGAACGCGCCGGCTGTCCACGATGACGCCGTACTCGTGACGGACGCCGTTGAGCACGAGATCGATCTCGTAGCGGGTCGGCTTGTCGGCCGCCTCGGGATCGAGCCGGAAGCTGTGCCGGTGAACGCCCCCAGACGGGTCACCGGACCGAAACGAGAACAGCACGAGGTCTCTGAGATGGTGCAGCGCCTTGAGCAGGTTGGTCTTGCCCGAGGCGTTGGCGCCGAACACGCCTGCCGCGGGGAGAACCCGGAGGGGACGGCCGCCTTTGCGGTGCCAGTGAACCTCTCTCGGCACGCCCTTCTCCGCTTGAGCCGTCGCCTCAAGCGAGAAGTCCAACTCGTCATAGAACGAGTAGGCATTCTCCGCCCGGAACGCCAGAAGCATCGAGAGCTGACCCGCCTCGCCGTCCGCCATGAGCGCGATTATTGCGGGAAATCTGCAATTTAGCAATTGAGCCTGACCGAAGTCGCGCTGACAGAGCCTCCATAGGCCGTGCGCAAATGGCTAGAAAATCGGACAACCGCCGATTAACAGAAACCTCCCGCCTCGACGGCCCGACTGGCGCTTAGCAGGGGCACACCTACAGGCCTTAAACAGTCTGTTCAAAACGTTATGTTGACAACACTGCATGAGGCGCGGGACCGTGGGTTCATGCACAGTGAGCAAACCGACCCCTTTGCCGCGCCGGATCCCGAACGGGCGCGCGCCGGGCGGGTCCACGCCTCCCTCTTCCGCATCGCCGAGCGCCACGCCGCCACCGACGAGCAGCGCAGCCGTCAGGTCCACCCCTCGGCGCTCGCGCCGCACGAGGCCGTCAGGCTTGTGACGTTCCTGCTCAGCGGGGCCGCACAGCTCGACGACGGCGAGCCGGAGGTGGACAGGGCCGACATCACCGCCGCACTGACCCTCGTCCCGCTGGTGCGCGGCGAGCTCGACGCGCTGGAGGCCGGGCTGCTGCGGATGGCGCGCGGACGCGGCATGACCTGGCAGGAGATCGCGTACGGCCTGGGCCTCGGAACGGCGCAGGCGGCGAGACAGCGCTACGAGCGCCTGGCCGGACGCACCGCGACCGCCGAGGAGGGCGCGGGCTGACTTTGGGCCTTGCGCGGGGCCAGGGCGTCCGTTAACTCTTAGGAAAGTTTCCTAAGAAAATCGAGGGAGAGATCTCGTGCGTAGACTCCTGGCCCACCTGGCCGCGTTATGCCTGGCCGCGGGGGTGCTCGCGGTGCTGATGCCGAGCGCGGCGAACGCCGCCGCCTGCGCGAGCCCCTGGAGCTCCTCGGCGGTCTACACCGGCGGGGCGCTGGTGTCGTACAACGGGCGCAACTACCAGGCCCGGTGGTGGACCCAGGGCGAGACCCCGGGCAGCGCCGAAGTCTGGTCCGACCAGGGCTCCTGCACCGGCGGCAGCAGCGGGGGCGGGACGAGCTGCAATTACCCGAACTGGGTGGCCGGGCAGTGGTACCCGGTGGGCAGCATCGTCCGCTACACCGACGGCAACCACTACATCGCCGTCCACGAGAACCCCGGCTACGACCCGGTGATCAGCCACTGGTACTGGGACCCGTACACCTGTGACGGCGGCTCCACCGACCCGAACCCCGATCCGTCCGGGTTCGTGGTGAGCCAGGCGCAGTTCGAGCAGATGTTCCCGAACCGGAACGGCTTCTACACCTACAGCGGCCTCGTCGCGGCGCTCAGCTCGTTCCCCGCCTTCACCGAGACCGGCAGCGACACCGTCAGGAAGCAGGAGGCGGCGGCCTTCCTCGCCAACGTCAGCCACGAGACCGGCGGCCTCGTCCACATCGTGGAGCAGAACACCGCCAACTACTCCCACTACTGCGACACCCGCCAGTCGTACGGCTGCCCGGCCGGCCAGTCCGCCTACTACGGCCGCGGCCCCATGCAGCTGAGCTGGAACTACAACTACAAGGCCGCCGGTGACGCGCTCGGCCTGCCGCTGCTCACCAACCCGTGGCTGGTCGAGCAGGACGCGTCCGTCGCCTGGAAGGCGGCCGTGTGGTACTGGATGACCCAGACCGGCCCCGGCATCATGACCCCGCACAACGCGATCGTGGGCGGGCACGGCTTCGGCGAGACCATCCGCAGCATCAACGGCGGCGTGGAGTGCAACGGCGGCAACCCGGCCCAGGTGCAGAGCCGGATCACCACCTACCAGCGCTTCACCCAGATGCTCGGCGTCTCCCCGGGCGGCAACCTGTCCTGCTGATGCCTCCCCGGACAGCCCGCTCTTACCGAGCGGCGGTCCCTTCCTGGACGGCCCGCCCGCCCCCGTGTGGCGGGCCGTCCCATGTCCCGTCCGGCCCTGCCGGCGCTCCGTACAGTCCGGCTGACTCCGTCCGGCCCCGTCGGCTCCGTCCGGTCCGCAGTTCGGGACGGGCCCGTCACATGAAGCCGGCGAGCCGATCCCCCGACACCAGCGCGCCGACCCTGCGCACCGCCTGGTAGTACGACCAGGCCAGGCGGTCGCACACTCTCCTGCGCGCCCCTTGGTGACCCGCGCACACCTGGCGCATGTCATGCAGGAAAGCGTCGTCCACGTGGGCCTTGTTCTCGTCGAACCGGCTCACCGCCTTGTAGTTGCGGTAGCCGAAGTCGTGCCGCGTGCAGGGCATCGTGAAGTCGAAGCCGAGCGGCTTGTCGGGGCTCGCCGAGCACTGGTCGGTGGACCAGTCGAAGGCGTACGCGGCCCATGACGCCTGATCGGCCCAGGCGCTCCGCCAGGCGGCGGCGCTTTCGTCGGTGGGCCGGGTGAACGCGGCGAGCGCGGCCAGCTTCTGCTCCAGCGTCACGGCGTACGCCGGAGCCGGGTACGCCAGGACGGCGGTGGTCATGGCGAGAGCGGCGAAGGATCGTCCGAGCATGAGAGCCTGCCTGTCGTGCCGGAACCTGTCCAGGCAAGCGTCACCTGATCACCCGTCGCGGCACGGGGAGACACGCGGCGGTTCTCCCCAAGTTCCGCTCATGATTCTCAGTAGATGCGGTACTTCTTGCCGCAGTTGTCGAACTTCCCGGCCCAGCAGGTGAACGTGTACACCTTCTGGATCCCCCGGCCGCTCCACGTGCCGACGACCTTGCCGTCCCACGCCTTGGTGAACCGCGTCCAGTGACCGTTCTGGTACACCTCGAACCAGACCCAGCCCTTCTTGCCGCCGGGCCTGTCCACCCCGTGCCACTTCGTGTACACCTTGCCGTGCGATTTCCACGTCTTGCCGAACGTGTACGCCTTGTAGTCGCTCGAGAAGAACCTCCCCCAGCTCGTCCCGGTGCTCGCCTGAGCCGGAGCGCTCATCGCGACGCCGGTCAGGGCCATCGAACCGGCAAGGGCGGCGATCGCCAAGGTCTTACGCATCTCGGGTTCCTCCCCGTCATTCGGTGTGTTCCGCTTGATGACAGGGACAGTACGGAGCTTCAGCCCGAACAACTGTGGACGAATACGCACAGCGGGTGTGACGGCCGTCACACCACAACGGTGAGACGCTCGCTTATGCGGATGAGCGCCATGACCATGGACCGTCTCACCGCAGAGCCATCACCATGAAGGCATGCTGGCTCTGGCTCTCATCACCCTCCTGCTGCACGGCGCTCTCCTGGGCCTGTTCTACGCCTTCTCCATGTCCGTCATGCCGGGCCTGAACGCCATCGACCCGGCCCACGCGGGCGCGGCGATGTGCAGCATCAACCGCAAGATCCTCAACCCGTGGCTGTTCCTCGTGTTCCTGGGCTCGCCGGTGGCGGCGCTGGTGACCGGGATCGTCACCGGGTCCGTCTGGTTCTACGCCGCCGCGGTGGTCAACGGCGTCGGCTCGTTCCTGGTCACCGGGGCGATCAACGTCCCGATGAACAACGCCCTGGACGCGGGCACGATGCCGTACCAGAAGTACGCGCCGCGCTGGACCCGCTGGAACACGATCAGGGCCGTGGCCTGCGCGGTGAGCCTCGTCCTGACCGGCATCGGACTGACCGCGCTCTGACGCCGGCACCACCTGCGAGGCGGCGCCGGCGCTGATGGCAGGATCGGGCATGGTCCACCTACCGCGTCATGAGAGGCACCCGCAGATGGCACCCAACATCGCCACCGCCCGCCGCGTCGAGCTGCCCGAACTGCTCGACTTCCTCCGGCCCCGCCACCACGGCCTGCTCTCCACCACCCGCTCCGACGGCCGGCCTCAGCTGTCGCCGGTCTCGTGCGGTGTGGACGAATCCGGCCGGATCGTGGTCTCCACCTACCCCGACCGTGCCAAGGCCGTCAACGCCCGGCGCGATCCCCGGGTGTCGATCTGCGTGCTGTCCGACGACTGGAACGGCCCGTACGTGCAGGTCGACGGACAGGCCGAGGTGCTCGACATGCCGGAGGCGCTGGAGCCGCTGGTCGAGTACTACCGGTGCATCGCGGGCGAGCACCCCGACTGGGACGAGTACCGCGACGCGATGCGCCGCCAGGACAAGTCGCTGATCCGCATCACCATCGAGCGGTGGGGTCCCATCGCGACCGGCGGCTTCCCCGCCCGCCTGTTCCAGAACGACTGACCTGCCCCGCTGCGGCGGACCGCTCCCCGTTCGCCACTCGCCGCGGGCGGGACCGTCAGTCCTTCAACGAGCAGAGGGCCTTGTCCAGGGCGCCTTCGACGTGCTGCTGCCCCTCGACCGTGGTCGGCAGGTGGGTGACCGCGATGGCGGCGGCGCGGCCGTCCTCGGTGGCGGCGTTCGTCGTGTAGTAGCCGGGGATGGCGCCGCCGTGACCCCACGCCGTGCCGCCGCAGGACAGCTTGACCGCGCTCAGGCCGAGCCCGTACCGGCCGCCGGGGCCGAGCTGGGGCGCCTTGACCGTGGTGCGCATCTGCTTGAGCTGCGCGGGCTTGAGCAGCTTGCCGTCGAGCAGCGCGGTGAAGAAGCGGTTCAGGTCGCTCGGCGTCGAGATCATCTGGCCGGCGGTCCACGCGCTGGACGGGTCGGAGACGGACACGTCGGTCATCGGCTTGGCCGGGTCGTCACGGTGGTAACCGGTGGGGTGGGGGTCGCGGATCTTCTGCTCGCCGACGCCCGGGAAGTAGGTGTGGGTCAGGCCGATCTTCTTGATCGTCCGCTTGGTGATCTCCTCGGCCGCCGGACGGCCGGTGACCTTCTCGATGATCAGGCCGGCGACGATGTAGTTGGTGTTCGTGTACGACCACTTCGTGCCCGGCGCGAACTGCGCCTTCTTCTTCAGCGCCATGTCCAGCAGGTCACGCGGCTGGAAGTAGCGGTGCTGGTACGGCAGCGCGCCCTTGGCCAGGAAGTCCGTGTACTCGGGCAGGCCGCTGGTGTGCTGGAGCAGCTGCCGTACGGTGATGCGGCGGCCGTCGATGCCCTTGCCGCGCAGCAGCCCCGGCAGGTACTTCTCGACCGGGCCGTCCAGCTTGATCTTGCCTTCGCCCACGAGCTGCAGGATCGTCACCGCCGTGAACGTCTTGGTGTTGCTGCCGATGCGCACGTACCCGTCGGCGGGCGGCTCGCCCTTCCCGGCCGTGTAGTCGGTCATCTCGCCGTCCCTGTCCTGCACGGTGGCGATGGCGGCGGGGAACTTGTCCTTGGTGACCAGGTCGTCGAGGAGGTCCTGCACGACGGCGCCCGAGGCGTCGGCGGTCTTGGTGGCGTACGTGGCCGTGGCGGCGTGTGCGGCGGTCACGGCGGGGCCGGCCAGGACGGCGAGGGCGAGGGCGGAGGTGCCGGTCCAGCGAAGGGTGCGTCGAGTGATCATGCGCCCAAGCTACTGACGGGCACCTGGCGCCATCGATCCCGCAGACGCGACACCCTAGGTAGGGCTACCTGTACCATCCCGGCACCGCCACGGGCGGAGTGGCGGCTATCCGCCCGGTCGAGAAGTTGCGCACCCTCCCTTCACGATCCCGCTGATCACCGCGTGCAGGGCAGCGGTACACCCGCCCGCGCCTGAACGCCCGCTGATCACAAGGGTCGAGCAGCGGCCCGCCCGCCCGGCCGAGGACGTCCGCACCCGCCATCACGGGCCCCGCCGACCGGCGGATCGCCGCACCTGAGCCCCCGTCCTCCCGCCTACGCCTCCCGGGCGCGCAGGATCGCCTCCAGTGCGGCCCGTACGGCGGCCCGCGTCGGTTCGAGCATGACCCCGCGTTCCCGCAGCAACCCTACGGACTTCTCGCGGAGCAGGCCGAGCAGCATGTGCTCGGTGCCGACGTAGTTGTGCCGCAGCTCGGCCGTCTCCAGCAGCGCGGCCTGGAGGGCGCGGCGGGCGTCAGCGCCGATGGGAAGCGTGTCGGGTGACCCGGGGCCGGTGGTGAGCTCCCGTTCGAGGTCGGCGCGGAGCGCGGCGGGGTCGGCGCCCTGGGCGGCGATCGCGCGTACGGCCAGCGTCTGCTGATCGTCGAGGATGCCGAGCAGCAGGTGGTCGGCGCCGACAGCGGTGCTGCCGGTGCGGCGGGCGTGCGCCTCCGCGCGTTCGAGCGCCTCCTTGGCGCGGCCGGTGTAGCGGTCGAACGCACCGGTCTGCGCGAGGTCGGCCACGGTGAGGCTGGCCCAGCGGCGGCCGTAACGCTGCTGGGCGGCCTGGCGGCTGATGCCGAGGTGGTCGCCGATGTCGGACCACGAGCAGCCTTCGGCCCTGGCCAGCTCGACGAGGTAGCCGAGCAGCCGGTCGCCGACGCCCTGCAGATCCGACAGCACGCCCTCGGCGACGGAGAGGCGGGTCAGCGGGTCGGCGCTGTCGCTGCGTTCTTCGACGATCGACAGCAGGGCGGTGAGGTCGGGTAGCTCGGGCACCCTCCCATTATGCTGTCAATGTAATCCTTGACATTTTGCGAACGTCAAAGACATCGTTGACGCATGGACATCTCGAAGCTGGCGGAGGCGCTGGACGTCCTCACGCCGGAGATCCTCGGCCACTGCGGCGCACCCGGACTCTCCCTCGCCGTCGGCGTGGGCACCGAGGTGGCGCTGACCAGGGCGTACGGGCTGGCGGACGTCGCCACCGGCCGCCCCATGACCACCGACACGGTCGGCCCCACAGGCTCCGACTGCAAGGCGTACACCGCCGTCGCAGCCCTGCAACTCGTCGAACGCGGCCTCCTCGGGCTGGACGACCCGCTGGACGAGCACGTGCGCAACCCGCTCGGGGAACGTTCCATCACACTGCGGGACCTGCTGACCCACCGCAGCGGGCTGGGCACGAACATGGGCAACTGGGACCATGTCCCGCCCCGACCCCTGGGCGAGCACCTGCGGCGCGTGCTCACCGAGGCCAGGTCGGACGCGTACGGGGGCACGCTGCTGCCGTTCTGGGCCGCGCCCGTCGGCGAGCGCTACACCTACAGCAACATCGGCATCGCCCTGGTCGGCCACCTGGTGGAGCTGCTCAATCCCGACGGGGTGAGCTTCTCCGAGTGGGTGGCGCGGCACGTGTTCGAGCCGCTGAAGATGGGCTCGACCGTGTTCCCGCCGGCGCAGCACCCCGACCACGTGCCGGCCGAGCTGCTCGCCCGCCGCTCCACCGGGTACGCCACGCTGCCAGGTCTCCGGCTCACGCTGCCGCCGCTCTACCCCGGCGACTATCCGGCGGGGTCGGCGCTGAGCACGCCGTCCGACCACGCCCGCTTCATCCTGGCCCTGCTCAACGGCGGCCGCCTGGACTCGGGAGCGGTCCTCGCGCAGGAGACCGCCCGGCAGATGATCACCACCCAGGCGTCCGGCGGCACCCTCATGGGGCCCAGCCCTTCGGCGTCGGTCGGCTTCGTCTTCAACGTGTTCGACGGCGGCGAGCACCCGTACATCGGGCACAACGGCGAGTACCTGTGGGGCTGGAACCACTTCACGCGCGGCTGGACCGAAGACCGCGTTGTGCTGGTGATCTCCACCAACCAGTACGACCTCGGCGACCTCGGCCTCTCCGACCGTCCGAGCCACGCCGCCGCCCGCCTCGTCGCCGACATCGTCACCGCCTGGGTCCACGGCACCGACCCGCGCCCCCGCCGCTCCCCGGCCGCAGGCCGCAGCTACCTGGCCGGCCTGCTCGTCGGCGACCGCCTCACCACCCGCCTCGGCATCCCCACCCCGCCCACCGCCGAGCAGATCACGGCGATGGCGTCCACCGCCGAGGCCAAGGACGGCTGGGACCCGGACGCCTTCGCCCAAGGCGTCCGCCACGTCCGCCTCACCGCCGACCCTCTCCTCGACAACGCCCTCACGATCCGCCGCGAACTCCCAGACCACGAGGCAGAGCTGCTCAAACGCCAACTAGGCGTCCCGAACCTGGGCGCCCACGCCCGCACAACGTCAGCCTCGTGAGCACCGCAGACGCCCTCAGCAGTCCGCTCAGGAGATCCCCCATCTCCACCGCGGCGCCGTCGTTGTGCACCTCGGTCGAATCGAACGTCGGCCGAACCCTGCGAACGGACGCTCGCGAGCCCACCCGCATGCCGCTGGCACCGAGCTCAGTCGCGCACCGGCTCCCCGCCGCCCTGCGCACAGAGTCCCGGGCTCACTCACGCACCGACCCCTGCGCACAGAGTCCCGGGCTCACTTACGCACCGGCCCCTGCGCACGACCGCACACCGGCCGGCGGGGCCGACCACGCACCGGCTCCCCGGCCTCGCCCGCCCACCGGGACGAACGCCGACCCCGAGGTGAGTCCCCGCACAGCCATCACCCCGACGCCGCGTCCCACGCCGGCTCCCCGAGTGTGTTCGCGCGCCACCGCCGGCGCCGCCGCCCTCAACCGGTGCCGGCGGTCTCGCCGGTGCCCACCGGGACGAAGCCTGTGCCTGCCCGGTAGTTCGGCGACTGGTGGCGGAAGTAGGTGTTGTAGACCTGGCAGTAGCGGCCGCCGCGGGCGAGCAGCGTGGCGTGGTCGCCCTCCTCCACGATGCGCCCGTGGTCGAGCACGATGATGCGGTCGACGTGCTCGATCGTGGACAGCCGGTGGGCGATGACGATGGAGGTGCGGCCGGCGAGCACCACGTCGAGCCCTTCCTGGATCTGCGCCTCGGTGAGCGGGTCGACGCTGGCGGTGGCCTCGTCGAGCACGACGATGGCCGGGTCCTGGATGAGCAGCCGGGCGAGCGCGACGAGCTGCCGCTGTCCCATGGACAGCGCCCGCCCGTGCTCGCCGACGTCGGTCTGCAGCCCGTCGGGCAGCGCGTCGATCCAGTCGCCGCCGCCCACGGCCGAGGCGGCGGCGAGCACCTCGTCGTCGGTCGCGTCGGGGCGCGGGTAGCGGATGTTGTCGGCGACGGTGCCGCTGAACAGGAACGGCGCCTGCGGCACCGCGCCGATCTGCCGCCGGTAGGAGGCGAGGTCGAGGGTGCGGATGTCGTGGCCGTCGATCAGCAGCCGGCCGTCCTGGAACTCGTAGAAGCGGGTGATCAGTTTGGCGAGCGTGGACTTGCCCGCCCCGGTGTGGCCGACCAGCGCCACGCTCTCACCGGCCTCGATGGTCAGGTCGAAGTCGCGCAGCACGGGGTGCGCGGGGTCGTAGCCGAAGGTCACGCCGTCGAACTCGATGCGCCCGGCCAGCCGCCCGACCTGCCGCGCGTCGGTCTGCACCACGCGGGGCGGCGCGTCGATCAGCGCGAAGACGCGTTCGGACGCCGACAGCCCCTGCTGGAACTGCGACCAGAACGCGGCGATCGAGGTGAGCGGCATCCAGAACAGCGCGACGGCCTGCAGGAACAGGTACCAGTCGCCGGCGCTCAGCCGCTCGTTCAGCACGGCGGTGCCGCCGAGCTGGACGAGCGCGACGGTGGCGAGCCCCGCCACGAGGAAGAGCACCGGGAAGATGCCGGAGAAGACGAACCCCTGCCGCAGCGTCACCTGGTAGCTCTGCTGGTTGATCGGCCGGAACTCGTCGTAGACCTGCTGCTCCTGGCGGAAGTTCTTCGCGACGGCGATGCCGCCCATGGTCTCCTGGAGGTTGGCGTTGACCCGGCTCAGCGAGCGCTGGGCCTGGCGGGTGCTGGCCCGCGCGATGCGGCGGAACAGCAGCGCGAGCCCCACCACCACGGGCGCGACCAGCAGCGTCAGCAGCGCCAGCTCGACGCTGCGCAGGAACAGCAGGAACGTGACGAACCCGACCATCAGCACCTGGCTGATCAGGTCCATCGTCAGCGTGGAGACGGTGGCGAAGTCGTCGGTGTCGGAGGTCACCCGGCTGACGATGCGCCCGGACGGCGTCTCGTCGTAGAACGACATGTCGCGCTCGAGCACCGCGTCGAAGGCGTCTTCGCGCAGCTTGAGCACGACGTCGCCGGTGACGCGGGCGCTGAAGTATTGGCGTACGAAGTTGAACACCCACCCGAGCGCCCCGGTCAGCAGCAGCCCGACGACGAACATCCAGCCGACCCGCCCGATCGTGCCGTCGGCGATCGCGTCGACGACGTAGCTGGTCAGCAGCGGCACGAACGCCTGGCTGGTGGACGACAGCACGATCATCACGGCCACCAGCACCATCGACCAGAGCTTGGGCCGGAAGTAGGACAGGATCCGGCGCAGCAGGTCGCGGTCGTTGTAGGTGCGGTCGTAGTCCTCGGCGTCGAGGCCGTCCATGATGAAGCCCATCAGCGCACGCTCCCCTGCTCGCCACTGAGAACAGCCGTCCCGGCCCCGGACCCGGACGCGCCTTCCCGGGGTCCGTCATCCTTGGACATGTCTTCCGGAGGTCCGTCATCCTTGGACGCGGCGTCGCCGGACGGGCCATCCCCGGCCATGCCACCATCGGCCCCGCGCCCTCCGGCCACGCCGGCCACGGCCGCGCCGGCCCCGGCCGCACCAGCCACGGCCGCACCAGCCACGGCCGCACCAGCCCCGGCCTCGGCCGCGCCATCCTCAGCCGCGCCGGCCCCGGCCTCGGCCGCGCCATCCTCAGCCGCACCGGCCCCGGCGGTGCCGTCTCCGGCCGCTTCACTCGCTGAGACGTCGTCGTCGCCCACCGGGCCGTAGTCGGCCTCGTCGTAGTGGGCGAAGATGCGGCGGTAGAGCGGGCTGCGGGCGATGAGCTCGTCGTGAGTGCCGAAACCGGCCAGCTCGCCCCTGCGCAGCAGCACGACCTTGTCGGCCCAGCGGATCTGCGACAGCCGATGGGTGATCATCAGCGTCGTACGCCCTTCGAGCACCCGCTCGATGGCCTGCTGGATCTTGTCCTCGGTGGCCGAGTCGATGGCGCTGGTGGAGTCGTCGAGTATGAGGATCGCCGGGTCGGTGAGCAGCGCCCGCGCGATGGCCAGCCGCTGCCGCTGCCCGCCCGACAGCGTGACGCCGCGCTCGCCGATCACCGTGTCGTAGCCGTCGTCCAGCTCGGCGATGAACTCGGCGGCCTGCGCGTCCTCGGCCGCCCTGATCACGGCCTCGCGGTCGGCGCGCTGGCCGAGGCTGAAGGCGATGTTCTCGGCCACCGAGCGGGAGAAGAGCACGATGTCCTGCTCGATGGTGGAGATCTGGGAGCGCAGCGAGTCGAGGTCCCATGCGCGTACGTCGACGCCGTCGATGAGGATGCGCCCCGACGTGACGTCGTAGATGCGCGGCACCAGCTTGGTCAGCGTGCTCTTGCCCGCCCCGGTCTCGCCGACGATCGCGACGGTCTCGCCGGGCTTGACGGTGAAGCTGATGCCGCGCAGCGCCGGCTCCCCGCCGTCGTCGTAGCCGAACGTGACATCGTCGAAGACGATCTCGCCGGAGATGCGTGCGGCGTGGCCGTCGGCGGGCTGGCACAGCTCGGTCTCGGCGGTGACGATGCCGAGGATGCGGCCGGCGGAGGCGATGCCGATCTGCACCAGCGAGAACGTCCAGATCGACATCTGGGTGGGAAAGCCCAGCATGACCATCAGCCCCATGAACGCCACCAGGTCGCCGACCGTGATCACGCCGATGCTCTGGAGGTGGATGGCGTGCCACAGGGCGGCGGCGAGCGCGCCGGCGAACAGCAGCGTCGGGAGGTAACGGGCCTGGACGAGCCCGTTGCGTACGAAGGAGTCACGGTAGCGGCGCGCGCGGGCGCGGAACCGCGTGCGTTCCTGCCCCTCCTGCGCCATCACCTTGATCACTTCGATGCCACGCACCGCCTGGCTGAGCCCCGCGTTGAGGTCGCCGAACTCTTCGCGCATGCGCGTGGCGACCGGGTTGAGCTGGCGCATGTAGTGCCACAGCGCGAGCACGAAGACGACCGCGAACGCGCAGGGCACCAGCAGCAGCCGCGGGTCGATGGCGGCGATGAAGAGCAGCGGCACCAGCCCGGCCAGGCTGGAGTCGACGATCAGATCGACCCCCGGCGAGATCATGACGGACAGCTGCCTGATGTCGTTGGCGGCGCGGGCCATCAGGTCGCCTACCCGTTGCCGGTTGTGGAAGGTCTGGCTCTTGCCGAGCAGGCTCACGTAGAGCTCGTCGCGCGCGTCGCGTTCGAGCCGCTTGGCCAGCACCTCGCTGGACAGCCTGGCCATCAGGTCGAACAGGCCGCGCGCGAGCACGATGACCAGCAGCGTGAGCACGATCAGCGTCAGCGTCCCCGCCGGCTCTCCGCGCACGCCGAGCACGGCGTCGAACGCGGCCCCGGTGAGCTGCGGGACGGAGGCGTTGAGCGCCGTCATGATGACGGAGCCGCCGAGAAACCCGGCGAGCTGGACCGGATGCCGGCGCAGATGTGACCAGAGCCAGCGCACCGGCCCGCGCTGGTCGTAGCGCGGCCCGGAGACGTCGAACTCCGAGCTCATCGTGGTGGCGGGTATGGTGGTCGGCATGGCCTCCCCCGGGCCGATGACGGTGGGCGTGCGTGGACTTGATGTGTACCACCGAGCACCGACAGTTTCCGGCCGCCGGTCCGTCCAGGCCTGTCACCAGGCGTCATGGCAGGAGCCCGCCCGCCCCGGGCTTACGCGGGGCCGCCCGTCACCGGGGTGCGCAGCACGCCGAGGCGGTCCACCTCCACCTCCACCACGTCGCCCGGCCCCAGCAGCCACGGCGGGTTGCGCACGTACCCGACCCCTTCGGGGGTGCCGGTGGCGATCACATCGCCGGGGTTGAGCGTGAGCGTCCGGCTGATCAGCGACAGCACCTCGCCCACGCCGAAGATCATGTCGCGGGTGTTCCCGTCCTGCACGAGCGTCCCGTTCACCCTGGTACGCACCCGCAGCCCGTCGCGCAGGTCGCCCACCTCGTCGGCGGTGACGATCGGTCCCAGGGGGCCGCTGCGGTCGGCGTTCTTGCCGAGCGTCCACTGGCTGGTGAGCTTCTGGGCGCGGCGGGCGGTCAGGTCGTTGAAGGTGGAGTAGCCGAGCACGGCCTTCAGCGCGGTGTCGGGGTCGGCGTAGCGCAGCGGCTCGGCGACGTACGCGGCCACCTCCCCCTCCCAGTCGAGCCCGTCCTCACCGGCCGGGACCGCCACCGGAGCCCCGCCCACGCTCAGCGACGCCGTCCACCGCCCGAACAGCGTCGGATGCTCCGGCACCTCGAACGACCCCTCCGCGGCGTGCGCCCGGTAGTTGAGCCCCACGCAGATCACCCGCGCGGACGGCGGCACGGGAGGCACGAACTCCACGGCCTCGGTGGACAGCGTGGCGTGCTCGTCGGCCAGCCGCAGCCCGCCCCGGATGCCGGCCACCTCGGCGACCAGCCGCCGCGCGTCCGACCAGAACTCCGTCACCTCGGCGAGCAGCGTCACCGTCTCGCCGTCGAGCCGCGCCACCCGTACGACGTCGTCCCCGCGCACACGGACACCGACCAGCTTCACCGCTCCTCCTTCCAGTCGAGCGGCACCAGCTTGATGTCGAACTCGATCTCCTCGTACGGCCCGTCCATCCCCCATCCCTCCGTACGCGGCACCGGCTCGCGGATCAGCTCGTCCTTCACCGCGTACGCGGCGTCGGAGCCCAGGTAGGGGTCGCCGGCCAGGAACACGTGCGTGGTCAGCGGCCGGTATCCGGTGGCGGTGACCCGGTAGTGGAAGTGCGCGGGACGCATGGGGTGGCGTCCGATCGCCTCCAGCAGCCGTCCCGCGGTGCCGTCGGTGGGCACGGGGTAGCTGCTCGGCCGGATCGTACGGAACCAGTAGCGCCCCTCCACGTCGGTGGTGAACAGGCCGCGCAGGTTGCCCAGGTCCTGCGTGTCGTCCTGGGTGTCGTACAGGCCGGTGTCGTTGGCCTGCCAGACGTCCACCACCGCGCCGGGCAGCGGCATGCCGTCGCAGTCGAGCACCCGCCCGTGCACCACCATGGGCACGCCGCGCTCCCGCTCGGGCCCGTTGCTGATCCACGCGCCCGGCTGCCGCTCCGGGGCGGGCGAGTGGAACGGGCCCTCCACCGACGACGGCGTCATGCCCTCGGGGCCCTCGTTATTGACCGCGTCCACCGCGCTGGTCAGGCCCAGCATGTCGGACAGCAGGATGAACTCGTTGCGGTGCGCGGTGCACATGCGGCCGGTCTCGATGAGGAAGCCGAGCCCCGCGTTCCACTCGCCTTCCGTGGGCCGCACCTCCTCGACGAAGGCGTGCAGGTGACGGACGAGCGCGGAGACCACCTCGTTGATCCGGGGGTCGGGCCCGTCGATCTGGCTCAGGACCTGTCGCAGCAGCGGGGTCACATAGTCCTCCAAAAGGCTTGACCGGAGCGTAGCGCCGCCGCGCTCGAAAGACCAGAATGGTTCGGGTGTTTTCCGGTACGCCTCCGACCCGCGCCGAGTCCCTGGCCGCCGACATCGAAGCCCTGATCGCCGAGCGCGGTCTGGCCCCGGGCGACCTGATCGGCACGATGGACGATTTCCGCGACATGTCGGGCTACGGCCGCGCGACGATCAGCGAGGCGGCCCGCCTGCTCAGCGACCGCGGCACGGTCGAGATCCGCCCCGGCCGCAACGGCGGCCTGTTCGTGGCCGCGCCCAACCCGATCGTGCGGCTGCGGCACACACTGCTCACCGTACGCTCGATGCCGGCCACGGTGGCCGACGCGATCGCCGTACGCGATTCTCTGGAGCCCCTGATCGCCGCCGACGCAGCCCGCCACCGCACCCGCCAGGACATCTCCGACCTGCACAAGCTCCTCGCCGCGCTCAAGCGATCGACCGCCGATCGGGACCGCTTCATGCGCGCCAACTGGGCGCTCCACGAGCGGATCGCCGAGATCACCCCGAACCACCTGGCCAAAGCGGTCTATCTGGCCATGACCCGCTGCGTGTCCGACCTGTCGGAACGCGCCGACCCCGACGGCAGCGACGGCGAGGACGAGTACCTGCGGCACCGCGTCGAGGTGCACGCCGAGCTGGTCGAGGCCATCGCGGCGGGCGACCTCACCCGCACCACCACCGCCGTGAACCACCACCGCGGCACCGCCCCGACGCGTACGAAGGCGCAATAGCGACGAACCGTATCGCGTTCCCACACCTTCTCAGTCGTGAGACTCAACGAACGCCCGCTACCATGCGTCACCGCTGGTTACGCTGTTCGCGTCACCCAGTTGTCGGCAGCCTCAGGGGACGCGGAATGGCGACGCAGGAGCAGATCGACGCCGTGCGCCGGCAGATCGAGCAATTGCGGGATCAACACGGTGGCGACGTCCGCGGGGTGATCCACCTCATCAACTCCGGCGCGATGAAAGGCCCCGCCGCCGACGCGCTGGTAAGCGAGGCCCAGGGCTGGGATCGAGCGCTGAAGGGCATGTTCGACCGCGCCCTTGCCATGCTCGACACGCTCCGCCCGGACGGTGCCGGCCGATGAGCCCGCAGCCCGTGCCGCTCGGCATCGACCCGGCGCTGATGACGCAGCTCATCAACCTGATGAAGCGGCTCAGCACCACCATCCCCGACATGGGCGCCCAGGTGGACAGAAGTCTCGCCACGGTGCAGCTCCAGCTGTACGGCCCCGGCACAGCCCGCGACATCGGCCGGCAGATCGCCGGCAAGGTGCCCGACCTGCAGCGGCGGCTCGACCTCATGCTGGCCGCGCAGAAGGTCGCGCTCGACACCTCGAAAGCGCTCTGGGCCGACGAATCCACGTGGCTGTCCGACACGCCCGCCGCCGGCGCCGCCACGGCCAAGCGCCTCGCGGACGCGCTGCGTACTGGATTGAAGAAGGGCACGATCGACGCCAAGACGCTCGCCGAGCTGCAAAAGCACCAGGAGGACCCGTACTTCGCCGTGGCGTTCGCCACCCAGATGCCGCCGCACGAGCTGAAGAGCCTCATCGCGAAGCTCTACCGCGGCCAGACCACCCCGGCCGGCGCCGACCCAGAGGCCATGGCCCGGCTGGACAAGCTTTCGGCCGCGCTCGGCACCATCCTCGGCACCGCATCACGCGGGGCCGGCGGCATGAAGCTGCCCCAGGGGTACGTCGATGAACTGCTGAAACACCTCGACATCCCGGAGACCGCGTTCGCGCTGAACAAGCTCCTGCGCAGCGGCACCTACGACGACGCCTTCCTCCTCGAGATCGCCACCAAGGTCTACGACTACGAGCGCAAGCAGCCCCGGCAGTCCCCGTACTGGCTTAACTTCACGCCCACCACCCAACCGGCTAACGATCTCCCGGCCGCCTATAAGGATCCGATGGCCGCCGTCGCCGCCGCGCTCGCCAACAATCCCCGGGCCGCCCAAGACTTCTTCACCGACCCGAAACGCAAGCCCCTCGACTACCTGATGCGCGAACGCCCCTGGCACGAGTACACCGACACCGACCTCGGCAACGCCCTCGAAGCCGCCACCAGGACCTTCCGCGACCACGACCAGCCGCCGGAGCAGTCACGCGGATACAAGTCGGCGCTGATCGCCTCATGGGCGATGCACTTCTGGGGCAACCCGCAGGTGCAGAACAACCTCCCCCACACCCGGCAGAACGTGGGGAACATCATCAGCGCGTACATGAGCGACCTGCATCGCGTCTCCACCCAGCGGGTAGCGCAGAGACCAGGAGTCACCACGGAGCCCGATGCCGATCCCCACCTCAAAGGCGTCCAGCCCTACGGCGCCCTGCTGGACCGCGAAAACGCGATCAAAGTGATGAGATGGGCGTTCGACGATCTTCTCGTCATGAAGACCGTGGTCACCGCCCACGGCCAGTACGCCATCAACATGCTGGACGGACGGGCCGCCAAAGTGGCCGCGCAGATCCGGTCGAGCTTCGAGGAGTGGCGACGAGCCCATCCGCACGCCACACAGGCCGAGATCAACGCCGAACACCAGCGCATCTTGGAGGCGCACATGACGGGAGGAGGCGGCGCGAGCTTCTCGACGGACATCGAGCGGCTCAGCCGCACCCTGTACCTCATCACCGACGCGGGAAACGTCGCCCAGATCACCAAAGCCGACGCGCACGACCAGCGGTTCAACGCGTTCAAGGATGCCGTCAGCAGCATCGCGAACCTCGTCCCCGGGCCGCAGGGCAAAATCAGCAGCATGCTCTTCGAACAGGGCAGGTCAGCCGTGTTCGGGGCGATCAACAGCCAGGAAGGAGCAGCGGCGCGCAGCCAGGCGGCCTCCACGCTGGAACAGAGCGTCGACATGTTCACCGACATCACCGCCGACGTGATGATGCGCCACGGTCTCTTCGGCGACGGCGAGGTGCCGGCCCCTACCCACCCCTACGCCTCCACCAATCATCCGCGTGGTTCGGCAGGGGATTTCGTGTCGGGCAACAAGATCGTGCCTTGGAGCGAGATGACCGAGGAACAGCGCAAGGCGTACACCACCTGGCTCGGCCTGGGCGACGTGGGAGCGGTCTTCCGAGGCCCCCAGCAGGCCGTGAGGGACGGCTTCAAACAGATCGGCAGCACCGGATGAAAGCTTTCCGCGCCCCCCTTCTGCTCGCCGTGGCAGCGGCCCTTTCGGCCTGTACCTCGTCACCGCCGCCCGACACACGCCCCCTGGGTGACGCGACGGCGGAGCCGCGGGAATGTGGCCTGATCTCCAGCGCCGCCATCGAGCGGATCACCGGCGTGAAGGATTTCGAGGCCTCCGGCAGCCGCCCCGGCGAACCCTTCTCCCACTGCGTCGTCACAGATCCCTCCGACCAGGATCGGGAAGCGCTGCTGTCGATCTCGTACGACGACCCGTCCGCCCTGTCACTACAGGAACTGGAGAGCACCAAGAAACACGACCGGGGAGTCGACCTCCCAGCCGACCTCGGCCCCGGCTACACCGCCCACTTCGAGGGCAAGGCGGGGACGAGCACGTACGCCTACGCCTGGACCCCCGACGCCCGGCGCCGCCTCTCCATCTGGATCACCCCGGGCGCACCGGGCAGGGACCACCGGGCTGACGCCATCGAACTCGTCCGCCGACTCAAGCCGATCCTGTTCGCAGAGTCCAAGTAGCCCTGTGCTGAGGGTCCACTCCGGAGCAACGGCGACTATCAGCCTCAGGCCAGATGAGACGCGCCCAAGGGTTCGAGATCGCCCACCGAGGCGTCGGTCTCGGCCGGTGTCGACTCCAGGATCGGGGTAGCGGCGCGAAGATACTCGTACAGCGCTCCGGCGATGGCACGTGCGAGTCCTACGGGCACCGCATTGCCGATCTGACGAGCGATCTGCACCTTACTGCCCACCCACTTGTAGTCGGGAGGGAAGTCCTGGAGCAAAGCAGCCTCGAGGTGGGTGATCGGGCGGTCGGCCTCGGGGTGCAGATAGCGGCCCTTCTCAGGCTTGTAGAACTCGGTGCGGATCGTCACCGAAGGGCGGTCGTACCACAGGCGCCCCATGACGTCGCCCGACCCGTTTCGGTGCTTGATCCAGTTCGGCGTCGACAGTTCCGGCGGTAGGTCATGACGATTGCCGCCTGGAGGGATCGCCCTGTAACGCCTGAGCGAGTGCTCGGTCGGATTACGGCCTATATGAAGGTCCGATGTGCGGAAGATGCCGGGCAGGGTGACACCGAGAAGATCACACGTACGCTCGGGCAGCTCGGTGGTCACTGTCTCCAGCGTCGTCTCCTTGAAGACCTTACGAGCAGGAACCCAATACCGGATCTGCTCGAAGAGCGCGCCGTCCTCGTCTCGTCCATCAGGCTTGTGATGCGTCGGCTGCGGGTGCTTGAGCGGTTGACGCGAAGGATGGGAGGCGACGAGATCTCGGTGCGTGGCCAGGACGATCACGCGCCTGCGAGTTTGGGGGACTCCATAGTCGGCCGCGTTGAGAAGTTTCGTCTCCAGGGCGTAGTCACGAAGGTCGCCGTCGGTGTTCGCGGCCCTGAGCAGCTCGAATTCACGAGACCGCATGAACCGGTCGACGTTCTCGATGACGAATATCTTGGGCTGCAGCTTGCGGACCACCCGAACGTACTCTTTCCAGAGCTTGTTCCGAGGGTCATCGGGATCCTCTTTCCCCAACCCCGAGAAGCCCTGGCAAGGCGGACCGCCGAGAATCACGTCCACGTTGGAGCCGACACTCGTGGGATCCCATCCGGTGATGTCCCCGGCATAGATGTGGTCGGTGCCGCCGGCCTCCTCGGCGAAGTTCGCCGCGTAAGTCGAGGCCGCGGCGATGTCCCACTCCACCGCACCCACGGTCCGAAACGCCCCCGGTTTGAAGGAGTGGAATCCTTGAGTCAGCCCCCCGCACCCCGCGAAGAGGTCAACGATGTTGATGGGGTCGGTGGTGCCGATGGTCATGGGCGTCACTGTACCGATATCAGTGGATCAATGCCGACGCGATACGGCGACCGACCGCCTCGGCGAGCGGGGGCGGAAACGCCTGCGCGACCTGCTTGTAGCGTGCGGTCTTACCTCCGGTGACGATCAGGTCGTCCGGTAGGCCTTGAAGCCTCATGACCTGTTCGACCGTCAGTTTGGGCAGGCCGTGGCGGCCGAGCCCTGGATCGAGAACGAAGTCCTTATCGGGGACATCGTCGCCAAGGGCATGAGCGTTGACCGCGAGTTCCTCCCATTGCCGCTTGGTCCGGGTGGGTCCCAGGTCGGCACCTCCATGCTTCTTGGACCCGCCCACGATCGTGGGGGCCACGCGGTCGGCCATCGCGGCCCATGCGTCCGCATAGCGCCAGCCTTTACTCGCCATCGAGTCCCGGAGCGCCTGTCCGACGGTGGCGGCGGCGTCGTGGGTCGGTGTCGGCCAGGTGAAGCGCTCGAAGTCGTCCGGACGCATGGCGACCAAAAGGCAGCTGCGCCTGGTCTGGGGCACACCGAAGTGTTGAGCGTCCAGAACGTTCCATTCCCAGGAGTAGCCGAGATGCTTGAGCTCGGCCTCGACCTCGTCACGTACCTGCGTGAACTTCGGCGATAACAACGACGGTGTCGTCTCCAACAGGATCGCGCGAGGTTGAAGCTCGATCGCGAGGTAGACGGCGGCGACGAGCAGATCCCGTTTGTCCTTCGCGCCCTCTTGTTTTCCCGCGATGGAGTACGGGCCGGACGGCACTCCCCCGGACAGGAGATCCACCGTCGCGATGTCATATTCCGCGCCGACGAACTCCTTGAAGTCCTTTTTCAGCACGTTCCACCCAGGACGGTTGGCTCGCAGCGTTTCGCATGCGTGCGGGTCATCGTCGATGACGATGACAGGGTCGAAACCCGCCCGTTCGAGCCCCAGCGCTTGTCCGCCGACCCCGGCCCCGAGTTCGAGGCTGGTGAATCTCTCGCCCACGCGCCGCCCCTCCTCGATTCGGCCGTAGAGAGAATAGGGGATCGCGCCCCCGTCGGCACCGCTTTCAACTATTCCGGCGTCTGGCCGGCGTTCGGCAGATCGGCCAGGAACTGCTTGAAAAGTGCGGTCAAAGCGTCGACCGAAGCCGGCCGAGCCCGCCCGTCCGAGGGACCGGTGGGCAGCGAGTCATAGGGCACGAGTACCGATCCCAGCTCCTCGATCCAGTCTCGGTAGGCATCGACGTCTCTGGGGGTGTCGGGCGCGTACGCCTCGTACGACAGTGTCGTACCTGCAGTGTTCACGGCCTGGGCCAGGGCGTTGACCTGCCGCCCGGTGCGGACCACGTCACCATCGAGCAGTCTTATGATCGCCTGCGCCGTCGGTCGGTGCAGGATGACCTCCAGCCTCAGCACGGTGTTCAACACGTCCTGATTACCGCAGGCCACCACCACGGGCCCGTAGTCCGGCCCGTCACGGAAGAGCTCCGCTGCCCACCACAAACGCGCGAACGCCTGGGAGTGGAACGGCCCGGAGAATCGCGTGCGCGTCACTCGCGGTGGGTTTCCTCGGCTCATGTGCCGCCAATAGACGTAATCGGGGGCCAACCTCAGGGCGAGATGGTTCCAGATGCGAGAGTCCGAGGCCTCACGACGCGTCAACCGTAGCGTCGCGTGCAGGACCGGAGCGAGCCAGGCATCGGCGGACGTCCGTTCTCCGGGCGCGAAGCGCTTCATCGCCTCGTCGAAGAGCTGACGCACCGGCTCGGCCTCCCAAGGGGTCGATTCCGACACACCGTCGATGGCCGCGAAAGGCAGCGGTTCGCTGTTCTCGAGCACGCCGGTGGTGAGGAACCGCGCGGCGGCCTCGTCAGGCAGCAGGCCCAATTTCGTGTTCACTCGTCCTCCGGACCCGTCTTGTGCAGTGATCGGATGAAGCCCCCCAGACGCCGCGGCATTCGTGCCTGTTTCGCCGCGGCATGCAGCACCCGCGTCTGAACGGCACCGACGCCCTGGTTGACGATCTCCCTGAGCGCATCGTCCGGCGAGTGATCCGGGAACAGATCGGGCAGCATGCGTCGTAGCACCAGACCACGCCATCCTTCCGGCCACTCATATCCGTCCACGTGGTGGGCCGCCTCGTTGAAGAGCGAGGTCCACAGGTCCACGGCCATCTGCGCCGCCAACGCCTCACGCATGGGGCGCTCCGCCGGCTTCGGGCTCTCCAACACCGCCCGCAGGCCGTCGAAGCCGCTGTTCAGATTGAGCGTCGCGGCCTCGTCGGTCGTCGTCACGGCCCAGGGATCGGTCTTGCACCAAGCCAGATGCGGATCGGCCGCGAAGTCGACCCAGCGAACCCGAATGGAATCCTGTCGCGCCGAGGCCTGCCCTAGCAGGTCCACCGTCCAGGGGCGCGCGACGGTGGCGATCACCCTTGCCGAGACGTTGTCCACGGTCGCGACGAGCTGCCCGGAGATGCGCACGTGACCGACATGGTCGTCCCTATGGAGCTCCACTTCGCCGGACCATTCGCCCGGCTGCCCCATCATGAGCTTCACGGCCGAATGGGTGTTGGTGCGGCGTTCGGACGCCGTCGCGAGGAAGGCGACGCTGAGCCAAGGACCCGCCTGCAGTTCATGTTGTGGAGCCGTCACGTCGAGCGCCAACCGTACGACGTTCCAGTCCTCCCGACCGACGAGGTGCAGCGCGACGGTACGGTCTGCCTCAGAGATCATGTTGTACGGCAAGGTCACATCGTCGAGACGGACTTCGCGGACCGTCATGGTGACCTCGCCGGCCAACACCTGGTAGGGCACGACTTGCTTCATGAGCGACCGTCCTTGGCCTGAACGAGGTCGACTTCGGCGATGGCCAACCTGCCCGCCACCGGATGGCTGGCCGCATCGCTCACGCCCGTGAACACGGCGGACCGCTCATGAGCGCCGCAGACCAACACGTCGCCGCTCACCTCGCAATTCGACTCGGCGATCAGCGCGGCCCAGCGCGCCTCCGGTTTGGGGCCGGAGCGCGTGGAAAAGCGCAGCAGAGGCCGGAGGACCCAGGGATCCTCCCGCTCCGGCAGTTTGATCTCCACTCTTATACGCCATGCCCCGGCCTCGTCGACCTCGCCCGTGGCGCTCTTGACGGTGGGGTAGCCCCTCGTGCGCGGCAACGTCGGAGGGTCGAGGCTTGTCAGTTCGCGCAGGATGGCCGGTCCCCCCTCTTGCGCGACGGGCTCAGCGGGTTTCACCGCGTTCCGTATCGATGTGAAGATCGTTCTGCGGAACTCCCGCAACCGCGTGGTGGCTCCCCGAGCGTAGGTCGAAGTGAGGTCTTCGGTCGCCTTCCAGTCGTTGTGCTCGGGCGGCTCGGCGGCCCGGAGGAAGGCCTCGGCGGCCTCGTCCGCCGCGAGTCCGGCGCCGGTGGCGACGCCCGCCAGCACCACCGCCTGGAACTGAGGCGCTCCGAGCGGCACTCCGGTGACCGGTCGATCCAGAACGGTCATCCTCGTGCCTCGCATACCGACCACTCGATTCACCTTCTGATCGGCCTCCGTCGCAGGCGTGATCAGCAACACCGCCCGGTGTTCGGCAGGACGACCGCCGGTCTCGGTCTTGCGCGGAGGCACGGTCAGCGGAACGGTCAGCTCGACCACGTCGTCGGATTTGGTGAGCTGCGCAACCGTCGTCCGGTCGAAGAACGCCCGTACGGCACGCGCCCGGGCCGGCTCGTACCGGTAGGGGTCGACCCGTTCCTCGGCCACCACCACCTGGCCGTCGCGCAGGGCCTCCACCGAGGCCTCGAGCATGGGCGCCTGCCCCCTGCCCGCCACCATGGACGCCCAGAAATCCGAGGCCAGGCCGTGGACCAGAACGGCGTGCATCTCTTCGAGGGTCGCCGCCTCACCGGACGGATCATGGGCGCCGACGATGAGGAAACTGGTGCCGGGGTCGGCGCTGCCCCGGGTCAGGTACAGCTCCTCCACGGTGCGCTCACCGGCCCACCACGAGCGGGCGGCGGCCTCCCTCATGGGGTCTCGGCTGCCAAACCACGCAGGACCGGCATATTCGACGCCGTCCAGTTCGTGCCAGGGCAGGTCGATCCGGCCGATCATGCGCCGCTCGCGCAGACCCTCGTACGGCTCCGACAGCGTGCTGTTGACGATGACGAGCCCGAATCGGCTGGCGCCCCAGATGGTGGCCTTGCCCAGCCCGAAAGACCCACCGGCGATGCCCATCTTGTGGCTGTCGAGTTGTCTGCGGACCACCGCAGCGAAGCGCCCGTCGTCGTACTCGGGTCCTGTCAGGCCGTTGGCGTTGTAGTCGTCGATCCGCAGCAACAGCAGTTTGCCGGTCTCGCGAAGTTCACGGAGACCGTCGGCCAGCATGCGTCCGACCTTCTGCTTCGGATCACCGGCGGCCTCGATATGGGGGGCCAGGTCGTCCCAGTGGACGGCCTCTTGCAGCCGGCGAAGCCGCTCTCCACTGATCTCGTGCAGCGTGAACCGCATGCGGACGGGACGGGACGGGTCCCAACGCTCGTCCAGGCTGTTCTGCGTCGCTTCTCTCGCGGTGATGGCCAAGGAGGAGTCGAAGGCGAAGGCGGCCGCGTTGCCCAGCTCGCGCCCTCCATCCGAGTGCGCAAGGCGGTGCTGCCAGCCGACGTATCCGCTTGACTCCGGCGTTTCGTCACGGGTGACCGAGGAGCCGGCCGCCAGGTCGAGAATCTCCTCGATGGCCTGAATCTTGTCGATGCGCGGGGTGGCGCGGCCCGTGATCCAGGCCGAGACCGCGGCACGTGTCACGTCCAGAGCGTTGGCGAGATCCGACTGCGTCATGCCCTTACGCCGCAACTGCCTGCCGAGCCAGACTCCGAACGCCTCCGCGTCCCGGGTGATGCCGTCACCGTCCTGCGTCATCGCGGTGTATCTCCAGGTGAACCGGGGGTGTTTGACAACCAAGGCTAGCGTTTAACTGCACTTGACACCACCTTGTCGGCATTTCTTATATGGCATGCACGACTCTCGCCCCGCACGACATCGCCCACGAGGAGCCGATTGCTCACATGTGTCAGTTTTCGCCCCGCAAAGTCCGAATATTAGGGTACTTGCGCCGACCGAACCCCTATGCCAAGATTCATCTCACTCACCGGCAAGCCGAAACAACGGTGGCCTCGGAGCGCTGCTTTCATTCGATACGCTTGGCCTTTCCCCGTCCCTTTTCGATTGCGTTCCGTTAGATTCATACGCGCCCGAATGAAGAGCGACTCCTGACCTCCGGTGCGCTTATTCGGCGTGCCCGAGCCGACCGTGCCCATATTCATCCGTTCCGCTCAGCGGGCGTTCGATCGTTGGGAGAGCATCGCCGTGAGCAGTGCAGAACCGTCGGTCATCGAGGTCGTTCTTCAGCAGACCACGCGCGTTCTCGAGACGTACAGGATCGATCCAGGTCTCGTCCAAGAGCACGCGAACGGTGAGCGGCGTATCAAAGAGGGAGGCTACGGAGACCGCCAGATCTACGAACTGGTCCAGAATGGCGCAGACGAGCTGAGAAACGATCCCGGCGGCGAGATAGCGGTCATTCTCACCGATACACACCTTTACTGCGCCAACCAGGGAACCGCGATGACGCCCGAGGGTGCGGACACGATTCTGCGCATGGGCGTATCGCGCAAGCGCGGCGGCCAGATCGGCCGGTTCGGCGTTGGAGTGAAGTCCGTACTGAGCGTCACCGACGTTCCCGAATTCTTCAGCGCCGAGGACGACAAGAGCTTCGGATTTGACAGGGAGTGGGCCGAGGCGGAGATCAAGAAGGTGCAACCCGCCGCCACGGAGACGCCTGTGCTGCGCATGGCACGCCCGCTCGACCGCGACCGTGCCGCCGCCAACGACCCGACTCTCAGGGAGCTCCTCTCATGGGCCACGACCGTCGTACGGCTGCCGCTGAAGCCCTCGGCGGTGCCGCGGCTGGCCAAGGACATCGACGAGTTCCCTGCGGAGTTCTCCCTGTTCTCACCGCACGTCGGCACGGTCACGCTGGAGAAGCGCCTTTCCGGACAGGTCTCCAAGCGCCAGATCTTCCAGCAGGTCGACGGTGACCGAAGGGCCCTGCAGAAGGTGCACTACGTCACGGGCGGAGGCGAGCGGGAGGAGACCGCTCGATGGCGGGTCTTCACCCGTGTCCATCGCCCGTCCGCTCAGGCTCTGGAAGAGGCCGGCGAGCTGCACGACCGTCCTGAGATCGACATCGCGTGGGCGGTCCCCGACACGGACGGCCGGGTTCAGGGGCGTGGTCGTTTCTGGGCCTACTTTCCGACCAACTACACGACGACGCTCCGCGGGATCGTCAACGCGCCCTGGAAGACCAGTGAGGACCGGCAGAACCTGTACGCCGGCAACCGGTTCAACGATGAGTTGATCAACGAGGTCGCGGACCTGGTGGTCTCGTCGCTTCCGTCGCTGGCGAGACCGGACGACCCGGGGGCGTACCTCGACGTCGTACCTGCCCGAGGGCGTGAGGAGCCGCAGTGGGCGGCGGACCGACTGGTGGCGAGAATCTGGGAGATCGCACCAGGACGGCGCGTCTTCCCTGATCAGGAAGGACGTTTCGGCACTCCGAGCGAGGTCCGCGTGCACCCCGCCGATCTACGCCCGGAATGGCTTCGGTTGTGGGCTGATCATCCCGGTCGGCCGGTGAACTGGATCCATCACTCGGTGGAGTCGACGAGGAACAGGCACCGCCGCGAGAGCATCAACCGGATCCTGGCCGAGTCCACGACCGCGGTGGCCACGGCCAAGGAATGGCTGGAGGCCCTTGTCTCGGACGGTTCTCCCGAAGCCTCGGCACGGGCGGTGCTCATCGCCGCGGACATGAAACGGAGCAACCATCCGCAGGCGGAGGACGCCCTGCGGGCGAAGATCGTCCTCACGGAGACGCTCGGGTTGGTCGCCCCGTCCACACGGATCTTCCGGCGATCAGCCGCCGACGGCCTCGCCGACAACACGGTGTACGTGGACGAACGCGTCTACGTGGGCAACGACGCCACCGCCAAGGCGTTGGAGGCCCTCGGCATCCACGAAGCCGACCACATCGGTCGGCTCTCCTCCGTGGTGGAGCGTGGGTTCTCCGGTTACCTGGACCGTGACTGGGCCGCCTTCTGGGAGCTGGCACGGCTGGCGGGTCCCGCAGGCGTTCGTACCGCCTTCAGCGGACGTGGCATCGACACCGCGAAGGAGCTGAAGGTCAGAACGCTGGCGGGTGACTTCCGGCGGATCCGCGACTGCCTGCTGCCCGGACGGGTGGTGCCGACCGACGGCTCACGTGACCGGCACGTCACCGTCGACATGACCTTCCACCGGGACGATCGGGCCTACCTCCCTGACCTGGGCCTGCTCGACGGTCCGATCACAAACGTGAACCCGGAAGGCGAGGAGTGGTTCGAGGAGTACAAGACCGCGTACTGGAAGCGGTACGTGACCAAACTGCCTCCCGGCGAGGCACGACCCACTCTGGCGAAGATGATTTTCGATGGGACACGCCCTCCCGGGCCGCTGCACCTGTTCACCTCGCTCTCCGAGGAAGGACGGGCGGCCTTCCTCCAGAACGTCCCGTCGAGCGGCGCGGTGGCGAACTGGGTCATGCAGCCGGGGAACAAGGGAGTGGCCGGCCGCCGGACCATCGCCTCGCCGATCCGCTGGCTCGGTCGAAAGTACGGACATCTGAAGACTTCACGGGGTTTGCGGCAGGTCAGGCGCTGCGTCGGCCCCGATCTGAACATGCACAGAGACGTTCTCCCAGTGGCCGATGTCTCCCCGCACATCGCAGCGATGTTGGCCCTGCCTCAGACGCTGGACGAGCTGCCGACGAGGATCTGGGAGGAACTGGTCGACGAGGCCTCCTCTTCGACCGACGACGCCTTCCCCGGCGAGGTCTACGCCCTGATGTTCGAGGTCGGGGCCGACCTCCCCGAAGGCGCCATGACCCGATGCCGCGTCGGCGACGAGTGGCGCAGCGACATCGAGAACGCGCAGATCGCGGTGACCGCCGTTCGCTCGGAGTACTACGAGCTCATCAGGGAGAGGGTGCCGGCCCTGCTGGTGCCGGCCGCGTCCCTCGCTGAGACCATGCGCAAGGCGTGGGGCATGATGGCCCCCTCCGACGCCGTCCAGAAGGAGTTCAAATACGCAGGTCAGGCGGAAGGGGTTCTGCTCCTGGAGGAGTTCCCGCACCTGAAGATGTCTCGACGGACGCAGGTGGAGGGGTGGTCGATCGTTCGATGCGACGAACTCGCAGAGATCATCCGTACTCCCACAGGTATGCGAGCCGACTCGATCGCCGAGGCCGTACTGCCGGAGGAGCACAAGGTGCTCGTCCGGATGCCGGCGAACGACCTGCAGGTGCTCGAAGCAGTGGACCGCGTTCTGAGGCTCAATCTGGGACGAACGGCCTGCGAGCAGATCCTCCAGCGACGCGAGCAGGAACGTGACAACGAGCGCATCGAGCGCATCCGCGATACCGAGAGCGTGTCGGAGAAGCTCCTGCTGCTCATCGGGGTGGAGGCGTTGAAGAAGGGATTGCCCGAGGGCCTTCTCGAGGGCGACGGATCGGATGGAGGCGCCCCTGGAAACGAACGCCGCATGGCCGAACTGGCGCATGACGCTTACGGAACCGAGGTTCTTCGCGTCTATCGACGCGACATCAAGGCGGAGTTCCCCCAGCTCGCGGCGAACTTCAACGGAGACGCCCAGTCGGTGCGCGTCGTCAACGACCTTGGCTTTCCCGGTGCATACGCGGGGACGAAGGGAGAGACGCTGCCGCCATCGGTGACGGTGCCGGGGCCTACGGCCTTCCCTCGCCTGCACGACTATCAGGAGAGATTGGCACAGAAGGCCGTCGACCTGCTGACCAAGTACGACTCGCCGCGCGCCATGTTGTGCCTTCCCACCGGGGCCGGTAAGACCCGCGTGGCAGCGGAGGCCGTCATCCGCGTGATCAAAGAACGAGGGTCGGGCGGCCGGCCGGTCCTGTGGATCGCCCAGAGCGAGGAGCTCTGCGAGCAGGCGGTGCAGAGCTGGGCGTTCGTCTGGTCCAAGGCCGGTCCGGAGGAACGACTCGTCATCAACAGACTTTGGGCGGGCCGCGAGGCCGCACCGAGCAGAGAGACGGCTCAGCTGGTCGTCGCCACCGACGCCAAGCTCGAAGTGTGCCTGAACAAGCCCGAGTACGCCTGGCTCCGCGATCCTGCGCTGGTGATCGTGGACGAGGCGCACACCTCGATCACGCCTCGCTACACCGGCATCCTTGCTTCTCTCGGTCTGACCTCCCGAGAGACATCACGTCCCCTGCTGGGTCTCACGGCCACGCCGTTCCGCGGTTTCAACGAGACGGAGACCCGTCGCCTGGTCGAGCGTTACGGGCGCAACCGCTTGGACGAGGGCATCTTCGAGAGCGGCGATCCTTATGCCGAGCTGCAGGAGCTCGGCGTGCTCGCGAAAGTCGAGCATCGGGAGCTCAAGGGGACGACACTCACGCTTTCGGAGGAGGACCTTCGGCTGGCGACCACCTTCGACGGAGCGAGACTTCCCGCCACCGTGGAGGAGAAGCTGGGGCGTGACAGCGCACGCAACGAAACCCTGCTCAGGGAGATCCAGGCGCTTCCGGAGGACGCTCCCGTCCTGCTCTTCGCGACCTCCGTCAACCATGCCAAGCTGATGGCCGCCAAACTCAACCGTCTCGGCATCAAGTCGGCGGCGATCGACTCCGGGACTCCCGACGCCGAGCGGCGCACGCTGATCGAGAGATTCCGGCGAAGGCAGATCAGGGTGCTCGCGAACTACGGCGTCCTCGCCCAGGGCTTCGACGCCCCGGCGACCGAGGTGGTCATCGTCGCCCGACCCACCTACAGTCCGAACGTCTATCAGCAGATGATCGGCCGTGGTCTGCGCGGGATCAAGAACGGCGGCAAGGAGACCTGTCTGATCCTGGACGTCGCGGACAACATCATCAACTACGACCGCCGACTGGCGTTCACCCAGTTCGAGTACCTCTGGAGCAAGAAGTGAGCGATGCCTACCGCGGCGCTCATACGCTCACGGCCGAACAGCGAGCCGTCGTGGAGCAGCCCGCCGACGCCCTGACCTTGGTGACCGCTCAGGCGGGCGCGGGCAAGACCCACACTCTGGTGCGCCGACTCGACCGGCTGGTCGCCGAGGAGGGGGTGAGCGCCGGGGAGATCCTGGTCCTCACCTTCTCCAGGGCGGCCGTCCGCGAACTCAAGAACCGCCTCGCGCAGTACGGCGACGCGGCCCGCAACGTGCGCGCGCAGACCTTCGACTCTTGGGCGCTCGACCTGCTCAGGCAGGTGGACGCGCAGGGCGAATGGGCCGACAGGTCCTTCGACGACCGCATCGAGGGCGCCCAGAAGGCGATCGAAAGCGGCCAGGCCGATGAACTGTACGAGGAGGACCTCCGCCACGTCGTCATCGACGAGGTCCAAGACCTGGTCGGAATCCGGCGGAACCTCGTGGAGACGCTGTTGGAACGATACGACTGCGGGTTCACCGTCGTAGGCGACCCTGCTCAGTCGATCTACGGCTTCACGATCGACGATCCGGCGGAGCGTGCCGGCGAGACCAACAGGTTCTTCGACTGGCTTCGCATCACCTTCGGTGAGGAACTGACAGAGCTGAGCCTCACCGAGAACTTCCGCGCCCGCACCGACGAGGCCAGGACGGCCCACTGCTTCGGTCCTCGGCTTCGAACGCTTTCGGAGACCGGGGACAAGGACGGCGAGACGTACCACAAGGAGCTCCGCGCCGCGCTCAGCGGCGTCACGAACTTCGGGGCCTTCGACACGTTCGCCGCCGAAGCGCTCACCGGCCACCCGGGCACCACCGCGATTCTCTGCCGCACCAACGGACAGGCACTGGTGATCTCGGAGCGGCTGGCCGGATTGGGAGTGGCCCACCGGTTACAGCGATCGGCGCGCGATCGCGTCGTGCCGGCTTGGATCGGTCTGCTCATGGCCCGCTGCAATGCTTCCTCGCTCAGCCGAGAGAGGTTCGATGAACTGATCGGCGATCTTCCGCTGCCGGACGACTCGCAGCCGGATCTCCTATGGCGATGGCTGCAGCGAACGGGCGCTGGGCGAGGGCCGGACCGTCTCCTGGATCTGACCCGACTGCGCTCGGCGTTGGCCGGCGGTCGTCTCCCGGATGAGCTCACGGCGCAGCCGCCCGCACGGCTGGTCGTGTCCTCCTTCCACCGCGCCAAGGGGCTGGAGTTCGACCGGGTCCTGGTGGTGGATCCTGGGCCGCTGCCGGCGGCCGGCAAGAACAAGAAGAACGATCAGAACCCCGCCGAAGAGGCGCGCCTTCTGTACGTGGCCATGACGAGGCCCCGCGACGAGCTCTACGTGGTCTCCCCCATGGACATGCGCAACATCCGCATCGACCCTCGCACCGGCCGATGGGGGCGGTACGGCTTCCAGTATTGGCGGCGCGACGGCCTGGAACTGGAGGGTGGAGACGTCCTCACCGAGTACCCGGCCGGCACGGTGGACTTCGACGACGATGTCGCGGACCTTCAGCGCTACCTCGCGACGGGCGTGCGTCCCGGCGACGAGGTCGATCTGGAGCGCCTCCATCCGGAGCCGATCGGCATGTCGGAGAGCCCGCCGTACCTGATCAGACACCGCGGCCGACCGATCGGAACGGCTTCCGAGAAGTTCAGGCGCGATCTCTTCACATTTCTCAAGCAGGGCTCGAACTTCGTACCTCGGTCGTTCCCCGCTCGCATCTCCGGCGTCCGCATCGACGTGGTGGAGACCGTCGCGGGGAACGAGGCCGCCGGCATCCGCGCCGGGCTCGACCAGCACGGCGTCTGGCTCGCACCACGACTGGTCGGCCTGTCCACCTTCACTTGGGACAAGAAGGAACCCGATGTCCAAGCACAGTGAGCACTACGCCTTCCGGACCGAACTGGTGGAGCGACTCCGCCTGGACATGATCGGCCCGGTGGGCGGCCCCGAGGAGATCCTCACGGATTCCCCGGTCACGATGTACGCGGCCGGTGTGCTCTATCCTCAGCGCCGCGACAACAACCTGGTGATCGAGGAAGTCGGCGAACGCGACGTCGATCTCGCTCCAGAGACGCGGGTCAAGGACGAGGCCCCCGACATCGGAGTCGCCCTTGCGAACGATCAGGCGCCGTCCTCCATGGGGCTGACCTTCGGGGTGGACCCGACCATCTCCCCGACCATCACGGTGACGGTGACCGCGGCCGTGTACGACCCGGTGGACCTCGAGGGACGACCGGTCAAGGCCCAACGCGCCGAGCGCCGCAGTATCGACGAGCAGAAGCTGCGATGGCGGCGCCGCTCGTTGGACATCGCGCCGTACTCGGTCGACGTGAAGACCGCCGACACGCACACGGTCCCACTCGCGCCCGGCGTCGAACTTCGGGTCCGGGTGCGCCCTCCCAGGGAGGGTGCGGTGTCCGTCACCGTCGCGCTGCTCAACGTGCAGGAGGTCGGCGGATTCGATCTCCGAGACGCACACTGTCTGTTCCAACCTCAGATCAAGGTCACCGGCGTCAATGGCACCAAGCCCTTCGTCGAGAGACCCGTCCCCGTGGGAGCGGACGAAGCGGAGATCAAGAGCAATCGACTGCTGTACCGTTACGCCCCGAACTTCGCCGTAGGACACGGATGCGCGGCGGATTGGGACTGGACGCCTCCGCCACCGCGTGACGAAGCGCTGCTCAATGGCGCTCCGGCGGCCGTGGAGGCCATCTGGAGCGAATTCGTGCCAACGAAAGAGGTGCTGCTCACCGACTCCAATCCGGAGATCGACGACTCTGCGCTTCGCATGCTCGATCTGGCGCGCAAGCCGGATGAGGACGTCCTGCTCGGCCTGCGCAGGCTGGTGCAGGGCTACCGCTCGTGGATCGCGGAGCGGGCCGAGGAGTCGCGTCTGCTCGGCGATACGGAGTACGCCGACGCCGCCAGAGAGCAGATTCGGCTGTGCGAGCAGGCCTGCGATCGTATGGACTCGGGCATCGCGACGCTCAGGCGCGAGCCGCAGGTCATGACCGCCTTCCGGTACGCCAATGAGGCCATGGCCGCCCAGAGGGCCAGGACCGGCTGGATCAAGGGCGGTATGCAGGGCGAGCCGGATCCAGAAACGGGCATCTGGCGCCCGTTCCAGATCGCCTTTCTGCTGCTCGCCTTGAACGGCATCGTCGACCCTGAGCATGACGACCGGCGCGTCGCCGACCTGCTCTGGTTCCCCACCGGTGGTGGCAAGACCGAGGCGTACCTGGGCATCATCGCCTTCACGGTCTTCCTGCGTCGCCTCCGCAAGCGGGACGCCGGCGGAGGTGTAACGGCGATAATGCGGTACACCCTGCGTCTGCTCACGCTTCAGCAATTCGAACGGGCGGCCGCACTCATCTGCGCCATGGAGATCATGCGCCGACGACGACCAGGGGAACTGGGCGAAGAGCCGATCTCCATCGGCATGTGGGTCGGCGCCGCCGCCACGCCCAACAGGATCAAGGATGCCGCGGCCGGCCTGAAGAAGCTCAAGGACGGCGGCGAACTCCACCAGGAGAACCCTGTCCAGCTCCGCTTCTGCCCATGGTGCGGCACCGCTATGGGGCCCGACGAGTACGAGGTGGACGTCCCGAGCTCCAAGATGCGCATCTTCTGCGCAGACCTGAACTGCGAGTTCCACGGTGAACTTCCCGTTCACGTCGTCGACGAGAAGATCTACGCGGTCAGGCCGACTCTGATCATCGCGACCGTCGACAAGTTCGCGCAGATCACGTGGCGTACCGAGGTCGCGGCGCTCTTCAATCGGGACCGAGAAGGCACTCCTCCTCCTGAGCTGATCGTCCAGGATGAACTTCACCTGATCTCCGGCCCTCTGGGCAGCCTCACCGGCCTGTACGAGACCGCGATCGACTATGCCGCCGAGCAACCCAAGGTGATCGCTTCCACCGCTACGATTCGCCGGGCCAAGGACCAGGTGAGAAGCCTGTTCAACCGAACCGTCGCGCAGTTTCCCCCCGCCGGGCTGGACGCGCGTGATTCGTGGTTCGCGGTCGAGACGCCGGCCGAGGCCAAGGCGTCACGGCTCTATGTGGGCCTGCTCGCTCCCAATACCAGCCAGGCGACCTTGTTGGTGCGCGCCTATGCGGCATTGCTGCACCATGCGGTCCATATCCAGGGCCCCGACTCGGTACGGGACGCCTACTGGACCCTCGTGGGCTACTTCAACAGCCTCCGGCTTCTGGCCGCCGCCGAACTCCAAGTGCTGGACGACGTCCAAGACCGGCTCAAGGTCCTGGCGAAGCAACACGGGGCCGAGCCTCGCCTGAGGGAGCGGCTCACCGAGCTGACCAGTCGCGTGAAGTCCAGCGACATCCCTGAACGGCTGAAGGATCTCGAGCGCAGGCTTCCGGACGAGGGCGTTCTCGACACTGTGCTGGCCACGAACATGATCTCCGTGGGCGTGGACGTCGACCGGCTCGGTCTGATGGCCATCATGGGACAGCCGCAGACCACCGCCGAGTACATCCAGTCGAGCAGCCGCGTCGGCCGTCAGCATCCCGGCCTGGTCGTGATGCTCTACAACGCCAATCGATCTCGAGACCGCTCACACTACGAGAGCTTCGTAAGCTATCACTCGGCGCTGTACCGGCAGGTCGAGTCCACCAGCGTGACGCCTTTCTCGCCCCGCGCCCGCGACCGCGCCCTTCACGCCGTACTGGTCGGCATGGCCCGGTTGGTGCACCCGGGGCTCCGGCTCAACGGGGCGGCTGCGAAGATACGCGAGCACCAGAGCCGCATAGAGGAGCTGAAGGATCTCATCCTGTTCAGGGCTCGTGCGGTGGACCCGGACGAGGCGGCGGGCGTCGAGAAGGACCTGAACGACGTCATCGCCCGCTGGATCGACTTGGCGGACGAAAATCCGAACCTGGTGTATGAGGCCAGGCCGCGCTTCAAGCGAAGCGAGATCCGCAATCCCGATGAGGCCCTTCTCTGCACCTTCACCGACACCGATCTCACCAAGGCGATCCCCACTCTGTGGAGCCTGCGCGACGTCGACGCCGAATCCGACCTCTACCTGGAGCGATGAGCATGGCACTACGTAGCGGACGTACCCGTCAGGCGAGCCGCAACGGCTCCGCAGAGGTCACGCGCACACCGCTGGGTGCGGTACGACGGGCTCAGACGATCACCACGTACGGCGTCGGCTCCATGATCGCCATCGAAGACCGGTCGTACATCGTGAGCGGGCTGGACGGCTGGCGCGTGCGGCCGTCGGACGTCATCTATGAGCCTCGGCTGCAGCACTGGCTGCAGGTTTCCCGATTCCAGCTTCCGCCGGCGGACGAGCCGCCTTCGGGCGACGGCATCAGGGTTCGGCTCTTCCCGGAGATGTACTCCTGCGGTGTCTGTAACAGGCTTCAGGAGTTCAAGCGGTTCGGTTCGCCTCCGGGCAAGAGCGTCTGCGGCTCGTGCGAGAAGCCGCTCACACCGTCGCGCTTCGTCATCGCCTGTGAGAACGGGCACCTGGACGACTTCCCCTACTTCGAATGGGTGCACAAGAAGAGCGGGTCGAACCGCGACCCGAACGAGAACGTCAAGCATGAGCTGACCCTGGAGAGCAGCGGCCAGACCGCCTCGCTCCGCTCTGTGGTGATCACGTGCTCGTGCGGTGTACCGCCCGCGTCCCTCGAAGGAGCCTTCGGTAAAGGCGCCATGCTCAGCTTGGGCATCACGTGCAAGGGGCGGAGGCCGTGGCTCGGACGGGACTCCGATGAACCCATGTGCAACGCGACCCCTCGAACGCTGCAGCGAGGCGCATCGGCGGCCTGGTTCGCGATCACTCGGTCGGCGCTGTCCATTCCTCCGTGGTCACAGTCACTGCAGCAACGACTCAATCGGTACTACGAGATGCTGAAGTTGCTTGTGGAGGCCGGCACCCCTGACGCGGTCCTGCTGCAAGCCCTAGAGAAGACCGACATCATGCACGACGGTCGGTTCACGGCCGAAGAGGTCCTCGCCGCCGTGTACCGACGACACGAACTGGAGACGAGTGCCCCACCGGACTCCGACGAGACGGCGATGATGTTCGAGTCGGCCAACGCCCTCAGACGCGAGGAGTACCACCAGCTCTACGACGGCACCGGGATCGTTTCCAGGGAGGAGAACTTCGAGTGCGTCCGAGCGCCCGGCGACGGACGCGCTCTGCCCTTCGGCATCAAGCGATCCATGCTGGTCAAGCGGCTGCGCGAAGTGCGAGCGCTGGAGTCGTTCACCCGCGTCACCCCGCCGGAGCTCGCCGAAGGCGGCACCCGTCGCGCCGCCATGGCGAAAAGCCCGGTGGACTGGTTGCCCGCGATCGAGGTCAGTGGCGAAGGCGTGTTCCTCGCCATCGACCAAGACCTTCTACGCGCTTGGGAGCAGCGGCCCGGGCCTGCTGCGCGAGCCCACCGGATCTGGCTCAATCACACGCAGGTCCTTCGCAATCGCGCGGCACAGTCCGGGATCAGAATGCCGGTCAGTGAGATCGTTTCTCCGGTGACCGCGCGCTACGTGCTGCTGCACACCCTCGCACACGTGCTGATCAACGAGTGGAGTCTGGACTGCGGCTACCCGGCGGCGGCCTTGCGCGAACGGCTCTATGTCGACCACGACATGGCCGGAGTGCTCATCTACACCGCCACCAGCGACTCTGCCGGCTCCCTCGGCGGCGTCGTCGCCCAAGGCGAGCACCGCAAGCTCTATGAAACTCTCGAGTCGGCGCTCGCGCGTTCCGAATGGTGCTCGCAGGATCCACCGTGTATGGAGTCAGAGGCCAGTGGTCTCGACAGCTTGAACCTGGCCGCCTGCTACGCCTGCGTCCTGCTTCCCGAGACGAGCTGCGAAAGCAACAACGTCTTCCTCGACCGGGCGATGCTGATCGGCACGCCGGACGACCCGTCGGTCGGATTCTTTCACAAGCACGACTGAGCAGCGTGATCCCTCCGGTCTGATCACGGCACATCGGACCGGAGGGCCGATCGGTGAGGAGGGCGCGTGCCACGTCTGGGCATTCACCAGGACTTCCTTCAGGACCTCATCAGGCTGGAGCGCCCCATCCAGCAGAAGGTCGTAGACACGATTCTCAAATTCGAACAGACCTCGCACGCCGGGGCGCATCTGGAGAAGCTCACCAACATCCGTGATGAGCGGTTCAAGAGCATCCGGATCGATCGCCAATATCGCGGCATTGTGCTGGCCCCCAGAACAGGAGACACCTACACGCTGCTTCGAGTGGACACGCACGATGAGGCCTACGCCTGGGTGCGGCATCGCCGTGTGTCGGTGAACATGGCCAACGGATGCATGGAGATCCGTGATGACGCGATCATCGAGGACACGATCGACGGACTGTCACAGACCTCCTCCGATGCCGCGCGTCCGATCTTCGACCACATCTCCGATGCCGATCTGATCAGGCTGGGCATCGACGATCAGATGCGCAGATTCGCCCGAACGCTCACCGACGTGGCGGTACTCGAGGCCTTGGACGGCAAGTTGCCGCAGGTCCAATATGACGTCCTGCTGGGACTCGCCGCCGGCATGTCCTCCGAGGAGGTCTGGAACGACGTGGTCGGAGCGACCGCCGTGCCATCGATGAAGATCGATCCAGACGATCTGGTCGCCGCCGCTCAGCGCACGTCGCACAAGGTGGCCCTCGTGGACGGGCCGGACGAACTGATAGAGCTGTTCGCCAAGCCTTTCGCCAGATGGCGGGTCTATCTGCATCCACTGCAGCGAGAGGTCGCGTACGCGTCGTACTCGGGGACCGCGCAGGTCACCGGCGGGCCCGGCACCGGCAAGACCGTGGTCGCGCTGCATCGTGCCCGTCACTTGGCCCGCCAAGGCGGGCGCGTGCTGCTCACCACCTTCACCGCGACACTGACCCGGTCGCTGGCCGAATCGTTGCGGCTGCTGGAGTCCGACGACGATGTGCTGTCCCGCATCGACGTCCTGACCGTCGACCAGGTGGCCCGCCGACTTGTCGACGAGCACGTGGGCAAGGCCAGTCTCCTCCGCGAGGAGGAGGAGAAGGAGGTCTGGCGGCGCATCATCCGTAATCGCGGTCTCGACTTCAGTGAGGCCTTCCTACGCGAAGAGTGGCGGCAGGTCGTCCTCGCGCAGGCGATCACGACCTCCGAGGGCTACCTGCAGGCACGGAGAACAGGGCGCGGACGGCGGCTCGGACCGCTGCAGCGCGCCCAGATATGGCGGGCGGTCGCAGAGTTCGAGCAGGAGCTGAGGGATCGGAATCACCGTACTTTCGAGTCGACCTGCGTCGAAGCGGTGCGTGTGCTGCAGGGGCTGGAGGTGCTGCCTTACGACCACGTGGTCGTCGACGAGGCACAGGATTTGCATCCGGTGCGCTGGCGCGTGCTGCGGGCCGCGGTCGCCAAGGGACCGAACGACCTGTTCATCGCAGCCGACACTCATCAGCGCATCTATGACAACCGGGTGTCCCTCAGCTCGATGGGCATCGAGCTCGCAGGCCGATCGAGCAGGCTCACTGTCAATTACCGGACCACCGAGGAGATCCTCACCTGGAGCTGTGCCATGCTGGCCGGCGAGAACATCGAGGATCTCGATGGGCGGCGCAGCAGTCTCACCGGCTGTCGCTCCGAAATCCACGGCGCCATGCCCGAGCTGTGCGGCGCTCCCACGCAGAACGCCGAACTGAGCCATCTGGTCGAGGTCGTACGGGGCTGGACCACCGCCGGGGTGAACCCGGAGGAGATCGGGATCGCCGCTCGCTCCGAAGTGACCGGACGGGCGGCCGTCGAGGCTTTGACGCGTGCCGGGCTGAAGGCGTCTTACCTGACACGGGATCGCGACGGGCTGGACGGACATGTGCGGGTCACGACCATGCACCGAATGAAGGGACTCGAGTTCCGTTGCGTCGCGGTGATCGGCGTGGGAGCGAGCCACTTGCCCGCGTCGAGCGCCGTCACCCCGCTCGAAGAGGACGCCACCACGCATGCGAACGATCTGCAGCGCGAGCGATGCCTGCTTTTCGTGGCGGCGACCCGTGCCAGAGAACGTCTGCACGTCTCATGGCATGGCGCGCCAAGCCCGTTCCTCAACCTCGCCAGTGACTGACGATCGCGGCGATCTCCTCATCCGAGATCGCGGCGAGCCGCACCTCGTTCGGCGTACCGTCCCCGCCGACGAGCAACAGTCCGCTGTCCGGGCGCAAGGTGTCCGCTCCCATGCGGCCGAGAACGTTCAGACTCTCCTCGACGGTCGTCACGGGAAGGGCCAGTCGAGCCGGGAAATAGGCGGTGACCTTGCTGCTGAGCACACGCTCGGATGGCTCGGCCGTGCGGGCGATGACATGGAACCCCACGGCGCGGCCCTCTCTCGTCAGTTCCCTGACCGCTTCGACGTCTCGAAGGTCCGCCAACTCGTCGACGATGACGACCACGTCGGGGTGGGCCATGTCCGTATCGCCGAGCGCACCGATGGGGGCCGGAATGCCGCTCTCACGAACCACTCGGTTGAACTGCTCAGTGGTACGGCACCGCCTCGCGTTGAGGTCGGCGTAGCGGCACTCCATCTCCGCCACGGCCCAGGTGAGCGGATCGCCCTGGGCCTGCTCGACCATATGGGGAAGCTGCGCGAACGGATTTCGCCGTCCGGTCGACACCATGCGAAGACGGCCGGGATGATGCCGCATCGCGAGAGAGGCGGTGATGACTCGGAGCGGATCGAACGGCCCTCCGTTGCCACCGATCAGGACATGCGGTGTCTCCTCGAACCTGAGGAATACGGGTGCCCCGTTCTGGTCGCGGCCGAGACCTGCCAGCAGTGAATCGTCTTCGGAAGCCTCGCGAAGAACGTCGCCCAGGCTGACCAGGTCGAGACCTCGGTGAGGCACCTCGACGCCGACCGCGCTCGCGCCCGGCAAGGGAGATGTCGATCGCATGGGCACGACCCGGACGGCACTGTTCTTCAAGGCCTCCGCGAACGCGCCCGTCAGGCCGAAGATCGCCGTCTTCGCGGTGGTGGGTCCGAGCCGGATCTCGAACCTGGTCAGTTGCGCCGTACGTACATAGCCGGCCACCTTGGCATCGACGCGGGCCTCGTCGAGCACCTCGCCGATGGCCTCGGCCATGGCGTCATCCGCATCGGTGTGCTTCCGCTCCGCTGAACTCGACCTCAGCAGTCGGGCCGGAGGCAATCGATCCACCGGCTTGGCGCCGGCCCGCCTGGAGGGCGGACGCATGCTTCCAAGCCGGTCGGCCACCTCGGCCGCTGACTGCGGGCGCTCTCCCGGTTTCTTGGCCAGCAGTTGCAGGATCAGATCCTCCAGAGGCGATGGGATGCCGCCTCGAAGGTCGGAAGGCGGGCTCGGTGTCTTGGTCGCGTGTTGGAACAGAAGGGACCAGCTGTTCCCTCGGAACGGAGGATCACCGGTGACCATCTCGTAGAGCACGCAGCCTAGTGAGTAGAGATCGCTCCGCTCATCCGGCGTCCCGTCACTCTGTTCGGGCGCGGCATAGGCCGGCGTGCCGACCTGCGCTGTGGCGTTGCCGGTGTCGACGACCCTTGCGATGCCGAAATCGCAGATCTTGGGTCGATCACCGGCAAGGAGCATGATGTTGGCCGGCTTGATGTCGCGGTGGACGACCTTCTTTGCGTGCGCAGCGGCTAGAGCCTCGCTCAGACGGGCTCCGATGGTGACCACCCGATCGATCGCCAGGCCGTTCACCGCCTCGGACATCACCTTCGCCAGGTCCTTGCCTTTGAGGAGCTCCATCACGAAGTACAGCCGACCCTGGTCCTCGTCGGCGTCGTGGACCACGACGATGCCGGGGTGTTGGAGCCGACCGCAGAGTTTGGCCTCGGCCCGGAAACGTTCCACCCGACGGTGGCCGGAATCGATCTGATGAGGAAAGACCTTGACGGCGACCTCACGGTCCAGACGCTGATCGAACGCCTTCCACACCACGCCCATGGCGCCGCGACCGAGCTTCCTGTCCAGCCGATAGCGGCCGGACAGGACGATCCCCTCTCCCACCGGGTCACCTCGCAATCACGCCATGGTGTGCCTCATACGAGGACGAGATCTTCCCAAGATAAAGACCATAACCGGAGTCACAAAGATCTCGTACGGTATGGGCCATGGCAGTGAAGAGGCCGACCCGCGCCTCCAGCGAAGGCGTTCGAAAGAGCATGCAGTCCAATCGCGGCAGGAACACCGGCCCTGAGCTCGCCCTGAGACGCGCCGTCCACGCACTCGGCCTTCGCTACCGCGTGTCCGTCCGCCCCCTCCCCGCCATCCGTCGCACCGCCGATCTCGTCTTCACCAAGGCCAAGGTCGCCGTCTTCATGGACGGATGCTTCTGGCATGGCTGCCCGGAACACCACACGAAAGCGGCGACCAACGCCGAGTACTGGGCGGAGAAGGTCCGGCGGAACAGAGAGCGCGACGCCGAGACGGACCGACTGCTCAGAGAGGCGGGCTGGACAGTGGTCCGCATCTGGGAACACGAAGACCCGATCCCGGCCGCGAGGCTGGTAGCGGAAACAGTCCAAGCCACCCGAGCACAGATGCCTGACAAGACGGGTACGTCAAACCGTGTTTGACGTACAGTAGCGACTTACTACATGGGCACTTCTCTTTTGTAGCCGCGGTACGCGAGGTCCACAGTCTCAGGTAGGCGGCCGGGTAGACCTCGACGAGCGGGCCGGTGCCGCGGCGGTCCACGGGCGGCCGCGGTCGGCGAGGGCCGAGCGGAGGGCGACGCAGCGCATCGTCGTGCGGCCGATGCGGTCGGCCGACGGGCTCAGGGGGCGCAGGCCCGTCCTGGCCGCCACGATCCGGTCGGTGCGGCGGTGGGTGAGGTCGCGCCGCCGGACCCGGACCGAGTACGCCCTGCGGCACCCTGACCTGGCCCTCGCGGTGCGCGGTGCCGAGGTCGACGAACGGGGCGGACCGGTGACCAGGTGAGCCTGGCCACGGCGGTACGCGAGGTTCGGCGGCCGGGTCGATGCCGGCGGTCGGCACAACAAGCCATTCTCACCCGCAGCGTCTCGCGAGTCCGGCGTTCCACGCGGTGGTGTCTGGGTCTGCGGGGAATGGGCAGGATGGCCATCATGATGGTGGCGGACATGTGGTTCGATCCGTCGTGCCCGTACTCCTATCTGACCTCGCGCTGGCTGCTCGAGGTGAGCCGGGTGCGCCCGGTCGAGGTGCGATGGCACGTCATGAGCCTGTCGGTGCTCAACGAGGGCCGCGACGAGGATCCCGAAGGCGACACCGAGGGCTACCTGTGGGTGCCGGCGCGGGTCGCCGCGGCGGTCGGCGGGGAGCACGGGCAGGAGGCGCTGGGAAAGTTCTACACAGCCCTGTGGACGACGGGCCCCGGCGACCGGCCGGGTGATCCACGGACGGCGCTCCAAGCGGCCGGTCTGCCGCCCGGCCTCGCCGAGGCAGGGCTCGGACACGAGCATGACGGTGAGCTGCGCGCCTCGACGGCCGAGGCGCTGCGGGCCATCGGCGGTGACCATGTGGGGACGCCGATCGTGGCCGTGAGTGGGGGAGCCGAGACCGTCGCGTTCTTCGGGCCGGTCATCTCCAAGGTGCCCACCGGTGAGGACGCCGGGCGGCTCTGGGACGGGACGCTGCTGGTCGCATCAACGCCGGGCTTCCACGAGCTCAAGGGCGGCCCGCCCCGCCCACCGGAGCCTTACGGAACGTGAAGAGTTGAGCCGATTCCGTGATGCCGGCCCGTCGGCGGAGCTATGTTGTGGGGCACCCCAGCACAGCGACGGACAAGAGTTCTCATGGACGAGCCGCACGTGATCACCACCGAGTGGGTCGACGCCCCCGACGACATCTCCTACCGCGACTACGTCGCGGGCACGTACAACACCTTCCGCTGCACCTGCGCGGCCCCGCTGAAGGACCGGGAGGCGGCGACGCTGCACGCGGCCGAGTGGGGCCGGTGCGTGGTGTGCCTGGGATCGGGCACGGTCTCGATCGCCCCTTTCCACAGCGACGGCTGTGACAGCTGCGCCGGCTCGGGAGCGGGCAGGCCGGGCGCGGTGGTGGTGCAGGCGCAGGTGACCGAGGACTTCGTCAGGGAGGTGGCGGAGCTGCTGCCCGCGGAGTTCGGGTTGCCGGATGTGGTGGCGGTGCTGCAGGAGCACATGCCGCCGGAGTGCGGCTCGATGGAGACGGTGTTCTCGGTGGCGGCCGGGCTGATCCGCTATCTGGAGGTGCAGGGTCTCGTGGTGCTGGCCACGGCGCCCGACTTCGTGCCGGGTGAGGGTGTGGAGCAGCGGTACGGCGACCCTCGATGGATTCGCACCTCCTGACAACGCCTCGTCGAGTGTCTGTGCGTGTCGGCGGCTCACGCCCCTGCGGCGACGTCCCTCCGTTCAGAAGATCGGGAGGACGTCCACGCCGCGTTCCGCCTCGCTTCGCGGGCCGAAGATGCCGGCGTTCCGGCTCGGCGATCCGTACGTCGTTGATGCTGGCCTCCCTGCGCCGCATCAGCCCCGACTCGTCGAACTCCCACTGCTCGTTGCCGTAGCTGCGCCACCACTGCCCTGACGGGTCGCGGGACTCGTACTGGAAGCGCACCGCGATCCGGTTGCCGAGCACCGCCCACAGCTCCTTGCGCAGCGCGTAGTCGAGCTCCCTGGCCCACTTGCGGCGCAGGAACTCGATGACCGCGACGCGTCCGGTCAGGTGCTCGTCGCGGTTGCGCCAGACGGTGTCCTCCGTGTAGGCGAGCGCCACCTTCTCGGGGTCGCGGGTGTTCCAGGCGTCCTCGGCGGCCTGGACCTTGACGCGGGCGGTCTCCTCGGTGAACGGCGGGAAGGGCGGGCGCGGCATGTGCAGGCCTCCTCGGCTGATCGTCGGCTGAGTCGGCTTAGGCACGTACCCACGGCAGGCCCGCCCAGCCACGTCACAGCAGCTTGTCGAGCGTGATCGGCAGGTCTCCGACGCGCTTTCCGGTGGCGTGCCGTACGGCGTTCGCGACGGCCGCGGCGACCCCGGTGATGCCGACTTCGCCGATGCCGACGACGCCGAGCGGCATGGTGGGGTCGGGGACGCCGACGTCGTGCACCTCGATGCGCGGGATGTCGGCGTGCACCGGCACGTGGTACTCCGACAGGCTGGGGTTGACGATACGGCCGTTACGCGGGTCGACCAGGGTCTGCTCCGACAGCGCGAGCCCGATGCCCATGACGACGCCGCCGCGTATCTGGCCGGCCGCCGTCTTGGCGTTGACCACCCGGCCGGCGTCGAAGGCGCTGAGCCAGCGCGCGACGCGTACCTCCATGGTGTCGGGGTCGACGCGCACCTCGCAGAAGTGGACGGCGGTGGCCGCCTTGACGTAGCGGCGGCGGTCGCGCAGCGTGCGCAGGACGAAGCCGAGCATGCCCGTTTTGACCGCGCCTTCGACGTGGTCGCGTCCTGCGGCGGCGAGGATGCCGGCGTACGTCTCGTGCGGGCCGGGCGACCGGCGGGCCAGCGCGCGCACTTCCTTCTTGACCTTGGCGCAGGCGGCGATCAGGGCGGCGGCGACGCTGGCGGTCTGCACCGAGCCGCCCGCCATCGGGGCGTCGGGGAGGTCGGAGTCGCCGTACTCGACGCGTACGGACTCGAGGGGCACCCCCAGCTCGTCGGCCGCGATCTGGGCCTGCGCGGTGGCCGCGCCCATGCCCATCTCCTGCATGCCGCAGCGCACCACCGCCGTGCCGTCGGCGTGCAGGCGCACGGTGGCGCTCGCGGGCAGGATCATGGCGGGGTGGTAGGCGGTGGCGACGCCCATGCCGACGAACAGCCGCCCGTCGCGCATGGCGCCGGCGCGGGGGTCGCGCCGCCCCCAGCCGAACAGCTCGGCGCCTTTCGTGTACGCCTGCCGCAGCGTGCGCCGGGTGAGCCGCTGCCCGCCCACGGGGTCGCGTTCGGGCAGGTTGGCCAGGCGCAGCTCGATCGGGTCCATGCCGAGCTTCCAGGCCAGCTCGTCCACGGCCGACTCCAGCGCGAACGTCCCGATGGCCTCGCCCGGAGCCCGCATGAACGTGGGAGACAGCAGGTCGAGGGTGACCTTGGACTCGCGCAGCAGGATGTTCGGTGCCGCGTACAGGTGGCGGGAGACACCGGTGATCGGTTCGGGGAAGCCGCCGATCCTGCTGGTCCTGGCCACGCTGGTGTGGATGAGCGCGGTCAGCCGCCCCTGCTCGTCGGCGCCCAGCGCGACGCGCTGGATGCTGGGGGTACGCCCGCCGACCGTGCGGTAGACGCCTTCGCGGGTGAGGACGAGGCGTACGGGGCGGCCGGTGGCGCGGGCGGCGAGGACGGTGAGGAGCGTGCCGGGCCACACCGAGCCCTTGCCGCCGAACCCGCCGCCGACGAACGGCGCGAGCACCCGGATGTTCGGTTCCGGCACCCCGAATCGCTTGGCGAGGTGCCTCCGCAGGAACGCGATGGACTGCGAGGGCTCGTGCACGGTCAGCTTGTCGCCGTCCCAGACGGCGGTGGTGGTGTGCGGCTCGATCGCGTTGTGGTTGAGGTGGGGTGTGGTGAACGTCAGGTCGACCGAGACCGGCGCGGCGGCCAGCGCCGCCTCGGCGTCGCCTTTGTCGGCGTTGTGCGCCAGGATCAGGGAGTTCTTGAGCGGTACGGCGTTGGGCGCCTCGGCGGCGAAGTCGACCACCGAGGGCAGCTCCCGGTACGTCACCTGCACCAGGCTCGCCGCGTACCTGGCGGTCTCGGGCGTCTCGGCGACCACGACCGCGACCGGCTGGCCGTTCCAGTGCACCTCGTCGGTGGCGAGGTAGTCGACGTTCGTGCCGGACGCCATGGCGCCGAGGTCGATCGGGCCCGCTTTGCCGAGGGGCTTCATGGCGGGGGCGTTCTCGTGGGTGAGCACCTCGATCACGCCGGGCACGGCGCGGGCGGCGGAGGCGTCGATGGCGGTGATGCGGCCGCGCGCGACCGTGGAGTGCACGAGCGCGGCGTGGGCGAGGCCGGGGATCGGGTGCTCGGCGGCGAAGCGGGCCTGGCCGGTGGCCTTGACCGTGCCGTCCCTGCGGTCCACGGCCCGGCCGACGTACGGGGTGCGGGTGACGGGCTCGGCGCGGGTGAGGGTGGTCATCGTGCGGTTCCTTCCGTGGTCAGCTCGCGCAGGGTGGCCACGATCGTGCTGCGGGCGAGGCCGGCCTTGAACGCGTTGGCCGGGCGTACGGTGGCCGCCGCCAGCTCGGCCTCGGCGGCGCGGCGGAAGGCGTCCTCGTCGGCCGGGCCGCCGGTCAGCAGCCGCTCGGCCTCCCTGGCCCGCCACGGCTTGGTGGCGACGCCGCCGAGCGCCAGCCGGGCCTCGGCGATCACGCCGTCGCGTACGTCGAGCGTCGCCGCGACCGAGACGAGGGCGAAGGCGTACGAGGCGCGGTCGCGGACCTTGCGGTAGCGGGAGGGCGCGGTGAGCGGCGGCAGCTCCACGGCGGTGATCAGTTCGCCGGGCGCCAGCGCGTGCTCGACGTCGGGGGTGTCCCCGGGCAGGCGGTGGAGGCCGGTGAGCGGGATGCGGCGGGTGCCGTCGAGCCCGCGTACCTCGACGACGGCGTCCAGCGCGGCCAGCGCCACGGCCATGTCGGAGGGGTGGACGGCGATGCAGTGCCGGCTCACGCCGAGGATCGCCGAGCCCCGGTTGAAGCCGTCGAGTGCGTCACAGCCCGCGCCGCGCTCGCGCTTGTTGCAGGCGGCGCCGGTGTCGTAGAAGTACGCGCAGCGGGTGCGCTGCAGCAGGTTGCCGCCCACGGTGGCCATGTTGCGCAGCTGCGCGGACGCCCCGGCGAGCAGCGCCTGCGACAGCATCGGGTAGCGGGCGCGGACCCGCCGGTCGGCGGCGAGGACGCTGTTGCGGACGAGCGCGCCGATCCGCAGCCCTCCGCCGGGCAGGTCGTCGATGGTGCCGAGCGGCAGGCCGGTGACGTCGATGACGGTGTCGGGCCGCTCGATGCCCTCGCGCATGAGGTCCACGAGGTTGGTGCCGCCGCCGAGGTAGCGGGCGCGCGGCTCGGTGGCGGCGGCGCGCACGGCGGCCTCGACGTCGGCGGGCTTGACGTACGCGAACGGCTTCATCGCTCCCCCGCCACATCGAGAATGGCCTCGACGATGCCGTTGTACGCGCCGCAGCGGCACAGGTTGCCGCTCATCCGCTCCTTGATCTCCTGCTCCGTCAGCCGGGGCGGCGTGTCCTGCCCGTCGGTGACCGCGCTGGGCTGGCCGGCGGCGTGCTCGGCCAGCATGCCGATCGCCGAGCAGATCTGTCCCGGTGTGCAGTAGCCGCACTGGAGGCCGTCGTGGCGGACGAACGCCTCCTGCAGCGGGTGGTCGACGCCCTCGATGGTGGTGATCTCGCGACCGGCGTACTGGACGGCCAGCGCCAGGCAGGAGTTGATCCGGATGCCGTCGGCCAGGACCGTGCACGCGCCGCAGGCGCCCTGGTCGCAGCCCTTCTTGGGGCCGGTGACGCCGAGCCGGTCGCGCAGCGCGTCGAGCAGGCTCACCCATGGCTCGACGTCGAGGCCGACGACGGCGCCGTTCACTGTCATCCGTATCTCGGTCACGCGATCTCCTCCAGATGTGGCATAGGCGGACGTTAACAGGACAGCGTTCACTTAACAACAGAACGGCGTTCTCTTATCGCCGCGAGCTATGCTGCTGAGGTCATGACGAGGGCGGCGTTTCGCCGGGCCAGGCGGCCCGAGCACAAGCAGCAGCGGCGGGAGGCGATCCTCACCGCGGCCCGCGAGCTCGCCCGCACCTCCGGCGTGCGCAACGTCAGCCTGGGCGCGGTCGCCGAGGCCGTCGGGCTGGCGAAGTCCAACATCGTGCGCTATTTCGGCACGCGCGAGGAGATCTACCTCGTACTGCTCGTCGAGGAGTGGCGCTCTTGGAGCGACGCCGTACGCGACGCGCTCGGCCGACGCCCGGAGCCCAGCCGAAACGAGCCCGGCCCAGGCCCCGAGCACCGCTCGCCGCACCAGATCGCGACGCTGCTGACCGACACCCTGATCGAGCGCCCGCTCTTCTGCGACCTGCTCAGCCACTCATCGACCACCCTGGAGCACAACGTCTCCGTCGAGGCCGCCCGCACGTACAAGGTCACGGTGCTCTCGCTGGTCGCCGAGCTGGGCGAACACGTCGCCGCGGCCGCGGGGCTGAGCCCGCGCGAGGGCGCGGAGCTGGTCGGCGCGGCCTGCGCGCTGGCCGGCATGCTCTACCACGCCTCCAACCCGCCACCCGCGCTCGCCCAGGTCTACGCCGAGGACCCCGCACTGGACGCCGCCTGCCCCAAGATGGCACCCTCGCTCGCCCGGGCGCTCACGGCGCTCGCGGCGGGCCTGCCGGCGCTGCGCGAGCAGCAGCCGAGCTGAAACTTTCACCCGGATCCAGGCATTCCTGACCGCCCGCACCCCGCAACCTGTACATCGGAGCGATTTGCGCGGACCATGTGTGCCCGCCGACCTAACCGGTTAACAGAGAGGCACCCCCATGAGAACACGACCCGGGGCCGCCGCGGCCGCGCTCCTGTCGCTCCTCCTCACGATGCTGATCGCCCCCGCGGCTCCGGCGCGGGCCGCCGTCGGGCTGCGGGTGGACGGCACCAGGATCGTCGAGGCGAACGGCAACGCGTTCGTCATCCGCGGCGTCAGCCACGCGCACACCTGGTACCCGAGCCGGACGCGCGCGTTCGCGGACATCAAGGCGCTGCAGGCCAACACCGTACGCGTGGTGCTGAGCGGCGGCAGGTGGACGCCCAACGACGCGTCCGACGTCGCCGGCGTCGTCTCGCTCTGCCGCCAGAACCGGTTAATATGCGTGCTCGAAAACCACGACACCACCGGGTACGGCGAGCAGAGCGGCGCGTACACGCTGGACCAGGCCGTCGACTACTGGAACAGCGTCAAGAGCGCGCTCACCGGCACCGAGGACTTCATCATCGTCAACATCGGCAACGAGCCGTACGGCAACAACGACGTCTCGGCCTGGACCGACGCCACGATCGGCGCCGTCACCCGCATGCGCAGCCTGGGCTTCCAGCACCTGCTGATGGTGGACGCGCCCAACTGGGGCCAGGACTGGCAGGGCACGATGCGCGACGACGCCGAGCGGGTGGCCGCCGCCGACCCGCAGAACAACACGGTCTTCTCCATCCACATGTACGGCGTCTACGACACCGCCGCCGAGATCACCGCGTACCTGGACGCGTTCCAGAACGCCGGGCTGCCGCTGGTGATCGGCGAGTTCGGGCACGACCACTCCGACGGCGACCCCGACGAGGACACCATCATGGAGCAGGCCCAGGCGCGCGGCATCGGCTACATCGGCTGGTCGTGGAGCGGCAACGGCGGCGGCGTCGAATACCTCGACATGGTCACCGACTTCGACCCGGCCCGCCTGACCTCCTGGGGGCAGCGCATCTTCAACGGCGCGAACGGCATCGTCCAGACCTCGCGCGAGGCGACGTTCTTCAGCGGCGGCACCCCCGACACCACCGCCCCCACGACGCCCGGCACCCCATCCGCGTCCGGCGTGACCTCCACCGGCGCTACCCTCACCTGGGCCCCCTCCACCGACTCGGGCGGCTCCGGCCTGGCCGGCTACGACGTCTACCGCGAGCAGGGCGGCGATGACACGCTGCTCGGCCGGAGCACCACGAACTCCATCACGCTCACCGGCCTGACCCCCGGCACCGAGTACGCGGTGTACGTCAGGGCCCGCGACGGCGCCGGCAACCGGTCGGCGGCCTCGCCGGCCGCGACGTTCACCACCGAACCCGGCGGCGGGAACGGCGGCGGCTGCACCGCCGAGGGCACCGTGCAGACCCAGTGGAGCGACGGGTACGTGGTGCAGCCGGTCACCGTCACCAACGACGGCGGCTCCGGCATCACCGGCTGGACGGTCACGTTCACGCTGCCCGCCGGGCACACGCTTGCCGGCTCGTGGAACGCCTCGCTGTCGGTGAGCGGGCAGACGGTCACGGCCAGGAACGCGGCCTACAACGGCACGCTCGCCGCGGGCGCCTCGACCGGCTTCGGCGTCCAGGTGAACCGGCCCGGCGGCGACACCGCCACGGTCTCGTCGTACACGTGCGCGGCCTCCTGACACCGACCCGCCACCCCGGGGACTCGTACGGGCGCGCCGTCACCCCTCTGCCCCTGAACCACCCGGCCGTGGGCGCGGAACCGGCCGGGGCGGTTCGCGAGGGCGGTGCGGACGCACGATCTCCGGGGTGGTTTCCTATACGCATGCCTGATCTCGTGGTGGACGGCGGCGACAAGCTGTGCGTGCAGTTGCTCATCGAGTTGCGCGGCCACGTGCGCAAGGCCGGCCCCGGCGCGGTGATCCACCTCATCGCCACCGATCCCGCCGCCCCTGTCGACCTTCCCGCGTGGTGCCATCTCACCGGGCACACCTACCTCGGACCCGTCGAGGGTGCGGAACGCCCGACGTACGCGCTGCGCGTGGCCGCGGACGCCAAGGAGACGCAGGACACCAAGCCCTGGCACGCGGCTTAAGCGGTTAATATCAGTCCGTGAAACGTCCCACGATCGCCGACATCGCCAGCCGGGCGGGAGTCTCCAAAGTAGCGGTCTCCTACGCGCTCAACGGTCAGCCCGGGGTGTCGGAGGCGACGCGGGCCAGGATCGTCGCCATCGCCGAGGAGATCGGCTGGCGGCCCAACAGCGCGGCCCGCGCGCTCAACGGCGCACGGGCCAACTGCGTGGGCCTCGCGCTCTGCCGGCCCGCGCGCGTCCTCGGCGTCGAGCCGTTCTTCATGGAGCTGATCAGCGGCATCGAAGGCGTGCTCGCCGACCGCTCGTACGCGCTGCTGCTGCAGGTCGTCACCAGCCACCAGCAGGAGATCGAGGTCTACCGCAGCTGGTGGGGCGAGAGCCGCATCGACGGCGCCTTCCTCGTCGACCTGCACTGCTCCGACTCCCGCGTGGCCGAGCTCGAACGCCTCGGCATGCCCGTCGTGGTCATCGGGCACCCGTCGGAGTCGGGGGCGCTGTCGGCCATCTGGTCCGACGACGGCCAGGCCGTACGCGAGACCGTCGGCTACCTGGTGGCGCTCGGCCACCGCCGCATCGCCAGGGTGGCCGGGCTGCCCGAGCTGGTGCACACGACGGTGCGCGACCAGGCGTTCGCGCAGGCCTGCGAGGGCGTGGCCGAACACGTCATCGTCCACACCGACTACACCGGTGAGGAGGGGGCGCGCGCCACCAGGCGGCTGCTCAGCTCGCCCGACCGGCCCACCGCCATCATCTACGACAACGACATCATGGCCGTCGCCGGTCTGTCGGTGGCGCAGGAGATGCGGGTGGAGGTGCCGCGCGACCTGTCCATCGTGGCGTGGGACGACTCGCCGCTCGCCCAGGTCGTACGCCCGCCGTTGACCGCTCTCACCCGCGACATCCCCGCGTACGGCGCGCACGCGGCACAGCGCCTGCTCGCCTTGATCGCGGGCGAGAGCGTGCCCCCGTACGAAGACCAGGCCGCCAGCCTCACCCCGCGTGGCAGCACCGGGCCCGCCGTCTGACGGAGTCCGAGCGCGGCACGTGCCGCGGGCGATGGGCGCGGCGGCTGGCAGACCGCCTCGCCTCGCTCGCGCGGCACGTGCCGTCCCCTCCTTCGCGGCATTTCCCTGCAGAGCCGTCTCCGCGTCCCCCGTGTGGAGACGGCTCCACACGAAACGAGTGCTTGAGGGACGCTTCGAGTACCTCTGTACCCGAACGTGACCTGAAAGGGAGCTAATCGTAACCTTTTGCGCAGGGTCGGTGGGCGATCCCCACGGGGCCTCGGACGTTCCTCACGTGGCAGCGGGCGTTCCCGGCGGGGTCGCGGGCCTTCCTCGCGGGCCGGGGGCCTTCCGGTCCCGGTCGCGGGCGCCGGCGAGGGCGCGTAAGGCGAGGTCGGCCGGGTAGGCGACCGGGCGGATGACGAGCCCGGGAGGGAGCTCATGCCGGTGTGACGGGACAGACCCGCGGAGAGGATGGGTGACCGCATGATCGATCCCCGCCCCTGGATCGAGGGGTACGTCCGAGCCTGGAACTCCAACGACCCCGACGACATCGCCGCCCTGTTCACCGAGGGCGCGGTGTACTACCCGGAGCCGTACAGCAGGCCCTGGCAGGGGCGCGACGAGATCATCGCGCAGTGGCTGGCCCGCCAGGACAAGCCAGGTGAGACGGACTTCCAGTGGCATCCGGTTTGCGTCACCGACGACGTGAGCATCATCCAGGGAGTCACGACATATCCGGACAAAACGTTCAGCAATCTATGGGTGATCCGGTTCGCACCCGACGGGCGGTGCCGGGAATTCACCGAATGGTGGATGCGGCACGACCTCAAGTGATGCAATAAGCCGAGCCGTTTTCACCCGAGGAGATCCGTTGAGAGACAACCTCGACCTCGCCGCCAGCGCCCAGGAACTCGCAGACGCCGCCCCGACGGGATCGATCGACCGCGCCGCCGCCACGTCCGTGGCCATCACCCTTGCCACGACGCGCGACATCGACTCGGCGAGAAAGACCCTCGACGGGGTGACCCCTGCCGAAGTCCGCGAAGCCGCCCTGGCCCTCTTCGAGCGCCTGGCCACCACCGACGCCTGACGGGCCACCCGCGCCCGGGGGCGGTGCGCGGCGCACTCGCGCCCAGCCGGCGTCCGGCACGCGACCACCACGCCCCGCCGCCGGCGCGGAGCGGCCCCGCCGGACGCCGGTGACCTGCCCGCCCGCCGGCCCCGCGCGATCCCGCGACCTGCGAGCCGTGAGGCCCGCCCCGCGACCGTGAGGGTGGCCGAGGGGGCGCCGATGCCGCTGTTCGGGTTCGGAGGCGACCCGACGTGCGCCGGGCGGGTGATCCGCTGCCCGTGACCGCAGCGCGGTGCGTACTGTGGAGTGCGACATGCGGGCGTGGAGGGGCGATGCGGGTCGGAATACTGGGGCCGCTGCGAGTGGCGGGGAGCGAGGTCGGCGGTGCTCGCGTACGCGCGCTGCTGATCCGGCTCGCGCTCGCCCCCGGCCGGGTGGTCACCGCCGACCGGCTCATCGACGACCTGTGGCCCGGCGACCCGCCCGCGCATCCGTCCGCGGCGCTGCAATCGTTGGTGTCCAGGGCCCGCAGGGAGGCGCCGGGGCTCATCGCCTCGCATCCCGCCGGTTACCTGCTCGACGTGGCGGCCGACGAGGTGGACGCGTGGGCGTTCGAACGGCTCGTCCGGCAGGGCGACGTGCGGCGGGCGCTGGCGCTGTGGCGGGGCGCGCCCCTCGCCGACGCCGCCGGGCTGCCTTTCGCCGCGGGCCCGGCCGCCCGCCTTGAGGAGCTGCGCCTGACGGCCCTGGCCGCCCGCATCGCCGCCGACCTCGACCTCACCACCGCCCGGCCCACCGGCTCATCCGCGGCACCGCCCACAGGTCCCGGACCTGAGGAGCTGGTGGCCGAGCTGGAGGAGCTGGTGGCGGCGTATCCGCTGCGGGAGCCGTTCCACGCGCTGCTCGTCCGGGCGCTGACGGTGGTGGGGCGGCGGGCCGAGGCGCTGGCGGCGTTCGAACGGATCAGGAACGCGCTGGCCGACGAGCTCGGCGTGGACCCGGGGCCGGAGCTGCGCGAGGCGCATCTGGCGGCACTCCAGGACCAGGAGCCGCCGCGCCGCGGCCGGCAGCCGCCGGGGAGCGATCTCCCGGCCCGGCTGACGAGGTTCGTGGGGCGGTCGGAGGACATCGCCAGGGTCGGCCGGCTGCTCGGCACCGCCCGGCTGGTCACGCTCGTCGGCCCGGGCGGCGCCGGGAAGACCCGCCTCGCCATCGAGATCGCCTCAGCGCTGATCGGCCCCTCTGCCGGATCCGCCTCGGCACCGACCGGCCCTTCCGGCTCCTCCGCCGCCCGGAGGACGGCTCCGGCTCCCCAGGGGGCCATCGGCCGGGTGGAGCCGGCTCTCGGCGTCCCGGCCCTGGCGGAGACCGGCCGCGCGGAGCCCGGTCCTGTGGAGGCGGCGTTGAGGCCAGAGCGGGTCTGGGTGGTGGAGCTGGCGGCGGCCGGGGATGTGCGGGCGGCCGTCGAGGAGACGCTCAGGACGGCCGACCCGGTCGCGACGCTGCGCGCCGCCCCTGGGCCGGCGCTGCTCGTCATGGACAACTGCGAGCACGTCATCGACGACGCCGCCAAGGTCGCGCAGTGGCTGCTGTCGGAGGTGGCCGGCCTGCGGATTCTCGCCACCAGCAGGGAACCGCTGGACATCCCGGGCGAGAGCCTGCACCACGTGCGGCCGCTGCCGCCGGACCAGGCGGTGGAGCTGTTCCTGGACCGGGCGGCGGCGGCCAGGCCGGACGCGACGGTGTCGGCGCAGGACGCGGAGCGGATCTGCCGCGAGCTCGACGGCATCCCGCTCGCGATCGAGCTGGCCGCCGCCCGGCTGCGGACGATGCCGGTGGAGGTGCTGATGCGGCAGCTCGGGGACCGGCTGGCGTTCCGCGGCGGCCGTACGTCGGAGCCCCGGCACCGCACGCTGCGCGCGGTCATCGACTGGAGCTGGAACCTGCTGTCGGAGCCGGAGCGCGAGCTGCTGCGCGGGCTGACGGTGTTCTCGGGCGGCGCGACGTACGAGGCGATCGCGGCGGTCTGCGGCGGCGACCCGGACCTGCTCTCCTCGCTGGTGGACAAGTCGCTCATCATGCTCCAGGGCGACCGCTACACGATGCTGGAGACGATCAGGCAGTACGCCGCCGCCGACCTGCCCGAGCTGCGCCGCGCCCACGCCCGCTACTACACGGAGCTGGCCGCGACGGCGGACGCGCACCTGCGGACGGGCGAGCAGCTCAAGTGGCTGGCGGTGCTGGACGCCGAGCGCGGCAACCTGGACGCGGCGCTGCGCCACACCGACGACCCGCTGAGGCTGATCACATTACGCTTCTGGCCGTGGATCGTCCGCGGCCGCTACCGCGAGCTGACCGAGCAGGCGAGCGCGGTGCTGGCCAGGGCAGGCGACGTTCCGCCACCCGGCAGGGAGCTGGAACACGGGTTGTGCGTGGCGATGACGGGCGGCCCGGTGAGCGACGTCGTACGCGAGTCCGACCACCCCATGGCGCTCGCCGCGTGGACCGTGGGCGGCTCGAACGGCCCGCGCGGCGAGGTGGTGGAGCTGGCCGAGAAGGGCCTGGCCCGGCTGCGGACCCACCCCGACCTGTGGACCCGGTCGGCGGCGATGCTGCTCGCGGGGGCGGTGCGGTTCGAGTACGGGTCGGTGACGGGCGCGGAGGAGCTGCTGGAGCCGGCGCTGGCCGGGTTCCGGCGGACCGGCGACCGGTGGGGGCAGTGGGCCACGTACTACTTCCTGTCGCTGGCGGCGGAGAACCGCGGCGATTTCGCGGCGGCGGTCGCGCTGTCCGAGGAGCCCGAGCGGCTGGCGGCCGAGCTGGAGATGCTGGAGACGCCGCTCGGCCCGATGACGTTCCTGATCAGGCTCGGGCTGCTCAAGGCGCGCGCGGGCGACCACGAGGGCGCGGCGCGGGCGCTGGAACGCGCGTGGGCGGCGGCCGTGCGCTCGGACGACGACGCCGTGGTGGCGCGGGTGCTGCACGCCCGCGCCGAGCTGGCCCGCCGGACCGGCGACCGGGAGACGGCCCGCGAGCTGCTCGAACGGGCGCGGGCGCGCGACGTCCAGGAGTCCGCGCAGTTCCATGCGCTGATGGCGGTCGAGTACGCCCGCGTCTGCCCCGACCCGGCGGAGCCGCTGCGCCAGGCGCTCCGGCTGATGGAGGGCTGCTCCGACCGCACGGTCAGGGCCGCCGTGCTCGAAGGGGTGGCCGAGCACGTGCCGGCCGGGCTCGCGGCCGAGCTGCTGGGGGCGGCGCGGGCGCTGCGCGGCATCACCGAGTCGGCCGACCCCCACGTCAACGCCCTGGCCGCGCGCTGCGAGCAGGCGCTCGGCGCCGCCGCCTACCGGGCCGCGCTGGACAGGGGCGCGGCGATCCCGAACCCCGAGAGGTACGCGCTCAGCCCGCTCTCGTCCCCGTGATAGCCGATGTAGCCGTCGGGCCTGACGAGCATGACGCCGCGCTGCCCGTCCAGCGGCGGCAGCACGGTGATCTCCGCGGTGGACGCGAAGCCGGGAGCCCGGTCGGCGAGGAGCAGGAAGCCGGTGCCGCGCTGCTCGGCGAAGTACGTCCCGAGCCGCTCGCCGCCGCGCTCGCCCACTGACAGCGCGCTGCCGAGGTAGGCGAGGTCGAGCTGGTTGGTGTCGTCGCCGCGCCGGTGGTCGCCCTCGCGGTAGAGCCGGGTGCTCAGCCCGAGCACGTGCTCGGCGACCGCCTTGCGCTCGTCCTCGTACGTCTCCAGCAGCGCCTCCGACCCGATGGCGAGCTTCCACCCCAGGTTGTACGCGTCCTGCACCCCGGTGTTGAGCCCTTGGCCGCCGGCCGGCGTGTGCACGTGGGCGGCGTCGCCGGCGAGGAAGATCCGGCCGGCCCTGAACCGCTCGGCGAGCCGGATGTTGACCCGGTACTCCGAGCGCCACACGATCTCCTCGATCCGCACGTGGGGCGCGTGCTCGGCGACGAGCGCGGCCAGGTCGTCGTGGGCGGGGTCGGGCGCCACGAGCTGGTAGATGTCGGTGCCGGGCAGCGGGCACAGCGAGAAGTACAGCGACCGGTCCTGCAGCGACCCCCACAGGTGCCAGTGCTCGCGGTCGAGGCCGCGGGCCTTGACGTCGGCGAGCAGCATGCGCTCGGCCTCGTGGGTCACGCCCGGGAAGGCGATGCCGGCCGCCTTGCGCACGGTGCTGCGCCCGCCGTCGGCCCCGACCAGGTAGGCGCTGCGCACGCGCTCGCCGGAGGCGAGGGTGGCGGTCACGCCGTCGGCGTCCTGCTCGACGCCGGTCACCTCCATCCCGTACTCCACGCGGTGTCCCAGCTCGGCGAGCCGGTCGCGCAGGATGCGCTCGGTGCGCCACTGCGGCTGCATGATCACGTTGGGGTAGGGCACGCCGGGCGAGGGTTCGCGCAGCTCGTCCATCCGGCCTTCCCACACCACCTCGTCCCCGATGTAGCTGCGCAGACCGGGGTAGACGGCGCCGGTGGCGAGGATCTCGTCGATCACGCCGAGGTCGTCGAAGACCTCAAGTGTGCGGGGTTGCAGGCCCTTGCCGCGCACGCCGCCGGGCGGTCGCGGCGAGCGTTCGACGATGCGCAGGTCCACGCCCCTGCGGGCGAGTTCGATGGCGAGGGTCAGTCCGGCCGGCCCGGAGCCGACGATCAGTACGTGCGTCATGCCCGTGACGGTGCCCGAGCCCGCTGCCGGATCGCTGTCAGCGTCCTGCCGGACCGGTGCCGGAGATGACAGCGGACGTCACACGATGACCTGATCATGGAGTACGTGGCGTCCTTTCAGTTTGCTGCGGGATGCGCCATGGTTAGGGCAGATCCCACCGCGAGGTAAGAGGTAAGGAGACCTGTGGCCAATACCGGCACGATCGACACGCGAGGCAGTGACTACGCCCGACTCGCCCAACGCATCTCGGAGGCCGGCCTGCTGGACCGGCGTCCCGTCTACTACGCCGTGCGGATGAGCATCGCCGCCGTCGTCTACGCCGGCTGCTGGGCGCTGTTCGCCTGGCTGGGCGACTCCTGGCTGCAACTCCTCGTCGCCGCCGCGCTGGCCGTGGTCTTCGGGCAGTTCGGCTTCATCGCGCACGACCTTGGACACCGCCAGGTCTTCAGGACCCGCCGCCCGAGCGACATCGCCGGGCTGATCGTCGGCAACCTCTGCATCGGCCTCGGCTGGGGCTGGTGGAACAGCAAGCACAACCGTCACCACGCCAACCCCAACCACGAGGACCACGACCCGGACGTCTCCCCCGCGGTGATCGTCTGGTCACGGGATCAGGTGGCGCGCAGCTCAGGCTTGCCCCGATTCATCGCGAAATATCAGGCTTTCTGGTTCTTCCCGCTGCTCACCCTCGAAGCCTGGCACCTGCACGTCGCCAGCTTCAGGGCGCTGCTGAACCCCGCCGCCAAGCGGCGCAAGCTCGAGTTCGCCCTGCTCATCGTCCACTTCGTCGTCTACGCCTGCGCGGTCTTCGCCGTGCTCTCCCCCGGCAAGGCGGTGCTCTTCATGCTCGTCCACCAGGGGGTCTTCGGGCTCTACCTGGGCTCCACGTTCGCGCCCAACCACAAGGGCATGCCCATGCTGACCAAGGAGGACAAGCTGGACTTCCTCCGCAAGCAGGTGCTGACGTCACGGAACGTGCGCGGCGGGCTGTTCATCGACATCGCGCTCGGCCAGCTCAACTACCAGATCGAGCACCACCTGTTCCCCAACATGCCGGCGCCCAACCTGCGCAAGGCGCAGCCCATCGTCGAGCGGTACTGCGCCGAGATCGGCGTCCCGTACCTGCAGACCGGGCTGTTCGAGTCGTACGGGCAGGCCCTCGGGCACCTGCACGAGGTGGGCGCGGTGCTGCGGCGGCCGCCCGCCGAGGGCGCGGCCGTCGGCTGAGGCGTGCCGCCCGGGGCACGGCCGTTCGCTGGGACGTACCGCCCGGGGCGCGGTCCACGGGTAAGGCCGTGCGCGGGATGGAGGGCGTGCTCAGCGCGCGCCCTCCTCCTGCTTCAGCCGCTGCAGCAGCCCGTCGCGGCGGCGTTCCAGCTCGGAGATCAGCTCGGCCTGCTCGTCGGCCTGGCTGATCATCGACGCGATCTCCACCTGGTCGGTCGCGCCGATGTCCCGGATCTGGTCGCGGATCTCCTGGTTCTCGGCCCGGAGCCGGGCCAGATCCGCCTCGACCTGCTCCAGTTCGTCCTTGATGCTCATGAACGGGCACTACCCAGCAGTGGCCGCCCGATTACCGGATGTCGAGCGCAACGTCCAGAATGGTAGCCATGCCGAGGCCCTCCACCAGCACGTTCGTGTCGCTCGCGATCTGCGCGGCCGTGCTGGCCGGCGTCGTCTTCGCCTACACGCTGCGCCCGGCCCGGCTCAACGCGCTCGACATCGTGCTGCCGCTCATCGCCTGCGGCGCGCTGCTCGCGCGGCGGCGGCACCCGGTCGCCGCGCTGATCGTGGTGGCGGTCTGCAGCGTCGTCTACTACCCGTTCGCGGGGCTCGACGGGCCGCTCGTCGTGCTGGTCTTCGTCGCCCTCTACACCGCCGCCGACCAGGGTCATCTGGCCGCCGCCGTGACGACGGGCGGCGCGGCTCTGCTGGCCATGGGGTACGGCGAGGCCGGCGGTGTCCGGCACGTGGACGACAGCATGTTCATGATGATCACCGGCTGGGTGGTGGCCGCGATCGCGTTCGGCGGCGTCACCCGCAACCGGCGCGCGTACCTGGAGGAGGTCAGGCAGCACGCGCTCGACGCGCTGCGCACGAAGGAGGAGGAGGCCAGGCGGCGGGCCGGCGAGGAGCGGCTGCGCATCGCCCGGGAGCTGCACGACGTGATCGGCCACAACATCTCCATGATCAACGTGCAGGCCGCGGCGGCGCTGCACGGCCTGAAGAAGCGGCCCGAGGACGCCGAGGCGGCGCTGCGCACGATCAAGGAGACGAGCAAGGAGACACTGCGCGAGCTGCGCAGCACGCTCGGCGTGCTGCGCCAGGTGGACGAGGACGCGCCGACCGGTCCCGCCGCCGGGCTCGCGCGGCTGGACGAGCTGGTGGCGGCGTCGGGGGTGAAGGTCCGTACGAAGACGTCGGGCCCGCTGGACGCGCTCCCCGCCGAGGTCGATCTGGCCGCTGCCCGCATCATCAGGGAGGCGCTGACGAACGTGTCCCGCCACGCGGGCACCGACCAGGCGACGCTCACCATCAGCAACACGTCCGGAAATATCATCATTTGCGTGGAAGATGATGGTCCGGGCAGCATGTACGAGGAGGGCAGCGGCTACGGCATCCAGGGCATGCGCGAGCGCGCCATCGCCCTCGGCGGCTCGCTCGAGGCCGGTCCCCGCCCCGAGGGCGGCTTCCGCGTCACCGCCCGCCTCCCCCTGAGTCCTCCGGCGAGCTCATGAAAGAACCCATCGGCCACCCCGCCGCCTCATGACCCGCCCTGCCGGTGAACCCACGATCCACCCGTAAGCCCCACCCATGAACGAGAGCCGATGATCCGCGTACTGCTCGCCGACGACCAGACCCTGGTCCGCGCCGGGTTCAGGTCCATACTCAGCGACGAGGACGACATCGAGGTGGTGGCCGAGGCCGCCACCGGCGAGGCGGCGATCGCCGGCGCCCGCGAGCACCGCCCCGACGTGGTGCTCATGGACATCCGCATGCCCGAGCTCGACGGCCTTGAGGCCACCCGCCGCATCGCGGGCGACCCGGCGCTCGGCGACGTCAAGGTCATCATCCTGACCACGTTCGACCTGGACGACTACGTCTATGGGGCGCTGCGCGCGGGCGCGAGCGGCTTCCTGGTCAAGGACACCGAGCCCGCCGAGCTGATCCACGCCGTCCGCGTGGTGGCGAGGGGCGACGCGCTCATCGCGCCGTCGATCACGCGGCGGCTGATCGCCGAGTTCGCCGGCCGGGTCAAGCGCCCGGAGCCGGGCCCCGAGCTCAACGCGCTCACCGAGCGCGAGCGCGAGGTCATGACGCTGGTGGCGAGCGGCCTGTCCAACGACGAGATCGCGGCCCGGCTCGTGCTGAGCCCGGCCACGGCGAAGACACACGTCAGCCGGATCATGACCAAGCTCGGCGTGCGCGACAGGGCGCAGCTCGTGATCATCGCGTACGAGGCCGGCATGATCACCCCGGGCTGGCTTACTCCCTGAGGAGTACGCGGGCGAGGGCCTGTCATCCCGGGAAGTACGCCGGGTGACCGCCGCAGGCCGACGCGGCGGGCGCAACCGTGCACGCAAGCTCGTCGGCATGGACACCGTTGACCTCGCCCGCCTGCAGTTCGCGCTCACCGCGGGCGCGCACTTCCTGTTCGTGGCGCTGACGCTCGGCCTGGCGACGCTGCTCGCGGCCGTCCAGACGGCGGCCACCCTCTCCGGCAAGGACGTGCACCTGCGGATGACGCGGTTCTGGGGCCAGCTCTACATCATCAACTATGCGATGGGCATCGTCACCGGCCTGGTGATGGAGTTCCAGCTCGGGCTGTCGTGGAGCGGGCTGACGAACTACGCGGGCGACGTGTTCGGCTCGGCGCTGGCGATCGAGACGCTGGTGGCGTTCTTCGTCGAGTCGACGTTCCTAGGGCTGTGGATCTTCGGCTGGAACAAGCTGAACCGGTGGGCGCACCTGGCGCTCATCTGGGTGGTGACGCTCACCGCGTACGCGTCGGCGTTCTGGATCCTGGTGGCCAACGGCTTCCTGCAGAACCCGGTGGGCCACGTCGTGGAGAACGGGCGGCTGCGGCTGACCGACTTCGGGGCGATGGTGGCGAACCCGGCGGCGCAGGCGGCGTTCTGGCACGTGCTGGTCGGCGGGCTGATCGTGGGCGGCTTCTTCATGGCGGGGGTGAGCGCGTACCACCTGCGCCGCCGCACGCCTGAGCACGAGGTGTTCCGCAAGTCGCTGCGCATCGGCGTCGGCGTGGCGCTGCCCGCGACGTTCCTGAACGCGGTCTTCGGCGGCATCTCGTTCCAGACCCTGCAGCCCGCGAAGTCGGCCGCCTGGTCGGGTTCGGCGAGCATGCTGGCCGAGGCGCAGGCGGAGTTCGCCGCCAGGTTCGGGCCCGGCGACTACCTGCCCGACGTGGGCTGGGTACGGACCGGCGGCATGGTGATGATCATGCTCTGGCTGCTGATGCTGATGGTGGCGGGGCCGAGCTTCCTGCTCATGTTCGTCAAGCCCGCCGTCTACCGGTTCCGGCTGTGGCACTGGGTGCTGACGCTGATGATCCCGGTGCCGTTCCTCGCCATGATGGGCGGCTGGGTGTTCCGCGAGATGGGCCGCCAGCCGTGGGTGGTGTACGGGCTGCTGCGCACGTCGGAGGCGATGTCGCCGGTCACGGGGGCACAGGCGGCGCTCTCCCTGGCGGCCTTCGCCACCGTCTTCGCGGTGCTGATCGCGGTCAACACCTGGCTGCTCGCCCGGTACGCGCGGCGCGGGCTCGGCGCGGTGGCGCTGGGCGACCGGCCGATCGAGGCGCCCGTCCCCGTCCCTTCGTTCTGACAACCTCCGGGAGCCCGCAGATGGAGATCTTCGTACTGGCCTTCTTCGCGCTCGGCTACCTCGTGCTGGCCGGAGCCGACATCGGGGTGGGGATGGCGCTGCCGTACCTCGGCAGGACGCCGGGCGAGCGGCGCGAGGTGATCGCCGCGATCGCGCCGTTCTTCCTCGGCAACGAGGTGTGGCTGGTGGCCACGGCAGGGGTGCTGGCCGGGCTGTTCCCCCGGCTGGAGAGCGAGCTGCTGCACGGCAACTTCACGATGGTGGTCGCGCTGCTGCTCGCGTGGGTGGTGCGCGATGCGGGGCTGTGGCTGCGCGGGCGGCTGCCGGGGGCGCGCTGGCAGGCGTTCTGGGACGGCGCGATCGTGGCCGGGAGCTGGGGGCTCGCGCTGAGCCTGGGCATGATCCTGGCCGGGGTGCTGCTCGGCGTCGGGGGGCCGGTGGCGCTGCTCGGCGCGCTGGTGCTGGCCGCGCTCTTCGCCGTCCACGGCCTGGCGTTCGCGGCGCTGCGGCTGCAAGGCGCGCTGCGGGCGCGGGCGGCCCTGCCGTCGGGGCCGTCGTCGGGCGGTGCCGGCGAGTGGCGCACGTACGCGCTGACCTCGGTGGCGCTGCTGGTCGTGGGGGTGCTGGCCGGGCTCCGGCTGCCGCTGGAGCCCGGCACGTCGGGGCCGCTGCTGGTGCCGGTCGTCCTCGCCCTGCTGCCGTTCCTGGTGGCGGCGCAGGCGTGGGTGTGGTGGACGTTCCGGCACCGGGTCAGCGGGCCCTCCTACCTGTGACTAGAACAGCGGCTCGCCGTCCCTGGTGAGCTTCCAGTTGGTGACGGCGAAGTCGGCCGGGTCGATGGTGCCCTGCTCGGTGGCGTACTCGATGAGCGCCTGCCGGATCTCGACCTGCGCGTTGTAGACCACCTCGGCCCCGGTGACGTGCGGGAAGCCGCCGCCGCCCGACTGGCGGTAGTTGTTGATCGCGACCACGAACTCCTGGTCGTCGGCGACCGGCTCACCCTCGTAGGTCAGGTTCGCGATGCGCCGGCCGACCGGCTTGGCGACGTCGATGTCGTACGAGACGCCGGAGAGCTGGTCGTAGTTGTAGTCGGGGGTGCCGCCCGCGTTGGTGAGCTTGGAGACGTCCACCGGCTCGCCGGGCGCGAGCTGGTTGAAGTACTTGGCCGAGTACTCCAGGTACTCCTTGATCTGCGCGCCGGTGAGCTTCACGGCCATCAGCGTGTTGTCGTAGACGTACAGGCCGGCCACGTCCCTGACGCGGATGTCGCCCGCCGGGAAGACGGCGCTGCGGCTGAACGGCGCGGCGATCGACAGCACCGGCAGCGTGTTGTCGGGCAGCGCCTGCTTGACGGTCTCGACCTGCACGTGCTGGATGTAGTCGAGGATCGGCGTGTCCTTGTACGGTGACTCGGCCGCCGACAGCTCCTGCGCCGACTTGGCGACGACCTTGTTGACGTAGCCGATCGTGGCCTCGTGCTGCGGCTTCAGCAGCTCGACGATCTTCGGGTCCTCGGGGACGGTGTTGGTGTTGAGCGTGGTGGCCGCCTTGCCGGTGACCACCCACTTGCCGCGCTCCTTGGTGAGCTGGAAGTCCAGCACCGACAGGCGCTGGCCCCACTTGCTCGGCTCGCTCAGCAGCACCTGCTGCCCGGTGACCTTGTTGGTCACGAACCTCTCAGGCACCTCGTTGTGCGCGTGCCCGAACAGCACCGCGTCGATGCCCGGCACCTGCTCGGCCACCATCGCGGAGGCGTTCTCGACCGGCAGCTCGTCGCCGTAGGAGGACATGCCGTCGTCGCCCGCGTGCGCGGTCACCACGACGACGTCCGCGCCCTGGCCGCGGATGACCGGCACCCACTTCTTCGCCGACTCGACGAGGTCGGTGAAGCGGAGCCTGCCCTCGACGTTCGCCTTGTCCCAGATGGCCACGCCGGGGTTGGTGAGCCCGAGCACGCCGACCCTGATCGGCTTCTCGCCCTTGACCTTCATGGTCTTGATGACGAACGGCTTGTACGCCGGCTGCCCGGTCTCGGCGTGCACCGCGTTCGCGCCGAGAACGGGCGCCTTCATCTGCTCGATCCAGGTGGCGAGCAGCGGCAGACCGTAGTTGAACTCGTGGTTGCCCAGGGTCACGGCGTCGTAGCCGATGGCGTTCATGGCCTTGGCCATCGGGTGGATCGGGCCGGTCGCGGTGATCGGCTCGATCTTGGCGTAGTAGTACGCCAGCGGCGTGCCCTGGATGGTGTCACCGGAGTCGAACAGCAGCGTGTGATCCGCTCCCCGCTCGGCCCTGATCTTGTTGACGAGCGAGGACACCTTCGCCAGGCCGACGGAGTTGCCCTGGTCGTCGGCGTAGGCGGCGTCCTTGTAGTAGTCCCAGTTGAGCCCGTTGCTGTGGATGTCGGACGTGCCCATGACCGTGACCGTGACCGTCTTGGCCGGTTTGGCGGCCTGCGCGGGAGGTGCCGCCAGGACCAGCGCGCTGAGCGCGGCGGTCCCGGCGATGGCGAGTCTTGTGGTCTGCATGGTTGGCGAGGGTAACCGGGATGAATCACCCGTTGGTCTCATCAGCGACGAAATTCCTGATCAGCCGGGTGACCTCGTCCGGGTGCTCGTGCAGCACCATGTGGCCGCTGTCGATCTCGGCGTACGCGCTGCCGGGGATGACCGCGTGCAGCGCGCGGTGGTGCTCGACCGGGATCAGGTAGTCCTTCGTCGCGCCGATGACCAGGGTCGGCACGGCGATCTTCGGCAGCAGCTCCCTGACGTCCACGCGCAGGGTCAGGCCTATCTGGCGCACGATGCCGGGCGGCGCCTCCCCCGCCATCAGCGTCTTGGCGCCGGCCGCGGCGACGAACCCGGGGCTGAAGGCCATCAGCGGCCCGTACGCGGCGAAGCTCTCGGGGTCGGTGTCCGCCAGCCGCTGCCACGTACGCAGGCCCAGCTCAAGCCGGGAGTCGGCGAGGTGGGTCCAGCCCGCGATCAGCACCAGCCGCCTGACCAGCTCGGGGCGGCGCGCCGCGATGGTGACCGCGACCGCCGAGCCCAGGGAGAACCCGACCAGATCGGACGGCCCGTCGAAGGTGGCGGCGACCTGGTCGGCGAGCAGGTCGAGGGTGAGGTCGCCGCCCGGGTCCCCGGTCCGGCCGCTGCCCGCGTAGTCGGGGGCGATGACCGTGCGGATGTCGGCGAAGCCGGGCATGAGGTGGGCCCAGTTGGTCTCCACGTCGCCACCCGCGCCGTGCACCAGCACCAGGCCGGGGCCGTCGCCCTCCTTGCGGTAGTGGACGTCTCCGGTCTCGTGAGCGATCTGTGGCATCTCGAACACTCCCATCTTTAGCGATCGCTACAGAACATAACATAGCGATCGCTATAGAATGGCCGCATGGCCAGACGGCGGGGGTTCGACAGGGACGAGGCGCTGGAGAGCGCATTGCGGGAGTTCTGGCAGCACGGCTACGAGGCCACCTCGGTCGCCACGCTGACGGCCGCGATGGGCATCAACCCGCCCAGCCTGTACGCCGCGTTCGGCGACAAGCGCGGCCTGTTCGAGGAGGCCGTCCAGCGCTACCAGCGGACCTACGGCGCCTTCGCCGCCCGCGCCCTGGCCGAGGAGCCCACCGGCCGCGCGGCCGTCGAGCGGGTGCTGCGCGAGGCCGCCGACGAGTACTCCCGCCCTGACCACCCGCACGGCTGCATGATCATCAGCGCCGCCGTCAACTGCGAGTCGGCCGAGGTGATCGAGCTGCTGCGCGGGTTCAGGGAGGCGACGAAGGCGGCGATCAAGCAGCGCATCGACGGCGACGTCAGCGCGGGCCGCCTGCCGGCCGGCACCGACACCGGCGGGCTCGCCACCTTCTACGCCGCGATCATCCAGGGCATGTCCACCCAGGCCCGCGACGGCGCCACCCGGGATGAGCTGCTCGCCGTCGCCGAGCGCGCCATGGCCGCCTGGCCCGCGGCGGAGACCGCACCTGATCCCGGCGGCCGCCCGGCCCGCGGCTCCGACGGCCGCCCGGCCCCGCGATGAAGGCGTCAGCGCCACTCGACCGAGGCGTTCTCGGGCGCGGCCTCCGGCTCCGGGACGCGCGGTGACGGGCCGCCGTCCCACTCCTGCGCCGCCCGTCTCGGCGTCCAGGCAAGAGACGACGGCGTTCCTCCACCACACGTCGCTGGTGCGGGTCAGTCGCATCCGCTTCCGCTACCCAGCTCCGCCCCCGCATCCCCGGCTCAGTCGAGCGCCCTGATGGCGTCCTCCACGAGCCGCCAGAACGCCGGCACGTCCACGCCGGTCGCCACGTTCGCGTTCGGCGGGCGGTTCAGCTTGCCCAGCAGGTCCACGCAGGTCGCGCCCGCCGTCTCCGTGCCGTGCAGCTCGACGTCCACGCGGGTGCGCACCGTCGTCACCAGGCCCGGCCTGGCCACCAGCGCCACCGCGACCGGGTCGTGCAGAGGGGCGTCCGGCATGCCCTGATCGGTCTCGTACGTGGAGTTGAAGAAGTTCAGCAGCTCCACCCCGAACGCCGCCGTCCTGTTGCCCACCGCCCCGATCCTGGCGATCACCTCGCGCGTGGCCAGGACCTGGTGGGTGACGTTCAGCCCGACCATCGTGAACGGCACCCCCGTGCCCAGCACGATCGCCACCGCCTCGGGGTCGGTCCAGGCGTTGAACTCCGCGTACGGGGTGACGTTGCCCCTCCCCGTCGAGCCGCCCATCCAGACCACCTCCTTGATCATCGAGAGGCGGTCGGGGCAGGTGCGGGCGAACATCGCCACGTTCGTCAGCGGCCCGGTCGCGACGATCGTCACCGGCTCGCCTGAGGCGTCGAGAGTGTCCCTGATCAGCTCGATGGCGGTGCGCGGGTCGGCGTCCACGGTGGGCTTCGGCAGCTCGGGGCCGCCCAGCGCGTTGTCGCCGTGGATCCACTCGGCCGGCTTCAGCAGCCGCACCATGGGGCTGTCCGCGCCCGGCGCGATCGGCACGCCCTCGATGCCCGCCAGGCTGATCACCACCCTCGCGTTGTAGGTGGTCTGATAGAGGCGGCCGTTGCCGCCGACCGTGGTGACGGCCCGCAGGTCGATCTCGGGGTCGCCGGCCGCCAGCCAGATCGCGAAGACGTCGTCGTGCCCGGGGTCACAGTCGAGGATCACCGGTGTCGGCATCGCCCCATGCTAGGCGTCCAGCCCCCGCCCGCCCAGGGGGGCACGGGGTCAGCGGACGGCGAGCGCCGCCGTCCCCCGGCTGAGCCCCGCCCGAGACACCGCCGTGAGCGGCAACCGAAGCCGCCGATGCGTCACCGCACACGACGCACACCGCAACGCCCGGGCGCACCGTACCCGGAACACCCGGACGGCCGGGGGCCGAAGCGGCGCTGCCATCGCCCCCGGCACCCGGCCGAGCAGCACCCCGCAGCGCCCCCGCCCGACGCGGCCGGGCGTGCGCCGCCCCCAGGTGGCGGGGTGGCCGGTGGCGGCGGCACCGTCTGAAGCAACCGGGCGGGCACGGGGTGGTCGCAGGGGCGGGTCAGGGCGATGCGGCCACGGTCGGCCTCCGTTCTCTCCTGCCGCCGTGGTGACGCAGGCGACTGGAGAGCGTCATCACTTCTGGAGAAAAGCGCCGAACTCCTCCACGTCGATCAGTCCGTCGCCGTCCTTGTCCAGCTTCCGCACGCCTTCCTGGGCGGCCTCGAGCGTGACCGGCTGGCCGAGCACGTCCATCAGCCGGACCAGCTCCTCGGCCGAGATGCGGCCGTCCTTGTCGGCGTCGATGAGGTTGAACGTCGTCGCGTAGTCGCTCATGGGGCTCGCCCTTCTCCGGTTGATCCGTTCGTCGGGTCAGACCTTAGTGGTGACATGTCGCAACTCGTCGACAAATGCCAGCACTTGTGGCCTGCTATCCCTTTCGCGCCACGCGATGGCGAGCTCGCCGGGAGGCAGCCCGCTCACGGGCCGGTACGTCACCCCCGGCCGGCGGTACAGCTCGGCGTTGCCCTCGGCCACCAGTACGACGCCGAGCCCGCTCGACACCGCCTCGAACACCTCCTCGGCGGTGCTCGCGGTGACGCCGATCACCGGCGGGCGGGTGCGCTGCCCGGCCGCGAGCCAGAAGTCGCGCAGCGGCCCCGCCTCGGGCGGCAGCGCGATGAACGGCTCGTCGGCCAGCGCCTCGAACGGCACCTCCGCCAGCTCGGCCAGCGGGTGATCGGCGGGCATGGCGACGCCGCGCCGCTCGGTGGCCAGCACGTACGCCCGCACGCCCGGCGGCAGCGGCAGCCACAGGAACGCCACGTCGGACGACCCGTCGGCCAGCCCGCCGCTGGGGTCGTCCCAGCCGACGAGCCGCAGCGACACCTCCCACCCCGGCATGTTGGCGCGGAACCGGCGCAGCGCCTCCTGCTGCAGCCCCCGGCCCACGGCGGTCTGCAGCCCGATGACGAGGGTGCCCGCGGGCGCCGCCGCGCGTGCCTGCTCGACCCCGGCCTCCCAGCGTTCGAGCACGTCACGGGCGACCGGCAGCAGCTCGGCGCCCTGCCGGGTGAGCGTCACGCCGCCCGGCACCCGATCGAACAGCCGGAAGCCGAGCCGCCCTTCCAGCGCCCTGAGCTGCTTGGACAGCGCGGGCTGGGAGACATAGAGCCGTTCGGCCGCGCGGGTGACGTTCAGCTCGTCGGCCACGGCCACGAAGTACCGCAGCTCGCGCAGGTGAACGTCCATAACCGATGGTTATCGCAAAGGGTCTTGGACGCGCCAGCGGCCACGGCCGCACGATCGACGGCATGAAGACACGAACTCTCGGCGAGCTGGAGGTTCCGGCGATCGGTTACGGCGCGATGGTGCTGTCGCCGGGCATCTACGGCGAGGTGGACGACGCCCGCGGCGAGGCCGCGATCCAGGCGGCGCTCGACGCCGGCGCCACGCACGTGGACACCAGCGACGCCTACGGGCCTGACGGCCACAACGAGCGCCTGGTGGGCCGGGCGGTCAAGGGGCGCAGGGACGAGGTGGTGGTCGCGACCAAGTTCGGGCTGGCGGTCCCGGAGGGCGAGCCGAGCCGCGCCCACCCTGTCGGCTACGCCTTCGGCGAGCTGCACGTGAACGCCGAGCCCCGCCTGGTGCGCCGCTACGCCGAGCGCAGCCTGCGCAACCTGGGCATCGACGCCATCGACCTGTACTACCTCCACTATCCCGACCCCGGCGTGCCCATCGAGGACACGGTGGGAGCGATGGCCGAGCTGGTGCGCGACGGGCTGGTCAGGCACATCGGCCTGTCCAACGTGACGGCGGGCCAGGTCAGGGCCGCGCACGCGGTGCATCCGGTGACGGCGGTGCAGTACGAGTGGTCGATGTGGCGGCCGATCGACGCCGAGCTGCTCGCCGCGGCCCGCGAGCTGGGCGTCGGCATCGTCGCCTGGAGCCCCCTCGGCAACGGCTTCCTCACCGGCACGGTCACCGAACTGGGCGAGGACGACTTCCGCCACAACGCGCCCCGCTTCTCGGCCGAGAACCTGACGCGCAACAACGACCGCTACGCGCCCGTCAAGGACCTCGCCGCGCTGCTCGGCATCACCCCGGCCCAGCTCGCCCTGGCCTGGCTGCTGCACCAGGACGAGCACGTGGTGCCGATCCCGGGCAGCCGCACGCCGGCTCACATCGAGGAGAACCTGGCCGCCGCCGACATCACCCTGCACCCGGACACGCTGGCCAGGATCGACGAGGCGCTGTCCCGCTTCGAGGTGAGCGGCGGCACCCTCCTGTGACCTCGTCGGACGGCCGGTGAAGGTCTTCGGAAAGCGGGGGCTCGAAGGCCATCGCCAGGCGGTCCAGAGAGACGCACGGCGAAGGGTCAGAGGCCGTCGGTGACCAGGCGGCCTCTGACGGCGGTGGCGAGCCAGACCGAGGCGAGCGCGGCGTACGCGGCGAGCAGCGCCACGGCGGGCCACCCGAAGACCACCCCCGCGGCCGCGGCCAGGGCGAGCAGCCCGGTCCAGCCGTACAGGACGGCTCTGCGGCGGGGCGCGCCGGTGTGCGCGGCCTCCTGCGCGGGGGTGACGAGCGCCATGACGGCCACGCCTGCGGTGCTCAGCGCGTCGTGGCCGACCGCGATGCCGGTGCCGAGCAGGGCCGCGCCCGCCACGACGAGCAGCAGGCAGGCCGCCGCGACCCGGGCGGGCGCGCCTTCGAACAGCAGGCGGGTGGACCTGCCGACGGCCAGCCGCAGCGTGGTCCACGCCTCGGCCACCCACGCCACCCAGTGCAGCAGCGCGAGCACGACGAAGACCGCGATGAGCGGCGGCGCCACGGGCAGCAGGAAGATCAGCCGCCAGCCACCGGGGAACCTGCCGCGCAGCCGCGACAGCCACCGGTAGAGCGGGTTGCGCTGCTTGAGCGCGAGCACCAGCAGGTCGCCCGCCGCGCCGTAGCCGGGGTCGAGGCGCAGCACCTCGCGGAAGGCGCCGGCGGCCTGCCGCGCGTCGCCGAGGCGCAGCGCCACCCGCCCGTGGACGAAGTGCGCGGCGGGGCTCTCCGGGTCGAGCCGTAGGGCGTGCGCGGCGGCGGCCCGCGCCGGCTCGGATTCGCCCGCGTTGGCGTGGGCCAGCGCGAGCAGGCTCACCAGGTCGGCGTCCTCGGGGTCGATGGACAGGCCCTGCCGGGCCGCGCCCGCCATGAGCGGCCACTCGCCCTTGTGCATGTGGACGCGCGACAGCACCTCCCAGGCGGGCGCGTACTGCGGCTCGATGTCCAGGGCCGCGCGCACGGCCGCCATGGCCCTGTCGAGGTCGCGGGCGCGGAGGAACACCTGGGCGGCGGCGTAGTGGGTGAACCACTCGTCGGGCGCGAGGCGTACGGCCTCCTCCGCCTCCGACACCGCCTCGGGGACCTTGCGCTGCTCGATGAGGGCGAGCCCGAGCAGGGCGTGGCCGGAGATGTGCTGCGGCTCCTGGGCGAGCAGGCCGCGCAGCTCCCGCTCGGCGTCGGCCGGGCGGCGCATCTGCAGGAGCGTGCGCGCCCGCTCGACCGGGTCGCCGACCTTCACCACTTGCCCTTGACCCAGGGCATCAGCTCGTCCCAGGCGCCCGAGTCGTTGGCGTGCATCACGTAGTTGCGCGCGGTGGCCATCCATTCGCGTACGGCCGTCGGCCGCACGGTCTTGGCCGCCGCGAGCAGGTCGGCGGTGGTCAGCGGGATCGGGCGGCCGGCGCTGATCGACTGCTGCAGCTTGGCCTCGACCGCGCGGTCCACCAGGCCCTTGAGGTCGGCGCCGACGAAGTGCTCGGTCACCTTGGCCACGGCGTCGAAGTCCATCTCGGCGAGCGGCTTGTCCCGGCACAGGATGCGCAGGATGGCGGCGCGCGCGGCGGCGTCGGGCGGCGGCACGAACACCGGCTGGTCGAGCCGTCCGGGGCGGCGGAATGCGGCGTCCACGTACCAGGGGGCGTTGGTGGCGGCCAGCACCAGAACGCCCTCGTTGGCGTTGGCGTCCACGCCGTCCAGCTCGGCGAGGAACTGGTTGACGAGCTGCCTGGTGTGCGCCTGGCGCATGTCGGAGCGGCGGGCGGCGAGCGCGTCCACCTCGTCGAAGAAGAGCACGCAGGGCCGGTTGCGGCGGGCCATGTCGAACGTGGCGTGCAGGTTGCGCTCGCTCGACCCGATGTACATGTCGAGGATGTCGGCGAGGCCGACGCTGATGAAGGACACGCCGAGCTCGCCCGCCGCCGCCCTGGCGAGGTGGGTCTTGCCGGCGCCGGGCGGGCCGTACAGCAGGACGCCGCCGCCCGCGCGCTTGCCGAACGCGGCGAACAGCTCCGGCTGCTGGATCGGCAGCAGCAGCTTGATCCGCAGCGCCTCCTTGACCTGCTCCATGCCCGCCACGTCGGCGAACGTCAGCCCGGTCTGCTCCACCTCGGCGGTGCTGTCGGGCTCGGGCGGCGAGCCCGGCCGCGGGTTGACCATCGGCTGCCCGTGCGGGACCGCGGGGGTGGTGGTGAACGCCGTGGCGGAGCCGTCCGGCGTCTGGGCGACGGGTTGCGCGGCGGCGCCGGGCGGTGTCCGCGGCTGGGCGGAAGGCTGGGGCTGCGGAGGGGCCGGCGGGTTCAGCCGGGCGGCGAACTCGGGATCGGCGAGCGAAGGATCCCTGGAGATCGCCTCGAAGTACCGGTACGCGGCCCGCGCCAGGTCGCCCTCGCCCGCCAGCGCCCGTGCCGCCAGGACACCGATCGCGGGCGGGTAGCCGGGCTCGGCGAGCAGCGGTTCGAGCGCGGCCAGCGCGGCGCCGTACGAGCTCTGCCTGATGAACGCCTCCGCCAGCCCGGCGATGATCTCCGGGTCGCCGGGCGAGAGCTTGAGCGCCGCCCTGAACTCGGCCTCGGCGTCGGCGAGATAGCCCTTGGCCAGGAGCTGCCCGGCGAGGTGCCGGCGAAGTGGCAGGTTGTCCGGGGACAGGCGGGCCGCCTCGCGGAGCGCCTGGAGGCCGGGGTCGTCGGGCACGTGCCGTTCCCTTCTTTCGCAGGTTGTCGGGGGTCCTACGCAGGTACGCAAGATACCGAACCACCGCTTTACCGACTTATCGGACGGCCGACAACGTACCGAGGGCCCGGCCGCCCCCGGCCGGGAAACGACCGGGAAAGCCGAAGGCCGGGCGCCCCCGGCGGAGGGGCGCCCGGCCTTCGTGAAGCCGGCGGCGGGATGCGTCAGGCGGCGTGCAGGTACACCTGGCCGAACACCTCGGAGAGGTGCTTCAGGTCGGTGGCCGGGTCCACCTCGGGGTGGGCCGGGTCGTAGAGGGTGGCCAGGCGGGGCCGGATGGAGCCGAGCTTCTTGAGCTGCTCCCAGGTGTCGCCGGCCTGCCACTTCTCGCCGTAGACCCGGTGGACCTCGCCGCTCGCGTCCTGCCAGCGGGTCCACAGGGTGACGGTCTGGGCGGCGGCGTCCTGCAGCGGGGCGGCGACACGCTCGGAGATGGCCTGGGTGAGCTGCTCGCCGGTGAGCTGGGCGCCGGCGAACGTGGCGTCCTCGGCGGCGATCTGAGCGTAGGCGTCCCAGGCGCGGGCGCGGACCTGGATCCACTGGTTGCGCTGGGCCTCCTTGGCGTCGATCTGCCAGGTGGCGTACAGGGTGGCGAGGTGGCCGTCGTCCAGCGCGAGCTGGTCGATGTAGCCCTTGCTCAGCCAGGCACCGATGCGCTCGGGGTCGAGCAGCGGATACTTCTCGGTCATCGCGGTCTTGCAGTCCTCGTTGGCGCCGCAGCCGAACAGCGGCACCACGGTGTGCGCCGACAGCTTCTTGCCCGGCAGCACCTTGCGCAGCGCGGCCGAGGCCTGGCTGACGAACGCGTCCAGCTCCTCGGCGGTGCCGAAGGTCTGGTTGTAGCCGAGCTGCGAGGTGAACCTGACGCCCACGACGCCGGGCTGCGCGGCGACCAGCGCGGCGATCTTCTTGACGCCCTCGTCGAGCCTGCCCGCCTTGTAGTCGTCGGCGAGCTCGGTGTCGATCCAGACGCGCATCGGGGTCTGGGCGGCGGCCTGCGCGGCCTGGCCGGCCGGGGTGGCCTTGGCGGCGCTCTTCTCGGCGACGGTGACGCCCGTCGGGTCGACGTAGCACTCCTCGCCGTTCCGGCACTCGGGGGTGCCGCCGTCCTCGGCGCCCGGCACGTCGGGGGCGCCGACGTCGTGCATCTCGCCGTCGCCCTCACCGCCGGTCGGGCACTCGGTGCCCGGCTCCTGGCAGTCGAGGGAGATCCGGTCGAGCGGGCCGGAGTCGATCATGTTCTGGCCGTCGTCGTCGAGCCAGAACCTGGCGATGTCGGCGGCCTCGTCGGGCTTGGCGAGCCAGGTGCAGACGACGAACGCCGGCGTGTCGGCGGCCATCAGGTCGTTGCAGTTGCGGTCGTCGTCCTCCGACCACGCGGGAACGCCGATGCCGAGCAGGGAGAGGGTGAGCCCGATGATGATGACCTGCCGTAGCCGCCGTCTCATGGCACCTTTACTTCCAGGGGGTGATCGTTGGCATATCGCACACTATCCGGACGATCATCATCATTCAACGAGATCAGTAACGTTTTTCACCCGTTTCTCCACGGCCTGTAGCCGTCGCTGTGGACGCCGTGCACCGGCCGTTCATTCGCCCGCCGTCATCGGCTTCACCTGCGCGTTCCCCGCTTGGGCGACCCCGGGAAAATGTCGGAGACAACGGCCGCCCGCTGAGACACAATGACGGAGTTTGGCATGTATCAGGGGGTCAGGCACGTGCGTTCCCAACTCGGCGATCTGGGGCTGGTTCGGGACCGCCGTTTCGCCCTGCTGCTGTCCGCGCGGACCATCTCCATGCTGGGCAGCGCGTTCGCCCCCGTGGCGCTGGCGTTCGGCGTGCTCAACCTGCCCGGCGCCACCGCCTCGACCCTGTCGGTGGTGCTCGCCGCCCAGTCGCTGCCCCTGATCGCGTTCATGCTGCTCGGCGGCGTGATCGCGGACCGCATGCCGCGCCAGCGGGTGATGATGGCCGGGGAGCTGGTGATGGCCACCGGTTACGCGGCGCTGGCGGTCATGCTGCTGACCGGCTGGACCCCGCTGCCCGCACTGGCCGCGGCGGCGGCGCTGACCGGGGTGGCCGGCGCGGTCACCTATCCCGCGCTGACCGGGATCATCCCCGAGGTCGTGCCCGCCGACCGGCTGCAGACCGGCAACGCGCTGCTCGGCCTGGGCGCCAACTCCTCCCGGGTGGCCGGCGCGGTGCTCGGCGGCGCCACGGTCGTGCTGTTCGGCGGCGGCTGGGCGCTCGCGGTCAGCGGCGCGATGTTCGCCGTGGCCGCCGCGCTGATCGCCGACCTGCGGCTCAAGCCCGGCGAGCGCGCTCCCCAGGAGTCCCACTCGGTCATCGCCGACCTGCGCGAGGGCTGGCGCGAGTTCCGCTCCCGCCAGTGGATCTGGGTGGTGGTCGCGCAGTTCTCGGTGCTGGTCATGGCGGCGCAGGCCGGGCACGGCGTGCTCGGGCCGCTGATGGCCAAGGAGTCGCTCGGCGGGCCCGCCGCCTGGTCGGCGTTCCTCACCGGCGAGGCCGTGGGGACGATCGCCGGGGTGCTGGTGTCACTGCGGCTGCGCCCGCGCAGACCCATCCTGGTCGCGGTGCTGCTGTGCCTGCCGCCCGCCCTGCCGTACGTGGTGCTCGGGGTGGGCGCGCCGCTCTGGGCGATCGTGGGCTCGGCGTTCGTGCTCGGCGTCTGCTTCGACGTCTTCGGCGTGCTGTGGCAGACCACGATGCAGCGCGAGGTGCCGCCGGAGTCGCTGTCGCGGGTCAGCTCGTACGACGTGCTCGGCTCGCTGATGTTCGGCCCCGCCGGGCTGCTGCTCGCCGGGCCGGCGGCGACGTTCATCGGCACCCGGGAGTCGTTGCTCGGCTGCGCGGCCATGATCGTGATCTCCACGCTGGCGGCGCTGCTCTCCCCCGGGGTGCGCAATCTGCGCGCGCCCCGGCCGGAGGCGAGCGCCGCCGGGCAGCCCGACGCGAGCCCGCTGTGAGCTACCAGGTCTGACCGCTGGTGCGCAGCCCCCGGCTGGGGGTGCGCGGGTGGTCGCCGAAGCGCGGCTCCGGCTCGTACGCGCCGTCGAGCACGCCCGCCACGTAGCCGGCCCAGGCGGGGCCGTGCTTGAAGCCGTGCCCCGAGTCGCCGCCCAGCACCCACACGCCGGGCGAGACCTCGGTCAGCAGCCACTCGGCGTCGGGTGTCAGCGCGTACTGGCAGACCTGGCTGAACAGCACCGGCGCGCCGGCGAGGCCGGGGAAGCGGCGGCGCAGGTAGGCGCGCGCCTGCTCGATGCTCTCGGGGTCCACGGCGCGCGAGCCGTGCTCGGGCTCGTACGGCGGGCCCTCGGCGTCGGAGGTGGCCTTCATGCCGGTCCCGTCCACGTCGCCGTGGCCGTAGGCGGAGGCGCCGTAGTCCACCCAGGCCGGCGTCTCGGGCAGCGACCACGCGGACGGGACCGCGAAGTGCAAGGTGTCCTGCTTGGTCACGGTGATCGGCAGGCCGTCGAAGAGCTGCGGCAGCCACGCGCCGCACGCCCAGACCACCCTGTCGGCCCGGTGCGTCTCGCCCTCGATCTCGACGGCGCTCCGGTACGGCGTCCCGTCGCCGGGGACCGGCGTCGCCCTGCCCCTGACCAGCCGCACCCCCGCGTCCCTGGCGAGGGCGGCGGTGACCTGGGTGGCGCGCCTGGCCCGCAGCACACCCGCGTTGGGCTCCCAGAGCAGGAAGCTGAGGTCGTCGCCGCGGAACTCGGGGAAGAAGCGGCCGCCGTCGCCGGGGTCCAGCACCTCACACCCGATGTCCAAATTCTTCAGGACCTGGGCGCTGGCGTGCTCCCACCCGTCGGGCGTCCTGGCGAACCACACCATGCCCGCCTCGATGTACAGCTCCTCGCCCGCGCGCTCGCCCAGCCGCAGCCAGCCCTCCCTGGCCTGCCAGGCGAGGCGGGCGTACCAGTCGTCGGCTCCGTGCGAGCAGCGCAGCAGCCGGGTCTCGCCGGCGCTGGACTGCCGTACGTGGCCCGGTTTGTGCTGCTCGACCAGCGTCACCTGCCAGCCGGTTTCGGCGAGCCGCAACGCCAGAGACGTCCCCCAAATACCCGCTCCGACCACAATGACCGATTTCATGCCTCCACGGTGACCACAAAACCGGGCCGCCGCAAGAGCGATCACACGACGATCAGGCGGACGACGACGCCCGCGCAGTTGCCGGCCACGCAGATGCGCACCGGCACCTCGGAGATGCCGGGCTTGACCGGCACGCCGCTCACGTGGCCGTCGGGGCCGATGCTGACCCCCGCGGGCACCTTGTCGTGGTCGGTGACGGTGAAGGTGGGGATCACGCCGCTCGGGCCGCCGTTGATGCCGATCTCGCCGTCGAGCGGCATGCCGACCCGCCCCGGGAAGGTCAGCTCGCGCGGCTCCCACGGCTCGTACGCCAGCACCACCAGCGTCAGCTCCTGCTCCTCGCAGGAGCCCTCCGAGCAGATGCGCACGGGAGCGACGTACGTGCCGGGCCGCTCGGGCCTGCCGTAGAGGCGGCCCCCTGCGTCGACGCGCAGCCCGGAGGCGAGGTCGGCGGGCGTGAACGTGACGCCCTTGGCCCTGGGCAGCAGCCGCTGGCTGACCTCGATGCCCTGGGTGAGGTAGAAGGTGTCCTCGACCAGGGCGCCGCTTCGCGGAGTGGTGAGCGAGGCCCAGTGGACGAGGTTCGCGGTGAGCGGCGGCACGGCAGGCGACAGCGCGCACACCGCCAGCCCGGCGAGCAGCAGAACCCACCACATGCGCATTTTTCAACCCCCCGGCTCCGTCCCCTGCCCTTACGTACCCCTTCAGCAGCGCAGCGTCACCACGACCTGCGGCCGGCTGGATAATCGGTCGCATGGCCGCAGAATCCGCTCAGACCCTCGAACGCGGGCTCCGCCTGCTGCGCCTGCTCGCCGACGGCAAGGGCGGGCGCACGCCGACCGAGCTGAGCGGCGAGCTGTCGCTGAGCAGGCCCGTGGTCTACCGGCTGCTGACGACGCTGCTGGCCGAGGGCTTCGTCCGCAGGGACGCCGAGGGCCGGGTGCACCTCGGGTTCGGGGTGCTCGCGCTGGCCCAGGCCGTGCAGCCGCTGCTGCGCGCGGCGGCCACGCCGACGCTGCGGCGGCTGGCCGAGGACGTGGGCGCGACCGCGCATCTGACGGTGGCCGAGGGCGACGAGGGGCTGGCCGTGGCGGTGGTCGAGCCGTCGTGGACCGACATGCACGTGGCCTACCGCGAGGGCTCGCGCCATCCGCTCACCAAGGGCGCGGCGGGGCGGGCGATCCTGGCGCTGCGCGACGGTGGGCACGACCACCGCGATTACTTCGTCACGGAGGGGCAGTTGCAGGAGGGGGCTCGCGGCGTCGCCGCGCCCGTCACCGGCCTGCCGTGGCTGGAGGCGTCGGTGGGCGTGGTGACGTTCGGCCCCCTGGAGGAGTCCACGGGGCCGCGCGTGGTGGCGGCGGCAGCCGAGCTGGCCGCGGAGCTGACCGCCGGGCTCGGTTGACATCTCCATGCCGATGACGGACGGTGGTTCCACATAGAGGACATTGCCGTCCGATAAGCGGACATCTATGGAGGCTGAATGCCGTACTACCGCGTCGTGGGAGAGGTGCCGCGAAAGCGGCACGTGCAGTTCAGACGTCCGGACGGCGGCCTCTACGCCGAAGAGCTGATGGGCGAAGAGGGCTTCTCGTCCGACTCCTCGCTGCTCTACCACCGCCACCTGCCGACGGCCATCGTCAAGGCCGAGGCCGTCACCCCGTCCGTGGAGACCGCGCTGCGGCCCAACCTGCCGCTCTCGCCCCGCCACTTCCGCACCCAGGAGCTCGCCAGCGCGGGCGACCTCGTCACCGGACGCATGGTGCTGGCGGGCAACGCCGACGTCCGGCTCTCGTACGCCACCAGCGACCGGCCGAGCGAGCTCTACCGCAACTCCATGGGCGACGAGTGCGTCTACGTGCAGCGCGGGCGGGTGCGCTTCGAGTCCACCTACGGCGTCATCGAGGCCGGCGAGGGCGACTACGTGATCGTCCCGACCGGCACCATCCACCGCTGGGTGCCCGACGGGCAGGTCAACGTGCTGGCCATCGAGGCGTCCGGGCACATCAGGCCGCCCAAGCGCTACCTGTCGCAGTACGGCCAGTTCCTCGAGCACGCCCCCTACTGCGAGCGCGACCTGCGCGCGCCCACCGAGCCGTACATCGTCTCGGGCGAGGAGGTGCCGGTGCTGGTGCGCACCCGCGGCGGGCTGAGCCGGCTCGTCTACCGCCACCACCCGTTCGACGTGGTCGGCTGGGACGGCTACCTCTACCCGTACGCGTTCAACATCAACGACTTCGAGCCGATCGTGAAGAAGACGCACGCGCCGCCGCCCGTGCACCAGACGTTCGAGGGACCCGGGTTCGTGGTCTGCTCGTTCTGCCCGCGGCCGCTCGACTACCACCCCGAGGCGGTGCCGATCCCGTACAACCACCACAACGTGGACTCCGACGAGTTCATGTTCTACGTGGGCGGCGACTACTCGGCGCGGGCGGGCTCCGGCATCGACGTCGGCTCCATCTCGCTGCACCCCGCGGGCTTCACCCACGGGCCGCAGCCCGGCGCGGTCGAGGCGGTGATCGACGCCGTGTCGCGCGGCGTCACCGCGACGACCGAGATGGCCGTCATGGTCGACACCTTCCGCCCGCTGGACCTCGGGCAGGGCGCGCTGTCCTGCGAGGACCCCGACTATGCCTGGACGTGGGCACGATGAAACTTTACGCCGCACTCGTCGACGACGCGGGACTGTTCCCGCCGTCGTCCCTGCACATGACCGAGGCGCTGGCCCGCAACCGGCGCGACCTGGAGCACGGCCACGAGGTGCTCACCCACCGCTTCCTCTGCCCGGCGAGCCGGCTCGACCGGCTGCGCGGCTCCGGCTACCGGCCGCGCCGCATCGGGCTCATCGCCGACACCGACGAGCTGCCCGACTTCGGCGACCTGCCGGTGGACTACGTCGAGACCAGGCTGCCGCCGGACAGCACGGTCGAAGAGCTGGCCGCGCGGCTCGGCCTGCCCTCGGGCGTGCGGCTGTTCGCCGAGGTGCCCGCGCACAAGGCGGCCGGCGACGTGCCGCCCGGCACCGGGCTGAAGGTGCGCTGCGGCGGTGCGTCGGCCGAGGAGTTCCCGCCGGCCGAGCACCTCGCGCAGTTCATCAAGTCCTGCGCGGACACCGGCATCCCGTTCAAGGCGACGGCCGGGCTGCACCACGCCGTACGCCACTTCGACCCCTCGCTCGGCGTCGACCGCCACGGCTTCCTCAACCTGCTGCTCGCAGTCTGCGAGGCCGTCGAGGGACGCGACCCGACGCACGTGCTGCGCACGACCGACGTGACCCGCCTCGTGCACATGGCCCGCGCCGTGTCCGACGAGACCGCGGAGCGCGCCCGGCGGCTACTGGTCAGCTACGGCTCGTGCAACACCACCGCGCCGCTCGACGACCTGCGCGCGCTCGGACTGATCGAGGAGGGCACCCGGTGAGCTGGGGTGTCGGCAACCTGCCGTACGGGGTCTTCTCCTGTCCAGGGGAGCGGCCCAGGGTCGGCGTCAGGTACGGCGACAGGGTGCTCGACCTCGCGCCCGCGCTGCACGACGAGATCTTCGCCGCGCCTTCGCTCAACCCGTTCATGGCGAGGGGGCACGCGGCCTGGCACGCCACCAGGGAGCTGATCCGCACCAAGCTCACCACCGACCTGGCGGTCATCGAGGACCACCTGATCCCGCTCGACCAGGTGCGCCTGCACATGCCGTTCGAGGTGGCCGACTACGTCGACTTCTACGCCTCGCTGGAGCACGCGAGCGCGCTCGGGCAGATCCTGCGCCCCGGAACCGAGCCGCTGCAGCCCAACTGGCGGCACCTTCCGGTCGGCTACCACGGCAGGGCGGGCACGGTCGTGGTCTCCGGCACGCCGGTCAGGAGGCCGAGCGGGCAGCTCGGGCCCGGCGTTTTCGGACCGTGCAGGAAGCTCGACATCGAGGCGGAGCTGGGGTTCGTGGTCGGCGTGCCGACCGAGCCCGGCGAGCCCGCGGGGCCGCTCGAAGAGCACGTGTTCGGGGTGACGCTGGTCAACGACTGGAGCGCGCGCGACATCCAGGCCTGGGAGTACGTGCCGCTCGGGCCGTTCCTCGGCAAGTCGTTCGCCACGTCGATCTCGCCCTGGGTGACGCCGCTGGAGGCGCTGCCGCGCGTACCGGGGCGGGCGCAGGACCCCGAGCCGGCCGCGTACCTGCGGCGGCAGGGCGACTGGGGGCTCGACATCACCCTTGAGGTGCTGCTGAACGGCGAGGTGATCTCCCGTCCGCCCTATTCCGGCATGTACTGGACGCCCGACCAGATGCTCGCCCACATGACGGTGAACGGCGCCTCGCTGCGCACCGGCGACCTGTTCGCCAGCGGCACGATCTCCGGCCCCGAGCGCGGTCAGCGCGGCTCCCTCATGGAGCTGACCTGGAACGGGGCCGACCCGATCAAGCTGGCCGGGGGCGAGACCCGCACGTTCCTCGAAGACGGCGACACGGTCACGATCCGGGCCACGGCCGGCGAGGTGACCCTCGGGGAGGTTTCCGGAACCGTCGGATAAGTAACTCGACGTGCTTACCTCGTGACACACCGCTACCCTGGGAGCTCCCTCTCCCTCGGAAAGCAGGAGTCACATGCGTCGTGCTGCGATGTTCTGTGTCGCCTTCCTCCTGGTCTGCGGGTGTTCGTCCGTCACGGCGCAGGCCCCCGCCGCGCCGCCCGTCGTGCGGGTCTGGCCGCCGTTCGACAGCAAGCGGGCCAGGCCCGACCGCGGCCTGATCGTCAGGGCCCAGGGCGGCACGCTCAGCCAGGTGCTCGTCTATCAGGGCGGCGAGCCGGTGCCGGGGCGGCTCGACGCCTCGCGCACGACGTGGCGTACGAGCTGGACGCTCAAGCCCGCCACCGAATACACGGTCACCGCCACCGCCACCCGCGAGGGCGCGCCCGCCACGGTCGCCATGGGCCGCATCCGCACGCGCGCGGTCTCCAGCACCTTCCACGTGGCCCGCACCACGCCGCTGCCCGGCGAGACCGTCGGCGTCGGCATGCCGATCATCCTGGAGTTCGACACCCCGGTTCGCGACCGCGCCGCCGTGGAGCAGGCGCTCGAAGTGCGCACGGCCGCCCCCGTCGAGGGCGCCTGGCGCTGGCTCGACGACGCCAGGGTCGCCTACCGCCCCCGCTGGTTCTGGACACCGCGGCAGCGGGTCACGGTCACCGCCCACCTGGCCGGCGTGCGCGGCGGCGACGGCCTTTTCGGGGGCACCGACACCACGTTCACCTTCACCGTGGGCCGCAAGCAGACCAGCACCATCGACACCAGGACCCACCGGATGATCGTCTACCGCGACGGAAAGGTGGCCCAGCGCATGGCCATCAGCGCCGGCATGGCCACCACCGTCGAATACACCACGACCAGCGGATGGCATTTGACCATGGACAAGGGTCATCCGGTCCGGATGATCTCGCCCGGCAGGGAAAAAGGCGATCCCGGTTATTACGACCTGATGATCGACCACGCCGTACGCATCTCCGACAGCGGTGAATACGTGCACGCAAAAGACAACGTCTGGGCCCAGGGCAGGGTCAATGTCAGTCACGGTTGCGTCAACGCCCGCCCCGACCAGGCCGCGTGGTTCTACGAGACCTCACTGCGCGGTGACCCCGTGCTCATCACCGGCACCGACCGGCCGCTCGAATGGCACAACGGGTGGGGCTACTGGCAACTGTCGTGGGAGAAATGGCGGCAGGGAAGCGCGCTGCCGCGGACCGTGGCCGTGCGCGGTGTGGTGCCGAGGGGTTGAAATCAGGATTACGGTGGACATTGGGGGAACCAGATAAGAGCGCAGGCCCGTTATACCTAAAGGAGGGCCGACATGGACGAATGGGTCATCTGGGTAATCCTCGCGATCGTCCTCGGTGTGGCCGAAATCTTCACTTTGACGGCGTCCCTTGGTCTGCTCGGGGTCGCCGCCCTGCTCACCGCCGCGACCGCGGCCATCGGGCTGCCCGTTCCCCTGCAGTTACTGTTCTTCGCCCTGACGTCCACCGCCGGATTGCTGGTGCTCAAGCCCATCGCGATGCGCCATGTGAAACAACCGCAATTGCAACGGTTCGGCGTGGAAGCGCTCGTAGGCAAACCCGCCTACGTCGTCTCCGAGGTGACGGGCAGGGGCGGTCGCGTGCGCATCGGGGGCGAGGAGTGGTCGGCGCGCGCCTATGACGAAACCCTGGTGATCCCCGCCGGGGCGACCGTCGACGTCATCGAGATCGAAGGGGCGACAGCCCTCGTATATCCCCGGGAGTGATCCATGGACCCGCTGTTGCTGGTCGGAGTGTTCGTCATCCTGTTCGCGGTGATCACGCTGCTGAAAGCGGTGCGGATCGTCCCGCAGGCCCGGGCGCGCAACGTCGAGCGGCTCGGCCGCTACCACCGCACGCTCAAGCCCGGCCTGAACTTCGTCATCCCGTACATCGACCGCGTCTACCCCATGATCGACCTGCGCGAACAGGTCGTCTCCTTCCGCCCCCAGCCGGTCATCACCGAGGACAACCTCGTCGTCGAGATCGACACCGTGCTGTACTTCCAGGTCACCGACCCGCGGGCGGCGGCGTACGAGATCGCCAACTACATCCAGGCGGTCGAGCAGCTCACGGTCACCACGCTGCGCAACGTCGTCGGCTCGATGGACCTGGAGAAGACCCTCACCTCCCGCGACACCATCAACAGCCAGCTGCGCGGCGTGCTCGACGAGGCCACCGGCAAGTGGGGCATCCGCGTCAACCGCGTCGAGATCAAGGCCATCGACCCGCCCAAGACCATCAAGGACGCGATGGAGAAGCAGATGCGGGCCGAGCGCGACAAGCGGGCCGCCATCCTCACCGCCGAAGGCCAGCGGCAGTCGCAGATCCTCACCGCCGAAGGCGACAAGCAGAGCCGCATCCTGCGGGCCGAGGGCCAGCGCACCGCCGCGATCCTGGAGGCCGAAGGCCAGTCGCGGGCCATCGACCAGGTCTTCCAGGCCGTCCACCGCAACGACCCCGACCCCAAGCTGCTCGCCTACCAGTACCTCCAGGTGCTGCCGCAGCTCGCCCAGGGCAGCGGCAACACGTTCTGGGTGATTCCCAGCGAGGTCACCTCCGCGCTGCAGGGCGTGTCCAAGGCGTTCACCGAGGCGCTGCCCCGCACCGCGACCAGGGAGGACCTGCCCGAGACCTCCGCCGCGGACGAAGAGCTCGCCAAGGCGGCGGAGGCGGCGGCCGAGGCGGTCGCCGACGCCCAGGAGGGCGACTCCACCGGCCCGCGCCAGCTCACCCAGTCCGTCCCCGAGCCGTCACCGCTCGGCGACCTCGACAAGCAGCCGACCGAGACCGAGCGCCGCTGACGCCGATCCCCACTCCGCCCGCTGAAGGCCGGGCCCCTGAAGCCGCGCGCCGCCGCCCGCCGGAACGCGGGCGGCACCGGCGGCTTCGGCCCCGAGCGCGAAAGCGTCAAGCCCCACAGGGCGAAACCCCAGGCGGAACCCGCCAGTCACCCCGGCGAAGGCATCTGGCTCCACGCGACGGAGCGGCCGGGCGAGCCGGTCGCTCCTGCGCGTAGGCGTCTCAGGCGGTGTCCTGCTGGCCGCGGTCGAAGTAGGCGGCGAGGTCGGCGTCCAGGGGCGGCACGTCGTACGGCACGCCGCCGTCGCGCAGCGAGCGCGTGGCGAGGTAGCCGGCCGCGACGCTCATCCTGGCCGCCACCGGCGAGGTGTCGGTCACCCCGCCCTCCCTGGCGAACCGGATGAACTCCGACATGATCTGCACGTCCGCGCCGCCGTGCGTGCCCTTCGCGTCGGGCACCTTGTACGCGATGTCGCAGTCCTCCCGATAGTGCGTGGGCCCGGTGTTCCACACCTTGACCGTGGCCCCGGGCCCGTCGCCGAAGTTCTCCAGCCGGCCCTCGGAGCCGATGACCGTGTAGTTGCGCACGTAGTCGGGCGTGAAGTGGCACTGCTGGTAGGCCGCGATGACGCCGTTGTCGAGCCGCATGTTCATGACCGAGACGTCCTCGACGTCCACGACGGGGTTGAGGTCCTTGCGCGCGGTGGGCGGCCAGTCGTCCTCCAGCAGCCAAGCGTCCGGCCGGGGCGTGCCCGGGGCGCGGCGCGGCAGGTCGCCGTGGAGCAGCAGGTCGCCGAGCGCGTTGACCCTGGTGGTGTAGCCGCCGGCCAGCCAGTGGACGACGTCGATGTCGTGGGTGGCCTTCTGCAGCAGCAGCCCCGTCGTACGGGTGCGGTCGGCGTGCCAGTCCTTGTAGTAGAACTCGGTGCCGTAACCGACGAAGTGGCGCACCCAGACGGTCTTGGGCTCGCCGATGACGCCCTTGGCGATGATGTCGCGCATCAGCCGGACGACGCCCATGTGGCGCATGTTGTGCCCGACGTACAGGCGGGTGCCGGTCTCGCGGGCGGTGCGCAGGATGGCGTCGCAGCCGTCGATGGTGATGGCCATCGGCTTTTCGAGGTAGACGGCCTTGCCGGCGCGCAGCGCGTCGATGGCCAGCGCCTCGTGCGTGTCGTCGGGGGTGTTGACGATGACGGCGTCGATGTCGGGCCTGGCGAGCAGCTCGCGGTGGTCCTGGGTGAGGAAGCCGGCCGAGGGGAACGTCGCGGACTGCCGCTTGAGCACGGCGGGGTCGATGTCGCACAGGGCGGCCACCACGGCGCCCTCGCCCGGCCGGTCGGCGGCCAGGGCGATGCTGGTCCGCAGGCCGAGCCCGATGACTCCGATGCGCAGATCTTCCACTGATGTCCTTCCCGCGGTCGCTGCGAGCCGGCGTCACGTCAGGGCCGGGGCAGCCCTCTGCTTTACGTAAGTTGTTTGCTTAAATCTGGCACGATCTTCCGAAGCCGGTCAAGACACCGGCGGATCGCGCACGAACGCGCATTCCATCGGTCAAGCGGGCAGCGTAAAGAGGTCGCGTTCAGCGTGGTCGAGCGCCCACCTCACCGCGCCGAGCACGACGCACTCGCTGCCCAGCGTCGATGCCACCACCGGCGGCGGGTAGAGGCAGACGTCCGCGAAACGCTCCGCGATCGGCCCGAGCAGCAGGTCACCGGCCTCGGCCAGGACACCGCCGATCACCACCAGCTCCGGGTCGAGCGGGCTGACCACGGTGAGCAGGCCGTCGCCGAGATGCCGGGCGAACGCGCGGACGGCGGCCACGGCCTTCTCGTCCCCGGCGCGCGCCCGCTCGATCGCGAACTCGGCGGCCTCGCGCTGCGAGCGCATCTCCCCCGGCTCGGCGGCGAGCGCGTAGTCGACGACGTGGCGGTGCGCCAGCCAGTGGTCGCCGGCCTGGCGGCCGATCTCGCCCGACGCCGCGTGCGCGCCCCTGTGCGGCCGGCCGCCGATCAGCAGGCCCAGGCCGAGCCTGCTGCCGGTGAACAGGTAGACCACGTCGTCGTGGCCGCGCGCCCGCCCGCGCCAGCGCTCGGCCAGCACCGCGAGGCGCATGTCGTTCTCGACCAGCACGGCGGCGGGGAGCCTGCGGGCCAGCTCGCCGCGCAGGTCGAGCCCCGTCCAGCCGGCCAGCGCGACGCTCTTGACCACCCGGCCCGAGCCGTCGACCGTGCCCGTCGTGCCGACGCACACCGCCGCGAGGCCGGACACCGGCAGCCCGGCCTGCGCCGCCACCGTCTCGACCAGCCCCGCGATGGCGTCGAGCCGATCGGCGGCGGGCATCGAGGCGTGGTGGCGTACGCGATGGGCGGCCACCACCGTGCCGTCGAGGTCGCTCACCATCGCACGCAGCCAGGACGATCCGACGCCCACCCCCGCCACGTGACCGGCCGCGGCCCGGAACCTGAAGCGCCGCGCCGGGCGGCCCCGCCTGCGGTCGGCGGGCTCGTCGCCGCACTCCTCCGCCCAGCCGCCCGCGACCAGCTCGTCCACGATGACCTCGGCCGTGGGGCGGGACACCCGGGCCGCGCCCGCCAGCTCGGACACGGTGGACGGGCCGCTCTCGCGCAAGACGCGCAGGATCGCCGCCGAGTTGAGCCTGCGCAGGAGGGAGGCGTCGCCGCTCTGCCGGGTCATCCGGGCTCCCTCCGTTTATCCCAAGTCGATTGGCTAATTCTGCCAGTTACCCACCCGCCGCGGGGCCGCCCGAAGCGGGCCGGCCGGATCAACCCGCCACGGGGCCGCGCGAAGCGGGCCGGCCATCGTGCGGCGGATGCGGCTCCGCGCGTGGCCACGCGACGGGAGCCGGCCTTTCTGCGGCAGCCGCGAGAACCGATCCACCTGGTGCGGGGCCGCGTGAAGCGGAGCTGTGGGGGCACTTAAGAACTCCTCGATGGACACGTCCCGAGCCGAAGCGGCACAGTGCGTTCCGACGAGTCACATCCGGCGGCTCGCCGGCCCTGCGGGGCGGCGGGGTGACGGGCCGGGGTCTCGTCAGTAGGTTGTGACAGGGGGAGCGACGTCATGAAAGCGCTGGTCAAGAACCAGGCCGAGCCTGGCCTGTGGCTGGTGGACGTGCCCGAGCCGGAGGTCGGTCCCGGCGAGGTGAAGATCCGGGTGCTGCGCACCGGGATCTGCGGCACGGACCTGCATATCCGGAAATATGACGACTGGGCGCGCCACACGCTGGAGCTCCCGCTCATCGTGGGCCACGAGTTCAGCGGCGAGGTCGTCGAGGTCGCGCCCGGCGTCGAGGACATCGCGGTCGGCGACCTCGTCAGCGGCGAGGGCCACATCGTCTGCGGCAAGTGCCGCAACTGCATGGCGGGCCGCCGCCACCTGTGCCGCAACACGATCGGGCTCGGCGTCAACAGGGACGGCGCCTTCGCCGAGTACGTCACGCTGCCCGCCACCAACGTGTGGGTCCACCGCACCCCCGTGCACCCCGACGTCGCCGCCATCTTCGACCCCTTCGGCAACGCCGTGCACACCGCGCTGTCGTTCCCCCTGGTCGGCGAGGACGTGCTGATCACCGGGGCGGGCCCGATCGGCCTCATGGCGGCCGCCGTCGCCACCCACGTCGGCGCGCGCAACGTGATGATCACCGACGTCAGCGACGAACGGCTCGACCTGGCCGGCAAGCTCGGCGTCACGCTGGCCGTGAACGTCGCCCGCTCCTCCATCACCGAGGGCATGCGGCAGCTCCACCTGCGCGAGGGCTTCGACGTGGGGCTCGAGATGTCCGGCAACCCGGTCGCCGTGCGCGACATGATCGCGAGCATGACCCACGGCGGCAAGATCGCCATGCTGGGGCTGCCCGCCGAGGAGTTCGCCATCGACTGGTCGACGGTCGTCACCTCCATGCTCACCATCAAGGGCGTCTACGGCCGCGAGATGTACGAGACCTGGTACAACATGTCGGTCCTGCTGGAGAAGGGCCTCGACCTCACCCCGGTGATCACCGACCGGTTCTCGTACCGGGACTTCGACGCCGCCTTCGACACGGCGGCGAGCGGCCGTACCGGCAAGGTCATCCTCGACTGGAGCGAGTGAGCCGTGCGGGACTTCGCAGCGGTACCGACCATGAACAGGAGCGCTTGATGTTCACCAACGTGCGCGAGCAGCTGCGTGCGACGCTCGACGAGATCACCGAGGCCGGGCTGCTCAAGCCCGAGCGCGTCATCTCCACCCCGCAGAGCTCCCAGGTGAGCGTGGCCGGGCGCGAGGTGCTCAACTTCTGCGCCAACAACTACCTGGGCCTGGCCGACGACCCCCGGGTGATCGAGGCGGCCAAGCAGGCGCTCGACCGCTGGGGGTTCGGCATGGCCTCCGTGCGGTTCATCTGCGGCACCCAGGAGGTGCACAAGGAGCTGGAGTCCCGTCTGTCCGACTTCCTCGGCATGGAGGACACCGTCCTGTACAGCTCCTGCTTCGACGCCAACGGCGGCGTGTTCGAGACCCTGCTCGACGCCCAGGACGCGGTGATCTCCGACGCGCTCAACCACGCCAGCATCATCGACGGCATCCGCCTGTCCAAGGCCAAGCGCCTGCGCTACGCCAACCGTGACATGGCCGAGCTGGAGTCGCGGCTGAAGGAGGCCTCGGACGCGCGGCGGCGGCTCATCGTGACCGACGGCGTGTTCTCCATGGACGGATACGTCGCGCCGCTGCGCGAGATCTGCGACCTGGCCGACCGGTACGACGCCATGGTCATGGTCGACGACTCCCACGCGGTCGGCTTCGTCGGGCCCACCGGGCGCGGCACGCCGGAGCTGCACGGCGTGACCGACCGGATCGACATCATCACCGGCACCCTGGGCAAGGCGCTCGGCGGGGCCAGCGGCGGCTACGTCTCGGCCCGCAAGGAGATCTGCGAGCTGCTGCGGCAGCGCTCCCGCCCGTACCTGTTCTCCAACTCGCTCGCGCCCGTCATCGCGGCGGCGTCGCTGCGCATCCTCGACCTGCTGGAGACCACCAGCGAGGCCCGCGAACGGCTGCGCGCCAACACCGCGCGCTTCCGTGAGGGGATGACGAAGGCCGGCTTCGACATCCTGCCGGGCGACCACCCGATCGTGCCCGTGATGATCGGCGACGCCGCCGAGGCCGCCGCCATGGCCGAGCGCCTGCTCGACCTGGGCATCTACGTGATCGGCTTCTCCTACCCCGTCGTCCCGCACGGGCAGGCGCGCATCCGCGTGCAGCTCTCGGCCGCCCACTCGCCCGAGGACGTGGACCGCGCGATCGAGGCCTTCACCCAGGCCCGCGCCGCCTGACCACCACCCGGCTCCGAACCTGGGGCCCGCGCCCCGGCTTCGGGCCTGCGCTCCGAGGGCCGCCTGCTCCGGTTCCCGAGCCGGAGCCTCCGCCCGGCTCCCGGCCCGCCGAACCCGGAACCCCGCCGAACTCGGAACCCCGCCGAACTCGGAACCCCGCCGAACTCGGAACCCCGCCGAACTCGAGACAGGGTGGGGCCGGGGCCGCGGGAGCGGCCGAGCGGCGTATTCTCGCAGCGTGATTGACACGCGGCGGCTGCGTACGCTGCGGGCGGTGGCCGACCACGGCACGGTCACCGCCGCGGCGGCCGCGCTGCACCTGACGCCCTCCGCCGTGTCCCAGCAGCTCGCCGCGCTGGAGCACGAGGTGGGCCACCGCCTGCTCAATCGCGACGGGCGCGGCGTGCACCTCACCGCCGTCGGCAAGATCATGCTGGCCCATGCCAACGAGGTGCTCGCCCAGCTCGAACGCGCCGAGGCGGAGGTGGCGGCGTACACGACGGGCGAGGCCGGCGAGGTCACCGTGACCTGCTTCGCCACCGCGATCAGCGCCGTGCTCTCCCCCGCGATCACCGCGCTGCGCACCACCGCGCCCGGCGTGCGCGTCCGCGTCCTCGACGCCGAGGGCGACCAGGGCCTGTCCATGCTGCTCGACGAGCGCGCCGACCTCGCCATCGCGGTGGAGTACCGCGGCGCGCCCGACGCCGCCGACCGCCGCCTGTCGCGCCACCCCCTGTACGCCGAGCCGTTCGACCTGGTACTCCCCCGCGATCATCCACTGGCCGGTTCCGCGACGCTGGTGTCGCTGGCCCGCGAGACCTGGATCGGCCCCTACCCGGGCAACCCGGTGCACGACGTGATCACGTTCGCCTGCCAGCAGGCCGGTTTCACGCCCGACCTCGTCCACTGCTCCGACGACTTCCGCGCCGTGGTCGCCCTGGTCGGTGCCGGCGCCGGGGTGGCGCTCGTCCCCCGGCTCGCGCTGCGCGACATGGCGCTGCGCGGGGTCGTGGTGCGCCACACGCCGGGTCCCGAACGCCGCGTCTTCGCCGCCGTACGCCGGGGCTCCGACGCCCATCCCCTGCTGCGCCCGCTCCTCGCCGCGCTCCGCGAGGTGGCCCGATCGCTCGGAACAGGCTGAAACACTCCTCTCATATCCGGACATCTCCTCGGGCGTGTTCGCCGATCGGAAGGACCACTCCATGGGCCTGCCTGAGCCCGAGCAACGCTTCGAGGAGCTTTATATGGCGCACTATCCCGCCATCGCCACATATGTCAGGCGGCGCGCGTCCCCGGACGACATCGCCGACGTGATCGCCGAGACCTTCACCACGGCCTGGCGGCGGCTCGACGACATCCCCCGGCGCGAGGAGGAGGCCAGACTCTGGCTGTACGGCGTCGCCAGGCGGGTGCTCGCCAACCACTTCCGCGCCGAGGAGCACAGGACCGCCCTGGCCGCCAGGCTCCGCGAGGAGGCCGCCTCCTGGGCCGTGCCCGACAGGACGCACGACCCGGCGTACCAGGCGTTCCAGCGGCTGAGCGACGACGACAGGGAACTGCTCTCGCTGGTCGCCTGGGAAGGACTCAGCGGCCCCGAGATCGCCAAGGTGCTCTTCCAGAACGAGAAGTCGCTGAACCTGTACGGCTGCCCGATCGTGTGATCTTCGCGAGGTAGCCTGCGGCTCATGACGCGTGACGGGCCGGGCGGTCTCCCCTACCGGAGGCTGCTCGGCCTGCCCGGCGTCGCGGCGCAGGCCGTGCTCGGGTTCCTCGCTCAGCTCACCCAGCAGGTGGCGCCCGTCGGCATCGTGCTCGTGACGGAGCACGCCACCGGGTCGCTGGCCTTCGCGGGGGCCGCGGCGGCGGCGTTCTCGGTGGGCGCGGGCATGGGACGTCCGGTGCAGGGGCGGCTGATGGACCGGCACGGCGCCGGGCCGGTGCTGGCCGGCACGGCGCTCCTGCACGTCGCGGCGCTGCTGGCGCTGCTCGCCTGCGCCCGGGACGGCCTGCCGTGGTGGCCGCTGCCGGTGCTCGCCTGGACGGCGGGCATGGGGCTGCCGCCGGTCTCGGTCAGCATGCGCATCGCGTGGGGCGCCAGGACGGCCGCCGAGGGGCGCACCGCCGCCTACAGCCTCGTCTACCTGGTGCAGGAGCTGGCCATGATGATGGGGCCGCTGGCGTTCGGGCTGCTGATCGCGGTGACCTCGTCGTCGGTGGCGCTGGGCGTGGTCGCGGCGGCGGCCGGAGCCGGGACGCTGGCCTTCGCCCGCGCGCTGCGCACGGGGAGGACCACGGCCGTACGGCAGCGGGGACGGGTGTTCGCCGACCGGCGGATGCTCATGCTGCTGGCCGTCACCACTTTGCTCGGCGCGGTCGTCGGGGCGCTGCAGGTGGGCGTGCCCGCGCTGGCCGCCGCCCGTGACGTGCCGGCCGCCGCCGGTGTCCTCGTGGCCGCCCTGTCGCTGGGCGGCATCGCGGGCGCCGCCGCCTACGGAGCCCGCGTCTGGCGGCTGCCCGTCCCGGTGCGGCTGGCCGGGCTGCTGCTGGCGCTCGGGCTCATTCTGGCGCCGCTGATCCTGGTGGGGGCGCTGGTCGTGTTCTGGGTGCTGCTGTTCGCGGGCGGGCTCATGCTCAACCCGTCGCTCACGACGTCGTCGCTGCTCGTCGACGAGTACGCGCCCGCCGCGCAGGCGGAGGCGTTCGGCTGGGTGTCCACGACGCTCGGCATCGGCGGCGCGCTGGGATCCGCGGCGGCCGGCGCGGTGGGCGAGCACGTCGGCCCCTCGGCGCCCTTCCTCGCCGCCGCCGCATTCGCGCTGGGCGGTGCGGCCCTCGCCGCCACCCTCATCCGCCGCCCCCTCTGAGGGGCTCTGGGGCCTCAGCCGCGCGCCACTTCGAGCGCCTCGGTGAAGCGGGCGTAGGTCGCCAGTTCCGCCTGGGCGGGCTCGATCACCAGCTCGCGGCCGACCTCGCCGATCGCCGCGCGCAGCGCCTTGGCCGTACGGCGGGCCCGGCGCCGCCCGCCCGCCCAGGCCGCGAGGCGGGACAGCAGCGCGATGACCAGGCCCGCCACCGCGCCGCCCACCAGCAGCACCGTCGGCCACGGCACCGGCCCGGCGGTCGGAAGCGGCGGCTGCGGCAGGCGCAGATAGTCCATCGCGAACAGCACGCCCAGCCAGATCGCGCCCGCCAGCAGGGCGGCGAAGACCAGCCACTGCAGGACGTTCACCGCCCGCCACCAGCGTGGCCGCCTGGTCGCGCCCGCCGCCGTCGTGGCCACGACCCGGTCGACGGCGTCCGCCAGCTCGGCGGCGCGCGACCTCGCCGCCTGCCGTACCGCGGCCGCCCAGGGGCCCGGCAGCCCGTCGGCCGCCACCTCGGCGACGTCCCTGATCGCGGTCTCGACCTGGGCGCGCTGCGCCACCGACGCGGCGGGCACCGACGTACGCCCGACGACCTCCCTGCCCTCCCCGTCCCGCCGGCCACGCGGCGGCTGGATGCGCAGCCGCCGCAGCGGATCCGGCCGGAACCTCCGCAGCCACCTCGTCACCGGCCACCCGGTGGCCACCACCGCGCGGTGCCGGTGTCCCTTCGCCACGGCCTCCACGATCACCGGCACCCCGGCCGCCGCGCACAACGCCCCGGTCAGCGCCCGCCCGGCCCCATCGAGCCGCCTGGCCCCCTCGTCCTTCCCCGCCCCGCCACCAGCCGCGCCCGCAGGCCGCCGATCGGGCGCGTCCCGGCCCGCTGTGGGCGCGGACGGCTCTCCGGCGGCGAGGTGGGCGGCGGCGGTCGTGATGTCGGCGGAGAGGCGGGCCGACCACGAGCGGCGGTCCGCGACGCGCTCGGCGAGGAGCGTACGCAGAGCGTCGAGTCCCTGCCCGGTCCTGGCCGAGACGGCGAGAACGGGGACGCCGGTCAGCCCGTCGCCGTCCAGGAGGCGGCGCAGGTCGTCGAGGCAGCGCTCGACGGCGGCCGGAGGCAGCCGGTCCACCTGGTTGAGCACCACCACCGTCACGTCCCGGTGCCCGGCCAGCGGGCGCAGGTAGCGTTCGTGCAGCGCGGCGTCGGCGTACTTTTGCGGGTCCACCACCCACACCAGCAGGTCCACCTGGCTCACCAGGCGGTCCACCTCCAGGCGGTGCGACAGCCGGATGGAGTCGTGGTCGGGCAGGTCGAGCAGGACGAGACCGGCCAGATCGGCCGCCTCGCCCGGCTTGCCCGCCCAGCCGGACTCGCCCGTCCCGGCCGCGCCGCCCATACCGCCCGTCCCGGCCGCGCCGCCTGTCCCGGCCGCGCCGCCTGTCCCGGCCGCGCCGCCTGTCCCGGCCGCGCCGCCCGGCTCGGCCGCCGAGTGGCGGTGCGGCACCTCCAGCCAGTCGAGGAGCGGGCCCGCGCCGTCGCCGTCCCACAGGGCGGCCTGGGCGGCCGAGGTCGTGGGCCTGGTGACGCCGACGTCCGCGAGCTTCTTCCCGGCCAGCGCGTTGTACAGCGAGGACTTGCCGCTGCCCGTGGCGCCGGCCAGGGCGACCACGGTGTGGTCGAGTGACAGCTCGCGCCGTGCCCCCGCGCGCCCGGCCACCTCGCGGGCCGCCGCCACGGCCGCGTCGGGAAGCCGTCCCGCCCCCAGGTCGGCGGCCTCGATCAGGGCGGCGAGCCGGGAGTCGAGCGACGGCCCCTCCTTACGGCGCAGCAGCTTCACGCGCCCTCCCCCCGCTCAGGACGCCCCTCGTCCCCGGGCGGCTCCGCACCCTCCCCACGCGGGCCTTCGCCACCTTGGCTCAGGTCAGCGTCCGGCGATGAGCCTGCTCCGGAGGCCGGGCCGGGCAGGAGAGGGTGGTCTTCGAGCGCGCCGGGCATGTCGGCGGCGCCGGGGAGCTCGGTGCGGTGTTCCTGGATGAGGCGGGCGGCCGAGCGGAGGGCGTCGGCGGTGTCCCTGGGCGGCTCGACGGTCGCCAGGAGGTCGAGGAACCGGTCCGCCTCGTCGGCGAGCAGCTCCCGCACGCGTTCCCGCAGGTCCTCCCGGGCCAGCGCGGTGAGCGTCCGTACGGCCTGATCGCCGAAGACGGCCTCGAGGAGCTTCTGGGACAGCACGCTGGTGCCGCCCGCGATGCCGACCTCGATCCCGGTGAGCCCGCCGGTGGAGGCGAAGACGGCCAGCATGAGCAGCAGCCCGGCGCCGTTCACGCCGAAGGAGGCCGCCCTGGCGGCGGTGCGCCGTTCCGCGCCCTCCTCGCGGACGAGGTCCAGCACGTACGCCTGCCACCCCCGCACCGCCGCCTCGGCCCGCCGCCCGAGTTCGGGAGAGGCCCGGCCGAGGCGGGCGGACTCGACGGCGCCGAGCCGGTCGAGCAGCCCGGGGCCGCCGGGCGCGGCCGACCAGCCTTCGAGCGCCCGCTCGGCGGCCCCGTCGGCGGCGCCTCTGATGAGCGTTTCGACCCCGCTCTCCAGGGCGTCGCGGAGCTGCACCTCCGGCATTCGCCCGGTGAAGAACCCGACGAGGCGATCGCGCAGCCACCCGACGCGGCTTTCCAGGGAGCGCATGATGTCGCCGGTGCCGATGAAGTCCTGCCAGCGGGCCAGCACCTCGCCGCGCAGCAGCGAGCCGTCGCGCATGCCCTCGTCGAAGTCGGCCATGCCGCCCGCGTACGCGGCCTCGACGATGGCGCGCAGCCCGTCGAAGGCGTCCTGCTGGCGTTCGACGGCGGTGGCGAGCGACGCCACGCGGGGAGCGAGGCTGTCGAGCGCCCCGGTGAGCGTCTGGCGCACGACCAGGGACCGCTGGGCGGCGTCGGCGGCCAGCTCGGCCAGCCAGCCGGCGATGGGCCGTACGGACTCGGCGGGCAGCCGGGACTTCTCGTCGGGCAGCGCCGTCTCGGGCACGGTGAACAGGCGGGTGCCTTCGAGGCCGTTCTCGCGCAGCAGCCTGCCGAGGTCGCGGGAGACGGGCTCGACGGCCTCGGGCGGCACCCGGTCGAGTACGACGGCGAGCGCGGTGCTGCGTTCGCGGGCGGAACGCAGGAAGCTCCAGGGCACCTCGTCGGCGTAGCGGGCGGCGGTGGTGACGAACAGCCACAGGTCGGCGGCGGCCAGGAGCTGGGCGGCCAGCTCGCGGTTGGCGGTGACCACGGAGTCGATGTCGGGCGCGTCGAGCAGCGCGAGCCCGGCCCCGAGCGCGGGCGAGGTGACGACGCGCAGGTCGCCCGGCCCCTCGCCGGTGGCGCGGGAGAGGCCGGGCAGGACGTTCTTGCCCATGAACCAGGCCCGGTCGGCGGGGTTGGCGACGAGCGTGGGCACGAGCGTGGTGGGCCGCAGCACGCCCGGCTCGGCGACGTCGGCGCCGACGAGGGAGTTGACCAGCGTGGACTTGCCGGCGCCGGTGGAGCCGCCGACGACGGCGAGCAGCGGCGCGTCGAGCGCGCGCAGCCGGGGCAGCAGGTAGTCGTCGAGCTGCCCGGTCAGCGCGCGCAGTGCGCGCCGATCGGCCGCGGCGTCGCCGACGGCCAGCGGGAACAGCTCCCGGTCCAGCGGCCGGCGCAGCGATTCGAGCGCGCCGAGCAGGTCCATACCTGCACGCTAACCCGCAGGCGGCTCTCTCAACACGTAACCCACGCTGCGCAGCGTGTGAATGAGCCGCGGCTCGACGTCGTCCACCTTGCGGCGCAGGTACGACACGTACGACTCGACCACGCCGGCGTCGCCGCCGAAGTCGTAGTTCCACACGTGGTCGAGGATCTGCGCCTTCGACAGCACCCGCCCGGCGTTGATCATGAAGTAGTGCAGCAGCTTGAACTCGGTCGGCGACAACCGCACCTGCCGCCCGGCCCGCCGCACCTCGCGGGTCTCCTCGTCCAGCTCCAGGTCGGCGACCTTGAGCTTGCTGACCGGCGCGGCGTCGCCCCTGGTGCGGCGCAGCACCGCGCGGATCCTGGCCTGCACCTCCTCCAGGCTGAACGGCTTGGTCACGTAGTCGTCGCCGACCCGCAGCCCGGCGATCTTGTCCTCGGTGGCGTCGCGGGCGGTGAGGAACAGCACGGGCGCGTCGATGCGCTTGGCCACCTCGAACCCGTCGAGGTCGGGCAGCATGACGTCGAGCACCACGAGGTCGGGCGAGGTGCGTACGGCGACCTCGACGGCCTCCTCGCCGTCGGCGGCGGTCAGCACCTCGAACCCGGAGAAGCGCAGGCTCGCGGCGAGCAGGTCCCTGATGCTGGGCTCGTCGTCCACGACCATGATCAACGCCTCGGCATTCGTCACCTCCCCAGGGTGACGCAGCATTCTGAGGGTTTGCTGAACGCTCACTCCAAGGCCAGTGGGAGTTCGACGCGGAAGGTGGAGCCGGACTCGGGCGAGCTCTGCACGGTGACGGTGCCGTCGTGAGCCTCGACGAGGGCCTGCACGATGGCCAGGCCCAGGCCGCTGCCGCGGTCCTCGGCGGAGCGGCGGCGCGAGCGGGCGGAGTCGGCCCGGTAGAAGCGCTCGAAGACGTGCTCGACCTGCTCTGGCGTGAGTCCCGGGCCGCTGTCGACGACCTCGACGAACACCTTGTCGGCGGTGCCGCCGGCCCGCACCACGATCGGGGAGCCGGGCTCGGTGTGCACGATGGCGTTGGTGACGAGGTTGCTGATGACCTGGCGCAGCCGCACCTCGTCGCCGGAGACGATGAGCGCCGCGCCGCCGACCACGTCGAGCTTGATCTCCCGGTCGGGGGCGAGGATCCGCGCGTCCTGTACGGCGTCGGCCGCCAGCGCCAGCATGTCGACCGGCTGCATGCGCAGCGGGCGCTGCTGGTCCACCCTGGCGAGCAGCAGCAGGTCGTCCACCAGCAGGCTCATCCGGGCCGCCGCCTTCTCCACGCGCTGCATCAGCTCGGTGGCGTCGGCCTGCGGGTTCTGCCTGGCGTACTCGGCGAAGCCGCGGATCGAGGTGAGCGGGGTGCGCAGCTCGTGGGAGGCGTCGCCGACGAACTGCCGCATGCGGTCCTCCGAGCGGCGGGCCGCGGCCTCGGAGGCCGACCTGGCGGCGAACGCGGCCTCGATCTGGGCCAGCATGCCGTTGAGCGACCTGGCCAGGCCGCCCACCTCCGTGCGAGGGTCGCCGTCGGGCACCCTGCGGCCCAGCTCGCCGCCCGCGATGGCCTCGGCCGTACGCTCGATCTCGGCCAGCGGGCGCATGCTGCGCCGCACGATCGTGACGCCGGCCACCGCCAGGATGAACAGGATCCCGCCGCCGCCGCACAGCTCGATGAGCACGAGCCTGCGGGTGATGGCGTCCACCTCTTCCAGGTCCACCGCGACGACGAGTGTGCGCCACGGCCCCTCGGTCTCCAGCACCCGCCATTCGCCGTCGCCGCTCACCGCGGGCGCGGTGTAGGGCTCGTGGCCCGGCTTGGCCGCGAGCACGGGCTTCGGTTTGGCGTCCACGTCACGGTCGGTCAGCATGGGGACGAACTCGCCGCCCCGCTCCTTGACCAGCGCGATCGCGTCGGACTCGATGAGGATCGGCCGCTCCGGGGTCTCCCTGTCCTTGCGCCAGTCGCTCCTGACCTTCTTCTCCATGCGTGCGCTGAGCAGGTGGAGCTGGCTGTCCACCCGGTCGATCAGGTAGCCGTGCAGGACGGAGACGCTCACCAGGCCGATGAAGAACATGCCGAGGCCGAGCAGCGCCAGCATCGACGCGATGAGCTTGATCCGCAGCGGCATACCGCGCATCAGCTGCCCGGCGGCAGGCGCATGACGTATCCGACGCCGCGCAGGGTGTGGATGAGCCGGGGGCTCCGGTTGTCGATCTTGCGGCGCAGCACGGACACGTACGACTCGACGATCCCCACCTCGCCGCGGAAGTCGTAGTCCCACACGTGGTCGAGGATCTGCGGCTTGGACAGGACGCGGCCCGCGTTCGTCATGAAGTAGCGCAGCAGCTTGAACTCGGTGGGCGACAGCGCGACGGCGGTGCCGCCGCGCCACACCTCGTGGCTCTCCTCGTCCAGCTCGATGTCGGCGAACGTCAGCCTGGGCGGGGCCGCCTGCGCGTCGCCGCTCGTACGGCGCAGCACGGCGTGGATCCTCGCGACCACCTCTTCCAGGCTGAACGGCTTCGTCACGTAGTCGTCGCCGCCGATCGTGAGACCGCGGATCTTGTCCTCGGTCTCGTCGCGCGCGGTCAGGAACACCACCGGCGTGTGCATCCCGCCGCCGCGCATCCGCTCGACGATCTCGAAACCGTCGAGGTCGGGCAGCATGACGTCGAGCACCACGAGGTCGGGGCGGTGGCGTTGGACGGCGTTGACGGCGTCGAGTCCGCTCTTAGCCGTGGTCACGTCGAAACCCGCGAACCTCAGGCTCGCGGCGAGGAGTTCGAGAATGTTCGGGTCGTCCTCGACTATCAGCAGGCGTGATTCCATCACATCCAAGGATGCCCTCATCGGACGAGTGCTGGGACAATTCCGGCAATGTGCCGGGCGATCGCCAGGCTCGACGTGGCCGCGGGTGAGGGCGCGTTGCGGACGAGGACGACCTTGCCGTGCACGTCCACGACGAAGTCGTCCACCAGGCGGCCGTTTCGCGCGACGGCCTGGGCGCGGACGCCGCCCGGGGCTCTTTCCAGGTCATCGGCGGTCAGCCGTGGCACGTAGCGGCGGGCGGCTTCGAGGAAGGCTCCCTTGACGAGCGAGCCGTAGATCTCCTTGATGCCGGTACGCCAGTGGGCTGCGGCCATGCGCAGCGTCCCTGGCCAACCCAAAATTTGCCGAAAATTGCCAAGATTTCGCCACTTGTAGCCTTCGTAGGCGAGCGCCAGCACCGCGTTCGGCCCCACCAGCACGCCCCCGCCGATCCTGCGCGTCAGATGCACGCCCAGGAACGGATAGCGCGGGTCCGGCACCGGGTAGATGAGCCCGCGCACCAGCTCGGCCGCGGCCGGTCTGAGCGCGTAGTACTCGCCCCTGAACGGCACGATCCGCACCTCGCCCGGCGCGCCCGCCATCTCGGCCACCGCGTCGGTGCCCAGGCCGGCGCAGACCACCAGGCGGTCGAAGGCCAGCCGCTGCCGCCCGGCCACCACCTCCACCTTGCCCGCGCGCTCCCTGATGGCCCTGACGGGGGCGGACAGGCGTACCGAACCGCCCAGCTCGGCCACGTCCTGGGCGAGCCGGCGCGCGACGGCGGGGAAGTCGCAGATCGCGGTACGCGGCGAGTGGATCGCGCCCACGCCGACCGCATGCGGCTCGATCTCGCGCAGCCCGAGCCCGTCCAGCTCGGCGATGTCCGGCACGCCGTTGGCGCGCGCCCGCTGGGCCAGCGCCGCGAGCAGCGGCCGCTCGGCACGGGTGCTCGCCACCACGAGCTTGCCGACCTCCTCGTACGGCAGCCCGTGCCCGGAGCAGTACTCCTTGAGCAGCGCCACGCCCTCCCTGCAGAGCCGCGCCTTGAGCGAGCCCGGCGGGTAGTAGATGCCCGCGTGCACGACGCCGCTGTTGTGGCCGGTCTGGTGGGCCCCGACGCGGTCCTCCTTCTCCAGCACGGTCACCTCGGCGCCTCTGGTGCCGGCCAGCTCGCGCGCCACCGCCAGCCCGACGATGCCCGCGCCCACGACTCCGATCTTCTCCGTCACACGCCGATTTTCCGACTTACCGCCCGTCCCCGCCATATCCGGCCTCTCTGGGACCGCGCCGGGGCACTCTCCCTTCGACAATCGAACTTCAGTACGATTGGCGGTATGTACGTCCCGCCAGAGTGGCCCGCCGAGGTCCGCCCGCCCAGCGTGCCCGACTGGGAGACCTCGGCCGTGGCCTGGCTGCTCGATGCGGTGCCGCCGGACTACCGGGCGTACGAGGTGCTCAGACGGCACCCCGTGGCACTGGCCGCGATGGCCCGCCACCACGTGAAGTCCGCCGTCGAGGCCGCCCGCGCCGGCTACCGCGCCGCCGCCGTCGACCTCAAGGGCCATCTGCCGCCGCACGCCATCGAGGCCGTGCTCGACACCTACCGCCAGGAGGGGCCACGGCTGGTACGGCTGTCCCGCTCGATCGAGGTGGTCGAACGCGCGCTGCGCGGCGACATGTTCACCGCCACCATGCGCCCCGAAGGCCGCGCCCACCGCCCCTGAGCGCCCCCGACCGGCCGATGGCGGACCCACGCGGACCGCGCGGCGGGCCTAGCGAGTACGCCGGGCCAGGAACGTGATGACGCTGATCGCGATGGCCGCGGCGGCCAGCCAGATGAGCACGTCCCTCGCGGTCAGCCCGCCCGGCGAGCCGGCGGGCGCGGCCTGCGCGCTCTCCTCGTCGTCGGCCCCCGTTGCCGATGGAGTCTCCGAAGGGGTGGGCGTGGGCGTGGCGGAGGTCGGGAGCGGCACCCGGTAGACGGGGCTGTGCAGCCCCTCGCTGCCGGTGAGCAGCGCCTTGCCGTCGGCCGTGTACGCGATCGACTCGGCCTGCTTCAGCTCCGGCATCCGCACCCTGGCCAGCACCTCGCCGTTGGGCTTGTAGAGGGTGGCGGAGAAGTAGGTGCGCACGACGTACGACGACCCGTCGGGCGCGTACGCGGCGTCCGTGGCCATGATGGGCGCGGAGGCGACCCGGCGCAGCACGTTGACCCGGTCGCTGCGCAGCTTCTTCGGCGCGGCATAGACGGACCCGGCGAACTCCTTGGACACGACGTACAGCCGCCCGGTCTTCGGGTGCACCATGATGCCCTCGGCGTTGCGCGCCCCGTCGGCGTAGCGGAGGCGGTAGCGGACGGCGGGCAGCGTGGCGTCGGCGAGGGTGCGCGGCTCGGCCACCTTGTAGACGGAGACGTCGGGCCACGCGCCGTCGAGGTTGTCGCCGATGTCGGCGAACCAGAGCACGCCGCGACCGGTCGCCGGGTCCTTGCTCGCGGCCATGGCCTCCCAGTCGCGGGCCTCGGCGCCGCGAAGGTGGAAGGTGGCGATCGTGCGGCCCTTGCCGTCCACCGCGTAGAAGACGGGGGCGGCGGAGCTGTCGTTGTGGGTGTAGTAGACGTCGTCGTGGGTCGGCGAGACGGCCAGGCCGCTGGACTCCGTGATGCGTTCGTCCCGGAAGGTGAACAGCTTCTCCATGCCGTCATCGCCGGGCGCCGCGAGCGCGGGCGCGACGGGCAGCAGGCACACGGCCGCGACGACGGCGAGCATCCTGATCACGAAGTCCCCCACGCTCGCCATCATGCACCACAAGCCGGGCATCCCGGCCCAACGCCGCGCTCAGACGGTCACGGCCGCGCCGACCCTGGCGCTGTGCCGGTGGAAGCCCAGCCCCTGCAGCATTACCAGCAGCGCGTTGGCCGCCGTCATGGCCGTCCACAGCCCGGTGATGCCCCAGGTCCGCGCCACGGGCACGACGGAGAGGAGCAGCAGCCCGTACGCCACCGCGAAGGAGCCCAGGCTGGACGACGACCGCTTGAGCGCCGTGAGACCGAAGCCGCGCACCGCCTGGGCGGCGTCGAGCGCCGCCGAGAGCAGCATGAGCGGCAGCAGCCCGAGCACCCGGTCGCGCACGGCCGGATCGTCGGTGAACAGCGCCGTCAGCGGCCCACCCGCCACAAGCAGCAGCGCCGCCATCACGAGCGTCCCCGACACGGCGAGCAGCGCGGCGACCCGCCCGGCCCGCCGCGCGCCGGCGGTGTCGGTGGCGCGGGCGATCTCCGGCACCGCGGCCTGCGCGATGGCCAGCGACATCATCATGATCAGGCTGGTCAGCGTGGTCAGCACGGCGTGGGCGGCGGTGTCGCGGGGGCTCGTGGTGCCGGCCGCGAACGTCACCGCGCCCAGCACCGCGAACTTGATGAGCACGGTGGCGGCCAGCGGGATGCTGACCCGCGCCAGCTTGGCGATCTCGCGCGGCCGCGGCCGGCTCTGCCCGATCGGGCGGCCCACGGCCAGCCGTACGTTGAGCGCCCCCACCAGCGCCGACACCACGCCGCCCGTCAGCCAGGCGATGCCCGCCCCGGTCAGCCCCATCGACGGCACGAGCAGCGCGGTGAGCCCGCCCTGCACCAGGCCGAAGCCGAGGGTGGGCCAGAGCATGTTACGGCTGCGGCCGAGCGCGACCAGGATGGTGCCCGCGCCGCCGGTGGAGGCGAAGAGCAGCACGTACCCCGCAAGGAACCAGGGCAGCAGCCCCATCTCGGCCACCACCTGGCCGGGCACCCCGGTGGCCGTGGCGAGCAGCGGCACGCATAAGACGGCGAGCGCGCCCATCGTGCCGACCGACAGGCTGAGCCAGCGCGCGTCGCGGATCACCGGAACGGCGGACGCGGGGTCGTCGCGGAAGGGCGCGACGAACGGCCCGAGCCCGCGCAGCGCCCCCGTCACGGCCGAGGAGGCCGGGGTGAGCACGGCCGTGACCACCGCGTACGCGGCCAGCGTCACCGTGTCGTGCTGCCCGAGCACCGAGGTGACCAGCAGCGAGCCGATCATTCCGGCGATCATCGCCAGGCAGATCGGCACGGCCGAGCGCAGAAGGGTGATCGCTAAGGAAGGGGGACGGCCGCCGGATGTCGTCGCGCCGGAAATCACCCGGGAAATGGTATGGCCTGGAGTGCACTCCAGGTCCTTAGGGTTGTGAGCCATGGATTACGTCAACCTCGGACGCAGCGGGCTCCTGGTGAGCCCGCTCTGCCTCGGCACCATGAACTTCGGCCCGCGGACGACGGAGGAGGACTCCTTCGCCATCATGGACCGGGCTCACGAGCTGGGGATCAACTTCTTCGACACGGCCAACGTGTACGGCGGTGTCAAGGGCGAGGGCATCACCGAGACCATCCTGGGCAAGTGGTTCGCTAAGGGCGGGGGCCGCAGGGAGCGTACGGTCCTCGCGACCAAGGTCTACGGCGACATGGGCGACTGGCCCAACGAGCGGCGGCTGTCGGCGCTGAACATCCGCCGCGCCTGCGACGCTTCACTGAAGCGGCTGCAGACCGACTACATCGACATCTACCAGGCACACCACGTCGACAGGCTGACTCCGTTCGAGGAGTTCTGGGAGGCCATGGAGGTCCTGCGGCAGCAGGGCAAGATCATTTATGTGGGTTCGTCGAACTTCGCGGGCTGGCACCTCGCCAAGGCCCAGGAGACGGCGGCCCGCCGCAACTTCATGGGCCTGATCAGCGAGCAGACCCACTACAACCTGCTGACCCGCGCGCCGGAGCTGGAGGTGCTGCCCGCGGCCGAGGACTACGGCCTCGGCGTGATCCCGTGGAGCCCGCTGGCCGGCGGCCTGCTCGGCGGCGTGCTGCGCAAGATCGACAAGGGCCGCTCGGCCGCCGACAACATGGTCAAGCAGCTCGAGAAGCACCGCGACAAGATCGAGCAGTACGAGAAGTTCTGCGACGAGCTGGGCGAGCACCCGGCCAACGTGGCGCTGGCCTGGCTGCTCAAGCAGCGCGCGGTCGCCGCGCCGATCATCGGCCCGCGCACGATGGAGCAGCTGGAGGGCAGCCTGCGCGCCCTGGAGATCGAGCTGGACGAGGCCGCGCTGGCCCGCATCGACGAGATCTTCCCGGGCCACCGCACCGCCCCGGAGGACTACGCCTGGTAAGCCGGCCGCGTCTTGAGGTGTGACCGTTCGCCGGCCGCCCGCCCTGGGCGGTCGGCGACGCGGCCCATCATCAGGCACGCACGCCGGCGAGCCGGGCGGTCAGGCCAGCGCGGCTCCGACGATCACGATCAGCAGCAACAGGCCCAGGACGACGGGCAGCAACCAGGGTCGAGGACGGTCCACGCCCTGGAGCCTAGCCCCGCTCGGCGGGTGCCAGCGCCCATTCGGCGAGTGACTCGTACCTCATCGCGGGACCGGTGTGGCTGCGGACGAGCCGTACCCGCTCGGCCCGCCAGCGCGACCCGCTGAACCCCGACAGCGCCTCGACCAGCGGCCGCAGATCGGTCTCCGCCTTGGCGCGGGCCAGCGTGAGATGTGGATGGAACCGCTTCTCGTCCGTCTGCGCGGCCCCGGCCCGCCGCGCGCCCGCCTTGATGGAGTCGGCCAGCCTGACCATCGAGTCGCCGGTGACGCCCACCCAGAACACGCGTGCCCGGCGCGCGGACGAGAAGGCCCCGAACCCCTCGAAGGCCAGGTCGAGCGCGGTGTGGCGGCGTACGGCGCGGGCCAGGCGCACCTCCAGCTCGGGCAGCACGGCCTCGGGCACCTCGCCGAAGAACCCCAGCGTGATGTGCCACAGCGCTCGGTCAGGCCAGCGCAGGCCGGGCACCTGACCGACGTAGGGGGCGATGGCGTCGGCGATCTCGTCCAGCACCGCATCGGGCGGCACCACCGCCGCGAACAACCTCATACCTCCCCATCCTGCCGAATCATCGCAGGCGGGAAAAAGGACGTCCGCGTGCCGGGCCGGTCGTCAGGAGAGGTCGAACTCCCCCTTGGACGCACCGTCCAGGAAGGCGCGCCACTCGTCCCGGGTGAAGGTCAGCACCGGCCCCTTCCCGCGGTCCTTCGTGTCGCGCACGAGAACGCTGTCGTCCGCCCGCCGCATCACCTCGACGCAGCTACCGCCGTTTCCTCCCGACGCCTTGGCCTTGGTCCACACGCCAACGGTCAGCCCGCCCGCATCAGACATAGCTCGCCATCACCTCACGGATCGTCTCCCGGCTCTGATCGACCGGGTACGCGATGCTGGAAAGAATCTCCCACCGCACGATAAGGGCTTGCACGGTCTCGGCGCGACAAGTGACCCGCCCTTCCTCCGCGCTTTCGAGGTAGGCGTGGTCCGCGCCGCCGTCCATGAGCGTCGCCACCTCGAACGCGCCGAGGCAGCCCGTCGTCACGCCCGCGCCCAGCGGCACGATGCGCACCGTGACGTACGGGGGACGCAGGACGTCGAGGATCTTGGCCAGTTGCGCCCGCATCACCTCCTTCCCGCCGACGGGGCGGCGCAGCACGCTCTCGTCGATGAGCGCGGAGTACAGCGGCGGGCGCGGGCGGGAGAAGACCGCCTGCCGGTGCATGCGGAAGCGCACCGCCTGCCGCGTCTCCTCGTCGGTCGCCCCGGGCTCCCCCAGGAACACCCTGGTGGCATAGCCCTCCGTCTGGAGCAGGCCGGGGATCAGCATCGGCTCCCACGTACGGATCGTGTGCGCCGACGTCTCGACCCGCGGCCACTCCCTGAACCACTTCGGGGCCATGGTCTGCCCCTGGATCACCGGCACCAGCTCCATGAGCTGGCCGTCCAGGCCGAGCGCCCGCTCGACCGCGCGGGTGTAGTCGCCGGTGGGCTTGCGCACCAGGCGCTCGACGTGGCCCACGGCGCTCTCGCTGTACGGCAGCAGGCTCGCCAGGCGCTCCTGGCTCAGGCCCCTGCCCAGCCGGAAGCTGCGCTGCCGCCTGGCGAACTCCCGCCACGCCTCTCTGCTCGGATCGTCCCCCTCTGGTGCCATATCGCGCTCCTTGGGTAGCTCGGCGGATCGACACACATCGTGGTCGGCTACTAACTGTACGGAAACTGTACGCCCGAAATCCGTCCCCAATCAGGCCGATGAAAGCCCATGCTGATGAGACCCCTCCAGCGCGCGCCGGGTGGCGTGCGGCGGGAGAGCGTACGCGCCGGGATCGGCGTTGTACGCCTGACGGGCCGAGGTGACCATGCAAAGAGCGGTAGCAGCGAACTCCTACACCTTCAGCGTGAAGGTCTGGCTCATCGACGAGCTCGACGACCCGGGCCGGCTGCCCGCGCTGGCGCGGCGTGAGCTGCGCGGGTGGGTGCCGGACCATCCGGCGCTTACGGATCTCCAGCTCGCCGCCTCCGAGCTGGTGGCCAACGCGCTGGAGCACGGAGGCGGCCCGTGGGTGCGGATGAGCCTGCTCCCCGTACAGGAGGAAGGGCGGCACTACTGGCGGCTCGCCGTCATCGACCCGGGCAGGAAAGGAGAGGTGCCACTGCCGCGCAGGCCGGGGCCCGAGGACACGCGGGGGCGCGGCCTGTGGCTGGTGCACGGCCTGACGAGCGGCTGCTGGGGCACGGGCCTGACGCGGATGGGGGAACGCGTGGTCTGGGCCCTGTTCGCCCGCTGAAGCCGTACGGAAGCGACCGTGCGGAAGACCGGCCGGGCAAAGAAAACGGGCGCCCGCGTAACGGACGCCCGCCTCTCCCCACGTTCAGCACCCACGACGTGGGCTCATGACTCATGCCACCGCGAGCGCCGACTTCCCCACCCGAGCGGTGATCAGGCGGGTCATCAGCACCGCCAGGCCCGTGCCGACGAGGACCAGCACGCCGGAGAGCAGCACGCCCATCCGCGGGCCGCCCAGCTCGGACAGCCAGCCGATCAGCGGCGCGCCGAGCGGCGCTCCGCCGGTGAAGACGAGCATGTAGATGCCCATGACGCGGCCCCGCATGTCGGGCGAGGTGGCGATCTGCACGCTGGAGTTCGCGGCCGTGTTGATGGTGATCAACGCGATGCCGGTCGGCACCAGCAGCAGCAGGTAGATCGGGTAGAACGGCGCGACGGCCGTGGCGATCTGGAACAGCCCGAACCCGATCGCCCCCGCGAACAGCACCTTGCGGGTCAGCCTGGCCCGCCGCGCGGCCAGCAGGGCGCCGGCGAGCGCACCGACCGCGAACATGCTGGAGGCCAGCCCGAACGAGGACGCACCCGCGCCGAACACCTCGCGTGCCATCAGCGCGATGGACATCGAGAACGACTGCGAGAACATCGACACGAACGCGATCAGCAGCACCGGCATGAGGATCTCCTCGTGCTGCAGCACGTACTTCAGGCCCTCGCGGAGCTGCCCCTTGGCCCGCGGCACGGGCTCGGACACGTTCAGCTCGGACTTGCGCATGAAGACCAGGCTGGAGATCACGCCGCCGAACGTCAGCGCGTTGATCAGGAAGATCGGCCCGGTGCCGCCCAGCACGTAGATCAGCACACCGGCCAGAGCCGGGCCGACCACGCGCGCCAGGTTGAAGATGGAGCTGTTGAGCGCGATCGCGTTGGGCAGGTCCGCACGGCCGACCATCTCGACCACGAACGCCTGCCGGGTCGGCACCTCCACGCAGGAGATCATGCCGAGCAGGAACGCCATCACGTACACGTGCCACACCTGAGCGCTGCCGGTCATCGTCAGGATGCCGATGGTCAGCGCGAGCCCGGCCATGAGGGTCTGGGCCGTGATGAGGATGGGCCGCTTGGGGTAGCGGTCGGCGAGCACGCCGCCGAACATCCCGAACAGCAGCATCGGCAGGAACTGCAGGGCGGTGGCGGTGCCGAGCGCGGAGGCGCTGCCGTGCGTCAGATCGAGGACGAGCCAGTCCTGAGCGGTGCGCTGCAGCCAGGTGCCCACGTTGGAGACGGCGCCCCCGGCCGCGAACATGCGGTAGTTACGAACCCTAAGAGACCGGAACATTCCGGTCCTGGGTTCTTCAGGCTCTAGATCTTGCTGAGCTTCTCCAGAATCGGCGCCGCCTGCCTGAGCACGGCTCTCTCCTCCGGCGACAGCTCCTTCAGGCGCTGCGCCAGCCAGGCCTCCTTGCGCCGGCGCTCCTCCTTCAGCAGCTTCTGGGCGGGCTCGGTCACCGAGACGGTCACCTGCCGCCGGTCGGTCGGATGCGGGGTGCGCAAGACCAGGCCGCGCTCCTCGAGCGCGGCGATCACGCGCGTCATCGAGGGCGGCTGCACCTTCTCGAGCTCGGCCAATTCGCCGGGGGTTATCCCGGAATGCCGTTCCACCGCGGCGAGCGTCGCGAACTGGGTGGGCGTCAGCGAGTGCGCTGCCGCCTGTCGTCGAAGTCTTCGGTTCAGCCTGGCGAGTGAAACGCGCAGCGCTGAAGCGAGACCTGCGTCGCTGCGCAGGTCCATCTTTGGCTGGGTGTTGGTTAGCATGAGTCATTACCTTTGCTAACTATACGGCATGGCAAGATATTTCCCGAGCAAGGACTCTTGTCCCCTTGATACCCGAGAGCCGCCCCGCGTGCGCGAAGCGGCTCCCTGACCGGTCCTCCGGATCCCCCGAACGGCCGGTTTCTCAGACGCCCAGCAGCGCCCTGATGGGGCCGATCGCGAAGTACAGGGCGAACAGCACGGCCACGACCCACAGCAGCGGGTGCAGCTCGCGCACCTTGCCGCGGACGACCTTGATCAGCACGTAGCTGATGAAGCCGGCGCCGATGCCGTTCGACACCGAGTACGTGAACGGCATGATCACGACGGTGAGGAACGCCGGGATCGCGATCTCGAAGTCGCTCCAGTCGATGTCGCGGACCGCGGTCATCATCATGAAGCCGACCAGCACCAGCGCGGGAGCGGCGGCCTCGTACGGCACGATCGTGACGAGCGGCGCGAAGAAGATGGCGATGAGGAACAGCACGCCGGTGACCACGCTGGCCAGGCCGGTGCGCGCGCCCTCGGCGACACCCGCCGCCGACTCGATGTAGGTGGTGTTCGAGGAGACCGAGCCCGCGCCGCCGGCCGCCGCGCCGATCGAGTCGACGAGCAGGATCTGCTTGGCACGCGGCAGCGTACCGTCCTCCTGCACCAGGCCGGCCTGGCGGCCGACGCCGACCATCGTGCCCATGGTGTCGAAGAAGTCGGTGATGAGCAGGGTGAACACGAACAGCCCTGCCAGCAGCACGTCGACACGGACGAAGGCGCCGAACGGGTCGAACTCGGTGAACAGCCTCAGCGGGTTCTCGAAGCCGAAGATCCGCTCGGGCAGGGTGGGCCGGTTGAGCTGCCAGCCGCCGGGGTTGGTGTCCGAGGCGATGCCGGCCTTGGCGAACGCCTCCACGATGATCGCCAGGATGGTGGTCCCGACGATGCCGATGAGGATCGCTCCCTTGAGCTTGCGGGCGACCATGGCGGCCGTGGCGAGCAGGCCCACGATGAAGACGAGGATCGGCCACGAGGTGAGGTTGCCGCCGATGCCCAGCTCGAGCGGCGCGCCCTCAGCCTTGCGGACGAATCCGGCGTCCACGAACCCGATCAGCGCGATGAACAGGCCGATGCCCACGCTGATCGCGGTCTTCAACGGGGCGGGGATGGCGTGGAAAATCGCCGTCCTCAGCCCGGTCAGCACCAGGATCGTGATGATGACGCCTTCGAGGAAGACCAGGCCCATGGCCTCTTCCCAGGTCATCACCGAGGCGATGGTGAACGTCACGAAGGCGTTCAAGCCGAGCCCGGCCGCCAGGGCGAACGGCACCTTGCCGATCACGCCCATGAGAATCGTCATCACGCCCGCCACGAAGGCCGTGCCGGCGGCGACCAGCGCCACGTTGTTCGTGAGGCTGTCGCCGATGTACTCGCCGGTCACGTCCTTGGCGTTGCCGAGGATCATCGGATTGAGCACAACGATGTACGCCATGGTGAAGAACGTGGCCAGACCGCCACGTATCTCCCGGGAGATCGTCGAGCCACGCTCGGAGATCGCGAAGAAACGGTCTATTGCAGAACGAGTGTCACTCACGGGCGAAGAGTGGCAGCAGGTCGTGAGCTGCGAAAAGAGCCAGTGATGAGATCGAGACCCTATTGGAAGCTACGCTGGATACGTGGACAAGCAGTGGCATCCCGACCCGCCGCCCATCAAAACGAACGACACGGCCGCCATCGCCGTCGGCACCGGCCTGTGGGCGCTCGCGCTGGTCGTGCTGCTGATCTTCCGTCCGGCACCGGAGAACACGTGGTGGATCTGGACCTGCGTGACGGGCGTGGTCTTCGGCCTCTTCGGCATCTGGTTCGTCCGCCGCCCCGGCCGCAACTGACCCCCGGCTCCCGAACGACCCCGCCCGACGACTCCCACCGGCGCCCTGCGCCGACCGCCGGACCCGCCCGCTTTCCCTGCCGGAGACGGCACTCCAGCCGACCGACCGCGCACGACCAGGTGGTTCTGACCGGGGTCCACGGCCGGACCTGACATTCGTCATCCCGGGCCGGTCGCCGAAGTCATCTCGAAGTGGTGTTATCGCCCACTACATCGGCATATGCCCGCCGAACCATGCTGAACAGCATGAAGAAGCCCATCGTGCCGCTCCTTCTGGGAGCTGCGTTCTTGACCGCCTGCGGCACCGGAGGCGGCTCCCCGGCACCGCCCGCCACGACCCCGGCCACGAGCAGCAGCCAGGCGGGCGCGATCGCCTGGGGCCCCTGCACCGACCTCATCGGCGCCGACGGCAAACCCACCACTCCCGGCCCCGGCGTCGAGTGCGGCACGCTGCCGGTCCCCCTCGACCACGCCAAGCCGGACGGCGAGAAGATCGACCTCGCGCTCATCCGCATCAAGGCCACCGGTGAGCGCCTCGGCTCGCTGGTCTTCAACTTCGGCGGCCCCGGCGCGTCGGGCGTGGACACCCTCGCCACCGCCGCACCGGTGTTCGCCGCCCTGGGCAACCGCTACGACCTGGTCGGCTTCGACCCGCGCGGCGTCGACCGCAGCGCCGGCGTACGCTGCGGCGACACCATCGACGAGCTGCTCGCCGCCGGCACCAGCGCCGACCAGGACAAGCTCTCGGCGGAGTTCGCCGCCGCCTGCGAGAAGGACTCCGGCAAGATCCTGCCGCACGTCGGCACCGTGAACGCCGCCAAGGACCTCGACCTGCTGCGGGCCGCGCTCGGCGACGACGAGCTCAACTACCTCGGCTTCTCCTACGGCACCCACCTCGGCGCCGTCTACGCCACCCACTTCCCGAAGAACGTCGGCCGCTTCGTGCTCGACGGCGCCTTCGACCCGACGGGGACGTTCGAGGAGCGGGCGGTCACCCAGGCACGCGGGTTCGACGCGGCCTTCGAGGCGTTCGCCAAGGACTGCGTCGCCAAGGGCTGCGAGATCGGCGACTCGCCCGCCGAGGTCGAAAAGACCGTGATGAACCTGCTCGAACAGGTCGAGACCAAGCCCATCAAGGTGGGCGAGCGCGAGCTGACGTACGGGCTGGCCCAGCTCGCCGTCATCAGCCCGCTCTACGCCGAGCAGACCTGGCCGGTGCTCGAGCAGGCCGTGGCCGCCGCGCGCAAGGGCGACGCCTCCATACTGCTCTCGCTGGCCGACGCCTACACCGGGCGGCGCGCCGACGGGACGTACAACACGATGATGAGCAGCCTGCTCGCCATCAACTGCGCCGACACCAGCGAACGGCCCACCCTCGCCGAGGCCGCGAAACTCGACGCCCGCATCCGCAAGATCTTCCCCATCCTGGCGACCGGCGGCTCCACCTCGGCCTGCGCCCACTGGCCGGTGCCGGGGGACGACGCGGCCAAGCACATCGACGCCACCGGCTCCGCCCCGATCGTGGTCATCGGCGGCAAGGGCGACCCGGCCACGCCGTACGAGTGGGCGACGAAACTCACCGACCAGCTCAAGACGGGCGTCCTGGTGACGTACGAGGGCGAAGGCCACGGCGCCTACCTGAGCGGCAACCAGTGCGTGACCGGGCTGGTGAACGCCTACCTGGTGGACGGCAAGCTCCCCGCCTCCGGCACCACCTGCCCCGCCTGACGACGAGCGGATGAGACAGGACCTCAGAGGCTCAGCACCGACTCGGCCAGGTCGGCCTCGGCGAGCAGCAGCGGCACCACGGCGGGGTCGCGCAGCAGCGCGGCCACCGCGAGCCGGTCGTTCCACTGGCCGGTCGCCCAGGCCAGACCCCTCGCCAGCCCGTCGACGCCCGTGCAGTGGACCGTGCCCTCGAAGTAGCGCCACGCGCACTCCACGCCGTCGACCAGCAGCTTCTCGTGCTCGACGTACGTCTCGGGCGCCGTGGGCAGCAGCGAGCGCACCTCGGCCGGCACCGGCCGCGTCACGCCCTCCGAGGTGACCTCACCGGCGGTCAGCTCGCCGGCGAGCGGCAGGTCGAGCAGCTCGGACAGCGCCTCGGCCAGGTCGTACGGAGCCAGGATCAGCGGCCTGTCGGTGACGAGCTGGAGCAGGTCGGGAGCCTCCACCACGACGGCGTCGTCGGCCGAGGCCACCACGATGTCGCCGCCGAGCACGGCGCGCACCTTGGCGGGCGGCGCCACCCGCGACGGATCGACGCCCGCGAGCGCCACCCACAGCGCCCGCAGCTGCGCCCTGTCGACCTCGATCGACTCGTCGGCCATCAGGTCGAGCAGCTCCTCCGGGCCGCCGTGCGAGGCCAGCAGCTCGGGCAGCGTCGTACGGACGCCGATCATCGACAGCGCGGCCTCGTCGAGCCCGGCGGGCGCGTCGGCGTACAGGCCCTGCAGCAGCGGGTCGGCGCCGGGCAGCCGCAGCTCCAGCGGCTTGCGGCCGTCGAGCACCGGATGGTTGGCCAGCCACCACGCGGTGTAGGACGGCACCTCCACGCCCTGGATGCGCAGCGGGTGGAGCGCGGCGCGCAGCGGCGGGGTGGTCAGCAGCCGCAGCGCGGCCGGCCAGTCGGCCACCAGCTCCAGGTCGCGTACGGCCATGAACTCGGGGATCAGCGGCGGCACGTCGAGGTCGGGCAGCAGGTCGAGCACGTGGTCGATCCAGTCGGCCTCGCCGTCGAGGTCGTGGTCGCAGTCGTCGGGGTCGAGCAGCACGTCGGCGTCGCGTACGACGGCGAACCCGTCGAGCACGCCGGCCGCCGCCAGCACCCTCGGCCCGTAGGTCTCCTCCAGCTCGGACGCCGCCACGCCGAGGTGCGTGTCGGGCTCCAGCAGCCCGGCCAGCGCGCCGTCGGCCAGCATCAGCTCGCCGGCCGGATAGAGGTCGCCGTCGGTGCCGCGCAGCGCCAGCTCGGCCAGCCACGGAGCCTCGCCGGGCGCCAGCCCCGACGCCTCGACCAGCGACAGCACCGCCTTCGCCACCGGCTCGGGGTCGGGGCTGTCGAGCGACTGCGCGACCGCGGCCTTGGTCAGCGGGTCTTCCAGCACCGTGCGGGGCGACGCCTCGGCCGCGCCGAGCCGCAGCAGCACGGGATGGGCCGCCTCCGGGTGGACGATGCGCAGCCCCAGCGGGGTCAGGTCGAGCTCGGCACCGCCGTCGCTGAGGATGAGAGTGCCGCGCGGGCCGCGTACGAGCCGGCCGTCGCTCAGCGGCACCGGCAGCGCGCCCAGCGACTCGGGGTCGTCGACCGGCAGCACCTCATAGAGCGAACGCCACCACGACGGCTCGCGCCCCTCCAGCGCCTCGCCCGACAGCATGTCGACCACGTCGGCCAGCTCCACCCTGCGCACGCCGAGCGCGGCCATCGCGGGGTGGCGGGCGTTCCAGCCGGCGGGCAGCAGGCCGGGCACGAAGTCGGCGACCGCCGCCAGGAACTCCGACGAGGCCCCCGGCACGACGGACGCCTCGCGGCCGGACACCACCCAGCCGTCGCCCTCCGGCTCGGGCACGGGATGCTCGACCCGCCACTCGGCGTCGGGCTCGTAGACGCGCTCCTCGGCGAACGACGGGGTCTCCACCACCGGCGCGGGCGCCGACAGCGCGGGCAGCAGCGGCGTGGCGGGCAGCCGCTCCAGCACCGCCCGCCGGATGCGGGCGTCGAGCTCGCCCTTGCCCATCAGCGACGGCACCAGGTCGAGCAGCTTCGGTGTGCGGGGCAGCTCGCGCAGCAGGCGTACGTAGGCGTCGGCGACCCGCTCGACCAGGAAGTCGGTCAGCGGCCCCTTGGCGACGTGGCGCCGGTCGGTGGCCATCGGGAACGATGCGATCAGCAGCGCGGGCAGGTCGATCGGCTCGTCGCTCGGCGTCGGCGCGTGGAGCACCGGCGGCACGGTGGACGGCAGCGGTCCCGGCTCGCCCGTCTCGGTGACGGGGACGGCCCAGCGCAGCGACCAGTAAGGGCGGGCCCGCTCCTCGGTGGGCCGGTCGGCGAACAGCCGCGCGACCTCCTCCTGGGTGAACTCGCCGGACTCCGACACCACGTGCCAGCCCTCGGCGACCACCGTGCGGGTCTCGCCGTCGAGCTCGATCTCGATGCGCTCCAGCGCGGGCAGGCCCAGCAGCAGCGCCGGGCTGGTCTCGGCCAGCATCCGCCGGACCGCATCGACGCTGTCCTTGTCGCGCAGCGGCAGGCGGACCAGCGTGTCGAAGCCTTCGGGGATGTCGATGAACGGCGGCTCGTCGAACGGCAGCCGCAGCAGCGGCACGTGGCCGCCCCGGTCGGCCAGCTCACCGGCCAGCTCCGGAATGTCGGCCACCAGAGCCGCCGTCTCCGTACGGGACCAGCGGACCGCACCGTGGCCGCGCGAGCCGATCGACGGCGCGTCACAGACCGACACCACCGCCGCGAACCCGACACCGAACCTGCCCGCCGCGCCCGCCTCGTCACGCTTGCCCGAGGCGCGCAGCGTGGACAGGCTCTCCACTCCTGTGCGGTCGAGCGGCGCGCCGGTGTTGGCCGCCGTCAGCACCTCGCCGCGCAACGTCAGCCGCAGCACGCCAGGCACGCCCGCCCGCAGCGCCGCGTCGGCCGCGTTCTGGGCCAGCTCGACGATCAGCCGGTCGCGGTAACCACCGAGCGCGAAGTCCTCCTCCGCGTTGGCGTCCTCGCGGAACCGGGCGGGCGAAGCCGTCCACGCGGACAGAACGGCCGCGCGCATCCGGTCAGTGCCGTAGGTGTCGCTCATCGATCACGATCCTGGTAGAGGGTTGGGGGCCACCGTAGGTTAGCGGCCTTCACCGACACTCACGATCAGAAACCGACACTCACGATCACGAGTGGCCGAGCTCCTCGGAGGCCGACTCGTCGACCGAGCCCTCCTCCTCCATGAGGTCGTAACCCAGGTCGTCGAGGATCGGGATCGCCTGCTCGACGGGCGGCGGCTGCACCGCGGCCTCGGAATGGGCGCCGCAGCCGTGATCGGCCGAGACGACCTTGCCGTCGTCGGGCGCGTACTCGTTAGTGCAAACTCCGAACATCTGCCGCAGACCACCCGAGAGCATCCAGTAGAAGCCGCAGGTGGAGCACTGCGCGGGAGCGGCGTGTGCGATCGGCGTGTGCGGCCCGTGCTCGCCCGAGTGCCAGCGTTTGGCAGCCCGGTCTCTGCCGATGGCCGAGAGCACACGTGCTCGGCCCAGGCCGTACTCGAAAACCGCCTGATGCTCGACGTCGTCGTCGGTCTCCGTGAAACCCGGCGCCAGCCGGTCGTCGTCTTCGGGGGTCGGCAGCAGGTCGCCCACGCCCAGGTCGCCAGGACGCAGCCGCTCGCTCCACGGCAGCCACTCGGGCGCCAGCAACGCGCCCGCACCGGGCAGCAGGCACGCCTCGCTGACCGTGACCTTACGCGCACGCGAGGCGCGCGTGACGGTGACGGCCCAGCGCCAGCCGCGATAGGCGCGATCCTGGCAGGCGAAGTAGTGGGTGACGATCCGGTCGCCTTCACTCTCGTAGCCGAGGTGCTCGCCGGGCTCGCCCGGCCGCGCGAGCTCCTCGGCCGCGGCGCGCGCCAGATCGACGGCGGCGACACAGGCCTGGTCGGGAGCGGAGACACGGGCCCTCGTGCGGCTCATCGGCCCGCCTCCGCCGAAAGGTGCTGTTCGCTCACACTTCATTCTCACCCATCGAAGGACCCGCGGGGCCCACAACCGCGCATCCCGCCCACAATTCCCCCGCACCTTCCCACCGTTCGGAACCCACCCTTCTCACTTTCCGAAACCCACCCTTCCCACCACCCGGACACCACCCGATCCCCCGCCCGAACACCACCCGATCCCCCACCCGGACACCACCCGATCCCACCGCCCGGCTCCGGCACTCCTCACGACCGGCCACGCCTCCCCGGAACCGGCGCCTTCTCCGGTCGCGCAACCTCCGCCCCACCCATCTCCACCCACGACGAACCGTCTCCATCCCGCTGAGCCCACCCGGCGGGCCGAAGACGCAGCGGGCCGGAGTCGCTGGGCCGACGTCACAGCGGGTGGCGCCACAGCGGGCCGAGGTCACCAAAGAGCTGAGGTCGCAGAAGGACGGAAGGGCCGAGCCCCCCGCACATCAGACCGGTCCCAAACGGCACACCCCCGCACACCAGGCCGGCCCAAGGCGGCGCACTACCGCGTGCGGGCACGCCGGGCGGCCCTTCGTGGGTGATCGCCGACGGGGTGAGCGATCCAGGGCGGCCGGCCGCGAGTCCCGCTCGGCGAGATCACCGCCGACAGAGGTAAGCCATCCACGGGCGGCCGGTCACGGGTCCCCGCCCGGCGAAATCACCGCCGACAGAGGTAAGCCATCCACGGGCGGCCGGTCGTGGGTGCTCGTTCGGTGGGAGCGGCGCCGGGGAAGGGGGCAAGGTCGGAGGTAGGACCCGCGCTGAGATCGCGGAGGAGGCCGGGTGACACTGGTAGGCGTGGAGGGCGGCGGCTGGGAGCGAGCACGCGAGATCTCCCGGCGGGTGGCGCGCGGCGCCGCCGGCGCGGGACGTGCGACCGCGCGCGCGACCAAGGCTACGGCGAGCGGCACCATACGGGCGGGCAAGGCCACGGCCACGGGAGCGCGGAAGGTCGGGCAGGCCATCCGGCGGCTCACGCACGCCAACGGCGCGGGCCGCACCGGGCTCGGAAGGCTGATCGAGCTGTCGGCGGGCAACAGCGCGAGCGACGCGCTCGTCACGGTCGCGCTCGCCAGCACCGTGTTCTTCGGCGTCCCGGTCGGCGAGGCCCGCGGCTCGGTCGCGCTCTACCTGGTCATCACCATGCTGCCGTTCGCGCTGCTCGCGCCGTTCGTGGGGCCGATTCTCGACCGTTTCAGATCGGGCCGCCGCTATGTCATGGCGGGCACGCTGTTCGGGCGCGGCCTGCTCTGCTTCGCGATGGCCGCCGCCGTGGGCCCGGGTGACCTGCCCACGCTGTTCATCGGGGCGCTCGGCGTGCTGGTGCTGTCGAAGGCGTTCAACGTGTCGCGGGCGGCGATCATGCCGTCGGTGCTGCCCGCCGACATCACGCTGGTGTCGGCGAACGCGCGGGTGGCGCTGTTCACGCTGGTGTCGGCCGGAATCGTGGTGCCGATCGGCGCCGGGCTGACCGCGTGGCTGGGCAGCGCGGTGGTGCTGCGCGTCGCGATGGTGGCGTTCCTGCTGCTCGGTGTGGCGGCCGTACGCCTGCCACGCCACGTCGACTCGCCCGACCTGGAGGAGGAGGGCGCCGCGCCGCGCTGGCGCACGCTGCTCAAGGTCGGCCCCACGGTCGCGGAGGCCGTCTGGGCGAACGTGGCCCTTCGCGTCTTCTCCGGCTTCCTGCTGTTCTTCCTGCTGTTCCTGGTGCAGGACGCGGCCGTGCCGTGGTTGTCGGCCGACGATCCGGCGGCGCGCGACCCGTTCTTCGACGTGACGAAGACGATCGCGCTGCTCGCGGGCGCGGCCGGGTTCGGCGGTCTGGCCGGTGCCGTGGTCGCCAACTGGACGCGGAAGAACGCGCCGCAGCTCATCGTGCTGCTGACGCTGGCCGTCACCGTGGTGGCGACCATCCTCACCGCCGTCTTCTTCGGCGTCTGGGCGGCGCTCGCCATCTCCCTCATCACCGCTTTCGCCCAGGAGCTGGGCAAGCTCGCGCTCGACGCGATCGTGCAGCGGGAGATCGGTGAGGAGGTGCGGTCGTCCACGTTCGGCGTGGTCGAGGCGGTGTTGCAGCTCGCGTGGGTGTTCGGCGGGCTGGCGGGGCTGGTGCTGTCGCTCACGCGGAGCAGCACGGCCGGGCTGGTCACGCAGGCCGTCGCGCTGACGGCCGCGCTCGGCTGGCTCCTGGTGACCCGGCGCCGTCGCGTACGCGCGGTGAAGGAACGGCTCGACCGCGAGCGCGCCACCGCCGAGCCCCAGCACCGCCCGGACCCGCTCGACCCCACCAAGCCCCTGACGAACCCCAACATCTGACCTCCGCCACCGGCGGGAGTCGCCGACCTGCTTGCAGGGGTCCGCTCCGCTTCTCAGCGCTTGCAGGGGTCCGCTCCGCTTCTCAGCGCTTGCAGGGGTCCGCTCCGCTTCTCAGCGCTTGCAGGGGTCCGCTCCGCTTCTCAGCGCTTGCAGGGGTCCGCTCCGCTTCTCAGCGTCCGCCCCGGCTCCGAAGAGCCCACTCCGGCAGCGCTGACCCGCAGAGGGCGCGGCGCGGCCGTCCTCGCAGCGAAGCCGGGCTCGTCGCCGGGGACGGGCTCATCGCGGGAACGGGCTCAACGCGGGGACGGGTGCGCCGCGACAGGTCGGCACGGCTCTGCCGTCCTCGCGCAGGAACCACGAAGGAACCACGAAGGACAGGCGTGGGCGTCGCGCCGCCGCTCCTCCGCGCGGAGAACCCGTCGCGGGCAGGCACCCGCGGGCAGCCCCTTACGGACGGATCACCGCGGACAGCCCGCGGATAGCCCTTTGCGTACAGGCCCCGCGGGGCAGGCCCCTCACAGGCAGCCCCCGCGGACAGATCCCTCACAAGCAGGCCCCCGAGGACAGATCCCTCACAAGCAGGCCCTCATGGGCGGTCCCTCATGGGCAGGGAGGAGCGGACGTCGCGAAACGTGGGGGTGGGGTGGGGGATGGGGTCAGGCGTCGAGGTCGTCGGCGAGGGCGCGGAGCACCTGGGCGATCTTCCTGGCGTGCCCGGCGTCGGGGTGCTTGCCCCGCCGGTACGTCGTCGAGACGTCGTCGAGCAACTTGATCAGGTCTTCGACGATGACCACCATCTCGTCCGGCTTCTTCCGCTTGCTCTTGGCCTTGACCTTGGCGAGCGACGGCGGCTGCTCCAAGATCCTGACCGACAGCGCCTGCTGGCCCCGGCGGCCCTCGGCAACGCCGAACTCGACCTTCTGGCCGGGCTTGAGCGGCCCCGCACCGGCGGGCAGCGCGGATGAATGCACGAAGACCTCACCGCCGTCGTCGCGGGTGAGGAAGCCGAATCCCTTGTCGGCGTCGTACCACTTGACCTTGCCAGTCGGCACAGGAGGACCTCGTTCAAACAGTCGAAAAGAAGGACGGATGGAAGTAGGTTATGCCCCGGGAAGCGCCGGAGCGACCGGGTAAATGCCGGACAATTACGCGGGAGCGCCTTGATCGCACCAGCGGTCGTACCAGGCGGCGAATTCGGTCAGGTCGCCCAGTGCCACATCCGCTCCGTGCTCACGCAGCTCTCCTACCGTGTAAGGACCGGTCGCGACTGTCACACTCACGGCGCCGCCCGCGCGTGCCGCCTCGATGTCCGCGACATGGTCACCAACATAAGCCGCCGCGCCGAAGCGCGCGAGTGCCGATCCCTTGGCCGCACCGAAAAGCGAGCCGACCACTTCGTCCACCTCCAGGCCCAGCGTCCGCACGGTGCCGACGGCGTCCCGGGGATTCTTGCCGGTCACGACGATGACCCGGCCGCCGGCGCGGCGTACGGCGTCGACGGCCTCGTACGCGCCCGCCATGGCCTTGTGCACCGGAACTCCTATTTCCGGATATATCTCGCGATAGAGGTCGGCCGCCGCGGGCACCTCCTCGGGCGGCAACCAGTTGGCCAGCTCCACCTCCAACGGCGGCCCCAGCCGTTGCACGATCGCCGCACTGTCAAATGGCACGCCCAATCGCTTGGCCAGCTCGTCGTAAACGGCCGCGATGCCCTCCCGCGTGTCCGCCAATGTCATGTCAAGGTCGAATCCCACCGAAGTCGTCACGCATGAAGGATGCCAAACGCTCCCCTACCACCTGTAACGGGCCTTGTTCTGGGAGCCGGGGAATGGGAAGAAAGGAATTACTTATCGGAGAGGAGCGGGCCGTGACCGGCACCCCCCACCCGCCGCACGCCGGAGACCGGCTCGTCGCCTCCCCCACCGCACCGCGCACCGCGAGCGCCTGCGCGGAGCCGGGCGCATCGCGTGCCGGAGGCGGCCCCGCAGGGCCGCGCGCCGAGCGCGGGTTCGCGCCGCATCCGCGCCGCCTCGCGCGCCCCGAGAGCTCAATGCCGCCGCACACCCGCACGCTGATCCGCCCGCACCAGCCCACGCGCCCCAGCGGCTCGACGCCAGTGCGCGCCTGCACGCTGATCCGCCCGCACCAGCCCGCGCGCCCCGGTGGAAGGGGCGTGACGCCGTGGCGGCGGGTGACGGGCGCGCTGGACGATCCCCGTCAACCATGGCCTCGCGGCGATCGTCGGCTCCGCCGTGGCGGGCCTCATCCGGCGTACCTCGCGGTAGCGACTACGCTCCTTACGGAGGTATCAGCACAGACATGAGCAGATCGACCCGCGAGCGGATCGTCGACGAGGCCCTGCGACTGTTCGCGGAACGGGGCTACTCAGCCACGTCCGTGGCCGAGATCGAGGCGGCATCGGGGCTGTCTCCGGGCGCCGGCGGGCTCTACCGGCACTTCAAGTCCAAGTACGAGGTCCTCGCCGCGGCCATCAACGAGCACGCCGCGCGTACCAGGATCCAGGTGGCGGAGAGCCTGGCGGAGCTGAGCGCCATGGAGACGTCGGTCGCCCTGGAGGAGCGCCTGGCGCACGTGTGCCGCGCCGGCCTGGCCAAGGTGCGCGAGGAGTCGGAGCTGACCCGGGTCTTCTTCCGCGACCTCAGCCAGTTTCCCGAGCTGGTCGCGGTGGTCCGCGAGGGCCTGCTGCAGCCGATGTTCGACGCCATCGTGAGCTGGTTCAAGGAGCAGCCCGAATACCACGACGCCGACCTCGACTGGACCGGCATCGCGGCCGTGCTGGGCGGCTCGGTGGTGCAGTACCGGCTGTTTCAGGAGACGATCGGCGACGTGCCGGGCCATGCGGAGAAGGACCAGTTCGTCGCCGCCTGGGTACGCCTGGCGCTCGGCCTGCTGCCCAGCCCCGCCCCGGTCGGCTGACGTTCAGCGGTCTTCGAGCGCGAGCAGCCGGTAGCCGAGCCAGACGACGCCCAGCCCCGTACCGATCATGAACATCGTGCCGCTGACGTCGAAGAACTGCGTGACGAACGGCTGCCACCCCGCCTCGAGACCGACCCGCAGGCCGCCGATGACCACCCCGCCGACGGAGTAGCCGAGCATGGGCGCGCCGATGCCGAGCAGCCTGTCGCGTACGTTCCAGTTCTCGCTGAACAGCACGAGCGCCGCGCCGAGCGCCCACACCACGACCGGCACCTGGAAGATCGCCAGCGGGGCCAGGTGGAACGGCACCAGCAGCGCGGCCAGCACCAGGATCACCAGGGCGGCCGCGTCGCGCGGGTGCTCCTTGACGATGGTCCTGGCGTCCCTGCCGCCGGTGGCCAGCGGGTTGGCGCGCGACATGGCCACCCTGCGCAGGCCCGCGAACGGCAGCCCGTAGCCGCGCTCCTCCTCGGTGAGCCGGCGGTGCACGCGCACGCCGGGCGGCGCGGCCCGGTCGTCCACGAGGGGCGGCAGCCGGCGCGTGCCGTTCGCGGCGGCGGGGATGACCGCCGTGTCGCCGTCCGCGACGGCGGGCCCAGCCACGGGTGCAGCCACGGGTGCGGCCACGGGCTCAGCAACGGGTGCGGCGAGCGGACCCGCGGAACCACCCGCGGCGAGCCTGCGCACCTCCCGCTCGACCAGCGCCACCGGATCGCCGTACCTGGCCAGCACCTTCGCCACGTGCCGGGCATCCCGGCCGTCCCCGACCTCCTCCTCGATCCTGGCCCGCAGCCGCCGCGTGAAGTCGAGCCGCTGGTCGGCGCGCAGCACGCCGTGTGCGGCGTCGGCGGCCTTGGAGACGTAGTTCAGCACGAGCTGGTCCGCGCGCTCTATCACGCCTAGCAATGCTGCCTCAATCAGGTGGGACATACCATGGCAACGATGGAGTTCACGGAGTGGATCAGGGGGCGCACCGACGAACAGCTACGGGCGCTCGTCTCCGCGCGTCCCGAGCTGATCACTCCGGTGCCCGCGCATCTGGAAGGTCTCGCCTCCCGCGCGGCGAGTCCGTCGGCCATCGCCAGGGTGCTCGACCGGCTCGACCGGTTCACGCTGGCGGTCGTGGAGACGCTGGCCGTAGGCGAGGAGCCGCTGCCGAAGGACGCCCTGCGCGACCTGATCGCCGCCGCCCTGGCCACCGAGGACGAAGGCGAAGCGCGCGATCCTGAGCCGGCGCTGACCTCCGCCCTCGACAGGTTGCGCGAGCTGGCCCTCGTGTACGGCTGCGACGACGCCCTGCGCCTCGGCCCCGGCGTCCGCAAGGTGCTCGAGGACCCGGCGGGCCTCGGCCCGTGCGCGGCCGACGCGTTCCGCCATCACGCGCCCGAGCAGCTCACGGAGATGGCCGACGACATCGCGCCGGGCACCGAGGGCTCGGGCAAGGAACGCCTCGTGGCGGCGCTCGCCGACCCCGCTGACCTGATCGCCGGCGTCTCCCCCGAGGCCAGGGCCGCGCTCGACCAGCTCGCCTGGGGCCCGCCGACCGGCCGCGTGCCGAACGCCAGGCGCGAGGTGCGCATCGCCTCGGCCCGCTCCCCCATCGAGGAGCTGCTGGCGCGCGGCCTGCTCGCGGCGACCGGCGAGGAGAGCGTGACGCTGCCCCGCGAGGTCGCGCTCTACCTGCGCGGCGGACGGATCCACCGGGGCCTGCGCGCCGTGCCGCCGCCGCTGCGGGGCAAGGCGCGCGATCAGCAGCTCGCGGACCGCACGGCGGCGGGGCAGGCGTTCTCGTTCGTCAGGTCGGTCGAGGAGCTGTGCGAGCGGTGGAGCGTCGATCCGCCGGGCGTACTGCGTACCGGAGGGCTGGGCGTGCGCGATCTGAAGCGGACCTCGGCCGAGCTCGACGTGCCCGAGTGGGTGGCGGCGCTGGTGGTGGAGGTCGCGCACGCGGCCGGGCTGATCGCGGCGGGCGGCGGCGTCGACGGTGAGTGGCTGCCGACCTCCGGCTACGACCTGTGGCGGGTCAGGCCCACCGCCGACCGGTGGGTGACCCTGGCGTCCATGTGGCTGCACATGGACCGCGTGCCGGGCCTGGTCGGCGACCGCGACGACCGTGACAGGCCGCTGAACGCCCTCCACACCGACCTGCGGCGCTCGTCCGCGCCCGGGGTGCGGGCGGCCACGCTGGGCGTGCTCGCGGCCGAGCCCGGTCTCGCGCCCGACCGCGACTCGGTGCTCGAACGCCTGGCGTGGGAGCAGCCGCGCCGCCGGGGGCCGCTGCGGGATCAGCTCACCGAGTTCACGCTGCGGGAGGCCGAGCAGGTGGGCGTGACGGGGCTGGGCGCGCTGTCCGCGCACGGGCGGCTGCTCGCCGAGGGCGGGGACGCCGCCGCCGCGCTCGCACCGCTGCTGCCCGAGCCCGTCGATCACGTGCTGCTCCAGGCCGACCTCACCGCCGTCGCCCCTGGACCGCTCACCAGCGAGCTCAACCGGTGGATGACGCTCACCGCCGACGTCGAGTCGAAGGGCGGCGCCACCGTCTACCGCTTCAGCGAGGAGTCGATCAGGCGGGCGCTCGACGCCGGGCACGGCGCCGAGGAGCTGGTGTCGATGCTGACCCGCCACTCGGCGACGCCGGTGCCGCAGGCGCTGACGTACCTGGTGACCGATGTCGCCAGGCGGCACGGCCGCATCCGGGTGGGCACGGCGAGCGCGTACATCAGGTGCGACGACCCCGCGCTGCTCGACCAGATCACCGCCGACCGGCGCTCGGCCGCGCTGCGGCTGCGGCGGCTCGCCCCGACCGTGATCGCCTCGCGTTCGCCCAGGGCGGCGCTGGTCGACTCGTTGCGCGCCATGGGGTACGCGCCGGTCGCCGAGTCGCTCGACGGCGACGTGATCATCTCGCAGCTGGAGAGCCGCCGCACCGAGGGCGTCGCCCCGGTCCGCGCGGTCTCGGCCCCGAACGGTCTCGACCCCGATGTGGCGGCGGCGGCCGTGCGCGCGCTGCGGGCCGGCGACGCGGCGCACCTGTCGCGGCGCGAGCCCGTGGACGCGCCGGGCGGCATCCCGCGCGGGCCTGCCACGGCCACCATCTCGGCCCTTCAGGAGGCCATCAAGCAGGGCGTGCGGGTCTGGATCGGCTACCTCGACTCGCAGGGCAACGCGACCTCGCGCATCCTGGAGCCGGCCAGGATGGAGGGCGGCTATCTGACGGCGTACGACGAGACGCGCGCCGCCGTGCACCGCTTCGCCCTCCACCGCATCACCGGAGTCTCCGGCCTCTGACCCACCCCCGGCGCGCGAGACGGAACGCGCGCTGCGGAGCCGGGGGAAGCGCGGCGGAGCCGGGGGAAACGGTCGGCGCGCGTGCCGGGACGGCGTTGTGCCCGGCGAGCGGGTCAGGGCAGGAGGGCGAGGGACCGGGCGGCCACCGACGCCACGCGGCCGCCCGCGGACTCCAGGTCGCGCAGGCGGCGCCGGCAGTCGGCCGGGTAGCGAACGGCGGGGCCGCCGCCGAGCGCCACCGCCGCCACCTCGGCGCGCCGGTCTCGGGGGTCGTCCGACCATTCCAGCGCGATCCGCAGCGCCTCCGGGGCGAGGGTGTCGTCGGCGCACATGTACGACAGCACGTTGGCCGCCGCCACCCGCTCCGCCGCGCTCCCCAGCGCCCACACCTCCAGGAACTCCTGGCGTACCTCCTTGATCGAGTGCCGCGCGAGCAGCGCGAGCCCGGCGGCGGCGCGTACCTGGACGGCCGCCCCCTGCGAGGGCAGCGAGCGCACCCAGGCGCGCAGCGGCTGCCACAGCCAGAACCCGTACCGCCCGGCCAGCTCGGCGAGCACCTGCCCGCGCTGGTGCGCGGCGCGGAAGGCCACGCGCCCGTCCGCGACTTCGACGAGAGGGCCGCCGATCGACCGGGCGAGCGGTCCTGCCCCGGTGTCGCGGCAGAGGCGTTCGAGCCGGGCGAGCTGCTGGCCGAAGGCGGGCTCGGCGAGCCGGTGCGCGAACGCGAGCGCGGCGACGGCCAGCACCTCGCCCAGGGGCGGCTTGGTGTCGAACCAGGTGGCGACCTCGTCGGCGGGCGGCTCGCCGCGGGCGAGGCGGGCCGCGAGCCGGACGACCTCGGCCGGCGTGTGCAGGCGCTGTGCCAGCTCCCGGCCCCGGGCCAGCACGTCCGCGGCGACGCCGGCGCGCCGGTCGAGACTGTTCAGGCACAGGTCGTACAGCTCGCCGAGGTCGGGCGCGGCCCACGCCAGCTCGACCTCGGAGGCGGCCGACAGCGCGCCGCTCCTGGTGACGACGAGGTACGACCCCAGCTCGGCGAGCTTGCGCGCCAGATCGACCAGGTCGCTGCGGCCCGCGGAGGCGGCGATCCAGTCGTGCAGCAGGTACGCCCGGCCCGGCTCGTACTCGATGCCGGTCAGCAGCTCCGTCACGCCGGCGGCCGGGGACAGCACGGTGATCGTGCTCTCGGCCAGCGACATGCGCGACAGCAGCGCGATGGCTCCGAGCCGCCGCCCGCTGTCCTCCTCGCCGACGAGGACGAGCAGGTGGCGCGCGGCGAGCCGGCGCACCGCCTCGGGGAAGCACCCGGGCTCCAGGTACGACCTGAGCTGCGCGTCGGCGGCCCGCCTGGTCAGGTCTCCGGTGGCGGGGCCGGCGATGGCGCGCAGGTGGTCGTTGACCGCTTTGACGCTGCCTGTGAGCGTTAAGTGGTCGAGGTCGATCTCCCCTGGATCAGGCGTATCTGTCACGAAGCACCTCGTAATAGGGCGGAAACTTTCCTCCACAAAGAAGACCCGCGAGTCACGGGTTTTCTTGGTTTTCGCACAAGGGGTGACCGAGCGTCATCATCCCGCGCCTGACCTGCGGAAATCTGCCGCCCTTCACAACGGCTCAGACATGTGGATCATGCCTGGCATTGCTCGCTTCGAGCCTCACGACCCGTAGATATCAACCAATACACCATCGAAGACCGCATGCAACCTCTGAGGCCAATATAGCGAGATTTATCTCTATTTACGGGCTACAACACCCGTGTCCACAATGACGAGTCAAGATCCCCGCCTTGACTCCCCCTCCCCGCTCCCGTCAGGTTGTGCATGCGGCCGAGCACGGGCTGGGCCGCCTGGCCCAGGGCCCTGGCGGCGCTTCGACGACCACGACGCGGTGTTCCACGAGGCGTGTGGCCGCGCGTCACGCGCTCGCCGAACGCGCCCGCCGGACGTGCGGCGGCTTCGCCGAGGCGGCGCCGAGCCTGCCCGGCTCGAACGCCCACCCCCCACAGACCCGACCACGCGACACCCCACCCACCCACACAGGCCGCTCAACCCCAACGCCCACCCCACACAGACCCGACCACGCGACACCCCATCCACTCAGACAGGCCGCTCAACCGACCCCACACAGACCGGACCACGTGGCGCTCCTCTACTCGAAGCAGCACCGGTGCTGCGGGGATTTCGTCTCTTCTTCATACTGGTCAGCCCGGTGCCGATTCCGTGATATCTGTTGATCCGTCTGGAGGTGAAAATGAGCCAGGAAGACTCGTCGGGCTACCCGTACATCCCATACGGGGCGCCGTACGGCGAGCAGCCCCCGCCGCAATACGGCCACGGCTACGGCCCGCCTCCGCCCGCCCCCGGCAGCGGCCCCACCGCGAACGCCATCGTCGCGCTGGTGCTCAACTGCATGGCGGTCGTGTCCTGCTGCAACATCTTCAGCATCCCCGGCGCGATCCTGGCCGGTCTCGCGCTCGGCAGGGCCAATGATCGCCCGCAGAGCGCCCGCACGATGCTCGTCTGGAGCTGGGTGCTCTTCGGCGTGGGCCTCGCTCTCACCCTCGGCACCTTCATCTACCTGGGCGCGACCGGCCGCCTGGACGACTGAGGCCGGACCCGCGATAGCGCCGTCCAGGACTAATCCTGGCGTGTCCGTTGTTGGAGACACGGAGCGGGGGAGCCGGGATCACGAGACGATGGTCCCGATGCGTCAGAGCCCCGTCCGCAACCCCACGGAGACAAGCCAGTGAGCGATGGACCGCTGATCGTCCAGTCGGACAAGACGCTGCTGCTCGAGGTCGACCACGAGCAGGCCGACGCCTGCCGTAAGGCGATCGCGCCGTTCGCCGAGCTCGAGCGCGCTCCAGAACACGTCCACACCTACCGCGTCACGCCGCTGGCGCTGTGGAACGCCCGAGCCGCGGGCCACGACGCCGAGCAGGTCATCGACGCGCTGATCACCTACAGCCGCTACCCGGTGCCCCACGCGCTGCTCGTGGACATCGCCGAGACGATGGCCCGCTACGGGCGGCTGCGCCTGGAGAAGCACCCCGTACACGGCCTGATCCTCACCTCCACCGACAAGGCCGTGCTCGAAGAGGTGCTGCGCTCGAAGAAGATCCAGCCGATGCTGGGCGAGCGCGTGGGCGACGACTCGGTCATCGTCCATCCGAGCGACCGCGGCAACGTCAAGCAGGCGCTGCTCAAGCTGGGCTGGCCGGCCGAGGACCTGGCCGGTTACGTCGACGGCGAGGCCCACCCGATCAAGCTGCGCGAGGACGGCTGGGCGCTGCGCCCCTACCAGCGCGAGGCGGCCGACGCGTTCTGGAACGGCGGCTCGGGCGTGATCGTGCTGCCGTGCGGCGCGGGCAAGACGATCGTCGGCGCGGCGGCCATGGCCCACGCCCAGGCGACCACGCTCATCCTCGTCACGAACACGGTCTCGGCTCACCAGTGGAAGACCGAGCTGCTCAAGCGCACGTCGCTGACCGAGGACGAGATCGGCGAGTACTCCGGCACCAAGAAGGAGATCCGCCCGGTCACGATCGCCACGTACCAGGTGATGACCACGAGGCGCAAAGGCGTCTACAGCCATCTCGAGCTGTTCGACGCCCGCGACTGGGGCCTGATCGTCTACGACGAGGTGCACCTGCTGCCCGCGCCGATCTTCCGGATGACCGCCGACCTCCAGGCCCGCAGGCGCATCGGCCTGACCGCGACGCTGGTGCGCGAGGACGGCCGCGAGGGCGACGTGTTCTCGCTGATCGGCCCCAAGCGCTACGACGCGCCCTGGAAGGAGATGGAGAACCAGGGCTGGATCGCCCCCGCCGACTGCGTCGAGGTGCGGGTGACGCTGACCGACGACGAGCGGCTGGCGTACGCGATGGCCGAGGCCGAGGAGCGCTACCGCTTCTGCGCCACCACGCCGTCGAAGACGCGCGTCACGGAGGCGCTGGTGCGGCGGCACCTGGGCGAGCAGGTGCTGGTCATCGGCCAGTACATCGATCAGCTCGACGAGCTGGGCGAGCACCTCAACGCGCCGGTGATCAAGGGTGACACCAGGGTCAAGGAGCGCGAGCGGCTGTATCAGGCGTTCCGCGACAAGGAGATCCAGGTGCTGGTGGTGTCGAAGGTGGCCAACTTCTCCATCGACCTGCCGGAAGCGACCGTCGCGATCCAGGTGTCGGGCACGTTCGGCTCCCGCCAGGAGGAGGCGCAGCGGCTCGGGCGGGTGCTGCGGCCGAAGGCCGACGGCGGCGGCGCGCGGTTCTACACGGTGGTCAGCAGGGACACCGTCGATCAGGAGTTCGCGGCGCACCGGCAGCGGTTCCTGGCCGAGCAGGGATACGCCTACCAGATCATCGACGCCGACGACGTGCTCGGCGGGGTGTGAGGCTCGGTCGCGATGCCCGGCCGCTCTCACCCGAGCGGCCGAGCATTCACCGTGGTGTCACGTCCACGAGACTCCGCGGGCCGACGACATTCGAACCACCCCCCTCACCTGCGTACTATCACGCCGCCTGCGACATACCCCCATGATCCGACAAACGCACCTGATATGCCCGGTTTTTTCGGTATTTCCAGGTTGACGGCTGTCGCACCTTTCAGCCCGGCTCAGCGCGCCAGCAGTCCCCCGAGGAACAACACGCCCTCGGCCACGACCCAGGCCAGCGCCCCCGCGCCCATGAGGCGCGCGAACGTGCGCGAATCGGCCCTGGACCACGGGAACAGCCAGGCGGCCGCCGTGCAGCAGGCTGCCAGCGCGGCGAACAGCGCCGACACCGTGGAGACGGTATCAAGCCGCCGGGCGCACGTCGATGGGCTCTCATCACCGGCGCAGAACGCCTGAAGCCCCCAACCGGCGAACACCGAGGCGGCCCACAGCGCCGCGAGCAGGAAGCTCGCGATCGTGGGCACGATCGGTGAGACACGGAGCCGGAGCACCTCCTATGCCTACCCGGTCGCCCGCGAGGAAATGCTTTGGAGGGCCGCCGGACTCGGTACTAAACTGGCGGATTCGCTGCCTTGACCACCTCCGTTCACTTACTCCAGGGAGGCGCTTTTCGCATGCCCGGACACCAGATGGCCCCTGACATACGCCGCGAGACCGGCACCGACTCGGACGACCCATCCGACGTACTCGCGGCCGAGCAGCGGCACCTGGCGGAGTCCAGAGCCGCGCTGACGGCCATGCGCAAGCACGCCGAGTCCCTGTCCGCCGACGCCGCCGGCGACTGGGTCTCGCAGCAGATCCTGCAATCCCTGCTCGACCAGCGGGTGGCGGCGCTGGCCGACCACCCCGACACCCCGCTGTTCTTCGGCCGTCTCGACCGCGCCGAGAGCGACGAGCTGCCCGGCACCATCTACGTCGGCCGCCGCCATGTCCACGACGCCAACAGCAAACCCCTGGTGATCGACTGGCGGGCGCCGGTGTCCCGCGCCTTCTACCAGGCGAGCCCGGCCGACCCGATGGGCGTCGTCCTGCGGCGCCGCTTCGGCTACCAGGGCGGGGAGCTCACCGCGTACGAGGACGAGCCGCTGGCCGAGGGCGGCGAGATCGGTCCGTCGAAGATCCTCACCGAGGAGATCGAGCGCCCCCGCACCGGCCCGATGCGCGACATCGTCGCCACCATCCAGCCCGATCAGGACGAGATCGTCCGCTCCGAGCTCGCCAAGACCGTCTGCGTGCAGGGCGCGCCGGGCACCGGGAAGACCGCCGTCGGCCTGCACCGCGCCGCCTACCTGCTGTTCACCCATCGCGAGCGGCTGGCCAGGTCGGGCGTCATGATCGTCGGCCCCAACAAGGCCTTCCTGTCCTACATCTCCTCCGTGCTGCCCGCGCTCGGCGAGGTCAAGGTCGACCAGACCACGGTGGCCGGGCTGCTCGGCGACCACGCCGCGCCCGAGGCCTCCGAGGTCGCCGCCATCAAGGGCGACGCCAGGATGGCCGCCGTCCTGGAGCGCGCGCTCTGGCTGCACATCACCAAGCCGGAGGACGGCCTCGTCTACACCAAGGGCGCCTACCGCTACCGGGTGGCCGACTACGAGGTACGCGAGATCGTCGCCTCCCTGCGCGGCACCACCCGCTACAACCCGGGCCGTGCCGCGCTCGCCCAGCGCCTGGCCCACATGGTGCTCGTCCGCATGGAGCAGCGCGGCGAGTCGCCCGACGACCGTGTCCAGGACGCCGTTGCCAGGTCGAAGCCGGTCAAGCAGCTCGTGGACGCCGTCTGGCCCAAGCTGACGGCCGAGCAGGTGCTCTACCGCCTGCTGTCCGACCCCGAGTTCCTCGCCACGGCCGCCAAGTCCGACCTGACCGCCGAGGAGCAGGAGCTGCTCATCTGGCGCAAGCCGTACCGGAGCTGGAAGTCGGCGAAGTGGTCGGCGGCGGACGCGGCCCTCCTCGACGAGCTGAACGACCTCATGGAACGCACGCCCTCGCTCGGCCACCTGGTCGTGGACGAGGCGCAGGACCTGTCGGAGATGCAGCTCAGAGCGCTCGGCCGGCGCTGCCGCAACGGCTCGGCCACCGTGCTCGGCGACCTCGCCCAGGGCACCACCCCGTGGTCCACCACCTCGTGGGAGACCGTGCTCGAACACCTCGGCCAGCGCGACGGCGAGGTGACGGAGCTGACGCTCGGCTTCCGCGTGCCGCGCGAGGTGCTCGACTACGCGGCCCGGCTGCTGCCGTCCATCGCCCCCGGCCTCGCCGCGCCGCGCTCGCTGCGCCCCGGCGCCGGCTCGCTCACCGTGCTGCCGGGCGGCTCGGTCGCCGAGGCAGCCGAGCGGGCGCTCGCCAAGGAGGGCTCGATCGCCGTCATCGCCCCCGACGCCCTGGTGGAGAGCGTCTCGCAGGCGCTGTCCGGCCTGCCGCACGGCGTGCTCGGCCCCGACTCCACCGAGGAGCAGCGCCTGCTCGTCGTGCCCGCCACGCTGGCCAAGGGTCTCGAGTACGACCACGTCATCGTCGTCGAGCCGGCCGACATCGTGGCCGCCGAGCCCAGGGGCCTGGCCCGCCTGTACGTCGTGCTGACCCGTGCGGTCACCTCGCTGACCGTCCTGCACGACAAGCCGCTGCCCGCCGAGCTTCAGGTGTGAGCTGCGCGGGCACGGCCACTTCTAGGATGGCTGAGCAAGCACCTAGCTCTCACCCAAGGAGGATGCCGTGCCCGCACCGCTTCCCCATGAATTCCTGCCACCGGTCCCCGCGCTCGCGGTCGAGAGCGACGACATCCAGGACGGCGCACGCCTGCCCGACCTCCACGTCTTCAACGACTGGGGCATGACGGGCGGCAACCAGTCGCCGCACCTGCGCTGGTCGGGTGCTCCCGACGGCACCCGCAGCTACGCCGTCACCTGCTTCGACCCCGACGCGCCCACCGGCAGCGGCTTCTGGCACTGGGTGCTGTTCGACCTGCCCGCCTCGGTGACCGAGCTGCCCACGGGCGCCGGCACGGCCCCCGACTTCAAGGGCCTGCCCGAGGGCGCCGTGCACGCCCGCTCCGACTACGGCATCAAGGCGTACGGCGGCGCCGCCCCGCCCCCCGGCGACCCGCACCGCTACGTGTTCACCGTCCACGCGCTGAGCGTCGAGAAGCTGGGTGTGGACAGCGACGCCAGCCCCGCCGTGGTCGGCTTCAACATCAACGCCAACCTGCTGGCCCGCGGCTTCATCGTCGCCACTTTCGGCGTCTGATCAGCCCGCTCAGGGGACCTTTTCGACGGGCCTGCCGGTCCTTTTCCGGCAGGCCCTTTTTCACGCTCCTTTTCCGGCGGGCGCATTCCGGCACGCGGTTCACCGGGCGCACACGAGCGCCCCCGCCGGCACGCACCGGCGGGGCGCTCGTCACGTCGGCGTCAGCGCACCTCGATCGCCCGCCCGCAGGCGATGACCTCCGGCAGCAGCGAGTCCACGATCGGGATGCCGGTGACCCCGGCGCTCGGCAGGCAGAGGGGGTGACGCAGGTCGCGCAGCAGGTTGAAGCCCGTCAGCTCGTCGTCGTCGGCGTGCGCGGGCGCGGCCGCGATGCCGACGGCGGCCAGCGCGAGGGCCGCGATACCGAAAATGCGCTTGCTGCGGGAGAACATCCGCTGCTCCTTCGTGTTCGTACTCGGTGGAAAGTCGTGGCCACCCACCTTTCCTCACCGGGCGTAGCGGATCAATGATGAAACGTAATGGCCGGTCCACAAGAAAAAGAGCGGCCCGGAAAATTCCGGACCGCCCTTCGTCTGCGCGACGAATGAAGACTCAGAAGTCCATGTCGCCGCCGCCGGGCATGCCCGCGCCGGCGCCGGCCGGAGCCTTCTCCGGCTTCTCGGCGATGACGGCCTCGGTGGTCAGGAACAGCGCCGCGATGGAGGCGGCGTTCTGCAGCGCGGAGCGCGTCACCTTGGCCGGGTCGATGATGCCGGACTCGAACATGTTGACGTACTCGCCGGTCGCGGCGTTGAGGCCCTCACCCGGGGTGAGGTTGCGGACGCGCTCGACCACGACGCCGCCCTCGAGGCCGGCGTTGACCGCGATCTGCTTGAGCGGCTCCTCCAGCGCCTTCTTGACGATGGCGGCACCGGTGGCCTCGTCGCCGTTGAGCTCCAGCTTGTCGAAGGCCTTGGCGCCGGCCTGCAGCAGCGCCACGCCACCGCCGGGGACGATGCCCTCCTCGACGGCCGCCTTCGCGTTGCGGACGGCGTCCTCGATGCGGTGCTTGCGCTCCTTGAGCTCGACCTCGGTGGCGGCACCGGCCTTGATGACGGCGACACCGCCGGCCAGCTTGGCCAGGCGCTCCTGGAGCTTCTCGCGGTCGTAGTCGGAGTCGGTGCGCTCGATCTCGGCGCGGATCTCGTTGACCCGGCCGGCGATCTGCTCGGCGTCACCGGCGCCGTCGACGATCGTGGTCTCGTCCTTGGTCACGACGACCTTGCGGGCGCGGCCGAGCAGGTCGAGGGTGGCGTTCTCGAGCTTGAGACCGACCTCCTCGGCGATGACCTGGCCGCCGGTCAGGATCGCGATGTCGTTGAGCATCGCCTTGCGGCGGTCACCGAAGCCCGGAGCCTTGACGGCGACGGAGCGGAACAGGCCGCGGATCTTGTTGACGACCAGGGTGGCCAGGGCCTCGCCCTCGATGTCCTCGGCGATGATCAGCAGCGGCTTGCCGGACTGGACGACCTTGTCGAGCAGCGGCAGCAGGTCCTTGTTGGCGGAGACCTTGCTGTTGACGATCAGGATGTAGGGGTCTTCGAGAACGGCCTCCATGCGGTCGGAGTCGGTCACGAAGTACATCGAGGTCATGCCCTTGTCGAAGCGCATACCCTCGGTGAGCTCGAGCTCCAGGCCGAAGGTGTTGCTCTCCTCGACGGTGATGACGCCTTCCTTGCCGACCTTGTCCATCGCCTCGGCGATGAGCGCGCCGATCTCGGGGTCGGCGGCGGAGATGGAGGCGGTCGAAGCGATCTGCTCCTTGGTCTCCACGTCCTTGGCCAGCTTGGAGAGCTCCTCGCTGACGCGCTCGACGGCGGCCTCGATGCCCTTCTTCAGGGCCATCGGGTTGGCCCCGGCGGCGACGTTACGCAGACCCTCGCGCACCAGCGCCTGGGCGAGCACGGTGGCCGTGGTGGTGCCGTCACCGGCCACGTCGTCGGTCTTCTTGGCGACCTCCTTGACCAGCTCGGCGCCGATCTTCTCCCAGGGGTCCTCGAGCTCGATCTCCTTGGCGATGGACACACCGTCGTTGGTGATCGTGGGGGCGCCCCACTTCTTCTCCAGCACGACGTTGCGGCCCTTCGGGCCCAGGGTCACCTTCACGGCGTCGGCGAGCTGGTTCATACCGCGCTCGAGACCGCGCCGGGCGTCCTCGTCAAACGCGATCATCTTGGCTGCCATAAGGCTAGACCTCCCAGATGCAGGGTGGCTTGTCGTGGACCGAGCCGACGCCCGCGACGGCATGGGTCAGCATCTCCTTCGGCAGACCCCATCGTCCCGATCCGGTGTTGGCACTCTACTGCACAGAGTGCCAACGAACTGTTTAGCACTCTACCCTGCCGAGTGCAAGCGAACGCCCCTGCTCTCCCTGCTTTCTCCCAGGTCAACGGCCATTTGGTGGTCTGCGCTATATGCGCCGGTACGGCGAGCCGCCCGGCGGCCCACCGTACGTGATTCGACAAAAGAGAGATGAGGGCTCGCACGGACTGCGCTGCCGTGCGAACCCGCCCGGTGCGTACCAGGTCGTGGATCAGACAGTGCGGACGGACTCCGCCTGCGGTCCCTTCTGGCCCTGCGTGATCTCGAACTCGACGCGCTGCCCCTGCTCGAGAGATCGGTACCCGTCCATCAGGATCGCCGAGTAATGGACGAATACATCCTTACCACCGTCTACCGCGATGAAGCCGTAGCCCTTGTCCGCGTTGAACCACTTGACGGTGCCCTGCGCCACTTCCGACTCCTCTTACTGGTCTACCAGATCTCGCCCATTCCTCCGCGAGACCTGTAATCGCCCGACTTAACGGAAAATCAGCCGGACGATCGCCTCGACCATACCTGTGGCAAGGGGTTTGGCAACAGAGTCAATCTGAAAAGAGCCTATTTCCTCCTTCCGAAGGTCGTTCAACGTTGAATTGGGCCTGCAAAAGGAGAAGGCGCCCACAAGGGGCGCCTTCACGATGTGATCCTCGACACTCAGCCGCCGGCGACGGCCGGGATGATGGAGATCTGAACGCCGTCGGGGGCCGGAGTGTCGAGCCCCTGGGCGAATCGGACGTCCTCTTCTCCCACGTAAACGTTGACGAAACGACGAATCTTGCCCGATTCATCCAGAATTCGGGCGCCGATCCCCGGGTAGTCCGCGTCGAGCTTGGTGAGCACGTCACGAAGAGTCGCGCCCTCGCCACTGACCTCGGCGTTGCCCCCCGTGTACGTGCGCAGAATGGTGGGAATCCGCACAGAAACGCTCATGGTTGAAGTCGCCTTTCCTGATTGATCAGACAGTCGCGCGGAACGCGTCGAGGGAGGGCCGGATCACGGCCGTGGGCACGGCGTCGTCGCTGATCGCGTCGAGCGTCTTGAGCCCGTCACCGGTGTTGAGCACCACGGTCAGGGCCTCGGGGTCGAGCACGCCGTTCTCGGTGAGCTTCTTCAGCACGCCGACCGTGACGCCGCCGGCGGTCTCGGCGAAGACGCCCTCCGTCGAGGCCAGCAGCTTGATGGCGGCCACGATCTCCTCGTCGGTGACGTCCTCGACGGCCCCGCCGGTGCGCCGGGCGATGTCCAGCACGTACGGCCCGTCGGCCGGGTTGCCGATGGCCAGCGACTTGGCGATGGTGTCGGGCTTGACCGGCCGCACGACGTCGTGGCCCGCCTTGAACGCGGTGGACACCGGCGAGCACCCGGCCGCCTGCGCGCCGAAGATCTTGTACGGCGTGTCCTCGACCAGCCTCAGCTTGATGAGCTCCTGGAAACCCTTGTCGATCTTCGTGAGCTGGGAGCCGGAGGCGATGGGGACGATGATCTGCTCGGGCAACCGCCAGCCGAGCTGCTCGGCGATCTCGTACGCGAGCGTCTTGGAGCCCTCGGCGTAGTAGGGCCGCAGGTTGACGTTGACGAATCCCCACTTGTCGCCCAGCGGGTCACCGATCAGCTCCGAGCAGAACCGGTTGACGTCGTCGTACGTGCCCTCGATGCCGATGAGCTTGCCGCCGAAGACCCGCGCCATGGCGATTTTCGCCTGCTCGAGGTTCGCGGGGATGAACACGCACGCCTCCAGCCCGGCACGCGCCGCGGCGGCGGTGACGGCGCCCGCGAGGTTGCCGGTGGAGGAGCAGGAAAGGGTGTGGAATCCGAAGTTCCTGGCCGCTTCCACGGCCATGGCGACGACCCGGTCTTTGAACGAGTGGGTGGGGTTGCCCGAGTCGTCCTTCACGTAAAGGTTCTTGATTCCGAGCGTTCGACCGAGGTTTCCGGCCTTGACCAATTTCGTCCAGCCGGGGTTCATATTCGGCTTTTCGGTCACGTCGGCCGGAACCGGAAGCAGTGCCCGGTAACGCCAGATGTTGGCGGGACCCGATTCGATCTGTTCGCGGGTCACCTCGCCGAAGTCGTAGGCCGCCTCAAGCGGCCCGAAACACTCCAGACAGGCGAAGCTGGGACCCAGCGGGTAACGAGCGCCGCACTCGCGGCAGGACAGACCGACGGCAGGACCAAAGTCAAGCGACATGAAGCGAGGCCTTCCCTCATCTTCGCCCGCGGCCACCTTGACCGCGAACCGGAATTGGCACCTTGTCCCGGTCGGCCTCGCCAGGTCGCGAGTCTCGAAAGCCGGGAGGGTTGCCGGGGCTTCACAGGGCCGGTCCCTCCACCCCTCTGGATGAGCTGTATGAAGTTGTTGAATTGGACTCTACCCGCTGAAGTGGACGAAATTACCACCCGTCTCAAAGTTTGAGACGGGTGGTCTCATCGATAGTCCTCTCCCAGCACGCTCTGCACGTATTTGCGGGCCTGATGGATCCGGGACTTCGCGGTGCCCAGCGGGATGCCGAGCTGCTCGGCCACCTCGTTGTAATCGAGCTGGACGATGTCACGCAGCACCAGCGCCTGCGCGAGATCGGGCTTGTCGGCCTCCAGCGCCTCCATGGCGTCGAGGAGGTCGAGGCGCGAGCCGGCGATCACGCTGACCCGCCGCACGTCGGGCTTCTGCACGGGCAGCTCGTCCGAGCTCTGCTCGGCCGCCCGACGCTTGAGCGACCGGTACGTCGTGCGGGCGCAGTTGGCCGTCACGATGTGCAGCCACGTACTGAACCTGGCCCGCCCCTCGAAACGGCTGATATTGCGCGCGACGGCCAGCAACGTATCCTGCGAGGCCTCCTCCGCATCCTGGTGATAAGGCAGGATTCGGGCGCAATGCCGCATCACATCGGGCTCTATCCGCGCCAGGAGCTCACCGAGTGCGCGATGGTCTCCGGCGGCGGCTGAGCGAGCGAGTTCCTCGGTTAGCTCATCAAGCGCCATAGCTGGGATCCTATGATCGAAAGGAGCCTAGATGAACAGCGTGCTGTTGGCCTCCAACAGGGGGCCGGTCTCCTTCACCGTCTCCGACGACGGCGAACTCACCATGAAACGCGGCGGAGGCGGACTCGTCTCCGGGCTGTCGGGCGTGGCCAAGGGCGACGGCGTGCTGTGGGTCTGCGCCGCGCTGACCGACGGCGACCGCAGCGCCGTACGCCTGGCCGGCGGCGGCCGCATGGACCACGCCGGCTACGACACGGGGCCGATGCGCATGCTGGACATCGCGCCCGCCACCTTCCACCGCGCCTACAACGCGGTGGCCAACTCGACCCTGTGGTTCATCAACCATCTGCTCTACGACATCCCCAACTCGCCCAACTTCGGCACCCGTTTCGAGCGCGAGTGGGAGTCCTACCGCGACTACAACGGCGCCTTCGCGCTGGCGCTCGCCGAGGAGGCCGGGCACGGCGCGCGCGTGATGGTGCAGGACTACCACCTTACGCTGACGCCGGCCATGCTCAGGGCCGAACGGCCGGACCTGCGCATCGCGCACTTCAGCCACACCCCGTGGGCGCCGCCCGAGTACTTCTCCCTGCTGCCCGACGACGTCGCCAGGGAGGTGCTCGAAGGCATCCTGGGCGCCGACCACGCCGGGTTCCTCACCGACAGGTGGGCCCAGGCGTTCATGGACTGCTGCGAACGGCTGCTCGGCGCCGAGGCCGACCGCGTCGGCCGCAGCGTCACCTACGCGGGCAGGACCACCCGCATCGGCGTCCACAGCCTGGGCGTGGACGGCGCGGCCCTGTGGGAGCGGGCCTGCGAGCCCGACGTCGAGTCGCACATGGCCGCGCTCAGGGAGCAGGTCGGCGAGCGCAAGCTGATCGTCCGCATCGACCGCACCGAACTGTCGAAGAACATCGTGCGCGGGCTCATCGCCTACCGCGAGTTCCTGGCCGCCCACCCCGAGTGGCACGGCCGCGTGGTGCACCTCGCCTTCGCCTACCCCAGCAGGCACGACCTGCCCGAATACCGCGAGTACACCGCGTCGGTGCAGCGCTGCGCCCAGGAGATCGAGGACGAGTACGCCACCGAGGACTGGGACCCGCTGATACTCAACGTCGACGACGACTACCCGCGCTCGCTCGCCGCCTACCGGCTGGCCGACGTGCTGCTGGTCAACCCCATCCGCGACGGCATGAACCTGGTGGCCAAGGAGGGCCCCGTGCTGTCGCCGCGCTGCGCGCTCGTGCTGTCGCGGGAGGCGGGGGCGGCGGCCGAGCTGGGCCCGCACGCGCTCGTGGTGAACCCGTACGACATCAGCGAGACCGCCGCCGCCCTGCACCAGGCGCTGATCATGCCGGAGGACGAGCGGCGCATGCGCCGCGACAGGCTGCGCGCGGCCGCGACCGCGCTGCCGCCGCAGAAATGGCTCGCCGCTCAGCTCGAAGCCCTGGCCTGAGATCATCGCCGTGGTCGGCACCACCTGGCGCGCGCCGGTCCGCCGGACGGGCCCGGCGAAGCTCGAGCGCGCGGGCGAGGTCCCGCTTACCGGCGGCTGAGAGCCGGTTGTCCGGCTCACCTGCCGCCGATCGCCGCGACCAGCTCTTCGAGCAGCGCCACCACGCCGTCCGGACCGTCCACCACGATGTCGGCGCGCTCGGCGAGCGCGGTCACCTCGGCAGAGCCGCTGCACACGGTCACGCCGGGCAGCCCGGAGGCGCGCACCGCCTCGAACGCCGCGAGATCGCCGAGGTCGTCGCCCACGAACATGACCGACCTCGCCGCACGCTCGGCGAGGAACAGGCCGAGCGCCTGGCCCTTGTCCATGCCGGGCGGCCGCAGCTCCAGCACCATGCGGCCGGGCTCGACCACCAGGCCGTGCTCGCCGGCCAGCTTGGCCAGCGGCTCGCGCAGCGCCTCCAGCGCGCCCTCGGGGTCGGGGCTGCGCCGGGTGTGCACGGCCACCGCGCGCCCCTTGTCCTCGATGGTGACGCCGCGCACGCCGAGCGACTCCAGCAGCAGCGGCAACTCGGCCTCCGCGCGCGGCACGCCGGGCGGCGGCGGTGGCGCGGAGATGCGGCCGTCCTCCCAGCGTTCGAAGCCGTAGTGGCCGAGCACCACCAGGCCGGGCACGTCGGCCAGGCCGGGGCCGAGCTCCAGCGCGGTGGCCGCGGGCCTGCCGGTCACGATGGCCACCGCACGGACGCGGGCGCCCAGCTCCGCGAGCACGCCGGGCGCCTTCGGATGGATCACGGCCTGGGCCGGGTCGGGCACGATCGGCGCCAGGGTGCCGTCGAAGTCGAGCCCGATCACGGCGCCCGCCGGATCGCTGACGATCGCTTCCATTGCAGGGATGTTCTTCACGCGGCTGCCGTACCCAGCGGGTCAGGGACGCATGCCGAGCCTCCTGGCCGCACGATCACGCCTGCGCGTAGAGCGTAATCTGCGCAACCGCTTGACCAGCATGGGGTCCTGTTCGAGCGCCTCAGGCCGGTCGATCAACTCGCCGAGAAGCTGGTAGTAGCGGGTGGCGGAGAAGCCGAACGTCTCCTTGATGGCCTGCTCCTTAGCGCCCGCGTAGCGCCACCACTGGCGCTCGAAGGCGAGGAGATCGAGATCGCGTTGGGTCAGTGGTCGTCGGGACGGTTCCTGGGCAGCATTGTCACCGCTGAGCGGTGCTCCCATGGTGTCCTCCTCGAAAGGGGCGGGTGGCGATCTCGCCGCCCGCGCGCGGCCCGTTCGCCATCGTAATGTGCGAAGTGCGGCTGTTCACGATGGATTGGGAGACGTACAGTCACCAAATGTGACCTCTGTCATCACACTCCTCACCGACTACGGGTTAGAGGATGGGTATGTGGCGGCCTGTCATGGGGTGATCGCCCGGCTGGCCCCGGAGGCCAGGGTGATCGACGTCTGCCACCTGATCCCCGCGGGCGACGTGCGGCGCGGCGCGGCGGTTCTGGCGCAGACCATTCCGTACCTTCCCGAGGGTATCCACATCAGCGCGGTCGATCCCGGAGCGGGTGGCTCCCGGCGCGCGGTGGCCATCGAGGCGGGCGGCCGGGTGTTCATCGGGCCCGACAACGGGCTGCTGTCGTGGGCGGTACGGGCCGGCGGCGGTGCGCGGGCGGCGTACGAGATCAGCGACGACGCCTACTTCCTGCGGCCGGCGTCACCGACGTTCCCGGGGCGCGACGTGTTCGCGCCGGTGGCCGCGCGTCTGTACGCCGGGCTCGACCCGGCCGCGCTGGGGCCGCAGGTGCCGGTGTCCGGGCTGGTCACGCTGCCCGAGCCGACCACGGTGCTGCGCGACGGCTCGGTGGAGGGCGAGGTGGTCTCCGTCGACCGCTTCGGCAACACGCAGCTGTCGATCGGCGCGGGCGACCTGCAGGCGCTGGGCGTGCGGGTGGGCGACAGGCTGGGGGTCTGGCTGGGGCGGCGGCGGTTCTCGCTGCCGTACCGGGAGACGTACGCGGCGGTGCCGCCGGGCGAGCTCGTGGCGTTCGCGGACTCGGCGGGGCTGATCGCGATCGCGGTCAACTGCGGTGACGCGGCCCAGCGGCTGGGGCTTCCGCCCGGCGCGCACGTCCGGCTCGCCCCTGCTTCTCGGTGACGCCTCGGAGACGCCTCGGAGACGCCTCGGGGACGCCTGAGCGGCACCTGAGGGACGCTTGAGCGACGCCTTGGTGACGCGACCCGGCGGCCACGGCTCCCGTCCGACTTTCCCTGCTTTCACGACATACGAGACAGTTCGGAACTACTCCACGTATCGGACTGTTTACTGAAGCGTCCCTTCGGTTGCGCACTCGCGTGTCAGAATGCGAGCTGACCGGAGGTCCCTCCCCTCCCGCCGAGGTCGACGTGTTCCAGTTGCCCGTTGTGAAGCCGATCGCCGCATGCCTGCTCGCGGCCGTACTCCTTACTGGGAGCGCTCCCGCCGCGCTCGCCGGCACGGCGGGAGACGGCACCGGCGCGGGAGACGGCGCCGACGAAGTGGCCGCGGCCGCCAGGGCCGGGCAGTGGCAGCTCGGCGCGCTGCGCCTGCCCGAGGCGTGGCGGGTCACCAAGGGCGAGGGCGTCACGGTCGCGGTGCTGGACACCGGCGTCAACCCCCACCACCCCGACCTGAAAGGCGCCGTCGTCCAGGGCCCCGACCTGACCGCGCCCGGCGGCTCGGGGAACGGGCGGCGCTGGGGCCCGCACGGCACCGCGATGGCCGGCCTGATCGCCGGCCGCGGGCACGGCGAGGGCCACAGGGGCGGGGTGCTCGGCGTCGCGCCCGCCGCCCGGGTGCTGTCGATCAGGGTCACGCTGGAGAACGGCGACCCGCGCCGCGCCCGCAGCCGCCCGGGCTGGCGCGACGCGCTGGCCAGAGGCATCAGATACGCCGCCGACCACGGCGCGAACGTGATCAGCATGTCGCTCGGCGGCGGCAGCGGCGCCTGGGAGGACTCGGCCGCCGAGGAGGAGGCCGTCCAGTACGCCATCGCCAAGGGCGCGGTGCTCGTGGCCTCGTCGGGCAACGACGGCGCCGAGGCGAACAGGAAGAACTTCCCCGCCGCCTACCCCGGGGTGATCGCCGTGGGCGCGGTGGACCGGCGCGGCAGGGTGGCCCGCTTCTCCAACCGGCAGGACTACCTGTCGGTGGTCGCGCCCGGCACCGACATCGTCACGGCCGACGGCGACGACTCGTACGTGGTGAGCGACGGCACCAGCTCGGCCGCCGCCATGGTGGCGGGCATCGCCGCGCTCATCAAGTCGGCGCATCCGCACCTGTCGCCGTACCACGTGCGGATGGCCATCGAGATGGGCACCAGGCGGCGGCCCGGCGCGGACCGCTACAGCCCCGACTACGGCCACGGGATGGCGAACGCGGCGCTCGCGCTGCGCGCGGCGGCCCGGCTGGCCGCGCCCGCCGCCACACCGCCGCGGCCCGGGCCGTACTTCGTCGCGGCGCCCGCCTCAAGGACGGCGGTGGCCGCGGGGATGGTGGTGCTGGCGATCGCGATGTCGGGGTGGGTGGTGCTGCGGTCCCAGGGGCGGCGCACGGCCGCTGCAGGCCGGGCCGGCCGTGCTGGACCTGTCCGGCCACGGCTCCGCACTGATCGCCGCGACCTGAGAACGTGAAGACCCCCTGGGGAGGGCTCCCCAGGGGGTCATCGCGCAACGATTCAGCCCGCGTGGACCACGTCGTGCGCCTCGGCGAAGTGGCAGGCGCTCTCGTGCCCGATCCCGGGCCTGATCTGCAGCAGCGGCTCCTCCTCCGCGCAGATCTCCTGCGCCTTCCAGCACCGGGTGCGGAAGCGGCAGCCGCTCGGCGGGTTGGCCGGCGAGGGCGGGTCGCCCTGGAGGATGATCCGCTCCCGCTGCTCGCGCCCCTCGGGGTCGGGCACCGGCACCGCCGACAGCAGCGCCTGCGTGTACGGGTGCGCGGGAGTGTCGTAGATCTCGGCGTCCTTGCCCAGCTCCACGAACTTGCCCAGGTACATCACGCCCACCCGGTCGGAGATGTGGCGCACCACCGACAGGTCGTGGGCGATGAAGATGTACGCCAGGTCGAACTCGTTCTGCAGGCGGTCCAGCAGGTTGATCACCTGCGCCTGGATCGACACGTCCAGCGCGGAGACCGGCTCGTCACAGACGATGATCTCCGGCTGCAGCGCCAGGCCCCGGGCGATGCCGATGCGCTGCCGCTGGCCGCCGGAGAACTGGTGCGGGTAGCGGTTGATGTGGTCGGGGTTGAGGCCGACCACCTCCAGCAGCTCCTGCACCTTCTTGCGGCGGTCGCCCTTCGGCGCGACGTCGCTGTGGATCTCGAACGGCTCGCCGATGATGTCGCCGACGGTCATCCGGGGGTTCAGCGAGGTGTACGGGTCCTGCATCACCATCTGGATGTTGCGGCGCATGCGCTTGAGCTCGGCGCCCTTGGCCTTGGCGATGTCCCGGCCGTTGATCTTGACCGAGCCCGACGTCGGCCGCTCCAGGGCCATGAGCAGCTTGGCCAGCGTGGACTTGCCGCAGCCCGACTCGCCCACGATGCCCAGCGTCTCGCCCTTGTGCAGGTCGAACGAGACGCCGTCCACGGCCTTGATCGCGCCGACCTGCTTCTTGAAGAGGATGCCCTGGGTCAGCGGGAAGTGCTTGACCAGGTCGCGTACCTGCAGGATGGCCTCACTGCCGCTCGCCATCGAGGACCTCCCTCCAGTAGTGGCAGGCGCTGCCGCGCGTGCCGCTGATCTCGTACAGCGGGGGCGCGTCGGTCATGCAGGTGTCCTGACGGAACGGGCAGCGCGGGTGGAAAGCGCACCCCGTCGGCAGGTTCAGCAGGTTGGGCGGCAGGCCCTTGATCGCGTACAGCTCCTGGCCCTTCTGGTCGACCCTGGGGATCGAGTCCAGCAGGCCCTTGGTGTACGGGTGCGCGGGCGCCTTGTAGATGTCGTACACCGGCGCGTGCTCGACGATGCGGCCGCCGTACATGACCGCGATCTTGTCGGCCACGTCGGCCACGACGCCGAGGTCGTGAGTGATGAGGATCAGGCCCATCTGGCTCTCGCGCTGCAGCTCGGCCAGCAGTTCCATGATCTGAGCCTGCACGGTCACATCCAGCGCCGTGGTCGGCTCGTCCGCGATCAGCACCTCGGGGTCCAGCGCGATCGACATGGCGATCATGATGCGCTGGCGCATACCGCCGGAGAACTGGTGCGGGTAGTCGTTCACCCGCTGCTTGGCGGCCGGGATGCGGACCCGGTCCATCAGCTCGACGGCCTTCTTCATGGCGTCGGACTTGGACATGCCCCGGTGGACCCGGAACATCTCGCTGATCTGCCAGCCCACGGTGAACACCGGGTTGAGCGCGGACAGCGCGTCCTGGAAGATCATCGCGATCCGCTGGCCGCGGACCTGCGTACGAGCCTCCTCCGACAGCTTGAGCAGGTCGGTGCCCTTGAAGCGGATCTGCCCCTTGGGGATCACCGCCGGCGGCATGTCGAGGATGCCCATGATGGCCTGCGCCGTCACCGACTTGCCCGAGCCCGACTCGCCAAGCACCGCGAGCGTCTCACCGGGGTTGACCGTGTAGCTCACGCCGTTGACCGCTCGTACGACGCCGGCCCGCGTGTGGAACTCCACGTGCAGGTCGTCGACCGCGAGCAGCGGCCCGTCGCCCGGCCCTCCCTCGGCGGGCAACACATCCGTGGACGTCTTCTTCACGTTATCCCCCCTTCTACCTGAGCTTCGGGTCGAGCGCGTCGCGCACCGCGTCGCCCAGCATGATGAACGCGAGCACGGTGACGCTCAGGAACACGGCGGGGAACACCAGCGGCAGCGGCGCCTCGAGGAACCTGTTGCGCGCGTCGGCGATCATCAGGCCCCACGAGATGTCCGGCGACTGCACGCCCACGCCCAGGAACGACAGCGCCGCCTCGGCGGCGATGAACGTGCCCAGGTTGATCGTGGCGACCACGATGACCGGCGCCAGCGAGTTCGGCAGCAGGTGACGGAACATGATCCGGCCCGCTCCCGCGCCCAGCGCCCTCGCGGCGACCACGAAGTCCTGGCTCTTCGCCGTGATCACCGCGGCCCGCATGATGCGGAAGACCATCGGCCAGCCGAGCACCGTCAGCGCGAGGATGACCAGCAGGATGCTGTTGGCCTTGCCGCGGAAGGTGGCGGCGATCAGCAGCGCGCCGAGGATCGACGGGATGGCGAAGAAGATCTCCGTGACCCGCGAGGCGATCGTGTCGGTCACGCCACCGCGGAACCCGGCGATGATGCCGAGCAGGCCGCCGATGATCGTGGTCATGAGCGTGGTGAACACGCCGATGACGATGGAGTTGCGAGCGCCGTAGATGGTCCTGGCGTAGACGTCGCAGCCCAGGTTGTCGCGGCCGAACAGGTGGCCCGGTCCGGGGCCCTGCCGCGCCGTCGACAGGTCGCAGGTCCTGGCGTTGTACGGGTCGATGTCGCTGAACAGCGAGGGCCAGAACGACATGACCAGCAGGACCAGGATGATGATCACCGAGATGATGAACATCGGCCTGCGGCGCAGGTCGTACCAGGCGTCGGTCCACAGGCTGGCGGGCTTGCCGCCCTTGCCTTCACCGCCGTCCGGCTCGGTTGCGGGGGCGGCGACCGTGTCGGGGACCAGCGTCTGCGTCTCCGGGAGTCCAGGCCCGCCCGTCGGGGTTGGGTTACTCATAGCGGATCCTCGGGTCGAGCACGGCGTACAACATGTCGACGACCAGGTTGGCCAGGATGTAGATCAGCACCAGGATGGTGACGATCCCGACGACAACCGGCTGCTCACGCAAGTAGACCGAGGTGAAGAGCTGGTTGCCGATTCCTTGGAGGTTGAAGATCGTCTCCGTGATCACCGCGCCGCCCATGAGGTTGCCGAGGTCGGCGCCCAGATAGGTGACCAGCGGGATCAGCGCGTTGCGCAGGCCGTGCCTGCCGATGACGCGCCGCCTGGACATGCCCTTGGCGACGGCCGTGCGGATGTAGTCCGCCCGCAGCGTCTCCACCAGGCTCGTCCTGGTGAGCCTGGTCAGGTACGCGACGGACACGCCGGCCAGCACGAAGCCGGGCAGCAGATAGCTGCGCAGGCCCGCGAACGTGCCCGCGACGGGGAAGATGTCCAGGCCGGTCCACTGCTTGAGCTGCACGCCCAGCACGAGCTGGAGCACGAAGCCGGTCACCAGCGTGGGGACCGAGATCAGCAGCAGCGTGGAGGCCAGGATCAGGGTGTCGATGGCCCGGCCGCGGCGCAGCGCCGCCCACAGGCCGAGGCCGACGCCGATGATCGCCTCCATGATCAGGGCGACCAGCGCGAGGTTGAGCGTGACCTGGAACTTGCCGGCGAGCATCTCCGAGACCGGCACGTCGGCGAAGTTGACGCCGAAGTCGCCTCTGAAGAGCACACCGCTGATGTAGTACCAGTACTGCAGGAGCAGCGGATCGTTGAGGTGGTACTGCTCGCGCAGCACCTCGGCCACGGCCGGATCCGGCCGCTTGTCCCCGAACAGTGCCGCGATGGGGTCGCCGGGCAGCGCGAAGACGATGCAGAAGATGAGTAGTGTGGCGCCGAGCAGGACGGGTATCGCCTGGATCAAGCGCCTGATGACATAACGGCCCATAAAGCCCTCCGGTACACACTTGGAGGCAGCCCTCGGAGTCCGTGATTCGGCCGGTCCGAGTGACTGCCTCCAAGCTCAGCCCTCCGACGGGCGGGCGGCAAGAGCCGCCCGCCGGGCGAACGACGTCAGGCCTTCTCGATGTCCGCCCACTCAATCTGGTTCAGCAGATTGAGCTTGACATTCTTGACCTTGGTGGAGTGGCCGAAGTTGCTCCGGTAGAAGTAAACCGGAATGTAGGGGAGGTCCTTCAGCAGGATGTCGTCGGCCTGCTGGTAGTACTTCAGACCCTCCTCGGCGGTCGGCGCCTGGTCGCCCTTGGCCACCAGCTCGTCGAACTCCTTGTTGGAGTAGCCGCCGTAGTTGGAGCCGGTCTCGATCGCGCCGGTGCCGAAGATCGGCGTCAGGTAGTTCTCAGCCGACGGGTAGTCGATGGACCAGCCCATACGGAACAGGCCCTTGTACTCCTTGGCGTCCAGGGCGTCCAGGATGCCCTGGAACTTCTCGAACGGCTTCGGCGTGACCTCGATGCCCAGGTTCGCCCGCAGGTTGTTGGCGACGGCCTCGATCCACTCCTTGTGGCCACCGTCGGCGTTGTAGCCGAGCTCGATGCTCTTGGGGCCACCGGCCTGCTCGTACAGCTTCTTGGCCTCGGCCGGGTTGTACGTGCACGCCTCGCAGGCGCCCTGGCGGTAGCCGGGGATGGCCGGGTTGATGAAGTCGTCGGCGGGGGAACGGGTGCCGGAGAAGACCGTGTCGGCGATCGTCTTCCGGTCGATGGCCATCGAGATGGCCCGGCGGACTTCGACCTTCTCGAAGTCCTTGTTGTACTTCAGCGGAACGCCGATGTAGCCGATGGAGGCGTCGGGCTCGTCGAAGTACCGGTCACCGAGGACGGACTTGGCGGTGGCGATGGCGGTCGCCGGCAGGGAGTCGTGGATGTCCAGGTTCTCGGCCTGCAGGTCGTTCCACGCGGTCTCGGAGCTGGTGTAGATCTTGAACTGGAGCTTGGTCCAGTTCGACGGCTTCTTGCCGGGGAACTTGTCGTAGACCGACAGCTCGATGGTCGGGTCGGTGCCCTTCTTGTACGGCTTGTCGAGCTTGAACAGGCCCTGGCCGATCGGCTTCTCGCCGTACTCCTGCGTCACCTTGCCGTCGGGGCCGATCGCCGACTCCGGCATCGGGTAGAAGCAGGTGTAGCCGAGCATGGTCTTGAACTGCGAGAACGGCGCCGACAGGGTGACCTCGAGCGTCAGGTCGTCGATGACCTTCAGGCCGCTCATCTCCTTGGCGGTCGGCTTCTTGCCCTCACCCGGGTGAACGTCCTCGTAGCCCTGGACGCGGCCGAAGAAGTAGGACGACGACATCGCGTTTTCCTGGTACGCGGCGTAGTTCCACGCACGCGCGTAGTCGGCCGCGGTGACGGGCTTGCCGTCGTGCCACGTGTAGCCGGGCTTGAGCTTGATCGTCCAGACCTTGCTGTCCTCAGTCGTGATCGACTCGGCGGCCTCCTCGACCGGCTGCTTGTTCTCGTCGTAACGCACGAGCGGAGAGAAGACGGCTGCGAGAACCTCAGAGCCCTCGGTCTCAGTGGTGTTCTGCGGGTTCAGGAGCTCCTGGGGCTCTCCGATCTCCATGCGGACCGGCGTGTCTGAGCCGCCCGCGGCGGTGCCACCGTTGTCCGAGGCACCGCCGCCACACGCGGCAACCGCGAGGGCGAGCAGCGCGGTACCGGCGACGATCCGTGCGCCCTTAGTAACACGCATGGTGAAAGAATTCCTCCCTCTACAGGTTGGGCGCCAAGCGCTGAGCTGCGGTGATCGTGAGCAGCCTGACGGGGAGTTCCTGGTATCCCCCCGGATTTGGCTGACATGGTCAAACCAGCCGACGCCCTGCCAGTCGATCGCGACTATCCCTTACTCCTTGCCACCAGGGAGTCTCTGGCGCGTTGCAGTTCGGTCACACGTGTGCCTATCCAGCGTCACAGACAATCCGCCTGATGCCTCGCAAATAGTACAAAACTCAACAGACCGACCAGGCCAGCGCATGAACAGTCGATGAAAAGTACCCCCTACCGGACCGTGCTCGCGTCTCCGCCCCCGCGCGCCCGCTCCCTGAGCTACGGTTGACCAGGTCTTGGCAGCGCCTTGGAACCCGGCGCCGCCTTCGATCGTCCAACTGTCTGTCGTCGATCCGTACGACAGACACCCCACCCACCGGGATCCAATAGAGTCCTTGCCATGAGCCAGCCGGAATCCGCTGTCGCGGACGCCCAGGCGGGCGGCCGAAGCGGGCAGGAGCCGCTGGCCAAGCTCGCCCAGAGATACGGGCTTCGCCGTGCCATCGCGCGGCCGAGGTTCCCTGTATATCTGCGCCAGCTGTGGGAGCGGCGACACTTCATCCTGACGTACGCGACGTCGCGCAACGTCTCGAAATACTCCAGCTCCGCCCTCGGGCAGCTCTGGCAGGTGCTGACCCCGCTGCTCAACGCCGCCATCTACTACCTGATGTTCGGCCTCATCCTGGGCGGCGGCAAGGGGATCGAAAACTACCCGGCGTTCCTGCTGACCGGGATGTTCATCTTCACCTACACCCAGCGCACCGTCACCGCGGGCGCCAAGTCGATCTCCAGCAACCTGTCGCTCATCAGGGCGCTGCACTTCCCCAGGGCCTCGCTGCCGCTGGCCTACACGATCCAGGAGCTCCAGCAGCTCGCGATCTCGATGACCGTGCTGCTGGTCCTCGTGGTCGTCACCGGCGAGCTGCCCACGTGGTTCTGGCTCATGATCCCCGTGGTGCTCCTGCTGCAGACGTTCTTCAACATCGGGGCCGCGCTGATCGTCGCCCGCCTCGGCGCCACGATGCGCGACCTCAACCAGCTCCTGCCCTTCATCACCCGCACGTGGCTGTACGCCTCCGGCGTCTTCTTCTCCATTCAGGACAAGGTCGTGGGGTCGGCAGGGCTGCCCCAGTGGGTGGCCGATGTGATGTATCTCAACCCGGCCGCGTCGTTCATCGAGTGGATGCGCGAGATCCTGGTCACCACCTACCGGCCGGAGTTCGGCCACCACCCCCCGCCGATGGTGTGGATGTCTTGCGTATTCTGGGCGGTGTTCGCACTCGGCTTCGGCTTCTGGTACTTCTGGCGGTCCGAAGAGAGGTACGGGCGTGGCTGAACTGACCAAGGAGCTGTCACAGGTGAAGGGCGACAAGCCCGCCGTCCCCGGCAAGGACGCCAAGAAGCGTCCCACCCCGGAGCCTTCGGGCAAGCGGCCCCTCGACGTACCCACGGGCACGCCCACGGTCATCGTCGACGACCTCCACATCGTCTACCGCGTCTACGGCGCCGCCACCGACGCCGAGAAGGGCAACGCGGTCAACGCGCTCACGCGCATCCTCAAGCGCCAGGGCCGCCCGCAGATGAAAGAGGTCCACGCGGTCAAGGGCGTGACGTTCGTGGCCTACCACGGCGACGCCATCGGCATCGTGGGCCGCAACGGCTCGGGCAAGTCCACGCTGCTGCGCGCCATCGCCGGCCTGCTGCCCCCGCACAAGGGCGCCGTCTACACCGACGGCCAGCCTTCGCTGCTCGGCGTCAACGCGGCCCTGATGCGCGAGCTGACCGGCGAGCGCAACATCGTCCTCGGCTGCTACGCCATGGGCATGACGCCCGCCGAGGTCAAGGAGAAGTACCAGGAGATCGTCGACTTCTCGGGCATCGACGAGTTCGTCCAGCTGCCCATGTCCACCTACTCCTCCGGCATGGGCGCCCGCCTGCGCTTCGCCATCTCTTCCGCCAAGACCCACGACGTCCTCCTCATCGACGAGGCGCTGGCGACCGGTGACCGCGAGTTCCGCAAGAAGAGCGAGGCCCGCATCCGCCAGATCCGCGAGCAGGCCGGCACCGTCTTCCTCGTGGCCCACGACCTGAGGGTCATCGAGGAGACCTGCAATCGCGTCATCTGGCTGCACAAGGGCAAGATCCGCATGGACGGCGATCCCAAGGAGGTCATCGCCGCCTACAACAAGGGCTGATCCCCCGTCCCTCTTTCTCCGGCCCCCGCTCTTGGTGGCGGGGGTTTCGCATGTCCGCGCCTTGCCGCGACGGCGCGGGCGAAACGTCTGCGATGCCTGGGGCGAAACACTGACAGCGCGGCAGAGGTTCCGCTAGAATTCGAACGTCGATTCGATTCGAGGAACGGTGATGGAGTGGGGGCGCGCCATGGGAGAGCTGTCGGCCGCGATTGACCACCTGGCCTCCGAAGACATCTCCGAGATCCCGCGGATGCAGCTGGCCGAGCAGCTGCTGGAGCTGCACTGGCAGATGGCCCGGCTGCAGGCCCAGATCGCCCGCCGCACCGGCGTCCGCATCCCCTGAGCGCCGTACGCGCCTCTCCCCGGCCTGCAGGGGCCGGATGGCCCACAGGGGAGGTGCGGCCGGGAGGGGGTGACGGCCGAGGCCAGAAGCCACCGCCAGACGCTCCGGCGAGACGGGAGGACGGCTGCTCGAAACCCGGTGGCCGTTCGAGGCGAGATGGCCGCTTGAAACCCGGTGACTGTCCGAGGCGAGATGGCCGTTCGAGACCGGCGGCTGTTCAAGAGCAGGTGGCCGCTTGAGACCCGTGGCCGTTCGAGGCGCGGTGGGCGCTGCACTGGCCGGACATGCGAAAGCCGCCGACCCCCTGGGGGCCGGCGGCGGGGCGGGGCTCGCGTGGCGCCGCTGCCCTGCAGTGGCGGCGCCGCGCGCGAGCATGCCCGGGGCGAGGGCGCGTTCGCCCTGGCCCGTCATCGGACCGTCCGCGCGGTGCGGAGGTCCCTACGTCATCCCCTTGCACGCCGGCTGCACCGGACGTCCGGCACCTGAGACGCCCTGGTCACCCTGACGCGCTCGGCCGCGACCACCGATGCCCCGCGATGAGAGGAGCACCGGACCGGCCGGAGACGACCCGCCACAGCGGCGCCGAAAGGAAGCTCCCGGTCCGCTGACGGCGCGATCTGCGTGATGGCGGCCGATCCTTGAGAGCCGATCCCTTGAGAGAGGAGCACGGCCTGCCAGGAGCGGCACCAGCTCGTGGCTGCCGGCCTCTCGCCGGGAAGCACTGGATCTGCCGGAGGCGGATCGCCGCGGCGCCCCGGCCTTCCGCCGAAGGAAGCACCGAACCGCCGGAGACGGGATCAGCGACGCCCCGTAGGAACGCGCCCGACCCGCCGAAGACGGGCCCCGCAGCACCCCGCAAGGAGCGCCAGACCCGCCGGAGGGGGAATCCGCCGTGTCGCGGCCGGTCGTTCCCCCGTGGAAACGCCGGTCGCGGGAGGGGAACCCGTCGTGGGGAGCGCGCGAAGCGCGTCGCGTCGCCGGACGAAGGCGAGGGCGCCGGCACCTAGAAGACGCCCGCGGACCTCCATGCCGGCTCACCGGACGAGTCACGCCTCACGAGCCCACCCGGCCCGCGGGCTCAGTGGTGGGCGGCCACCCCGCGCACCGACCCGGTCAGCGCGTCGGTGGTCCAGCCCAGGGCGGTGACGATGTCGCTGTAGGCCCCTGCGGCCTTGACGCCGCGGTTCGCGACGAAGGAGACGGAGTCCGACACGAGCGGCGCGAGCTCGTCCGCGGCGACGGCCTGCGTGGTCGCGGGCAGCGCCTCGACGACCGGCGCGACCTCGGCGGGCGCGACCTTGCCGACCATCGGGGCGAGCCGGCCGTTCTCCGCGTGCGGCAGCGCCCGCGCGGCGGCCTCGCTCAGCCCGGCCGCGAGACCGTCGGCCGAGACGGCCTGCAGGCTCTTGGTGGCGGTCTTGACGGTCCCGGAGGTGACCGCGCCGGCGTCGGCGAGACTCCCGGCGGAGCCCGGCAGCAGCGCGGTGCCGGGCAGCCGGCCGAGCGCGCCGCCGACCGGCGAGGCCAGGACACCGTCCACCGTGCTGAACGCCGCCTCGGCCGGGACGGCGCGGTCGGCCTTGACCGACGGCTGCGCCATGCGCGCCGCGCCCAGGAGGGGCAGCGACGAGGTCAGGGCGCCGCCGCTGAACGCCATGTTGGAGACGATGGGCGAGATCTCGGGGATCGGGCCGCCGGTGCGGGTGATGTCCTCGAACCCGTTGCCCTTGGCCTGGGCCTGGCGCTGCGCCTGCATCTCGGCGAGCCTGTCGCGCTCGACCTCGCTCATCGGCGCGGAGGGCAGGGCGACGGACTTGGCCGTGCCGAGCAGGCCGTTGAGCAGGTCGCCGCCCAGCAGATCGCCGCCGGTCAGGCCGCCGAGGACGCCGCCGAGCGGGCCTGCCGCGGTGGTGCCCCCGGCGTCGACCGTCGCGTGCGCGGCGGTCTCCTTTTGACCATCGGCTTGCGCCGGCACGGCCATGGCCGCCGCCGCCAAGCCGAATGCTGTGACGGCCAGGGCCGTCTTGACTACTCGATTCATGGTTGCCTTCCCGGCTCGTGATCGATCGCTCTCGAATGCGATGGAAATGCGAATCGATAACCCCCGTATGCCGTCGCGTACGCGCTATGGGCACCACACTGAGCGTGTCGCAACGGCTGAGCTACGCAGGAAGTTCTACCACCCGCGGTGAACGGCCCGCAGGCGCATGAATGCCCATGTAGCAGGGGTTTGCAGCCCGGTTACCGAGTAAAGGGGCGGCGTTGAGCGGGCAGACAAAACGGATTCAGGCGGCCTTGTTCCCGATATAGCACGTACAAGATCGCCTGAAATGGGGAGCGCCCCGGAGGCCCGTGAACAAAGGGTCGCGAAAACAAATGTCACGGGTCCGGGGCGCGGTTTCATCCCGGTCGCGATGGACGCGCGCGGCCGGGTCAGGCGGGCAGCAGGGCGTCCGCCGACTCGAACGGAAAACGGTCGGCGAAGGCCGGGCGCAGGTCCGTCAGCCAGACGGCGTTGGGATCGAAGCGCGCGAAGAAGGGCCGTCCCACGAGCGACGGGTCGCGAGCCTGGATGAAGTGGAGGACGAACACCTTCTCGCCGGCGATCTCGGTGACGCCGTCGACGCAGACCTTGCCGGGCGTGGCCGACATGGACGGCCCGCGTACGGTCCGGCACAGGCCGGAGACCGAGGCGTAGGCGTCCCTGAAGATCTCGTACGCCCGCGCCAGCGGGACCGCGAAGTAGTCCTGGGGACCGGTGTCGCGCTCGACGAACATGTAGTAGGGGATCATCCCCATCCGCAGCTGCCGCCGCCACATGCCCGCCCAGGTGGCCGGGTCGTCGTTGATCGACTTGATCAGCGGCGCCTGGGTCCTGATCGTGGCCCCGGTGCCGATGATGTTCTTGACCGCCTCCTCGACCAGCGGCGACTCCAGCTCTCGCGGGTGCGAGAAGTGGGCCATGAACGCGAGGTTCTTGCCCCGCGCGACGACCTGCTCGAACAGGCGCAGGGTGTCGCCGGCGTCGGGGTCGCTGGTGAAGCGCTGCGGCCAGTAGGCGAGGGACTTGGTGCCGATCCTGATGCTCTCGAGCTGCTCCAGCTCCATGAGCGGCTCGATGTAGCGCCTGACCACGGGCTCACCCATGATCATCGCGTCGCCTCCGGTGATCAGCACGCTGGTCACCTCGGGGTGCTGCCGGATGTAGCCGACCATCTGGTCGATGTCGTCCGAGGCGAACTTCAGGTCCGCGTCGCCGACGAACTGCGCCCAGCGGAAGCAGTAGGTGCAGTAGGCGTGACAGGTCTGCCCCTGTTTGGGGAAGATCAGCACGGTCTCTGGATACTTGTGCTGCAGGCCAGGAATGGGCTCGTCGTTGATCTTCGGAACGTTGAGCTCTTTCTGGCCCGCCGGGTGCGGGTTGAGCTGGGCGCGGACTCGATTGGCCTCGGCCTGGATCTCGGCGTTCGGCGCCTCGGCCTTGAGCAGGTCGGCCAGCCGGGCGACGTCGGCAGCGGGCAGCATGTCCTCCTGTGGGAAGACGAGCCGGTAGATCGGGTCGTCGGGTGCGGCCGACCAATCTATGAGTTCTTCCACGACGTAGGCGTTGGTCCGGAAAGGCAGCACCGTGGCGACGGCGCGCACCTTGAGGCGCTCGTCGTCCCCGAGCCCCGCACGCCGCAGGAGCTCGTCGAGGTGCTTGGACGTGTACGCCCTGAAGCGTCGCGTGCCAGCTTGGTTCAAGATCACTAGGCCTTTCCCATCTTTTTTGTTCGATCGCGTGTAAACCTCACGACCCTGTCGCGCGTCTACGGTTCTTAATACCCGGACGCAGGCACTACCGTCACCGGTTCCGCTGGTCTCCAAGTTTTCCTTGAGGTTCGGGACACTCGCGACATATCGCGACTGGGCGTAGACTGACATATCGTGACCCAGGACCCAGAGCTCCGCGCCTCAGACGCCGACCGCGACCGCGTGGCCGCCATCCTGTCCGAGGCACTCGCCACAGGAAGACTTACCAGCGTCGAGCACGCCGACCGCCTGGACCTGGCATACAACGCCAAGACCGTCGGCGAGCTCGCCCCCCTCACCCGCGACCTGCCCGACGTGCCCGCCTCCGGGGTCCCTTCGACCATCGAGAAGCAGGTCATCAGCTCGACCTTCAGCAAGATCGTCCGCAAGGGACGCTGGGTTGCCTCCCGGCACCTCACGCTCGCGGCCGGCTTCGGCGCGCTCATCATCGACCTGTCCGACGCCGTGCTGCCCGGCCGGGAGATCACCCTCGAGACCAGAGCGCGGTTCAGCAAGGTCATCGTCAGGGTGCCCGCCGACGCCCACGTCATCGACGAGGGCAGCTCGATCTTCGGCAAGCGCAACGTGAACGCCGGAGACCGCGGCGACGGGCCGCTGATCAGGCTGACCGGCTCGTCGGCGTTCTCCAAGGTGATCGTCACGCGCGGAAAGGACGACTGGAACCTGCACTAGCCTCGGGCGCGCGAGTGGAACGCCCCTGGCCGGGCACCATGAGGACCTACCCGCCGGTTAACCTGGCAGCTGCCTTGCCTGCGGTGCGGACATCCGAGCCCGCCCACCGGCCCATGCCGTGACGGCGGGCTCGAAGCCGTACGAGGTGACCATTTGTCAGACACCAGGCCGATCGCGCTCGACGCCATGGGCGGCGACCACGCCCCGCACGAGATCGTGGCGGGGGCCGTGCACGCCGTACGCGAGCGCGGGCTGCCCGTCGTGCTCGTCGGCTCGCCCCGCGTTCTGTACGAGGCGCTCGCCGACCACGACGCCACCAAAGAGATCCCGATCGTCCGGGCCGAGGAGGCCCTGGCCATGGACGAGGGCGCGCTGGCCAGCCTGCGCCGCCCCCGCTCCAGCATCGCGATCGCCTGCCACCTCGTCCGCCGCGGCGACGCCGCCGCGGTCGTCTCCGCGGGATCCACGGCCGGCGTCGTCGCCACCGGCCGGCTGCGGCTCAAAGGCCAGCAGGGCGTGCTCAGACCGGCCATCGCCGTCTCCCTCCCCACGCGGCCCACGCCGACCGTGCTCGTGGACGCCGGCGCCAACGCCGAGGCCAAGCCGGAGATGCTGGTGCAGTTCGCCCAGCTCGGCAGCACGTACGCCGAGCTCGCCCACGGCGTCGCCGAGCCCAGGGTGGGCCTGCTCACGATCGGCAGCGAGGCCGAGAAGGGCGACAAGGTCGTCAGGCGCGCCCACGAGCTGCTGCAGGCCGCGCCCGGCGTGAACTTCGCCGGCAACGTCGAGGGCCACGACCTGCTCACCGGCAAGGTCGACGTCATCGCATCCGACGGCTTCACCGGCAACGTCGCGCTCAAGACCATGGAAGGCGCCGTCCGGTACGCCTTCAGCGAGCTGCGCGAGGCCATCGGCGACAGCAGGCTGGCCAGGTTCGGCGCGGCGCTGCAGCGCTCCCGCATCCGCGAGCTGCGCCGCCGCCTCGACGCGGAGGCGTACGGCGGTGCGGTGCTGCTCGGGCTGAACGGTACTGTGGTCATCGCACACGGGGCCTCCAAGGCCCAGGGCATCAGCGCCGCCTGCCGGCTCGCCGCCGACCTGGCGGCCGCCGGCATCGTGCCCGCCATCGGCGAGCGGATGTCGGCGACGGGCCGGCCACATCGATTGTGGTAATAGGGCGAAGTCACCCCCGAGGAAGGGTGCCGACCCTTTAGGGTGTGTCACCGATCCACAGAAACGGGGGGTTATGTGGACGGGCTCACCTCGGTGGTCCACGGGCTCACGTCCGCCCAGGTGGCAACGGCCAAGGCCAACCACGTGCCGCGGCGCTCCAGCAGGTCGCTGAGCGCCATACTCAGGGCGAACGTGCTGACCCGGTTCAACCTCGTCATCGGCGTGCTCTGGGCGCTGATCCTGATCTTCGGCGAGTGGCAGGACAGCCTGTTCGGGCTGGTCATCGTGGCCAACGCGCTGATCGGCATCGTCCAGGAGGTACGCGCCAAGCGCACGCTCGACCGGCTCGCGGTCATCAACGAGGCACCCGTACGCGTGCGCCGCGACGGCGAGGAACGCCTGATCAGCCCCCGCGAGGTGGTGCTCGGCGACCTCATCCTGCTCGGCCCCGGCGACCGGCTGCTGGTGGACGGCGAGGTGGTCGACTCCGACGGCCTGGAGGTCGACGAGTCGCTGCTGACCGGCGAGGCCGACCCCGTGCACAAGCGGCCCGGCGACCAGGTGCTGTCGGGCAGCTTCGCGGTGGCGGGCAGCGGCGCGTTCGTCTCGACCAGGGTCGGCACCGACGCCTACGCCGTACGGCTGGCCGAGGAGGCGAGCCGCTTCCACCTCGCGCACTCCGAGCTGCGCGCCGGCGTGGCCGACTTCATCAAGTACATCACCTGGCTGGTCGTCCCCATCGGCGCGCTGCTGATCTACAGCCAGCTGCGCAACTCGGCCGACCTCGGCACCGCCATCACCGGCGCGGTCGCGGGCATCGTCACCATGATCCCCGAGGGGCTGGTGCTGATGACGTCCATCGCATTCGCCGTCGGCGTCGTACGCCTCGGCCGCCGCCGCTGCCTGGTCCAGGAGCTGCCCGCCATCGAGGGGCTGGCCAGGACCGACGTGCTCTGCCTCGACAAGACCGGCACGCTCACCGCCGGCGGCATGGACCTCGACCAGGTGCTGCCCGTACGCGACGGCGAGCCGGTCGAGCCCGTGCTGGCCGCCATGGCGCACCTCGACGCCCGGCCCAACGCCACCGCCGAGGCCATCAAGGCCCGCCACCCGGTGCCGCCCGCCGGCTGGACGGCCCGCGACACCGTGCCGTTCTCATCGGCGCGCAAGTGGAGCGGCGCCGACTTCGGCGAGCGCGGCACCTGGCTGCTCGGCGCGCCCGACGTGCTGCTCAAGGGCGGCGACGCCTACGACAGGGCCGCCGAGCTGGCCGCATCCGGCGCGCGGGTGCTCGCGCTATGCCGCGCCGACGGCCTGGAGGCCGCCGAGCTCGGCCAGGCCGTGGTGGAGCCCGTCGCGCTCATCACGCTCTGCCAGCGCATCAGGCCCGACGCCCGCGAAACCCTGCGCTACTTCGCCAGGCAGGGCGTCACGGTCAAGGTCATCTCCGGCGACAGCCCGCTCGCGGTCTCGGCCATCGCCGCGAGCCTCGGCATCCCCGGCGCCGAACGCGCCGTGGACGCCCGTACGCTCCCCCACGACGACCCCGCCGCGCTCGGCGAGATCCTCGACTCCCACACCGTCTTCGGCCGCGTCACGCCGCAGCAGAAGCGCGAGTTCGTCACCGCGCTGCAGGCCCGCGGCCACACCGTCGCCATGACCGGCGACGGCGTCAACGACGTGCTCGCGCTCAAGGACGCCGACCTCGGCATCGCCATGGGCGCGGGCAGCCCGGCCACCAAGGCCGTCGCGCAGGTCGTGCTGCTCGACAACACCTTCGCCACGCTGCCCCACGTCGTCGGCGAGGGCCGCCGCGTGCTCGCCAACATCGAGCGCGTCTCCAACCTGTTCCTCACCAAGACCTTCTACGCGATCGTGCTGTCGCTGCTCGTCGGGGTGGCGGGCGTCGCGTTCCCGTTCGCGCCCCGCCACTCGACGCTGACGAACGCGCTGGTCATCGGCATCCCCGCGATCTTCCTCGCGCTCGCGCCCACGCTCGAACGCTCGCAGCCCGGGTTCGTCGCCCGGGTGCTGCGCTTCGCCGTACCGGCCGGGGTGCTGTGCGCGCTCGCGGTGATGGCGACGTTCTGGGCCGCCCACGACGCCGCCGCCCCGCTGCTGGAGAACCAGACCGCCGCCGTGATCACGCTCTTCCTCACCACCTGGTGGGTGCTCGTGCTCATCGCCAGGCCGCTCAACTGGTGGCGCGGCGTGCTGGTCGCGGCCATGGCGGCGCTCTTCGCGGCCGGGTTCGCGCTGCCGTTCATCAGGGACTTCTTCGCGCTCGTACCCGGCGGTCCCGGCGACGTTCTGACCGCCGTCGGGATCTCGTTCGCGGCGGCGATAACGATAAGCGTGGCGGTCAAGCTCGCCGGTACCCTTAGACCATGACCGACCCGCAGAAAGTGCTCACCGAGCGCGTCCAGCAGGCGCTGGGTCGCGCGTTCGGCTCCGAGTACGCCGACGCAGACCCGCTGATCCGGCCCTCCCAGTTCGCCGACTTCCAGGCGAACGTCGCGATGAGCCTGGCCAAGCGCCTGCGACGGAGCCCGCGGGAGGTCGCCGAGGCGATCAAGGCGGAGCTGTCCGATTTCCCCGGCACGGTCGAGGTCAGCGGCCCCGGCTTCCTCAACATCACGCTCGCCGACGAGTGGATCGCGTCCGAGGCCGACGAGATGCTCGGCGACAAGCGGCTCGGCGTCGGCCTCAGCACACCGCCGCAGACCGTCGTGATCGACTACTCCGCGCCCAACGCGGCCAAGGAGATGCACGTCGGCCACCTGCGCACCACCATCGTCGGTGACGCGCTCGCCCGCCTGCACGAGCACGTCGGCAACACCGTCATCAGGCAGAACCACCTCGGCGACTGGGGCACCCCGTTCGGCATGCTCATCGAGCACCTGCTCGACATCGGCGAGCCGGCCGCCGTCGCCCAGCTCGAAGCCGGTCAGGGCACAGAGTTCTACCAGGCGGCGCGCGCCAAGTTCGACAGCGACGACGACTTCAAGGCCCGCGCGCGCAAGCGCGTCGGCACCCTCCAGTCGGGCGACCCCGAGACGCTGCGCCTGTGGCACGTCTTCATGGACGCCACCGTGCGCTACTTCAACAAGGTCTACGACCTGCTGGGCGTCACGCTCACCGACGCCGACATCGCCGGCGAGAGCATGTACAACCCCATGCTGCAGAAGGTCTGCGACGACCTCGAGGCGTCCGGCACCGCGAAGATCAGCGAGGGCGCGCTCTGCGTCTTCCCGCCCGGCTTCACCGGCCCCGACGACAAGCCGCTGCCGCTCATCATCAGAAAGAGCGACGGCGGCTACGGATACGCCACCACCGACATGGCGGCCATCCGCTACCGCGTTCACGACCTCAAGGCCGACCGCATCCTCTACGTCGTGGGCAGCGACCAGGCGCTGCACTTCCGCATGGTGTTCGCCGCCGCCAAGATGGCCGGCTGGCTGCCCGACAGCGTCTCGGCCGAGCACGTCCAGATCGGCATGATGCTCGGCAAGGACGGCCGCCGCTTCAAGACCCGCTCCGGCGAGTCGGTCAAGCTGATGGACCTGCTCCAGTCGGCCGTCGACAAGGCGTACGCGCTGATCGCCGAGCGCGGCTACGACGAGGAGACCCGCAAGGAGATCGCGCGGGCGGTCGGCATGGCCGCGGTGAAGTACGCCGACCTGTCGGTCAGCCACGACAGCGAGTACGTCTTCGACCTCGACCGCATGGTGGCCTTCACCGGCAACACCGGCCCCTACCTGCAGTACGCCCAGGCCCGCATCCGCTCCATCTTCCGCAGGGGCGGCCTCGACCCCGACGACGCCACCGGCCCCATCAGGCTCGGCGAGGCGCCCGAGCGCGCGCTCGCCCTGCAGCTGCTCGGCTTCGGCGCCGTCGTCGAGCAGGCCACGGAGCTGAGCGAGCCCCACCGGCTGTGCGCGTTCCTCTACGCCACCGCCACCGCCTTCACCGACTTCTTCGAGCAGTGCCCGGTGCTCAAGGAAGGCGTGGACCCCGAGACCCGCGCCTCCAGGCTCGCCCTGTGCGCGCTGACGCTGCGGGTCATGGAGACGGGGCTCAACCTCCTCGGTGTCCCTGTCCCCGAGCGCATGTAAACCGGCACGTTGGCTCAAAGTCTCCCGTACCGTCGTGGGCGCGCCTCCATCGGGTTGGCGCGCCCCAACGGCTAGGCTTTACGCGGTCATGAACCGCGGCCGAAACGGGGAGTTCTCTGCCTTGAGCACAGACCTGACTGCGAGCCCCCCAGCAGCGACCGAGCTGCATCGCTATGCCGAAGCGCTGATCGCGCACCTCGCCGCCAAGGGCACCGCGCCGCCGGCCGCACCGAGCTTCAGCGACATACCCGGCTACTGGCTGCCGCCCGCCGTCGAGGCGCTGGTCGCGCTGCTGGCCGGCGACGACCCGATGGAGCCGCTGAGCCGGGCCGCCGGGCGCGACCAGCAGCAGACCGCGCTCTTCCTCTGCCTCGCGCTGGCCGTCTCCGGCCAGGGCAGCCGCATCCACGCCTCCTGGCTCGGCACCGCCTTCGGCGAGCTGTCCGTCGACCGGCCCGTCACCCACGGCCAGCGCTCGCTCTGGCTGGCCGCCGCCAGAGGCGCCTACGGCCCCGCCGGCAAGATCTTCGTGCTGCGCAAGCTCGACGCGCTCTCCGTGCAGAACCACGCCGACGCCGAGCAGTGGATCCAGGCGCTGGTGCCCGGCGAGCCCTCCGTCGTCGTGCCGCCGTCGCTGGCCGACTTCCCCGAGATGGCGGAGATCCCCGAGCTGGCCAAGCCCGCCATGGCCGCCGACCGCCTGGCCAGGCTGCGCGCCCGCTGCGCCGAGATCACCTCCGCCCGGCAGAGTGAGCAGGCCGCCGGCGCCCCGCTCGACAACAGCGCGGGCGAACCCGCCGCCAACTGGGCCGAGGACGAGCCGCTCGCCGTGCTGCGCTCCCTCATCGGCCAGGGCGGGCCCGCCGGGCCGATGGCCTCGCTCCACACGTACCTGCTCGACGACCTGCGCCCCGGCGCCGACCCGCACCTCGCGGCGATCGCGCTCCACGTGGCCGCCCCGATCCTGCGCGGCGCCGCCGAAGAGCTCGAAGCCGACAGCCGCCTTGAGCCTCCGGAGACGCTCACCGTGCCGCTGCTCGGCCACCGCATCCGGCTGCGCCCCGAGGGCCCCGACCAGACGTCGCTGGCCGCGGCCGAGGAGTCCATCCGTACGGAGGGCATGACGCCGCCAGGACGGCCCTGGGCCGCGATCGTCCTCATCGTCCTCGGCGTGGCCTGCCTGGTCGGCGCCGTCGTCGCCGAGGTCCTGCTCGCCGCCGCTGCCGTCGCCATGATCGGCCTGGCCGGCTGGCGGCTGTGGCAGCGCCGCAAAAAGATCGAGGCGGACGCCCGCTACGTCGACAAGCAGGTCAGCGAGCTACGCGAGCTGGCCGAAGGGGCGGTGTGGGCGCTGCACGCCTACGCCCGCGAGGCCGAGGCCCGCGCCAAGCAGGCCGCCGAGGACGCCGCCGAACTCACCCGCCTCATCCGCCGCGGCCCTCGCGCCGCCCACTGACCACCCTCCGCCGGAGAGGGCACCGGGACCGGCCGCCGCTTCCGACGCCGCGCAGGGTCGCCGAGGCCCGCCCCACCATCACCCGCGCCCCGGGCAGCCTCATGGTCGGCCACCGCCTTGGTCGCGCTGCGCGCCGGGCATGCGCGAAGCACAAAGTCCCGGCAACCACCTGCGCCGGGCATGCGCGAGGCGCGGGTCGCGGGGACCGCCCGCATGGGGCGCGCCCCGGTCACCGCCCGCTACGGGCCTGCCTTCCCTGCACGCAGGTGACGTCGTTCTCCCCGCTCCGCACTCGCACGCTCACGGAGAGTGAATGCCGAGGCGCCCAGAAGCCCCTCGGCGAAAACCGGAGAATGGCAGACGGCCCGGAACCGGGAGGGAGACGGCCCGAACCCGCGACGACATCAACTCGAAGAGTCAACGGAGCCGCACAGCACCGCCCCGGACACCTTCCGGAGCAGACCCGCACGGCGTCGATCCGGAAGACGGCCCGACAACGGCCTGACCTCGCACGACATCAACCCGGGGAAAGGCGACTCGACCCTGCACGCGCGACATCGGCACGACACCGAGACGGCCTCATGACGGCACCGGAAAAGCCCCGGCCACCCCGGCCGGGCCCGGCACGCGGAATCACCGGCAGGAACCGGTGTGGCCGGGTCAGGTGACCTCGATCTCCACGTGCGCCGGCGCGAGCAGGAACACCCGCTCAGCGATGCGCTCGATCCGGCCCTCGCACCCGAACACCAGCCCGGCCGCGAAGTCCACCATCCGCGTCGCCTCGGACATCGGCATGGCGGTGACGTCCATGATCACCGTTTGACCGTCGCGGAAATGCCGGCCGACCACTGGTGCGTCGTTGTACTTGAGCGGCTGCACCATGACGATGCGCGATGAGTCGACGTTCGCCCGCCACCTGCGGGCTGCCCGCTCGGTCGCCGGGACGTACTCGTCCTCGTACTGGTCGTCGTACTCGTAGCCCTCGTCGTAGTGCTCGGCCCCGCTCAATCCAAGGTAGCTCACCACCTTGTGCACTGCCCCCATCGGCTTGTCCTTTCCTCAGGAACTCACCGTAATCGGCACGTCCCTACACATTGGACGGTAACCGACGATTCCGCATTCGCCACGCGACACGCCCAGCCCTAATTCCATTTTGTACGGCTTGCAGCCCGCTTGCAGCTGGATATCCGCCCCCCTATACCATCGGCCCCATGCGCCTCTTCACCGTCGACGCCTTCACCGGCACGGCTTTCAAGGGTAATCCCGCCGCCGTCTGCCTGCTGGACTCTCCGGTTACTGATCGATGGATGCAGAGCGTAGCCGCCGAGATGAACCTCTCCGAGACCGCATTCCTGCTCGGAGATTCCCTGCGCTGGTTCACCCCGGCCGTCGAGGTCACGCTGTGTGGTCACGCCACGCTGGCCACCGCGCACGTCCTCTATTCGACCGGAGCCGCGACGGGCACGCTCGAATTCCGCACCGCCAGCGGCACCCTTACCGTGAATCGCCGCCCCGACGACATGATCACAATGGATTTCCCGGCCAAGGAGGCGACCCCTGTCGCCGTTCCTGCCGGCCTGGAGAAAGCGCTCGGCACCACCCCGGTCCGGGTCGGAAAAAGCAGGCTCGACCTGCTGGTGGAGCTGGACTCGGAGGAAACCGTACGCGACCTCGCCCCCGATATCGCGGCGCTGGCCGCAGTGGACGCGAGAGGCGTCATCGTCACCGCCCCCGGCAGCGACACGGACTTCGTCTCTCGTTTCTTCGCGCCGAACGTCGGCGTCCCTGAAGACCCGGTGACGGGCTCCGCTCATTGCGCTCTCGCGCCGTACTGGGCGGAGCGTTTCGGGCGCACGTCTTTGGTGGGGGCGCAGCTGTCCAAGCGCGGCGGCATCATCCACGTCACGCACGCCGGTGACCGCGTCCACCTGGCGGGCCAGGCGGTCACGGTGATGTCCGGCACCCTCCACATCTGACCCCGCCACACCGGCCCGCCCCGACCGGCCACGCGCAGGCGGGGCAACGGAGCCACAGGAGACACGGGACCGCGAGGGACGCGAGCCGACAGAAGACGCGGGAGCGGGCGGCCGGAAGGGACGGGACAGGAGCGGGGCGAGGACGGGCGGGATCGAGGCGAAAGCGGACCGAAGTGAGACGACGGCGAACGGATCGGGGCGAGAGCGGACCGAAGCGAGCCAAAGACGAACGGGATCGGGGGCGAGAGCGGACGCAGAGCCGGTAGAGCGCTGAGCTGCGAAAACCAGTTCCGGAGCGACCCTGCGGCCTTTAGGGTGACCGGGTGGCAACAGACATCATCGTGCTCAACGGCGGTTCCAGCTCCGGCAAGTCCGGCATCGTACGGTGTCTCCAGGCGATCCTCCCCACCCCGTGGCTCGCGCTCGGGGTGGACACCATGGTGGAGGCGCTGCCCGCGAAGCTGCAGGCATCGGAGGAGGGGCTCGACATCGGTCCCGACGGCACGGTGAACGTCGGTGCCGAGTTCGCCGCCCTCGACCGCGCCTGGTCGGCGGGTGTGGCCGCGATGGCCCGCGCCGGCGCCCACATCATCATCGACGACGTCTTCCTCGGCGGCGCCGCCTCCCAGGAACGCTGGCAGAAGGCCCTCGCCGGGCTCGACGTGCTGTGGGTGGGCGTCAAGTGCGACAAAGAGGTGGCGGCCGGCCGGGAACTCGCCCGCGGCGACCGCATCCCCGGGATGGCCGCACAGCAGGCGGAGATCGTCCACAAGGGCGTCACCTACGACCTGGAGGTGGACACCACACGCGCGGAGTCCCTGGAGTGCGCCAAAATAATCGCCGCCCACGTCACCACCTGACAACGCCTCCTGACTGCGTCACCACCCCACGAGGCCTTCTCCCGTCCCCCTCTGAGGCGGCCGCCCCCTCACCTCACCCCCAAAACAACACCTTCGCCGTCACCCCCAACAACACCCTCGCCGTCACCCCCACAACGCCCCCTCATCGTCGCCCCCAACAACACCCTCTCGCCGCCACCCTCAAGCAACGCCCCTCGCCGTCACCCCCAACAACACCTTCATCGTCACCCCCGAACAACGCCCTCGCCATCGCCTTCCGACGCGAGCCTTCGCCACCCGGCAGCCGCCGATGCCCCGAGCAGCACGAGGCTCGTCCTTGGGCACGAGGCTCGTCCTTGGGGAGGAGACGCCCGATGCCGCAACGCCAGCAGGTCACCGTCGACGTCCATGCGATCCTCGAACGCGGCGACGACGTCCTCCTCTGCCTCCGCCAGGGCACCGGCTACCGGGACGGCTGGTACTGCCTCCCTTCAGGGCACCTCGAGGAAGGTGAGACCGTCGTCGAATGCGCGATCCGGGAAACCCGCGAAGAGGTCGGCGTCCGCATCGACCCCGCCGCGCTGCGACCGGCGACCGTCCTGCACCACCTCAACCCCGAAGGACAGCCCCGCGGCTTCTTCTTCGCCACCACACAGTGGACCGGCACCATCGTCAACGCCGAACCGCACAAGTGCGCCGCCGTCGATTGGTTCCCCGCCCACCGCCTCCCCGGCAATACGGTCCCGTACACGGTCGCCGGCCTCCGGCACTACCACCGCAACCAAGGCATAGGCACCCACGGCCGGCCCACCCCGCCCCAGGACCTGACCAGCCCTCCGCACCCGCACCGAGATCCCGACAAAGGCGCCAGTAGCCCGAGGGACCACCCACCGCCCAACGCCACTACCAGATCACGTCACCCCGCCCGCTCCACAGCAACGCCCGTCTCCTCCACAGCGACGCCCCGACACCCGCACGACAACGCTCCACCACTCCACGGCTCCTCCCCGGAGTTTCCAGGCGGCTGAACAGTCCCCTCTTCCGAACAACCGCCCCGAGCCACAGAGCCACCCCGAAAACCCGACACGAGGCCACCCCGGACGACTAAGGCAGAGCCACCTCCCGACAACCGACGCAAGACGCTCCTCTGCAGCGCCGCACAGACACCTCCGGAACTTCCCAGCCCCCGCAGCGGCGCACAGACACCTCCGGGACTTCCCAGCGGAAGACGCAGCCCCCTCCCAGACGACCGCCCCAAAGCTGCTCCCGGGCCGACTGACCAGAGCCACATCAGACGACTGGCGCAGGACCGCTCCGCGGCCAACGGCGCAATGGCACCTCCAGTACTGCCCAGCAGAAGACGCAATCCCCACACCGGAGGCCCAACGGCGAGCCATTCCCGTACCACTGCCCAGGGCCGCTACCGAACAGCCGGCGCCCCACAGGCAGCCGACCTCGCTGACAGGCGACGCAGACCACCTCCCTCAGATCGAGCACGCAAGATGCAGCCCCGCCAGACCTCAACCAAGGCCACCTCCGGACGCCTTACCGAGAACCACCTCCGAACGACTGACCCGACCCGCCCCCGGACGACCAGCCAAGCCGCCCCCGGACGGCGAACCAGACCCGCTCATGGGCGACTAACCAAGACCGCCCACGGACGGCTGGCCAGAGCCGCTTCCAGACGACCGAGGCGGGGACGTCTGCAAGCGGCTGGGTCGGAGTCGGCGACGACTGACTCCCGGTGCTTCCCCCACGCTGATCCTCAGAGCCTCGCCAGCCTGCGCAAAAACGCTTGCGAACGTGCGCATCAAGACCGCCTGGACGCGCGCTGACAGCGCCAGGACGCGCGTCGAGACCGCCTGAACAATCCGGTGCGCGTCAAGACCACACGACAATACGCAAAAGGCCCTCCCAGACGGGTCGTCGCAAACGGCCCTCCCAGACGGCTCGTCGCAAACGGCCCTCCCAGACCGGCTGATCCGAGCGGCCTTCTCAAACGAGATGCTCGCGGCCCTTCCTCAACCACCCACACCACCCAGACCGCCCAGACCGGATCAAGCCCCCAGACCGGATCAAGTCCAGCCCGACAGCCGACCCCTCAGCAGCGAGCACGCTCCCTGACCCACCACGAGACCACCTCACGTGTCCCAGAAGCGGCGGGCAAGAGTATCCAGACACACAAAAAGGAGGGGTCCCAAGCATCCCGAAAGATGCTGGAACCCCTCTCTCAAAGATTGTCCGGCGGTGACCTACTCTCCCACACCCTCCCGAGTGCAGTACCATCGGCGCTGGGAAGCTTAACTTCCGGGTTCGGAATGTAACCGGGTG
>NZ_JBICSH010000008.1:0-261073 GCF_043196965.1 Nonomuraea sp. NPDC049309 | reverse complement strand
CTAAAAGGAATCCACGTCATGGAAACATGACGGGGTAATGCATCATGCACTGGCTTTTAGCACACTGTTGAGTTCTCAAGAAACGGACGCGTACACCCGGCTGAGGCTCACTTCCGGTGAACCCCGCGCCGTGAGGCGCTATCTCGTTCGACGCAATCTTATCAGTTCGTCCCGCTCCGTGTCAACTCTCTCGACTTGACGAGAAGCGAGTCGGACGTCCAAGATTGTCCGCCCCGATCGGGGCAACCCCCGCAACGTACCGTGTCGCTGTGGCCATGTCGAATCAACCGAATTTTCGGTGATCTCGGCACACCCCAGGACAGCCCGTGCGAAAACACACCGAAGCGGCTTCGCCGAGTGGCTCGTTACTTCAAGGGGTTCGCCTCGAGGCCCGTCCGCCTGTCCGGCGTCCGGCTCACTCCCGGGGCGAAGTGAAAGATTAGGTGCCGATCCACGACTCGTCAAATCGCCCCGCCCTACGCGCCGGAACCCGTCCCAACGCCGCTCCCCCCGCACAAACACATCTCCGCCCGAACACACCAACCGCCCGAACACACCAACGGGATGGGTGGCACGTCCCGATTGGCTCTGATGACGAGCCGGCGGTGCGCGGCGGCGGCAGCCGGGTCGCGCCGCGCGCGGGCGGCGGCAGCAAACCGCGCCTTGCGCGGGCGGCGGCAGCAGGTCGCCCTTGCGCGGGCGAGCAGGGCCCGATCTGTCGCGGCAGGCCGGCCTGCGCGGTGAGATGGGCGGCGGTTGCGACATCTGAGGGCTCCACGGGTGCCGCATCGGCTCCGATGCGCTGCAGGTCTGCGGCCGAGCCCCGAAGCGCACCGCAGGTCCGCCATCGGCAACAGCGCCCCCAGTCAGCGCGATCGGCAGCGGCCCCAGTCGATCGGCAGGTGCCCGCGCGCCGTCCATGCACGACCCGGCCCCCATGGACGGTCCAGGAACCGGGCGCCCATGCGCCCCGGAGCTCCGCGGAGCGCGTGCCGCGTGTTCCGGCGGCAGATGCCGATTGCCTAGGTCCCTGCCCAGATGCCGCGTGCCCGGAGATGCCTGCCAACGCGTGCCCAAGATCTCTTGCCGAGCGGCATGCCCCCGGCGTCACGGGATGACGACGGTCTTGGCCAGCTCGCGCACCTGCTCGACCGACCGGAAGACCTCGGCCGTGATGCCCGCCTTCCGCGCCGCCACCACGTTCTCCTCGCGGTCGTCGATGAACAGCACCTCCCCCGGCGTCACGCCCATCCGCTGCGCGCAGATCTCGTACGCACGCAGGTCCGGCTTCGCCACCCCTTCCCGGCACGAGAACGTCAGCGCGGCGAAACGGCCGAGCAGGGAGGCGTGCCGCGACTCCCAGACGGGCACCAGGTCCGCGATGATGTTCGACAGCAGGCCGAGGCGGTGTCCCTGGTCGGCGAGTTCGTGGATCAGGCCGGCCATGGCGGTGTCGAGGCGCGACCAGCTGTCGAGGTCGGCGGCGATCAGCGCGGGCACGTCGGCGAAGCGCACCCCGAGCCGGTCGGCGACGGCGTCCCAGTAGGCGGGGCTGTCCTGGCCGGCGTCGTACGCCGGACGGCACGCCCAGTACGCCTCCCAGAACGGCTCCTCCTCGGCTCCGGCCAGCTCGACGATCCGCCGCCGCGCCTCATCCGCTTGATTGAGGGCGATCACCCCATAAAGGTCGAAAACGATCACGTTTGCCATGTCCCCGACCATAACCGCACGTATCCTGCCTCGGGTGAACTCTGTCGCCACCCGTGTCGCTCCAGCACGTCCGGCCACGCGCCGGCGCGCGTCCGCTCCCTGGTGGATGGGGTTGCTCGGCGGGATCGCCGCCTTCTCGGGCACCGGCGCGAGCACCCTGAACGGCGACGAGCTGGCCACCATCAGTGCCGCCGAGCGGTCGCTTTCCGGACTGATCGAGCTTGCCCGCCACATCGACGGGCACTTCCTGCCCTACTACCTGTTCATGCATGTCTGGGTGAAGGCGGGCACGGCGGAGCTGTGGCTCCGGCTGCCGTCGGCGGTGGCCATCGGGGTGGCGGCGTGGCTGCTGGCGGACCTGGGCCGGCGGGTGCACAGCACCCGGGCCGGGGTGGTCGCGGCCGGCGTGTTCGCGATCCTGCCGTCGGTGTCCTACTACGGCGCCTTCGCCAGGTCGTACGCGTTCGCCGCGGCCGCGGTGGTGCTCGCGTTCTGGACGCTGCACCGGGCGCTGGAGCGCCCGAGCGGGCGCAGGTGGGCGGCGTACGGGGCGGCGGTGGCGTTCGTGTGCTGCACGCACCTGTTCGCGGTGCTGGTGCTCCCCGCCCAGATCTTCCTGGTGCGGCGGGACGTGGCGGCCAGGATGGCGGCCGCGCTCGCCGCCGGATGCGTCCCCGCCGCGGTGCTGGGGCTGATCGGGTTCGGCGAACGGCACGCCATCAGCTGGATCCCGCAGCGCGGTCCCGAGGTCTGGCTGAAGTTCCCGAAGATGGCGGCGGGCTCGGAGCCGCTCGGCATCGCGCTGTTCGCGATCGCGCTGGCGGGCGCCGTGCTGCTGTGGCGGGTGGCGGGTGCGCGGCTCTGGGCGGCGGCGCTCGCGGGGTGGCTGGTGCTGCCGCCCGTGCTGCTGCTCGCGATCTCCTGGCTCGTCACCCCCGTGTACGTGGACCGCTACCTCTTCGTCACCGCCCCCGCACTCGCGCTGCTCGTGGGCATGGCGGTCGCCTGCCTGCCGCGCTTCCACGTGGTGGCCGGGGTGCTCGTCGTGGTGGCGGGCTGCCTGGTCGCGCTGCCCCAGCACGTGGACGTGCGCGAGGAGAACGGCCGCATGGAGAACATCCCGTGGGCGCTGCGGGTGATCAAGGCGAAGCCGGACGACGCCATCGTCTACGGGCAGAGCCAGCTGCGTACCGGCTTCGACTACTACGCCGGCTCCCTCATGCCGGTCGACGTCCTGCGCACGGAGGACGAGCCCGCCTCCAGCGGGTTCGGCTACCGGGAGCGGCGGGACGTCGCGGCGGCGCTGGCCGGGCGCGAGCGCGTGTGGGTGGTCTGGCGCGGCACCAAGCAGACGGGCCTGAAGGCCGACGGGCTGCCCCGGGTCGAGCAGGTACGCGCGGCCGGGTTCGAGCTGGAGCTGGCCAAACATTCGGGCGACCTGCCGGGGCTGACGGTCGCGCTGTTCACCCGCGCCGAGGAAGCGCAGCAGCCGACCACACCGCGCGCCGGCCGGCGGGCATCCACCGGCGAGGCCGCCCAGCGCCGCAGGACCGGCACGCCGCACCCGGCCGCGACCGCGCCCAGCAGGCGGGACACGGACCAGGAACCCGGCAGGCGGGACACGGACCAGGAGACGCCCGGAACCCGGCGGTAGCGCGGGCACCCTGAAGCGCCGGGCACGGGCCGACCGGTCGCACGGCCCCGCGCCCCCGGGCGATGCCGCGAATCCGTCGCACGGCGCCGGCCTGCGCGGGCCCAACAGGCCCGCCGCGCCGCACTGGGCTGCACCCGGCTCCATGAGAGGCGGACCCAGCAGGCCCGCCGCACCCGGCTGCACCCGGCTCCATGAGAGGCGTGCTCAGCAGGCCCGCCGTGTCGCACCCGCCCCCGGAGAGGTGGCCGGGCATGCCTGAGGGCGGGCGCCTGCCACGCAGTGCCCGCCCCCAGCAAAGCAGTGCCGTCACCAAGCAGTGCCGTCACACAGGGCGCACAGGGCGCCGCCTCGGACGGAACGTCAGCCGGTGACCTCGACGCCGCCGATCGACTTCTTGCCGCGCCGCAGCACCATGTACTTCCCGGCGAGCAGGTCCTCGGGGCCGGGCACGTACGCCTCGTCGGTGATCTTCCGGTTGTTGAGGTACGCGCCGCCCTCCTTGATGACCCGGCGGGCGGCGGACTTGGACTCGACGATGCCGCTCTGCGCGAGCAGGTCGACGTACGGCACCCCGAGCGCCGGGATGTCGGCCTTGGGCACCTCGGCCAGCGCGGCACCGAGCGTGGCGGCGGGCAGCTCCTCGAGCGCGCCCTGGCCGAAGAGCGCCTTGGAGGCGGCGACCACGGCGTCCAGCTCCTCCTTGCCGTGCAGCAGCTCGGTGAGGTCGGCGGCGAGCACGCGCTGGGCCTCGCGGGCGAAGGGCCGCTCGGCGACGGCCTTCTCCAGCTCCTCGATCTCCTCGCGGCTGCGGAACGTGAACACCTTCAGGTAGTGGATCACGTCGCGGTCGTCGGAGTTGAGGAAGTACTGGTAGAAGGCGTACGGGGAGGTCATCTCCGGGTCGAGCCAGAGGGCGCCGCCCGCGGTCTTGCCGAACTTGGTGCCGTCGGCCTTGGTGATCAGCGGCAGCGTCATGACGTGGACGTGGCCGCCCTCGACGCGGCGGATCAGGTCGGCGCCGGCGGTGATGTTGCCCCACTGGTCGCTGCCGCCGATCTGCAGCGTGCAGTTGTAGCGGCGGTAGAGCTCGAGGAAGTCGTACGACTGCAGGATCTGGTAGCTGAACTCGGTGTAGCTGAGGCCCTCGCCGGCCAGCCGCGCCGAGACGGACTCCCTGGCGAGCATGCGGTTGACCGGGAAGTGCTTGCCGATGTCGCGCAGGAACTCGATGGCGGTCAGCTTGCCGGTCCAGTCGAGGTTGCTGACCAGGAGCGCGGCGTTGGGCTGGGCGTCGAAGTCGAGGAAGCGCCCGACCTGGCCGCGCAGCCGCTCGACCCAGCCGGCCACGACATCGACGTCGTTGAGCGAGCGCTCGGTGTTGCGCCCGCTGGGGTCCCCGATGAGGCCGGTGGCCCCGCCGACCAGGCCGATCGGGCGGTGGCCGGCCTGCTGGAAGCGGCGCAGCGTCAGCAGCGGCACGAAATGACCGACATGCAGGGACGGCGCGGTCGGGTCGAAACCGCAATAAAGCGTGATCGGTCCCTTGGCCATGGACGCGCGCAGCGCATCGAGGTCGGTGGACTGGGCGATCAGGCCTCGCCACGCGAGGTCGTCAAGGAAGTCGGTCACGGTGATCTGGCTTTCCTGTCGGATGTCGGTGCCTTTAGCCTGCCCGATCGGGGCGGATGCGCGCCACTTGGATACGCTGGGTGCCCATGTGGAGGGTCCGTCGCGAGCTGGCCGTTTTCAAGATCTTAGGGGCTCTGGCGTGTGCCGGGCTCGGGGTCTACTGGTGGTCGGCCGGCGATGTCCGCGGTGTGATCCTCGCCGTGCCCGCGACCGTTCTGCTGGGGGCGATGGGGCTGCGCGACGTGCTGGCGCCGGTGCGGCTGGCGGCCGACGAGAGCGGCATCACGGTGGTGCACGGGTTCGCGGGGCGGCGGCACGTGCCGTGGGAGGCGATCGAGGACATCAAGGTGGACGTGCGCAGGCGGTGGGGGCTGCGCAGCGAGACGCTGGAGATCGACACCGGCGACCATCTGCACATCTTCAGCGCTCATGAGCTGGGCGCCTCTCCGACGGAGGTGGCCGCGGCCCTGCGGCGCCGGGGCACGTGAGCCCGGTACGGGGAGACGGTCGGATCGCCCTCGATCCAGAACCGCCACGGCGTCTCCTTCGCCGTCGACACGCCGGTGCGCGGCCCTGACCTGATCGTCGCGGGGTCGGCGGGACGGCCTTCGAGCACGACGGCCGACTGCCGGGGGCGGCCGGCGGGCGAGCCTTCGAGTATGGCGTCGATGCCGTTGTGCTCGCGCAGCAGGCCGAGCGCGACGGCCAGCCTGGCCGGGCCGCGCGCCAGATCGCGGTCGGGGACCGGCCGGCCGTTGGAACGGCGGGCGCGCGCCTCGGCCACGCCCTCCACCACCTCGCCCGCGCGCAGCAGCACCGCCGAGCCGAAGCCCTCGGGCAGGCAGACGAGGTTGGCGCAGAAGTGCATGCCGTAGGTGAAGTACACGTACAGGTGGCCCGGCGGGCCGAACATGACGGCGTTGCGCGGGGTCTTGCCGCGGTAGGTGTGGGCGGCGGGGTCCTCGCCGGGGCCGCCGTACGCCTCGACCTCGGTCAGGCGCACGGCGACGGAACCGTGCACGAGCACGCGCCCGAGCAGGTCGGGCGCGACCTCGTGGGAGGGCCGGTCGAAGAAGCTCCGCGGCAGCGGTGCGGAGCTCAGCTGCCCGCCGCCCATGCCGCCTGCGCGTCGACGACTTCGCGGAGTGCGATGAGCTGGTCGCGGACGCGGTCGGGCGCGGTGCCGCCGTACGCCTTGCGCGCCGCGAGCGCGCCGGGCACGCTCAGCACGTCGCGGACGTCGGGTGTCAGGTGCGGCGAGACCTTGGCCAGCTCGTCGTCGGTCAGCTCGCCGAGGTCCTTGTCGTTGACCTGGCACCAGACGACGAGGTGGCCGACCGCCTCGTGCGCCTCGCGGAACGGCACGCCGCGCCGCACCAGCAGCTCGGCGAGGTCGGTCGCGAGGGCGTAGCCGTCGGGGGCGGAGGCCTCCAGGCGGGCGGTGTTGACGCGCATGGTGGCGACCAGGCCGGCCATCGCGGGCAGCACCAGCAGCAGGGTGTCGACGGCGTCGAAGACCGGCTCCTTGTCCTCCTGCAGGTCGCGGTTGTAGGTCAGCGGCAGGCCCTTGAGCGTGGTGAGCAGCGACATCAGGTTGCCGATGAGGCGGCCGGACTTGCCGCGGGCCAGCTCGGCCACGTCGGGGTTCTTCTTCTGCGGCATGATCGACGAGCCGGTGGAGTAGGCGTCGTCCATCTCGATCCAGCGGAACTCCTGCGAGGCCCACAGGACGATCTCCTCGCCGAGCCGCGACAGGTGCACGCCGATCATGGCGGCGTCGAACAGGAACTCGGCGGCGAAGTCGCGGTCGGCGACGGCGTCCATCGAGTTGGGCGCGGCGGCAGCGAAGCCCAGCTCGTCGGCCACGGCCTGCGGGTCGAGCGGCAGCGACGAGCCGGCCAGGGCGCCGGAACCGAGCGGGGAGATCGCGGCGCGCTTGTCCCAGTCGGTGAGCCGGTCGACGTCGCGGGCGAACGCCTGCACGTGGGCGAGCAGCTGGTGGCCGAAGGAGACCGGCTGCGCGTGCTGCAGGTGGGTCATGCCGGGCGCGGCGGTCTCGATGTGCTGCTCGGCCTGCGCCATGAGCGCGGTCTCCAGCTCGACCAGGCGGGAGACGATGGTGCGGGCGTGGTCGCGGAGGTAGAGCCGCAGGTCGGTGGCGATCTGGTCGTTGCGCGAGCGGCCGGCGCGCAGCTTGCCGCCGAGCGAGCCGAGCCGTTCGAGCAGGCCGCGCTCGAGCGCGGTGTGCACGTCCTCGTCGGCGACGGTCGGGCGGAACTCGCCGGACTTGCACGCCTGCTCGAGGTCGTCGAGCGCGCCGATCATGCGCTCGAGCTCCTCGTCGGTCAGCAGGTTCGCCCGGTGCAGCACGCGGGCGTGCGCCCTGGACGCCGCCAGGTCGTACGGCACCAGCCGCCAGTCGAAGTGGACGCTCACCGACAGCCGGGCCAGCGCGTCGGACGGGCCGCTCTCGAAGCGTCCGCCCCACAGCCGCATCGGCTTGCCTTCACTCACCGTTGTGTCCTCCATATACGTTTTCTGGCTGGCCGCGCCCGCGTCGGTGCTCGCCGGCATCGTGCCTCGCGCTTTCCCCTGGCTCCTGCGCGACATTAGTGCACGTCGGCCCCTCGTGGTGTGCCGGGCAGCCGTGATCCTAGCCCGGGAGCGGGCCTGAGCAGGCGCGGCGCGGTCTAGGCGCGCCGATCGGCGATCTTGAGCAGGGCGTCGGCGACGGCCTGCCCGCCGGTGGGGTCGCGGCTGATGACGAGGATGGTGTCGTCGCCCGCCACCGTGCCGAGGATGGACTCCCAGTCGGCGTGGTCGATGGCGGAGGCGAGGAACTGCGCCGCGCCCGGCGGCGTGCGCACGATGACCAGGTTGGCCGACGCCTCGGCCTCGACCAGCAGCTCTTCGGCGATGCGGCGCAGCCGGGCGGCCGGGGTCTCGCCGGTGCCCGTGCGGGCGAGCGGGATGCGGCCGCCGCCCTCGCCGGGCAGCGCGTAGACGAGCGAGCCGTCGTCGGCGCGCAGCTTGAGCGCGCCGAGCTCGTCGAGGTCGCGCGAGAGCGTGGCCTGGGTGACCTCGACGCCGCTCTCGGCCAGCAGCTTGGCCAGCTCGGGCTGGGAGCGTACGGCCTTGCGCTGCAGCAGCTCGGTGATCTTGGCCTGGCGGGCCGCCTTGGTCATCGGGATCATCGCTGGGACACCAGCCAGTGGAGCAGCGCCTTCTGGGCGTGCAGGCGGTTCTCCGCCTGGTCCCACACGACGCTGCGCGGGCCTTCGAGGACGTCTTCGGTGATCTCGTACCCGCGGTAGGCGGGCAGGCAGTGCAGCACGATCGCGTCGGGCGCGGCGTGTTCGAGCAGCTCGTTGTTCACCTGGTACGGCGAGAGCGCGGCGACGCGCTGCTCCTTGCCGTCCTGGCCCATCGACACCCACGTGTCGGTGGCGACGACGTGAGCGCCCTGGACCGCGGCCTCGGGGTCGGACAGCGCGACGACCGAGCCGCCGGTCCCGGCGGCGATGGCGGCGGCCTTGTCGAGGATGACCGCGTCCGGCTGGTAGCCGGCGGGCGCCGCGATACGGACGTGCATGCCGGCCGTGGCGCCGCCCAGCAGGTAGGAGTGGGCCATGTTGTTGGCGCCGTCGCCGAGGTAGGTGAGCGTGACGCCGGCGGTGCGGCCCAGGTGCTCCCTGACGGTCTGCAGGTCGGCGAGGATCTGGCAGGGGTGGAACTCGTCGGTGAGCGCATTGACCACGGGCACCCGGGAGTGCGCGGCCATCTCCTCGATGAGCTCCTGGCCGGTGGTGCGCCAGACGATGGCGGCCACTTGGCGCTCGAGCACACGGGCGATGTCGGCGGTGGGCTCGCCGCGGCCCATGAGCACCGAGACGTTGTCGACGACCAGCGGCAGGCCGCCCAGCTCGCCGATGCCGGTGTGGAAGGAGACGCGGGTGCGCGCCGACGGCTTGTCGAAGAGCACGGCGACGGTCTGCGGGCCCTCGAAGGGGCGGTAGCCGAAGCGGTCCTTCTTCATGGCGTCGGCGAGGTCGAGCACCTCGGCCTGCTCGGCGGGGCTGAGGTCGTCGTCGCGCAGGAAGTGCCTGGTCACTTGGCCGCCTCCGCGAGGATGGCAGGGAACGCCGCCACGAACGCGTCGACCTCGTCGGCGGTCACCACGAGCGGCGGCGCGATGCGTACGGCGTCGGGCTGCAGGGCGTTGACCAGGAAGCCGGCGTCGGCGGCGGCCTGCTGCACCTGGGCGGAGCGGGGCTCGGCGAGCACGGCGGCCAGCCACAGGCCGCGGCCGCGCACGTTCTTCAGCAGCGGGTGCGCGACGGACTCAAGGCCGGTGCGCAGCCGGGCGGCGACGGACTTGACGTGGTCGAGGTCGAGGTTGTCGAGCACGGCCAGCGCGGCGGCGCACGAGACCGGGTTGCCGCCGAACGTCGAGCCGTGGTCGCCCTTCTCGAACAGCCTGCCGACGTCGCCGAAGCCGATGCAGGCGCCGATCGGCAGCCCGCCGCCGAGGCCCTTGGCGAGCGTGAGGATGTCGGGGGTGACGCCCTCGGCCTGGTGGGCGAACCAGTGGCCGGTACGGCCGATGGCCGACTGGATCTCGTCGGCGACCAGCAGCGCGCCGGTGGAGTCGCAGACCTCGCGGGCGGCCTCGAAGTAGCCCTCGGGCGGCGGCACCACGCCGGCCTCGCCCTGGGTGGGCTCGAGGAAGACGGCGATGCAGTCGCCGGTGACGGCCTCCTTGAGCGCGGCGGCGTCGCCGTACGGGACGAAGCGGACGTCCACCGGGAACGGCCCGAACTGGTCGCGGATGGACGGCTTGCCGGTCAGCGACAGGGCGCCGATGGTGCGGCCGTGGAAGCCGTTCTCGGCGGCCACGAAGTAGGAGCGGCCCTCGCGGCGGCCGTACTTGAGCGCCAGCTTGTAGGCGGCCTCGTTGGCCTCGGTGCCGGAGTTGGCGAAGAAGACGCGGCCGGGCGCGTTGAGCAGGTCGAGCAGCTTCTCGGCCAGCAGCACCTCGGGCTCGTGCAGGAACAGGTTGGAGGTGTGCGCGATCGTGGCGACCTGCCGGGAGACCGCCTCGACCAGCGCGGGGTGTGCGTGTCCGAGCGAGCTGGTGGCGATCCCGGCGATGAAGTCGAGGTACTGCCTGCCGTCGACGTCCCAGACGCGGGTGCCCTCGCCGCGGGCCAGCGCGATCGGCGGGACGCCGTAGTTGGGCATGAAGGCGTTGCCGAAGCGCTCGTGCAGGTTCATGACGGGATCACCATCGTTCCGATTCCTTCATTGGTGAAGATCTCCAGCAGCAGCGAGTGGGGCACCCGGCCGTCGAGCACGTGGGCCTGCGGGACCCCGCCCTGCACGGCCGTCAGGCACGCCTCCATTTTCGGCACCATACCGCTGGAGAGTGTGGGCATCATCGCCGCCAGCTCGTCGGCGGTGAGCTGGTCGATGACGTCGGTGTCGTCGGGCCAGTTGGCGTACAGGCCCTCGACGTCGGTCAGCACGATCAGCTTCTGCGCCTTGAGCGCCACGGCCAGCGCGGCGGCCGCGGTGTCGGCGTTCACGTTGTAGATCTCCCCGTCGTCGCCCCTGGCCACGCTGGAGACGACGGGGATGCGGCCGTCGTCGAGCAGCGCCCGCACGGCGCCCGGCTCGACCTTGATGATCTCGCCGACCTGGCCGATGTCGACGGGCTCGCCGTCCACGATCGCGTGCTTGCGCACGGCGGTGAACAGGTGGGCGTCCTCACCCGACATGCCGACGGCGAACGGCCCGTGCCGGTTGATCATGCCGACGATCTCGGGGTTGACCTGGCCGGTGAGCACCATCCTGACGACCTGCATGGCCTCGGGCGTGGTGACCCGGAGCCCGGCGGTGAAGGTGGACTCGATGCCGAGCCTGTCGAGCGCGCTGCTGATCTGCGGGCCGCCGCCGTGCACCACGACCGGGCGCAGGCCGGCGTGGTGGAGGAAGACGACGTCCTCGGCGAAGCGGTGCTTGAGCGACTCGTCGGTCATGGCGTTGCCGCCGTACTTGACGACGACGACGGCGCCGTGGAAGCGGGTGAGCCAGGGCAGCGCCTCGATCAGTGCCTGGGCCTTGCTCTGCGCGGTGGTCAGCCTCATGAGGAGTACGCCGAGTTCTCGTGGACGTAGTCGGCCGTCAGGTCGGTGGTGTGCACGGTCGCGGTGTGCGGGCCCGCCGACAGGTCGATGGTGATGGTGACGTCGCGCGGACGCATGTCGACCTTGGAGCGGTCGTCGCCGACGGCGCCGCCACGGCAGATCCAGATGCCGTTGATGGCGACGTTGAGCCGGTCGGGCTCGAACTCGGCGTCGGTGGTGCCGACGGCGGCCAGCACGCGGCCCCAGTTGGGGTCCTCGCCGTGGATGGCGCACTTGAGCAGGTTGGAACGGGCGACCGCGCGGCCGACCTTGACCGCGTCGTCCTCGGACGCGGCGCCGACCACCTCGATGGCGATGGCCTTGCTGGCACCTTCGGCGTCGACGAGGAGCTGCCTGGCGAGGTCGGCGCAGACCTCGGTGACCCGCTCCTCGAACTCGGCGAGGTCGGGCCGCACCCCGGCGGCGCCGCTGGCGAGCAGCAGCACGGTGTCGTTGGTGGACATGCAGCCGTCGGTGTCGAGCCGGTCGAAGGTCTTGGACGTGGCCGCGCGCAGCACGGTGCCGAGCTCTTCCGCGCTGACCTCGGCGTCGGTGGTGATGACGCAGAGCATGGTGGCCAGGGCGGGGGCGAGCATGCCGGCTCCCTTGGCCATGCCGCCGACCATGTAGCCGCTGCCGCGCTTGAAGGAGATCTTGGAGACGGTGTCGGTGGTGCGGATGGCGTCGGCGGCGGCCAGGCCGCCGTCGCGGGAGAGCTGCCCCGCCGCGGTCTCGACGCCGGACAGCACCGCGTCCATCGGCAGCCGCACGCCGATGAGGCCGGTGGAGCAGACGGCGACCTCGCCCGCGGAGTCTTCGAGCACCTCGGCCACCTTCTCGGCGGTGGCGTGGGTGTCCTGGAAGCCCTCGGGCCCGGTGCAGGCGTTGGCGCCGCCGGAGTTGAGCACGACGGCGCGCAGCCGGCCGCCGGACAGGACCTGCTGCGACCACAGCACCGGGGCGGCCTTCACGCGGTTGGCGGTGAAGACGCCCGCGGCGGCGCGGCTCGGCCCGTCGTTGACGACGAGTGCGAGGTCACGGGCGCCGCCGGGCTTGATGCCCGCGGCGACGCCGGCCGCCCTGAATCCCAGTGGGGCGGTGACGCTCATGCCGCCTCCTTCGCCGCCGGCAGGGATGCCGGGCACCCGTGCTTGCTGATCTCTACGCTGCGCTCTCTCACGGAGCAACTCCTGTCGTGGGGAGGCCAAGCTCTTCCGGCAGGCCGAGGGCGAGGTTGACGCTCTGGATCGCGCCTCCGGCCGTGCCCTTGGTGAGGTTGTCGATGGCGATGACGGCGACCACGCGGCCCGCGCGCTCGTCGAGCGTCACCTGCAGTGCGGCGATGTTGGCGCCGTAAGTCATGGAGGTGGCCGGCCAGACGCCCTCGGGCAGCAGGCGGACGAACGGCTCGTCCTTGAGCGCCGCCTCATACGCCGAGCGCAGCGCCTCCTTGGTGAGGCCGGGCGCGGCGGGGGCGGTGCAGGTGGCCAGGATGCCGCGGCTCATGGGCGCGAGCGTCGGGGTGAACGAGACGCGGACCGGCCGCCCGGCGACGGCCGACAGGCCCTGCTCCATCTCGGGGGTGTGGCGGTGGACGCCGCCCACGCCGTACGCGCTGACCGAGCCCATGACCTCGCTGCCGAGCAGGTGGGGCTTGAGCGACTTGCCGGCGCCGCTGGTGCCGCTGGCGGCGACCACGACGACCTCGGGCCCGGCCAGGCCCGCGGCGTAGGCGGGGAACAGCGCGAGCAGCACGGAGGTCGGGTAGCAGCCGGGCACGGCGATGCGGGTGGCGCCCTTGAGCACCTCGCGCTGGCCGGGCAGCTCGGGCAGGCCGTAGGGCCAGGTGCCGGCGTGCTCGCCGCCGTAGAACTCCTGCCAGGCGGCGGGGTCGGCGAGCCGGTGGTCGGCGCCGCAGTCGACCACGATCGTCTCGTCGCCGAGCCGGGCGGCGACGGCGGCGGAGTGGCCGTGCGGCAGGGCGAGGAAGACCACGTCGTGCCCGGCGAGCGCTTCGGCGGTGGTCTCCTCGATGACGCGGTCGGCGAGCGGGGCGAGGTGGGGCTGGTGCGCGCCGAGCCTGGTGCCGGCGCTGGAGGCGGCGGTCAGCGCGCCGATCTCGAACTCGGGGTGAGCGAGGAGGAGGCGGAGCAGCTCCCCTCCCGCGTAGCCGCTGGCCCCCGCGACCGCTGCCCTCATGCGACATCCTCCCGCTGCATGACTATGCATCAAAGCTTATGACTTTGCTTGTGAAGATGATGCACTCTAGAGCATGAACATGCAAGCCTGGCCGGGGCCGCTGACCGCATCGTGAGACGTGGCGGCGGCGGACACGTGCCGGAAACATGCGGGCGTGTTGCAAGCCATGCACCAGTTCTTGTCCGTTTTCCGGTCCGCCACACGTAAAAAGCCCCGAGCCGTATGGCTCGGGGCCACGGATGAGCGTGCGCTCAGCGCAGGAAGGCCGCGGCGACGCCCGCGTCCACCGGGATGTGCAGGCCGGTCGTGTGGGTCAGCTCGCCGCCGGTGAGCGCGAAGACGGCCGCCGCCACGTGCTCGGGCAGCACCTCGCGCTTGAGCAGCGTGCGCTGGGCGTAGAACTCGCCCAGCTTCTCCTCCTCCACGCCGTACACCTTCGCCCGGTTGGCGCCCCAGCCGGAGGCGAAGATGCCGGAACCGCGCACCACGCCGTCGGGGTTGACGCCGTTGACCCGGATGCCGTGCGCGCCCAGCTCGGCGGCCAGCAGCCGCACCTGGTGCGCCTGGTCGGCCTTGGCGGCGCCGTAGGCGACGTTGTTCGGCCCGGCGAAGACGGAGTTCTTGGAGGAGATGTAGACGATGTCGCCGCCCATGCCCTGGTCAATCATGACCTTGGCGGTCTCCCTGGAGACCAGGAACGAGCCGCGCGCCATGACGTCGTGCTGCAGGTCCCAGTCCTCGACCGTGGTCTCGAGCAGGGAGCGCGACAGCGACAGCCCGGCGTTGTTGACGACCAGGTCGATACCGCCGAAGGCGAGCACGCCCGCGCGCACGGCGGCGGCGATCTGCTCCTCGGAGGTGACGTCCACGCCGATCGCCACGGCCGCGTCGGACGGCCGGTGCGCCTGCGCGCCGATCTCGGCGGCCACCTTCTCGGCGGCGGCGAGGTCGCGGTCGGCAACGATCACGCACGCGCCCTCGGCGGCCAGCCGGCGCGCGGTGGCCGCACCGATGCCGGAGCCGCCGCCGGTGACCAGCGCGATCCTGGTGGCCAGCGGCTTGGGCTTGGGCATGCGGCGGAGCTTGGCCTCCTCCAGCTCCCAGTACTCGATGCGGAACTTCTCCGACTCGGGGATGGGCGCGTAGGTGGAGACGGACTCGGCACCGCGCATGACGTTGATGGCGTTGACGTAGAACTCGCCGGCCACCCGCGCGGTCTGCTTGTCCTTGCCGAAGGAGAACATGCCGACGCCCGGCACGAGCACGATCGCCGGATCGGCGCCGCGCATGGGCGGCGAGTCCGGCTGTGCGTGCCGCTCGTAGTAGGCGGTGTAGTCGGCGCGGTAGGCGGCGTGCAGCTCGCGCAGCCGCTCGGCGGCCTGCTCAAGCGGCGCGTCCGGCGGCAGGTCGAGCACCAGCGGCGCGACCTTCGTCCGCAGGAAGTGGTCGGGGCAGGACGTGCCCAGCGCCGCGAGCCTCGGGTGCTCGGCGCGTGAGACGAAGTCCAGCACCTCGGGCGTGTCGGTGTAGTGGCCGACCACGCGCGCGTCGGTGGAGGCCAGGCCGCGCACGATCGGGAACAGCGCGGCGGCCCGCGCGTGCCGCTCGGCCTCGGGCAGCGTCTCGTAGACGACCGGGCCGAACGGGTCGGGGCGGCCGTGCTCGGCCAGGTACGCCTCCGCGGTACGGATGATCTCCAGCGAGCGCTCCTCGCACTCCCGGGAGGTCGAGCCCCACGCGGTGATGCCGTGGCCGCCCAGGATGCAGCCGATGGCCTGCGGGTTGGCGTCCTTGATCGCGGCGATGTCCAGGCCGAGCTGGAAGCCGGGGCGGCGCCACGGCACCCACACGACGCGGTCGCCGAAGATGCGCCTGGTCAGCTCCTCACCGTCGGCGGCGGTGGCCAGCGCGATGCCCGCGTCGGGGTGCAGGTGGTCGACGTGGGCGGCGTCCACCAGGCCGTGCATGGCGGTGTCGATGGACGGGGCGGCGCCGCCCCTGCCGTGCAGGCAGTAGTCGAAGGCCGCGACCATCTCGTCCTCGCGCTCGACGCCCGGGTAGACGTCCTTGAGCGCGCGCAGCCGGTCGAGGCGGAGCACGGCCAGGCCCGACTCCTTGAGCGTGCCGAGGTCGCCGCCGGAGCCCTTGACCCACAGCAGCTCGACGTCGGAGCCGGTCACCGGGTCGGTCGCGGTGCCCTTGGCGGAGGTGTTGCCGCCTGCGTAGTTGGTGTTGCGCGGGTCGGCGCCCAGGCGGTGGGAGCGATCGAGCAGCTCGTTGATGACGTTCGACATGACGGTTCAGGCCCCCCAGCCGGCCTGCGTGCCGCCGACGCGCTCGGCGGCGATCTTCTCGAAGTATCCGGACGCGGCGTAGGCGGCCATCGGGTCGGGCGCGAGGCCCATCTCCTCGCGCAGCTCGGCGAGCAGCGGCCGCACGTCGGTGTTGTAGGCGTCCATGAGGACAGCGTTGGCGCCCAGCACGTCACCGGCGGCCTGGGCGGCGGCCAGCGCGTCGCGGTCCACCAGCAGCGCCTTGGCGGTGGCCTCCTGGACGTTCATCACCGAGCGGATCTGGCCGGCGATCTTGGGCTCGATGTTGTGGCACTGGTCGAGCATGAACGCGACGTTCGCCTCGGGGTCGAGGCCGCCGCCGCGCACCACCTCGAACATGATGCGGAAGAGCTGGAACGGGTCCGCGGCGCCGACCATGAGGTCGTCGTCGGCGTAGAAGCGGGAGTTGAAGTCGAAGCCGCCGAGCTTCCCCTCGCGCAGCAGGAACGCCACGATGAACTCGATGTTGGTGCCCGGCGCGTGGTGGCCGGTGTCCACGACCACCTGGGCCTTGGGGCCGAGCTTGACGCAGTGGGCGTACGCGGTGCCCCAGTCGGGCACGTCGGTGGCGTAGAAGGCGGGCTCGAACAGCTTGTACTCCAGCAGGAAGCGCTGGCCGTCGCCGAGCCGGTCGTAGACCTCGGCGAGCGCCTCGGCCAGGCGGTCCTGGCGGGCCCGCAGGTCGTCCTGGCCCGGGTAGTTGATGCCGTCGGAGAACCACAGCTTGAGCGTGTCGGAGCCGGTGGCGTCCATGATGTCCACGCATTCGAGCAGGTGGTCGGTGGCCTTGCGGCGCACGCGCGGGTCGGGGTTGGTGACGCTGCCCAGCATGTAGTCGTCGTCCTGGAAGACGTTGGAGTTGATGGCTCCGATGCCGACGCCCAGGTCGCGGGCGTGCCGGGCGAGGTCGGCGTAGTCGTCCACCTTGTCCCACGGGATGTGCAGGGCGACCGTGGGCGCGACGCCGGTGTGGGCGTGCACCTGGGCGGCGTCGGCGAGCTTCTCGTACGGGTCGCGCGGCACGCCCCTCTGCGCGAACACCTTGAAGCGGGTGCCGCTGTTGCCGTAGGCCCAGGACGGCGTCTCGATGTGCTGCGCCCGCAGCGCGGCCTTGATGTCAGTCATTACTCCCCGATCAGTCCAGGTGGAACACTTCGGTCAGCGGCGTCATGCCCTCGTCGGGCCGGCCGTCGAGGTCCTCGAAGAACGGCGCCATCTCCGCCTGCCAGCGGGCGTTGACCTCGGTCTCGGCCATCGCCTTCTTGGCCGCCTCGAAGTCCTCGGTCTCCAGGTAGCCGACGAGCAGGCCGTCGTCCCTGAGGAAGAGCGAGTAGTTGTGCCAGCCGGTACGTGACAGCGCCTCGCGCATCTCCGGCCAGACGTCGCGGTGGCGCTCGCGATACTCCGCCAGCCGATCCTGGCGGACTTTCAGCAGGAAGCACACGCGTTGCACTGACACTCCCTTCAAAACGTTTTAATGTTCTGGGCAGGAAACTATGATTCCCGCTGGCCGCTGTCAATGCGCGGCCCGGCCCCGGCCTTGCGCTGCGGGCCCGCGATCGGGCTCTGACACGTTTCAAGCCACGCGCGCCGCCCACCCCAGGAGCGCCCCGCCTTCGCGAGGGCGCGATCCGCGAGGGAGCGGCCCGGGCGGGCGCGGGTCAGCCGGGCACCACGACGGCGTCCCCCGCCGCGACCGTGACGGTGCGGCCGTCGCGGGTGGTGACCGCGGCGTCCTCGCCGGTGTGGTTGATCGCGAACAGGAAGGAGCCGCCGTCGGCGCGCGTGCGGCGCACCACCTCCACACCGGGCACGGTGCCGGCGGCGGGCTCGACCCCGGCCTCCCCGCAGACGGTGCCGATGACCCCGGCGAGCGCGGCGTCGTCGAGCAGGGTCGTCAGGTAGTGGGCGACGCCGTCGCCGAACTCGTTGCGGGTCCAGGCGGGCTCGCCGCTCGCGTACGTGTCGAGCACCTTCGCCGTGGTGACCCGCGCCGCCTCGCTCCACAGCCGGCCCGTCGCGCCGGATGCCAGCCTGATCGGCTCGGCGAGCGGGAAGAACTCCTCGACGGTGACGCCCAGCAGGTCGCGCCAGGCGCCCGGGTAGCCGCCGAGCCGCACCCTGTCGTGCTCGTCCACGATCCCGCTGTACGGCCCGACGAGCACGACGCCGCCCCGGCGCGCGAACTCCTCCAGGTTGGCCGCGCCCGCGTCGCTGACCAGGTAGAGCTGCGGGACCAGCACGAGCCGGTAGCCGCTCAGGTCGCCTTCGGGGTGCGCGATGTCGCAGGTGATGCCGGCCCGCCACAGGGCCGCGTGCCAGCGCTTGGCCTCCTCCACCGGGTCGAGCTCGGAGCTGGGCTGGGCGGGGTGGTCCTGGGCCCACACGCTGGAGTGGTCGATGAGCAGCGCCACCTCGGCCTCGACCCGGCTGCCCGCGACATCGGCGAGCCCGGCCAGCTCCGCGCCGAGCGCCTTCACCTCGCGGAAGATCTTGGTGTCGGGGCCGGCGTGCGGCAGCATCGCCGAGTGCCACTTCTCCGCGCCCGCCCTGGACTGGCGCCACTGGAAGAACATGATGCCGTCGGCGCCCCTGGCCAGGTGGGCCAGGGAGTTGCGGCGCAGCTCGCCGGGGGCCTTGGCGAGGTTGCGCGGCTGCTGCCAGTTGACGGCGCTGGTGGAGTGCTCCATGAGCAGCCAGGGCCGTCCGCCGTTGAGCGAGCGCGCGTAGTCGGCGGCGAAGGCCAGGTCGATGTGCGGCTCGGCGCGGGCGCCGATGAGGTAGTGGTCGGTGGAGACGACGTCCAGCTCGGCGGCGAAGGCCCAGCAGTCCATGTCCCAGTGGGCGCCGGCCATGAGGTTGGTGGTGGCGGGCACGCCGGGGGTGATCTGCTTGAGCAGCTCGCGTTCGGCCAGGTAGAGCTCGACGAGGGCGTCGGAGCTGAACCTGCGGAAGTCGAGGAGCTGGCCGGGGTTGACGAAGCTCGGCGTGGCGCGGGGCGGCAGGATCTGCGCCCAGTCGCTGTAGTGCTGCGACCAGAAGGCGGTGCCCCAGGCGTCGTTCAGCTCGTCGAGCGAGGCGTAGCGCGAGCGCAGCCAGGCGCGGAAGGCCGCGGCGGAGGCGTCGCAGTAGCAGCGGGCGTTGTGGCAGCCGTACTCGTTGTGCACGTGCCACAGGGCGAGCGCCGGGTGGTCGCGGTAGCGGAGCGCGACCTGCTCGGCGATGCGCAGCGCCTTCTCCTTGTAGATCGGCGAGCTGGGGCAGAACGCCTGCCTGCTGCCGTGGTACAGCCGCCAGCCGTCGGCGTCCACGGGCAGCGCCTCGGGGTAGGTGTCGGCGAACCAGGGCGGTGGTGAGGCGGTGGGGGTGGCCAGGTTGGCCCGGATGCCGTTGGCCGCCAGCAGGTCCATGGCCCGGTCGAGCCAGCCGAACTCGAAGACGCCCTCGACGGGTTCGAGCAGCGACCAGGAGAAGATGCCGAGGCTGACCCTGTTGACTCCGGCCTCGCGCATCAGCGCGACGTCCTGCTCCCAGGTCTCCTCGGGCCACTGCTCGGGGTTCCAGTCGCCGCCGTACGCGATGACATCCGGCATGAAGCCTGCCTTTCATGGGTCGTTTACCTGGGGATTAAAACGTTTCCACATATCGGCACACAAGTCCCGGCAGCGCCCCGCGACAGATCTCCGCTGCTCAGGCGGGGGTTCGGGAGGAACGGGGCGACCCTGAGCGCTCGCTCAGGCACGCCGCGCCACGCTGTGGAACGTTCGCGGTTGAACGTTTTTCATCTCACCGCTCAATTGACGGCGTTCTGCGAAGGGGAACCGGGCTCCCACCGGTGGTGTGACTGGCCAAGCGGTCGTTAGTACGTTTTAATTGGTCTTCATGGCCATGGTCAGCATCAAGGACGTCGCCGCACTCGCCGGCGTCTCCCCCGGCACGGTCTCCAACGTACTGAACCGGCCGGGCAAAGTCGCGCCGGCCACGCGCGAGCGGGTCGAGGCCGCCATCAGCGAGCTGGGGTTCGTCCGGCACGGCTCGGCCTCCACACTGCGCGCCGGATACAGCAGGACGATCGGCCTGAGCGTGATCGACATCGGCAACCCGTTCTTCACCGAGGTCGCCGCCGGCGTCGAGGACGTGGCCAGCGAGCTCGGCTACGCGGTGATCCTCGGCAACTCGGCGGGCTCCACCGACAAGGAGGACCGCAACCTGCGCGTGCTGGCCGAGCACCGCGTGCGCGGCGTGCTCATCACGCCGTCGGGCGAGGACCCGGCCAGGCTCGACCGGCTGCGCGAGCACGGCATCAGCGTGGTGCTCGTCGACCATCCCGCCCACCGCCCCGACCAGTGCGCGGTGGCCGTCGACGACGTCGCGGGCGGCCGCGCGGCCGTGGCCCACCTGCTGGGCAAGGGCGCGCGGAGCCTGGCGTACGTGACCGGGCCGCTGACCATCCGGCAGTGCGTCGAGCGCCGCGAGGGCGCCAAGATGGCCATGACCGCCGCCGGGCTCGACCCCGGGGACCTGCGCGTGGTCGAGGCGGCCACGATGACCGCCAAGGCGGGCGAGAAGGCGGCGGGCGAGCTGGCCGCGGAAGGGCTGCCCGAGGCGATCTTCTGCGCCAACGACCTGCTCGCGCTCGGCGTGCTGCGCGCGCTGCTGCGCTCGGGGGTGCGGGTGCCCGAGGACGTCGTGCTGATGGGCTACGACGACATCGACTTCGCCGCCGCCTCGACGGTGTCGCTCACCTCGATGCGGCAGCCGACGTACCAGCTCGGGCGCATCGCCACCGAGCTGCTGCTGGACGAGTGCGACAACCCCGACACGCACGCGCACCAGCACATCATGTTCCAGCCGGAGCTCGTCGCCAGGGAGTCCACGCAATGAGCCGCCGCGCACCGGGAGCCGTGAGATCGCCGAGGACCGCATGACCAGCAGCACCAGCCATCGATTCGCCGCCGTCGACCTGGGCGCCTCCAGCGGGCGGGTGATGCTCGCCGACCTGTCCGAGGGCCTGACGCTGACCGAGACGCACCGCTTCCCCAACGGCCCCGTGCGCGTGGCAGGACGCCTCCACTGGGACGTGCTCGGCCTGTACCGGGAGATCCTGGCCGGGCTGCGCGAGGCGGGCCCGGTCGCCTCGATCGGCGTGGACTCGTGGGCCGTCGACTACGCGCTGCTCGACGAGTCGGGCCGGATGCTCGGCAACCCGGTGCACTACCGCGACGACCGCACCGCGGGCATTCCCGAGCGGGTGGCCGCCGAGGTCGGCGCCGAGGCCCTCTACGACGTCAACGGCCTGCAGGTGCTGCCGTTCAACACCCTCTACCAGCTGCTGGCCGACCGGCTCGACGGCGCGGCCACCATGCTGCTGATCCCCGACCTGATCGGCTACTGGCTGACCGGCGAGATCGGCGCGGAGGTGACCAACGCCTCCACCACGGGCCTGCTCGACGTCCGCACGAGGTCGTGGGCGTTACCGCTGGTCAAGCAGCTCGGCCTGCCCGCCGGGATCCTGCCGCCGCTGCGGCGGCCGGGCGAGGAGACGGGCGGGCTGCGGCCCGACGTGGCCGCCGAGATCGGCTGGTCGGCCCCGGTCATGGCGGTCGGCTCGCACGACACCGCCTCCGCCGTGGCCGCCGTGCCCGCCACCGGCCCCGCGTTCGCCTACATCTCCTGCGGCACCTGGTCGCTGGCCGGAGTCGAGCTGCCGGAGCCCGTGCTCACCCCCGAGAGCCGGGCCGCGAACTTCACCAACGAGGCCGGCATCGACGGCACCGTCCGCTACCTGCGCAACGTCATGGGCCTGTGGCTGCTGCAGGAGTGCCTGCGCGCCTGGCCCGGCTCCGACCTGGGCGAGCTGCTGGCCGCCGCGGCGAAGGAGCCGGCCTTCGCCGCCGTCGTCAACCCCGACGAGCCGGTGTTCCTGCCGCCGGGCGACATGCCGGGCAGGATCGCCGCCGAGTGCCGCCGCACCGGGCAGCGCCCGCCCTCCTCCCCCGCCGGGTACGTGCGGTGCGTGCTGGAGAGCCTGGCGATCGGCCACCGGCTGGCGGTGCGGCAGGCGATGGAGCTGTCCGGCCGCGACGTCGAGGTGGTGCACCTGGTCGGCGGCGGATCCCGCAACGAGCTGCTGTGCCAGTTCACCGCCGACGCCTGCGGGCTGCCGGTGGTGGCCGGGCCGGCGGAGGCGACCACCTTCGGCAACGTGCTGGTGCAGGCGCGCTCGGCCGGGCTGGTCTCCGATCTCGGCGAGATGCGGGCGCTGGTCGCCGAGACCCAGCCGCTGCGCCGCTACGAGCCCTCCGGCGACCTGCGCGCCTGGGACGAGGCGGCCTCCCGGCTGTTCTGACCTGTTTCTACCAGGAGCCGGGAGATCGTCCCGGCCGTTGTGACCTGCCGGTTTTCCCCCCGCTCGTCCCGGGCAGGACTCGGGCCGGGGACATCGGGGGGATGCCATGGATCTCGCGTGGCCGCTGCTGCGGCAGCTCACGGGGGCCGACCGCACGGCACGGGGGCCGGCGGCCAAGTCGGCGAAGACGGAGGCGCGCACGGCCCGCACGGCTACGGCGGACCGGGTGGTCAAGTCGGTCTGCCCGTACTGCGCGGTGGGCTGCGGCCAGAACGTCTACGTCCGGGATGAGAAGGTCGTCCAGATCGAGGGCGACCCCGACTCCCCCATCAGCCTGGGCCGGCTGTGCCCGAAGGGCGCGGCCAGCCTGCAGCTCACCACCGGGTCAGGGCGCATGCACAAGGCGCTCTACCGGCCGCCGGGCGGGGCCGACTGGCAGGAGATCGACCTGGCCACGGCCATGGACATGATCGCCGACCGGATCATCGCGACCCGCCGCGAGACCTGGGAATGGGAGCACGACGGGCGGCGTACCGCGCGCACCATGGGCATCGCCAGCCTGGGCGGCGCGACCCTCGACAACGAGGAGAACTACCTCATCAAGAAGCTGCTGACGGCGCTCGGCGTGGTGCAGATCGAGAACCAGGCCCGCGTCTGCCACAGCTCGACCGTGGTGGGACTCGGCACGTCGTTCGGGCGCGGCGGCGCCACCACGTTCATGCAGGACCTGCAGCATGCCGACTGCATCGTCATCCAGGGCTCGAACTTCGCCGAGTGCCACCCGGTGGGCTTTCAGTGGGTGATGGAGGCCAAGGCGCGCGGGGCGGTCGTCATCCACGTCGATCCGCGCTTCACCAGGACGAGCGCGATGGCCGACCTGCACGTGCCCATCAGGGCGGGCTCCGACGTGGCGTTCCTCGGCGCGATCATCAACCACGTCCTGGAGAACGAGCTGTACTTCCGCGAATACGTGGTCAACTACACCAACGCGGCGGCCATCCTGCGCGAGGACTTCCGCGACGCCGAGGACCTCGACGGCCTGTTCTCCGGCTTCTCCGAGGAGAGCCGCACCTACGACATCGACTCCTGGCAGTACGAGGGCATGTCCACGGTCGCCGCCTCGGGCGACCGTGACGAGGACTTCGACCGGCGCGAGGGCCGTACCCCGCCGGGCCGCCCCGAGGTGCAGGGCAGCGCCGGGATGCCGCTGGACGGCGTGCCCGAGCGCGACGAGACGCTGCAGCATCCGCGCTGCGTGCTGCAGGTGCTGCGCCGCCACTTCGCCCGCTACACGCCGGAGATGGTCGAGCGGGTGTGCGGGGTGCCGCGCCGCCTGTTCGAGGAGGTCTGCCGGCACCTGACGGAGAACTCGGGGCCGGACAAGACGTCGGAGTTCGTGTACGCGGTGGGCTGGACGCAGCACAGCGACGGCTCGCAGTTCATCAGGGCGGCGAGCATCCTGCAGCTGCTGCTCGGCAACATCGGCCGCCCGGGCGGCGGCATCCAGGCGCTGCGCGGGCACGCCAGCATCCAGGGCTCGAGCGACATCCCGACGCTGTTCAACCTGCTGCCCGGCTACATCCCGATGCCGCACGCGCACGAGAACGAGCGGCTGCGCGACTTCCTGCTGGCCGACGCGCCGCACAAGGGCTTCTGGGCCAACATGCCCGCCTACCTCATCAGCCTGCTCAAGGCATGGTGGGGCGACTCGGCGCAGCCGGACAACGACTTCCGCTTCGGCTGGCTGCCCCGGCTGACCGGCTCGCACAGCACGTACGACACGGTGCTCGCGCAGCTCGACGGCACCTGCAAGGGCTACATCCTGCTGGGCGAGAACCCGGCGGTCGGCTCGGCCAACGCGAAGATGCAGCGGCTCGGCATGGCCAACCTCGACTGGCTGGTGGTGCGCGACTTCAGCCTGATCGAGAGCGCCACCTGGTGGAAGGACGGCCCGGAGATCGAGACGGGCGAGCTGAAGACCGAGGACATCCGCACCGAGGTGTTCTTCCTGCCCGCCGCGAGCCACACCGAGAAGAACGGCAGCTTCACCAACACCAACCGGCTGCTGCAGTGGCACCACCAGGCGGTCGAGCCGCAGGGGGACGCCCGCAGCGACCTGTGGTTCATGTACCACCTCGGCCGCATCATCAGGGAGAAGCTGGCCGGCTCGGCCGACCCGATGGACCGGCCCGTGCTCGACCTCACCTGGGACTACCCGACCGAGGGCGCGACGGAGGAGCCGTCGGCCGAGGCGGTGCTGGCCGAGATCAACGGCTGGGACGCGCAGGGCCGGCCGCTGCCCGGCTACCACGCGCTCAAGGACGACGGCTCCACGGCCTGCGGCTGCTGGATCTACTGCGGCGTGTACGCCGACGGGGTCAACCAGGCGGCCCGCCGCAAACCGGCCTCCGAGCAGAACTGGATCTCCGCCGAGTGGGCGTGGGCCTGGCCCGCCAACCGGCGCATCCTCTACAACCGCGCATCGGCCAAGCCCGACGGCACCCCGTGGAGCGAGCGCAAGCGGCTGGTGTGGTGGGACGCCGGGGCGCAGCGCTGGACCGGATACGACGTGCCGGACTTCGAGACGGACAAGAGCCCCGGCTACCGGCCGCCGCCCGGCGCGCAGGGCGTGGAGGCGCTGTCGGGCATCGACCCGTTCATCATGCAGGCCGACGGCAAGGGCTGGCTGTTCGCTCCGACCGGAGTGGTGGACGGGCCGCTGCCCACCCACTACGAGCCGCAGGACTCGCCGGTCGCCAACCCGCTGTACGGCCGGCAGCGCAGCCCCGTGCGCAAGGTCTATCCGCACGAGCACAACCGCTACCAGCCGAGCGGGGACGAGCCGGGGGCGTCGGTGTACCCGTACGTGGTGACGACGTACCGGCTGACCGAGCACTTCACGGCGGGCGGCATGAGCCGGTTCACGCCGTACCTGGCGGAGCTGCAGCCGGAGATGTTCTGCGAGGTCTCCCCCGCGCTGGCCGCCGAGCGCGGGCTGGTGCACGGCGACTGGGCGACGATCATCACGGCGCGCAACGCCATCGAGGCCCGGGTGCTGGTCACCGACCGCATCCCGTCGCTGCACCTGAACGGGCGGGTGCTGCACCAGATCGGGCTGCCGTTCCACTTCGGGCCCAACGGCCTGGTCACCGGGGACGCGGCCAACGAGCTGTCGTCGATCTCGCTGGACCCCAACTCCCACATCCAGGAGGTCAAGGCGCTGTCGGCGGACATCCGTCCCGGGCGGCGGCCGCGGGGGCCCGCGCTGCCGGAGCTGGTCAGGTCGTACCAGCGGCGGGCCGGGATCGACGCCCGTACCGGAACGGAGGTGTGAGGCGGTGGCGTTCGACCTGAGGGAGCAGATCGACGGGCGGCGCGTCGGCTTCTTCACCGACACCAGCATCTGCATCGGCTGCAAGGCGTGCGAGGTGGCCTGCAAGGAGTGGAACGCCGTGCCGGACGACGGCATGGAGTTCACCGGCATGTCCTACGACAACACGGCGGGTCTCGGCGCCGACACCTGGCGGCATGTGGCGTTCGTCGAGCAGCGGCGGCCGCTCGGCCATCAGGAGCCGGGCGTCGGCGACATGGACTTCCGCTGGCTGATGGCCTCCGACGTGTGCAAGCACTGCACGCACGCGGCCTGCCTGGACGTGTGCCCGACGGGGTCGCTGTTCCGCACCGAGTTCGGCACGGTGGTGGTGCAGGAGGACGTCTGCAACGGCTGCGGCTACTGCGTGCCGGCCTGCCCGTTCGGGGTGATCGGCAAGCGGGAGAGCAGCGGCACGGCGGCCAAGTGCACGATGTGCTACGACCGGCTCGGGGCCGGGCAGGAGCCGGCCTGCGCCAAGACCTGCCCGACGGACTCGATCCAGTTCGGCGACCTCGACGAGCTGCGCGAGCGCGCCGAGCGGCGGCTGGCCCAGCTGCACGAGGCGGGCGCGACCTCGGCCCGCCTGTACGGCCACGACACCGGTGACGGCGTGGGCGGCACGGGCGCGTTCTTCCTGCTGCTGGACGAGCCCGAGGTGTACGGCCTGCCGCCCGACCCGGTGGTGACGACCAGGGACCTGCCGTCGATGTGGCGGCACGTGGGCGTGGCGGCGCTCGGCCTGCTGGCCGGCGTGGCGGCGCTGGCGTGGAAGGGGCGGCGCGGATGACGGCGGGGCCTTTCACGGACGAGCGGATGCGACGGGGGCGGCGCGGATGAGCCAGACCGACGTGCGGATGGACGGCTCGGCGGAGCTGCGCGGCGAGCGCGAGGCCACGCCGGGCTCGGCGGGCCGAAGGCGCGAACGGCTCGCGCCGGCGCCGAAGGCGGAGCCGGGCTCCTACTACGGGCGGCCGGTGCTGAAGGAGCCGACGTGGCAGGCCCCCGACATCGCCGGTTACCTGTTCCTCGGCGGGCTGGCGGGCGCGTCGTCCACGCTGGCCGCCGCCGCCGAGCTGACCGGCAGGCCGCGCCTGGCCAGGGCGGGCAAGGTGGGGGCGCTGTGCGCGCTGGGCGGCTCGCTGTACGCGCTCATCCACGACCTGGGCAGGCCCGAGCGGTTCGTCAACATGCTGCGGGTGTTCAAGGTGACCTCGCCGATGAGCGTCGGCACGTGGATACTCACCGCGTACGGGCCGCAGGCCGGGCTGGCGGCGGCCTGCGACCTCACCGGCGTCGCGCCGGGCGCGGGCCGGGCGGCCACCGTGGGCGCGGGGCTGGTGGGTCCCGCGGTGGCGACGTACACGGCGGCGCTGATCTGCGACACGGCGGTGCCGGCCTGGCACGAGGGCCATCGGGAGATGCCGTTCCTGTTCGCCGGGTCGGCCACGGCGGCGGCGGGCGGGCTCGGCCTGCTGGCCGCGCCGCTTGCGGAGGCGGCACCGGCCCGGCGGGTGGCGCTGCTCGGCGCGGCGGTGGAGTGCGTGGCCGCCTTGCGGATGGAGCGCCGTCTCGGCCCGCTGGGCGAGCCGCTGAGGCGCAGCAGGCTGCTGCGCCTGGGCGAGGCGCTGTCGCTGGCGGGCGCGGTGGCGGGGGCGACGATGGGCCGCCGCAGCAGGCTCGCGGCGGTGGCGGCGGGCGCGGCGCTGCTGGCCGGGTCGGCGTGCACCCGGTTCGGGATCTTCCAGGCGGGGATGGAGTCGGCTCGCGATCCCCGCTACACCGTCCAGCCGCAGCGCAGGCGGCTGGCCTTGGCGAAAGCGGAGCGTGACCTTCGATGAAGCGGAAAGTCGCGGAGTATCTGCCGTTCTTCGGCATCGTGCTGGTCGTCTGCACGGCCTCGTGGCTGGCGGGCCGGACCCCGCCGCGGGCCGTCCTGTGGGGCAGGCCCACGGTACGGCGCTGAGCCGGCCGGCCTTACGATCAGCAGATGACCGAGAAGACCGAAACGACGCCCGCCTGGCTCGCACCCGAAGAACTGGAGTCGGTGCGGGGCAGGATGCCGATCCTCTACATCGACGCCGTTCCGGTGCGCGTCGATGACACCGGTGTGGTCACCCACGTCGGGCTGTTGCTGCGCATCCTGTCGGACGGCACGGTCAGCCGGGCGCTGGTCTCCGGCCGGGTGCTGCACCACGAGCGGATCCGCGACGCCCTCATGCGTCACCTGGAGAAGGATCTGGGCCCTGTGGCGCTCCCGCGCATCCCGGCCTCGCCGCAGCCGTTCACGGTGGCCGAGTACTTCCCGACGCCCGGTGTCACCCCCTATCACGATCCGCGCCAGCACGCGGTCTCGCTGGCCTACATCGTGCCGGTGGCCGGCGACTGCAGGCCCCGGCAGGACGCGCTCGACCTGGTGTGGTTCACGCCGGAGGAGGCGGCCTCGCCGAGCGTGCAGCAGGAGATGGCGAACGGCCAGGGCGTGCTGCTCAAGCAGGCGCTGGCCCACGTGGGCCGGCTGGTCTGAGCCCCGGGTCCGGGAACGTCACGGGCGCTCCGCCCCGGCCTTGACCCAGCGGTAGAGCGGGTCGCCGGGGCAGGAGGTGCTGTAGCCGTCGCGGTGCCCCTTGACCTCGGGGCCGGCGGCGCCGTGCTCGCGCAGGTACTCGATGGCGTCCACCAGGGCGTGCAGCAGGTCGTCGTTGGGCTCGGTCAGCCCGGAGCTGCCGAGCAGCGCGAGCACCGCGTAGTGGCCGGCGTTGAGCCCGGCGCCGTTGGCGGCCGGCAGGGCGTGCGGGCCGCGTCCGGCGAAGGTGTACCGGTGGGGGCAGCACACCAGGTTGTAGCCGATGTCGATGTAGCGCTCGCCGCGCCCGCCCGCCATGTGCATGCGCTGGATGCCGCGGACGAGGTCCGCGCAGCGGTCGTGGTTCGCGGGCTCGGCGAGGCCGGCGGGCACCGCGCCGCCGGTGTAGTGGATCTTCACGCCTTTGGTCGCCCGCAGGCTGGTGTAGGAGGCGGTCGGCTTCTTGGCGCCCCATTCGGCTCTGGTGACCAGGTTCATGCGTTCCTCTTCTCGGGGGAATGTCCTGGTCACCAGCATGTCAACCATTTGTAGTCATGTCATCACTCTTCGTCATCAGAGTGAGCTGCCGCCCAGGTGAGGTCAGCCCGTGGCGGCCGCCCGGTGGGCGCGACGGAAGACCTGCTTCCTGCCGCGCGCCCTGAAGTCGGCGCGCGCGGTGATCCCGCCGGAGGCAGGGACGGGGAAGCGGGCCGAGACCGACATGCCGGGGGCCACCGACGCCACCGCGCGCGGCCTCGCGCCCCGCTCGCCGTCGAGGCCGAGCCGCACGTCGCGCCAGGGCTCGGCGGAGCCGTTGTGCAGGGTCACCACGACCTCATCGGCCCGCACCTCCGTGCGCAGCCCGTACGGCAGCCGCGAGTCGGGGCCGATCGACCGGTCGAGCCTGGTCAGGAGCTGCTTCACCAGGCCGGGGCGGGCGGCGGCCAGGTTCCTGCGCTCGTACGGGTCGGTGCGCAGGTCGTACAGCTCGACCCGGCCGCGCGGCCCGGCCCCGGCGACGTGCGGGCCGAACCTGATCGCCTTCCACCGGCCCCTGCGGATGGCCTGCATCTTGCGCGGGCGGTTCCACACCAGGTGATCGTGCTCGGGGGCGTCGCCGCCGGTGAGCAGGCCGCGGAAGGACAGGCCGTCGACGCGGGCGGGCACCGGCACCTCGGCGAGGTCGGCCAGGGTGGGCAGCACGTCCCAGAACGCGACCGGCCGCCTGACCACACGGTGCCGCAGGCCGGGCGACCAGGCGATCATGGGGACGCGGATGCCGCCCTCGTACAGGTCGCGCTTGCCCCCGCGGTAGGGGCCGTTGCCGTCGAACAGCGCCGGCGTCACGCCCTTCTCGTGGTGGGGGCCGTTGTCGCTGGTGAACAGCACCAGCGTGCGCTCGGCCACGCCCGCGTCGCGCAGCGCCCTGATGAGCGCGGCGACGTCGGTGTCGAGCCTGGACACCTGCGCGGCGTGCCGGCGGTTGGGGCCGCTCCAGGGGCGGTTCTCGTACGGCCCCGCGTCGCCCGGGACGGCGCTCGGGGCGTGCGGCAGGTTGGTCGGGAAGTACAGCAGGAACGGCCTGTCGCCGCTGTCCTTGATGAACTCGATCGCGCGCTCGCGGAACAGGTGCGGCGCGTACGAGCCGCCGTTCAGCCGCACCTTCTCGCCGTTGTGCCACAGGTACTTCGGGAAGTACTGGTGGGCGTGCTTGTGCCCGATGTAGCCGTAGAACTCGTCGAAGCCGCGCGCGTTCGGGTGGGAGACGTGGCCGGGGTCCTCGGGGCCGAAGCCCCACTTGCCGATGCACGCCGTACGGTAGCCCGACATCCGCAGCAGCTCGGCGAAGGTGAGGTCGTCGGCGGTCAGCGAGCGCTGCGGGCCGCCTGCGGGGTTCTGGCGCACGGTGCCGTGCCCGGCGTGCAGCCCGGTGAGCAGCGCGCACCGCGACGGCGCGCACAGCGGCGCCCCCGAGTAGGCGGTCGTGAACTGCACGCCCTCGGCGGCCAGGCGGTCGAGGTTGGGGGTGCGGATGGCGCGCTGGCCGTTGCTGCCGATCTCTCCCCATCCCAGGTCGTCGGCCAGGATGAGCAGGATGTTCGGCCGCTCGGGCAGCCTGCCGCGCGCGGCGGCGGTGTCAAGTGTGGCGGCGCTCGCCGGGGCGGCGGCCGAGGCGGCCGCGGGCATGGCGAGGCCGGCGAGAGCACCGGCGAAGAAGGCTCGGCGCGAAGGCCCGTTGATCACGAAGGGCAACATAGCGGAGGTCACGGCGTATGGTGGGCGAATGCCCGGCGAACTCACTCCGGCGCTCAGGAGAGGTGACCCCACGCGCGGCGGATGCCGTGCAGCCCCCGGGGGTCCGGGAACGCGCCGGGATGACGGCGCGCTCCCGCAGCGGGGCGAGGGCTCAGTCGCGGGTGACGCGCCGGTCGTGCACCACCGCGTACGTGTTGCGCAGCGCCTCCATCGACTCGTCGTAGGAGGCCTGCGCGACCCCGGTGAACAGGCAGTCCACCACCATGAGCTGGGCGATGCGGCTGCCCAGCGCGCCGGAGCGGAACTTGGTCTCCCGCGCGGCCGTCGTGAGCGTCACGTCGGCCGTGCGGGCCAGCGGCGACTCGCGGAAGTTGGTGAGCGCGATCGTGGCGGCCCCCGACTTGCCGGCGATGGCGAGGAACTCGACGGTGTCCACGGTGGCGCCGGTGTGGGAGACGGCGAGCGCCACGCAGCCGGGGCCGAGGGTGGCGGCCGAGGTCCACGCCGAGTGCGAGTCGGGCCAGTTGATCGCGGTGCGGCCGATGCGCGAGAGCTTCTGCTGCAGGTCGAGGCCGACGAGCGCGCTCGCGCCGACGCCGAAGGTGTCGATCCTGCGGGCGCCGAGCAGCAGCTCCACGGCCTGGCCGAGGGCGTCCATGTCGAGGAAGCGCGCGGTGTCGGCGATGGACAGCGTCTCGTTCATGGCCACCTTGGTGACGATGCCGGCCAGGCTGTCGTTCCTGTCGATGTCGCCGGAGACCTCGGGCAGGCTCGCGGTGGCCAGCTCCTCCCTGGCGACGGCCCGGGTGAGGTCGATCCTGAAGTCGCGGTAGTGGGCGTAGCCCATGCGGCGGTAGAAGCGGACGACGGAGGTCGTGGAGGTCTGGCAGCGGGCGGCCAGCTCGGCGATGGACAGGTTGGCCGCGGCGGCGGGGTCTTCGGTGAACATCTCGGCGATGCGCCGCTCCGACGGGCGCAGGGCGGGCATGGCAGCGCGGATGCGGATCAGCAGGGTCTCGGCGTCCTCGCCCGTCATCACTCATCCCCGTCGGTGGAAAATAAATACCCTGGTGGTAGGGTCTGTGTAATTTTATGACCTACTGCACCAAGGAGAGCACATGCCCCGTGGCGCCTTCTCCGCGGTCGGCGTCGCCGCTGCGCTGTCCGTCGCGTTGACCGCCTGCTCGTCCTCCGGAGGTACCCCCGCCGCCGATCCGGGGAACGCCCAGAGCGGCGGTTCGCTCGTCGTCGGCGTCACCTCCGACCCCGACACGCTCTTCCCCTGGAAGGCCACCCAGTTCACGGCCGTCAACGTGCTGCAGAACCTGTACGGCACGCTCACCGAGTTCGACAAGGACCTCAACGTCGTCCCCGGCCTCGCCGAATCCTGGGAGACCAGCAAGGACGGCAAGACGCTGACCTTCAAGCTGCGCCAGGGCGTGACCTTCGCCGACGGCAGCGCGTTCGACTCCGAGGACGTCAAGGCGTCCCTCGACAAGATCATGGACGAGAAGACGGCGGCGGTGGCCCGCGCCTCGCTGTCGTCGGTCGAGTCGGTGAAGGCGCCCGACAAGAACACCGTGGTGCTGAAGCTGAAGAGCCCCGACGCCGCGCTGCCCGCCAACCTGGCGACCGTCAACATGGCCATGCTCTCCTCCGACGACACCGAGGAGAAGCTCACCACCACCCCCAACGGCACCGGCCCGTTCACGCTCGGCAAGCGGGTGCCCAGCCAGTCGATCACCCTCACCAGGAACGACGCCTACTGGGGCCCCGAGAAGCCCAAGGTGGGCTCGGTGGAGTTCCGCGTCATCCCCGACGAGTCGTCCATCGTCTCGGCCATGCAGTCGGGCAACGTGCAGCTCGCGGTCTTCAACGACCCGCTGGTCGCGCAGACCGCCGAAGGCGGCGGCACGATCACCGTGACCAAGACGCCGCAGCTCAACTACCACGTCCTGCAGCTCAACGCGCGGCGCGGCGACCTGAAGGACGTCAACGTCCGCCTGGCCATCCAGTGCGCGATCGACCGCAAGCAGGTCCTCGACACCGCCGCGCTCGGCGAGGGCGAGGTGACCGGCCCGATCACCGCGCCCGCGTTCAAGTCGGACCCGGACAAGCGCCCCTGCCCCACCCGCGACCTCGCCAAGGCCGCCGACTACCTCGCCAAGGCCGGCAAGTCCAGCGGCGTGACGGTCAAGACGATCGTCTCCCAGGGCGAGTACGCCACCTCCGTCAACGAGGCCCAGAACCTCAAGGCCCAGCTCGCCGAGGCCAAGATCAACTTGGACCTGGAGGTGCTGGAGTCCGGCGCGTACGTGGACCGCTGGGTCGCCGCCGACTTCGACGCGGCGGTGGCGCTGAACGGCGGCCGCCCCGACCCCGACGGCTCCTACGGCCGCTACTTCACCAGCGACGGCAACCTCAACAAGGTCGCCGGCTACAGCTCGCCCGCGCTGGACAAGCTCTTCGCGCAGGGCAAGGCCACCACCGACCAGGCCGAGCGCAAGGCCATCTACGACCAGGTCGCCGCCGAGCTGGAGAACAACGCGGCCTGGATCTGGCTGTTCGCCGGCTACACCTACACCGCGACCACGTCGAACGTGCAGGGCTTCGTGCCGATGGCCAGCGGCTCCCTGCAGTACCTGCGGACCACGTCCGTCGGCTGAGGCGCCACCGATGAGGTTCGTACGCAACCGGGCGCTGCGCCGCATCGCGGAGACGATCGGCATCCTGTTCGGGGTGGCCGTGGTGGTCTTCGTGATGCTCAGGGCGCTGCCCGGCGACCAGATCACCGCCGGGCTGGGCACCGAGGCCGCCGCGCTCACCCCGGCGCAGCGGCAGGCTCTGGAGCAGTACTACGGCCTGGACCAGCCGCTGGTCACGCAGTTCTTCTCGTGGCTCGGCAACATGTTCACCGGTAACTTCGGCTACTCGGCCCGCTCCCAGCAGAGCGTGCTGGAGCTGACCCTGCACGCGCTGCCGGTGACGTTCGAGCTGGCCGTGCTGTCGATCCTGCTGGCGCTGCTGATCGGGGTGCCGCTCGGCATGCTGGCCGCCTCGCGGACGAACTCGCTGCGCGACGCCGCCGGCCAGGTGGTGAGCCTGGCCGGGCTGTCGATCCCGGCGTTCCTGCTGGCGACCACGCTGCTGTCGGTGTTCGCCGCGTCGTTCGGCTTCAACCCCAACGGGCAGGGCTTCGCCACCTTCACCGAGGACCCGCTGCTCAACCTGCAGCAGATGTTTCTGCCCGCGCTCGTGCTGGGCTTCGGCATCGCGGCGCCGATCCTGCGCACCACCCGTACGGCGGTGCTGGAGGTACGCTCGGACGACTTCGTGCGCACCGCCCGTGCCAAGGGCGTGCCGGAGCGTCGGCTGCAGGTCAGGCACGTGCTGGGCAACGCGCTCGTCCCGATCGTCACCATGACCGGCCTGCAGTTCGGCTACCTGCTGGGCGGCGCGGTCGTGGTGGAGCAGATCTTCTCCGTGCCGGGCATCGGGCGGCAGGTGCTGCTCGGCATCCAGCAGAAGGAGTACGCGGTCGTGCAGAGCACCGTGCTGGTGATCGCGCTGGCGTTCGTGCTGGTCAACCTGCTGACCGACCTGCTCTACCGGGTGATCGACCCGCGGGTGAGGGCGTCATGAGGCGCAGTCCCGCCGCCATCACGGGCATCGTGATCCTGGCGCTGCTGGCCGTCGTGGCCGTGCTGTCGTACCTGGACCTGCTGCCCTACGACCCGATCGCGCAGAACCCGCCGTCGCGCTTCCTCGGGCCGTCGGGCGAGCACCTGTTCGGCACCGACCAGTTCGGGCGCGACGTGTTCTCCCGGGTGGCCGCGGGCGTCGGCAACTCGGCGCTGATCGCGGTCGTCGCGGTGGCGTTCGCGACCGTGGTGGGCACGCTGGGCGGGCTGGTGTCGGGCTTCTACCGGGGCTGGGCCGACGGCGCGATCGGCGGGGTGACGAACGTGCTGTTCGCCTTCCCGCCGCTGCTGCTCGCGCTGTCGCTGGCGTCGGTGCTGGACCGCAACTGGTTCACCATCGCCGTGGCCATCGCGATCGTCTACGTGCCGATCTTCATCCGCGTGACGCGCGGTCCCGTGCTCTCGCTCAGGGAGATCGAGTACGTCAAGGCGGCCGTCTCGACCGGCCAGAGCCGCTGGCAGATCATGCTGCGCCACGTGCTGCCGAACATCACCTCGATCATCGTCGTCCAGGTGGCGCTCTCGCTGTCGTGGGCGGTGCTGACCGAGGCGTCGCTGAGCTTCCTGGGGCTCGGCACTCCGCCCCCCGCACCGTCGCTCGGTTCGATGATCTTCGAGGCGCGCAGCCTGGTGTTCATCGCCCCGTGGACGCTGATCGCGCCAGGCGCGGTCGTCGTGCTGCTCGTGGTCGGGCTCAACCTGCTCGGCGACGGCCTGCGCGACACACTCGACCCCAGAAACCGCGGACACCGAGGAACCTGAGGAAAGCGGTGAATCTCTCCGAACTGACGACCGAGTCGGCCGACCCGCGCTTCGCCGGCATCGACACCATGAGCGTGGGCGAGCTGGCGGCCACCATGAACGCGGCGGACGCCACCGTGCCCGGCGCGGTGAAGACGGCGCTGCCCAGCATCACCGCCGCCATCGAGGCCACGGCCGCCCGCATGGAGACCGGCGGCCGGCTGGTCTACGTGGGCGCGGGCACCCCGGGCAGGCTGGGCGTGCTGGACGCCTCCGAGTGCCCGCCGACGTTCTCCACCCCGCCCGAGCAGGTCTTCGCGATCATCGCGGGCGGCGAGAGCGCCATCGTCTCGCCCTGCGAGGGCGCCGAGGACGACGAGCAGGCCGGCGCCGCCGCCATCGACGCGGCCGGCATCGGCCCGCTGGACACCGTGGTGGGGATCGCCTCCAGCGGGCGCACCCCGTACGTGCTGGCCGCCGTACGGCGGGCCCGCGAGCTGGGCGCGCTGACCGTCGGGCTGTCGTGCAACGCGGGCACCCCGCTGAGCGCCGCCGCCGAGCACGCCATCGAGGTGCTGGTCGGGCCCGAGGTGATCAGCGGCTCCACCCGGCTCAAGGCGGGCACCGCGCAGAAGCTCGTGCTCAACATGTTCTCGACGATCGTCATGGTGCGGCTCGGCAAGACGTACGGCAACCTGATGGTCGATGTGAAGGCCAGCAACGGCAAGCTGCGCGAGCGCGCCGTGCGCATGGTCCGCACCATCACCGGGGCCGGCCGGGAGGAGGCGCTGGCCGCGCTGGACGCCAACGGCTTCAACGTCAAGCAGGCCGTGGTGGCCTCCCGCTTCGGCCTGTCGCCGCAGGAGGCCGCGGCCCGGCTGGCCGAGGCGGGCGGGCGGCTGCGGGTCGCGCTGGGAGAGACCGCATGAAGGTCCTCGGCATGATCTCCGGCACCTCGCACGACGGCATCGACGTGGCGGTGGTGGACTTCGAGCTCGTCGGGAGCGTGCTCGAAGGCCGCCTCGGCCACACCGCGAGCACGCCGTACGCCGATGAGCTGCGGTCGCGGCTGATCGCGGCGCTGCCGCCCGCGCCGACCACGCTGGCCGAGGTGTGCGAGCTGGACACGCTCATCGGGCAGAGCTTCGCCGACGCCGCCGCGCAGGCGATCGAGGCGGGCGGGCCCGTCGATTTGATCGTCTCGCACGGCCAGACCGTCTACCACTGGGTGGAGGGCGCGCACGCGCGCGGCACGCTGCAGATCGGCCAGCCCGCCTGGATCGCCGAGCGCACCGGCACGCCCGTACTGTCGGACGTGCGCATCAGGGACATCACCGCGGGCGGGCACGGCGCGCCGCTGGTGTCGGTGCTGGACGGACTGCTGCTCGGCGCGCACGAGGGCGGCGCGGCGGCGCTCAACCTGGGCGGCATCGCCAACATGACCGTGGTCCGCGGCGCTTCGGGGCAGGGGCTGCACGCCTACGACATCGGCCCGGCCAACGCCCTGATCGACGCCGTGGTGACGAGCCGGGGCCTGCACCCGCGCGGCTTCGACGAGGACGGCCACATCGCCGCGTCCGGGCGGGTGCACGAGGGGCTGCTCGCGGTGCTGCTGGATGAGCCGTACTACCGGCTGGCGCCGCCCAAGAGCACCGGCAAGGAGCTGTTCCACCTCGGCTACGTCGAGCAGGCCCTGGCCAGGACCGCCGCGCCGGTCGGCGACGCCGACCTGGTGGCCACGCTGACCGAGCTGACCGTGCGGACCGTCGCCCGCGACGTGCGCGCGTCCGGGGTGGACGCGCTGGTCGTCTCCGGCGGCGGCGCCCGCAACCCCGTGATCATGGACGGGCTGCGCGCCGCGCTGCCCGGCGTGCGGGTGGCGCGCTCCGACGAGTACGGCGCGCCCTCCGACGACAAGGAGGCCATCGCGTTCGCGCTGATCGGCTGGCTGACCGCGCACGGCCTGCCGGGCACCGTCCCCGGCGGCACGGGCGCGGCGGCCGCCCGCATCCTCGGCACGCTCACCCCCGGCGCGGGACCGCTGGTGCTCCCCGCGCCGCTCGCGCAGGGGCCGCGCTCGCTGGTGCTCACCCGATGACCCCGCAGAACCCGATGAACGAAGGGCGGAAGCCGGAGCCGCCGCCCGGCCTGGTCATGGCGGCCCGCACGCCGTGGTTCGAGCTCACCGAGGTCACCGGCCACCGCACGGTGCAGGCCACCGAGCACGGCCTCGAGGGCCTGGCGCGGATGACGCTGGAGACCTACCACGACCTGGCCTCGGTGACCAAGGTCATGGCCACCACCACGATGCTCATCCGGCTGGTCTCCGACCGGCTGGTGGACCTGGACGCCCCGCTGCGCGCGTACCTGCCGCACTCGTACGAGGCGATCACGGTGCGCGAGCTGCTGCTGCACCGGGGCGGTCTGTGGGAGTGGTGGCCGCTGTACATCAAGGCGGACATGCCGCCGCCGCGCTACCGGCCCGGCCGTGCCCGCCACTACTCCGACCTGGGCTTCATCCTGCTCGGCCGGATCGTCGGCGCGGTCACCGGGCTGCGCCTGGACCGGGCGCTGGCCGAGCTGGTCACCCGGCCGCTCGGCCTGACCTCCACCACCTACGCCCGCCCGGCGGGCGCGGAGGTCGCCATGAGCGCGCTGGACGACCGGGTCGAGATGACCATGCTGGACACCGGGCGGCCGTACCCGGTGCCCTACCGCAGCACCGACTTCGCCCGCTGGCGCACCGGGCCGGTGCTCGGCGAGGTGGCCGACGGCAACGCCTACCACGCCTTCGAGGGCGTGTCGGGGCACGCGGGCCTGTTCTCGACGGTGCCCGACCTGCTCAAGTTCGCCACCGCCATGGCCAGGTACGAGGAGTACGACCACCTGTGGCGGCCCGAGGTCGTGCGGGAGTTCTTCGCCCCCGGCCCCGACCCCGAACAGGCGCTGGGCTTCCGCAGGTACGCGCTCGACCTGCCCGGCGAGACGGTCACCGTGCTCGGCCACCCCGGCTACGTCGGCTGTGCGGTCGGTTTCGTGCCCGGCCGCGACATCGTGCTGGCCCTGGCGAGCAACCGCCTGCTCGTCGAGGGCTCCCCCACCCCCACGGACGCCCTCTGGGCCGGCCTGCTGCAGGCCGTCGAAGATCGATCGAGGACCGCATGACGACCCCGCTCCTGGAGATCGACGACCTTTCCGTCGCCTTCCGCACCCGCAAGCAGGACGTGACCGTCGTCAGGAACGTCTCCATGCGCATCATGCCGGGCCAGACCGTCGCCGTGGTGGGCGAGTCCGGCTCGGGCAAGTCCACCACCGCGGCGGCGGTCAACCGGCTGCTGCCCGAGGGCGGCCGCATCACCGGCGGCCGGGTCGTCTTCGACGGCCGCGACCTGGTCAAGGCGACCGCACGGGAGATGACCGCGATCCGCGGCGCCGGCATCGGCCTGGTCCCGCAGGACCCGATGTCGAACCTCAACCCGCTCATGCGCATCGGCGACCAGATCGCCGAGGCGCTGGAGGTGCACGGCCTGGCGAGCGGCAAGGCGGCGCGCGAGCGGGTGGTCGAGCTGCTCGACATGGTGGGCATCCAGGAGCCGCGCCGGCGCGCCCGGCAGTACCCGCACGAGTTCTCCGGCGGCATGCGGCAGCGGGCGCTCATCGCGATGGGGCTGGCCTGCCGGCCCAAGCTGCTCATCGCCGACGAGCCGACCTCCGCCCTGGACGTGACCGTGCAGCGGCGCATCCTCGACCAGCTCGAACAGCTCACCGCCGAGATGGGCACGGCCGTCTTCCTCATCACGCACGACCTCGCGCTCGCGGCCGAGCGTGCCGACGAGGTGGCGGTCATGTACAAGGGCGAGATCGTGGAGACCGGCCCCGCGGCGGGCATCCTCAGCGACCCCGGGCACGAGTACACCCGCAGGCTGCTCGGCGCGGTGCCGAGCCTGTCGTCGGCACGGGTGCCCGAGCCGCCCCGCGACGCGCCCGACCTGGTCGTGGTGGAGGGGCTGCGCAAGGTGTTCCCCGGCAGGGACGGCGACCCCGACTTCACGGCGGTGGACGGCGTGTCGTTCTCGATCCCGCGCGGGCAGACGGTCTCGATCGTGGGCGAATCGGGCTCGGGCAAGTCCACGACCGCGAACCTGCTGCTCGGCCTGGACGAGCCCACCGCGGGCAGCATCCGCTTCGACGGCACCGACCTGGCCGGGCTGGGGCGGCGCGAGCTGTTCGCCTTCCGCAGGCGGGTGCAGCCGGTCTTCCAGAACCCGTACGCCTCGCTCGACCCCCGCTACACGGTGGAGAAGTCGATCACCGAGCCGCTGCGCGTGCACCGCGTCGGCACCCCGGCCGAGCGCAGGAAGCGGGCCGCCGAGCTGCTCGACCGGGTGGCGCTGCCCTCCTCGATGCTCGGGCGGCTGCCGCACGAGCTGTCCGGCGGCCAGCGCCAGCGGGTGGCCATCGCCCGCGCCCTCGCGCTCTCCCCCGAGCTGGTGGTGCTCGACGAGGCCGTCTCGGCGCTGGACGTGCTGGTGCAGGCGCAGATCCTGGAGCTGCTCGCCGAGCTGCAGCAGGAGCTGGGGCTGAGCTACCTGTTCATCAGCCACGACCTGGCCGTGGTGCGGATGATCTCCCACCGCGTGCACGTCATGCGCGGCGGGCGGATCGTGGAGAGCGGCACGGCGGCCGAGATCTTCGACGACCCCACGGACGGCTACACGCGGGAGCTGCTCGCCGCCATCCCCGGCACCCGGTAAGTTGGAATATCCGACTTACCGGGTGGACGCGGCAGGAGGCGGGTTTCATGCCCAGGGAATGCTCGATCGCCAACGCGCTCGAGATCGTCGGCGAGCGGTGGAGCCTGCTCGCGCTGCGGGAGATCTTCCTCGGCGTGCGGCGCTTCGACCAGATCGCCCGCAACACCGGCGCGAGCCGCGACATCCTCACCGCCCGGCTGCGCAAGCTGGAGGAGTTCGGCCTGCTCGAACGCCGCCCCTACGAGACGCGCCCGCCGCGCTACGAGTACGTGCTCACCGAGTCCGGCAGGGCGCTGAACGAGGTGCTGCTGACGCTGATGTCGTGGGGCGACCGCTACGTCACGCCCGGCGAGCCGCCCACGGTGTGGGGCCACGCCTGCGGCGCGGAGCTGGAGCCGGTGATGGTGTGCGCGCACTGCCGGGAGCCGGTGCGGACCGAGGACATGGCACCGCTGCGGGTCAGCGAGCCACAGTAGTCCCGTGAAGATCCTTTTAGTCCAGCCGCCGCACTGGTCCCCCGACGGCCACGCCAACTTCGACGCCGTCGAGGCGCTGCTCGGCGGCTTCTCCGGCGACGTGGTACTGCTGCCCGAGCTGGCCGGCCGCCGCCTGCACGTGCTGCTCTGCGCCGACCTGTGGTACTCGGCCAGCCTGGCCGGGCGCGACGGCCTCGACGCCGTGCTGGTGCCCGCCTTCTCCGTCACCCGCTGGGACGGCCCCGCCCCCGCCAGGACGCTGTGGCAGCACATGAGCGTGGCGCGGGCGTACGAGTTCATGACGTACGTGGCGGTCAGCGACTGGCACCACGAGACCACCTACCACGGGCACCCCTGCGCGGGCGTCACCGGACTGGCCAACCCGTGCCCGCGCACGCACGACGGCTTCTTCACCGGCCCGCCGGACGCGCCGGTCTCGGTGCACGAGCTGGACTTCGGCCGCCTGGACGCCTTCCGCTCCGACCGCGCCGACCGCGGCTTCCGCTGACCGGTCCGTCCTTCGGGCTGACAGCGGGGCGCTGTTCGTCTGGTTCACGCGGCACCCGGCGCGGGACCGGCCGCCCGGCGCGCTGCCGGTGACGGACGAGGCGCGGACGTCCGCCCCGGCGACGGGCGCACCGAGAAGAGCCGGGCATGACGAGAGGGGAGCGCCAGTGCGGCGCTCCCCCGTGTCACGCCCGCGGGCTCAGCGCAGGGCGTAGGCGCGGATCACCTCCTGCGTCACGGTGTCGCCCCGCACGTCGGAGGCGCGCAGCCGCAGCGAGACGAACCCGGACGACGGCGCGCGGCCGAGCGTCGTCTCGTAGCGGCGCTCGCCCTTGGCGCGCAGGCGGGCCTGCGTCCAGGTGCGGCCGTCGTCGTAGGAGACCTCGAGCGAGACGTCCTTGATCGCGTGCTGCTCGGCGCCCTCCTGGTTGCGCAGGGTGAGCGCGATCCTGCGCGACGACGCCCGGTTCTTCAGGTCCACGGGCGCGTCGAAGCTCGCCAGCAGCAGCGGCACGGCCGTGGTGCCGTCGGTGTGCTCGGAGGTGAAGGTCCACTCGCCGCGGGTGCGCAGGGCGAGCCTGGCCCAGTCGGCCTCGTTGGCGACGTCGTAGGTGATCCGGTACGTCGCCTTCTCCGGCGGCAGGTCGCCCGACCCCGACGGCAGGTAGTTCGTCTGCCACAGCAGCGTGTCGCCCTGGTAGAGCCGGAAGTCGGTCTTCAGGCCGTGTTCGAACTGGCTGGTGTACGCCTCACCGAAGTTGCCCTGGGCGTCCACGAAGCCCTGCGGGGACAGCCGGAGCCTGTCGCCCTCCCTGCGGGTCGGGCTGAGCGGGTTGAAGCCGGGCAGCAGCGGCTGCTTGAACACGGTGCGCTCGACCCGCTCGCCCGTCTTGTAGGGCCGGAGCTCCGGCGAGGTCACGGACACGCGGGCCGTGTCGGGGTGCGGGAACATGTTGTTGTACGGCCGCTCCGGCGTGCTCGCCGACGTGCTCCAGCTCACCTCGGGGTCGGGGGTGACGTAGTCGGTGCGGACGCGCGGCGTCCTCGCCATGGAGTGGTTGACGGAGATGGACGAGGCGTCCCACGGCTCGAAGGCGAAGCGGGCCTCGGTGACCGTCACGTCGTCGGCGAGCTGGCTGTGGTAGCCGGTCTCGATCCTGGCCAGCGACTTGGCCCGCACCTTGTACGTGAGCTTGTCCGGCACCCGGCCCTTCTCGCGCAGGTACAGGTCGTACAGGTAGGGGCTGGCCACGACGCCCTTGGCGACGACCGGCACCGGCAGCAGGCGCGCCCGCTTGACGAGCTGCAGCCCCTCCTCGTGGGTGAGCCGCACGGTCGGGACGGCGAGCTTGACGCCGTTGCCGCCGGTGGTGACGTCCGCGCCGGGCGTGTCGCTGTAGACCGCCACCATGGCCGCGCCGGCCGCGGCGGCGGCGTTGGCCTGCGTGGAGACCGGCACGCCGTCGGTGCGGCGGATGACGGCGAGCCTGCCGCGCAGGTTGCGCGCCTTGATCTCGGCGGGGGTGCCGCGGCCGGCGTCCACGGCGAGCAGCACGCGGGTGCCGTCGAGGCGCGGGTACTCGGTGGCGAGGTCGCTGAACTGGACGGGGTCGACGTACTGGGGGTCGAGCTTCAGTCCCGGCGCGGTGAAGGTGATCTCGGGCGCGGCGAGCCGCCAGCGGGTGGCGACGACGAACGTGCCCTTGGTCACCTTCTTGGTGGGCTGGACGAACAGCCGCTCCTCGATCTGCGCGCCGGGCGTGATCGTGGTGCCGCCGCGCAGCGCCGTGCCCTGTTCGCCGGCCCGGTACCACATGAGGGCCGCGGCGGCGCCGGGGTTGCGCTTGGTCTGGTGGTCGGGGGTCTCGACCTTGACCTCGACCGCCTTGCGGGCGTCCAGGACGACCTCGGTGTCCTTGGTGATCTTCATTTCCGGGTCGCCGAGCAGGCTCTCGTTGAGCGGCGTGCCGGTGTCGGTGCTGTCCTGCGTGGCGGGCATGGTGAAGATGTGGCCGAGCACGGAGTAGGTGCCGGGCTTGACGAGCAGGCAGGTGCCGGAGCCGTAGGTGGCGTCGGTGCAGGGCTCGGAGGGGTCGCCGGGCAGCACGCGGCCGACGAGCGTGCCTTCGTCCAGGTTGAGCACGGTGAAACCGCCGCGGCCTGGCCTTCCGTCCCTGGCGATGCCGCGTACCCGCAGCTCGACGCGCTTCTCCTCGACGCTGCCCGTCAGCAGCGTGCGCGCGCCGCCCGCGACGAGCTCCTGGCGCAGCACGCCGGGGCGGTCGCCCTTGAGCGTGACCCGGGCCTCGGCGGTGCCGCCCGCGGGGACGGTGAGCCTGGCCGGTTCGACGGTGAACGCGTCACCGGCGCTCAGGTCGAGCTCGGCGGGCTGATCGCCGAGGTTGCGGTAGCCGATGGTGAGCGTCTTGTCCTCGCCCTCCTGGAGCCGCCCGAAGTCGAGCGCGCCGGTCGAGGCGACGATCGTGCTGCCGAGCGCGGCGGCCACGTCGATGCGGCCCGCGCCCTGGGCGTCCACGGGGATGTCATCGCCCGGCGTGGCGGTGGCCATGAGCAGCGCCTTCAGCTCGCCGCCGGTGAGGTTCGGGCGGGCCTGGTGCAGCAGCGCCGCCGCGCCCGCGACGTGCGGGGTGGCCATGGAGGTGCCGGACATGGCGACGAGCCCGCCGCCCGCCCTGGCCGCGGTGATGTCCACGCCGGGCGCGGTCACATCGGGCTTGACCGCCTGGGTGGCGGTGATCGGGCCCCGGCTGGAGAAGGGGGCGAGCGCGTCCTGCTTGTCCACGGCACCGACGGTCAGCGCCTCGGGGGCGTCGCCGGGCGAGCCGACGCAGGACTCGCAGCCGTCGTTGCCCGCCGCGACCACGAACAGCGTGCCGTGCTCCCTGGCCAGGGTGGCGAGGGCGTCGCTGACGGGCCCGCCGGGCTCGGGGCTGCTCAGGCTCATGTTGACGATCTGGGCGTGCTGCTCGGCGGCGGCCCACTCCATGCCGTCGATGACCCACGAGAGCTGCCCCTGGCCGGAGGCGTCCAGGACGCGGCCGTCCACCAGCCGGGCGCCGGGCGCGACGCCCTTGCCGCCCTCGACGCCGGCCCCGGCGATCGTGTCCGCGACGTGGGTGCCGTGGCCGTGGGGGTCGCCCGCGGCGTCCTGGCCGGTGAAGTCCTGGCGGGCGGCCACCTTACCGGCGAGGTCGGGGTGGGTGGCGTCCACGCCGGTGTCGAGCACGGCGACGGTGGTGCCGCTGCCGTCGTAGCCGGCGGCCCACGCGGCGGGTGCGGCGATCTGCGGCACGCTGCCGGTCAGCGCGGGCTTGATCTTGCGGTCCAGCCAGATCTTCTCCACGCCGGACAGCGCTCCCGCGGCGCGCGCCTGCGGGGAGGCCGACGCGAGCGCGGCGAGCTGCGCGCCGAACGCGGCCGCGCCCGACTCGGGCACCGTCACGCCCGCGCCGCCGATGCTCTCCAGCGTGCGCTGCTGCTGGACGGCGGGCAGGGCGGTCAGCGCCGGCTTGGGGGCGTTGTCCGCGAAGGTGAGGATGAGCGGGATGGCGTCGCCGAAGTCCTGCTCGGCCAGCGCCGTCACGTCGAACAGCGCCGGGTCGAGCCGCTGCGGTACCAGCGCGGCGACGTCGTCGGGGATGACCGTGACGTCGCGCCCGGTCTGCGTCACCTGGAACGCCGGCACGGAGCCGTCGGGGCGCGGCGCGGGCGTGACGGTGACCGCGTGGTGGCCGCCGTCCACGGCGCGCACCCGCACCCGGTCTCCGGTGATCAGGGTGATCTCGTCGCTGTCCGCCGCGGCCGTGAAGGGTGTGACCGGGGCGTCCTCGGCGTACGCACCGGGAGCCGCGAGCAGCGCGGCCGCCAGGGCCGTGGGGACGGCGAGCGCCGTGCCCCGCTTCAGGCCCCTTCTCAGGTGCTGCCTGAGCAGGCTTAAGCCTCGCGGCATGGGACGACCTCCAGAGAATCGGTAAGCACGAATACCGATTTCCTAGTCATCCCGAACGGCGCTGTCCATGTAATCGCGGTGGCCACATCCTGACTTGTCGTGTTTCCGCCACCTAGCCCTTCGTCGCACCGCCGAGGTTGAACGACCCCGCCAGGTACTTGTTGACCGCCACGTACAGCACCACCGCGGGCGCCGTGTAGAGGATCGAGAACGCGGCGAGCTGACCGTAGGCGACCTGCCCGTACTGGGAGAAGAACGTGTAGATCGTCACCGCGGCCGGCTGCTTCTCCGGCGCGTCGAGCAGCACGAACGGGGCGAAGAAGTTGCCCCACTGCCCGACGAAAACGAAGATCGCCACCACCGCGATGCCCGGCGCCATCAGCGGCCCCACGACGGCGCGCAGCGACTGCACCCATCCGGCGCCGTCCACCCAGGCGGCCTCCTCCAGGCTGACCGGCACGCCGTCCATGAAGTTCTTCATCATCCAGATGGAGAACGGCAGCGAGCTCGCGGTCAGGAACAGCACCATCGCCGGCACCGAGCCGTACAGGTTGAACCTGAAGAACATCGCGTAGACCGGCACCAGGATGGCCGTCATCGGCAGGCCCGTGGTGAACAGCAGCGTCAGCATGAAGTGCCGCCGGTAGCGCAGCTGGTAGCGGGAGAGCGGGTAGGCCGCGAGGCCCGCCACGATCACCGTCAGCAGCGCCGTCGACCCCGAGATGATCACCGAGTTGATCAGCGGGAGCACGATCGTCTCCCAGGTCAGCACGGCCTTGAAGTTGTCCAGGGAGAACTCGAACGTCGGTGCGGCCGACAGCGTGGCCTCCGGCTGCACCGAGGCGATGATCACCCACAGGAACGGCCCCAGGAACGCGAGGGCGATCACCAGCAGGGCGAGGTTGGCCGCGCCGCGCGCGGCGAGTCTGGTCATGCGTCCTCCACCTTGATCAGGCGCAGGTAGATCAGCGAGAACAGCGCCCCGATGACCAGCAGGACGAGCGCGATCGCCGAGCCGTAGCCGATCTCGAAGTAGCGGAACGCCTGCTCGTACATGTAGAGCGGGGTGGTCTGGCTGGCGGTGCCCGGCCCGCCGCCGGTCAGCGCGTAGATGAGCCCGAAGCTGGCCAGCGTCTGCAGGGTGATCAGCATCAGGTTCGACATGATCGAGCGGCGGATCAGCGGCAGCGTGATGTGCAGCAGCCGCCTGCCGGGCCCCGCGCCGTCCACCGCCGCCGCCTCGACCAGGTCCTTCGGCACCTCCGACAGCGCCGCGGAGTAGACCAGCATGGAGAACGCGGTGCCGCGCCAGACGTTGGCCAGGATCACCGCGAACATCGGCGCGGTGTAGAGCCACTCCTGCTCGATGCCGAGCACGGTGTTGAGCGTGCCCTCCTCGGCGAGGAACGAGAACCAGCATGCCGCCGCCACGATCTCGGGCATCACCCAGGCGGCGATGACCACGCCGTTGACGACGCTGCGCGTCACCCGCCCGCGCCCGCGCATCAGCAGCGCGATGATCAGGCCGAGGGTGTTCTGGCCGATGACGGCCGAGCCGATCACGAAGACGAACGTGAGCAGGAACGAGTTGATGAAGTTCGGGTCGTCGAAGAGCCTGACGAAGTTGTCGAACCCGACGAACTGCGAGTTCACCGAGGCCGAGCCGGTCAGGGTCTCATTCGTGAAGGCGATGTAGACGCTCCACAGGATGGGCCCCGCCATGAAGATCGCCAGCAGGACCAGCGCCGGCCCGAGGGGCAGCAGCCAGCGCAGGACCCCCCGCCGCGACGGGCCGCCCGGAGGCGTGCCCGTCACGGCGGGCGACGGCGCGGTGGCGACCGTCATTTGGCGATGACCTTGTCGGGGCCGCCCACCGCACCGGGCAGCGCCTTGGCGTAGGCCGCGGTGGCCTCCTCAGGCGTCTGCTTGCCGGTGGTGACCGCCTCCATGGCCTCCTGGATCTGCGCCGAGACCTTCGGGTACGCCTCGTACGCCGGCCGGTAGTGCGTCACCTCGGCCAGGTCGGTGAAGAACTTGACCGACGGGTTGTCGGCGGTGTACTTCGGGTCGGCCGCGACGTCCTTGCGGACCGCCAGGTCACCGGTGCTCACGGAGTACGTCATCGCGTTCTCCTTGTTCATCGCCACGGTGATGAAGTCGAACGCCTCCTGCTTGAGCTCGGTGTAGGAGCTCATCGCCATGACCCAGCCGCCCGACATGCTGACCCGGCCGGGCTCCTCGCCGTTCTGCGTCGGCATGGCGGTCCAGCCGACCTTGTCCTTCCACTCCGGCCACGGCTTGGTGCTGGTCTCCTTCCAGGCCGCCGCGGTCCAGGCGCCGTCGAGCGAGATGCCGATCTTGCCGGCCGGGAACCACTCGTTGTTGACCTTGTCGGCGAGCTTGGCGTTGTGCGCGTCGGACTGCTTGGGGCCGAGCTCCTCGCGGTAGATGGTGTTGATGAAGGTCAGGGCGTCGGTGAAGTTCTTGCCGCCGGCGATCCACTTCTGCGAGGCGTCGTCGTACAGCGTGCCGCCGGGGGTGCCGTACAGGAGCATCTCGAAGCCCTGCATGGTGGCGGCCTCGCCGTGGACCTTCGTGGAGTACATGCTGAACGGGACGGCGTCGGGCACCTTCTGCTTGATCGTGCGGGCCGCGTTGAGCACGTCGTCCCAGGTCTTGGGCTCCCACGGGACGGGCAGTCCGGCCTTGGCGAAGACGTCCTTGTGGTACCACAGGCCGCGCGTGTCGGTGCTGATCGGCACGCCGTAGATCTTGCCGTCGGCGCCCTTGGCGGCCTGCTTGACCGAGTCGGGGAACTGCGTCTCCCAGTCGGGCCACTTGGCCAGGAACTCGTCGAGCGGGGCCAGCTTGCCCGCGGCGACGTCGGCGTTCACCTGGAAGGTGTCGTGGTAGTAGATGTCGGGCGCGGAGTCCGCCGAGCGGTTCAGCAGCGCCAGCTTGGTGTAGTAGGCCTCGTTGTTGCCCTGCACCGGGGTCAGCTTGATGGAGACGCCTGGATGTGACGCTTCGTACTGCTTCTTGGCGTCGTTGAGCATCTTCTCCAGGTGCGGCCACGTCGGCTCGACCTTGTAGAGGACCTCGAGTTCCTTGCTCGATGAGGACTCCTCGGCGGCGCCACCGCCGCAGCCGGCTGCTGTCAGCGCTGTCAACAGCAGGAGGGATCCGGCCAGCCTACGTGTCATCTCGGCCTCCCCTTGTTGCCTGTGGGTTGCGGAGAACGTAAATCTTTTTGATTTACTAAGTCAACACTCTGTGGTGACATTACTCACATGCAGCAGGGCACCAACCTGCCCAAGGTCGGCAGCTACAACCGGGCCGTGGTCCTCGAGGCCATCCAGGCATCCGACGGGATCAGCCGTGTCCAGGTCGCTTCCGTGACGGGACTGACGGCGCAGACGGTGTCGGTGATCGTACGCAGGCTGCTGGAGGAGGGCCTGGTCGTCGAGGACGGCTCCGCGCCGTCGCGTGGGGGCAAACCGGCCACGATCCTGCGGGTCGACGCCCGCGCCGGCTACGCGGTCGGCGTGCACTTCGATCCGAAGGCGCTGTCGTGCGTGCTGGCCGACCTGGCGGGGCGGCCGGTCGCCCGGCTGCACCTGCCGGTGCGCCCGCAGGCCAGGCCGGACGCGGTGGTCAGGCAGATGGCCAGGGCCGCGCGCCGCATCCTGCGCGAGGCCGGGGTGCCGGACGGCAAGGTGCTCGGGGTGGGGCTCGCCTGCCCCGGGCCGCTCGACGCCGACGGCGCGATGGTGAGCCCGCCCCGGCTGCCCGCCTGGGCCGGCACGCCGATCAAGGCGTTACTCGAGGAGTACACCCGCTTCCCGGTGACCGTGGACAACGACGCCACGGCGGCGGCGATCGGCGAGCGGTGGGCGGGCATCGCGCGCTCGGCGCCCAGCTTCGCCTACCTCTACCTCGGCACAGGCATCGGCGGCGGGCTCTTCCTCGACAACCAGGTCTATCGCGGCAGATCGCTCAACGCCGGCGAGTTCGGCCACATCACCGTCGAGCCGGACGGCCCCGAGTGCTACTGCGGCAACCGGGGCTGCGTGGAGGCGGTGTGCTGCCCGAGCGCGATCGAGGCGGCGGCGGGCGGCGCCGACCACGCGGCCGTGTGCGCGGCGGCGGCGCGCGGCGAACCGCAGGCGCGCGCGGTGATCGAACGGGTGGCCGAGCGGCTGGCGGTGGCCGCCGTCAGCGTGGTGAACATGCTGGACATCGACCTGCTCGTGCTCGGCGGTCCCGCGCTCAGGGAGGTGGGCGGCATCTACCGCGATGCGATCGCGCGGGCGGTGGCGGAGCGGTCGATGGCCAGGCGGCTGCACGCCGTGCGCGTGGAGACCTCACCGATCGCGGCCGACGCCGCCGCGATCGGTGCGGCCTCCCTGGTCTTCCACGCCACCTACGCGCCCCGCCTGGGCACGCTGCTCAGCGGCTGACGGCCGGTCGGGCGGCCCGCTTCATACGCAGCGTGACCAGCTCGAACGGGCGCAGCGAGACGGGGATGGCCGCGCCGGGCCGCTCCGGCTCGCCCGTCGGCCGCTCGAGCAGGTCGGTGGTGACGACCTCGGCGACCGGGAAGTTCGGCCGCAGGGTGGCGCGGGCCCGGCCACCGCGCGACTCGTGGAAACGGACCACCACGTCACCGCTGCCGTCGTCGGCCAGCTTCACCGCGGTCACCACCACGGCGTCGTCGTCCACCGTGACCAGCGGCTCGACCGGGGCCGATCCCGGCACCCTGCGCTCCGGCTGGTTGATGAAGTGGCCCTCGCGCACCGCGTCGCCGATCGAGGCGCCCGGCACCAGCGCGTGGCGGAAGCGGTGCAGGCCCTGGTCGGTCTCGGGATCGGGGAAGCGCGGCGCGCGCAGCAGGGAGACGCGCAGCGTGGTCGTGGTGCCGTGCTCGTCCACGTCGCGGGTGACGTCGTGGCCGTAGGTGGAGTCGGTCACCATGGCCACGCCCCAGCCGGGCTCCTCCAGGTGCACGAAGCGGTGGTTGCACGCCTCGAACTTGGCGGCCTCCCAGCTCGTGTTGGTGTGGGTGGGGCGGAAGGTGTGGCCGTACTGGCTCTCGGCGGCGTACCGGTCGGCGCGCACGTCGAGGGGGAAGGCCAGCTTGAGGAACTTCTCGGTCTCGTGCCAGTCGACCTCGGTGTCGATCTCCAGCCGGCCCTCGGCGAGCGTGAGGCGCTGGGTCAGCGACGACTTGCCGAAGGAGCGCTCGACCACCACCGTGGCCCCGTCGAGGCGCACGTCGTCGGCCTCGGTCAGGTCGGTCACCGTGTTGCGGTAGAACTCGTCGACGTCCCAGGCGTCCCACTTGTTCGGGAAGTCCTGGTGGAGCTGCGGCAGGCAGGCCGCCCGCCCCGGCGGCACCGTCTCACGTTCCGCCCGCAGGTCGTAGGCGGAGACGACCAGGCCGCGCCCGTCGATCTCGACCTTGAGCCGCCCGTCCTCCAGCACGAACCCGCCGCCCTCGCGAGGGCTCACCTGCACGGCGGCGGCCGGGGCCTCGGGTGCGGCGCCGCCCGCAGGCACGCCGTGGCGCTCGTGCGGGGCGCCGTTGAAGACCAGCGTGCCGCCGGTGGGCTCGCCGGCCAGCGCGCGCTGCGCGGTGTCGATGATGCCGTTCAGCTCCTCGATCACCAGCTCGTACGTCCTGCGCGCCTCCCGGTGCACCCACGCGATCGACGAGCCGGGCAGGATGTCGTGGAACTGGTGCAGCAGCACCGTCTTCCACAGCCGGTCGAGCGCCTCGTACGGGTAGTCGGCCCCGGTCCGCACGGCCGCCGTCGCCGCCCACAGCTCGGCCTCGCGCAGCAGCGCCTCGCTGCGCCGGTTGCCCTGCTTGGTCTTGGCCTGGCTGGTCAGCGTGGCGCGGTGCAGCTCCAGGTACAGCTCCCCCACCCAGACCGGCGGGTTGGGGTACTCGGCCTCGGCCTTGGCGAAGAACTCGGCGGGCGTCTCCCACGTGACGGTGGGCGAGCCCTCCAGGTCGCGCAGGCGGGCCGCGCGGGCGACCATCTCGCGGGTGGTGCCGCCACCGCCGTCGCCGTGCCCGGTCGGGGCCAGCGAGTGCCTGGCCGCGCCCTTGTCCTTGAAGTTGCGGGCCGCGTGCGCGAGCTCGCCGCCGCGCAGCTGGGCGTTGTAGGTGTCGATGGGCGGGAAGTGGGTGAAGATCCGGGTGCCGTCGATGCCCTCCCACAGGAACGTGTGGTGGGGGAACGTGTTGGTCTGGCTCCACGAGATCTTCTGGGTGAGCAGCCGCTTCGATCCGGCCGCCTTGATGATCTGCGGCAGTCCGGCGGCGAAGCCGAAGGTGTCGGGCAGCCACACCTCCTCGTTGTCCACCCCGAACTCCTCGATGAAGAAGCGCTTGCCGTGCACGAACTGCCGGGCCATCGCCTCGGAGCCGGGCATGTTGGTGTCGGACTCCACCCACATGCCGCCGGCGGGCACGAACCTGCCGGTCGCCACCGCCTTGACGACCTTGGCCCACACCTCGGGCCGGTGCTCCTTGAGCCAGGCCCACTGCTGGGCCTGCGACATCGCGAAGACGAAGTCGGGCTCCTCCTCCAGCAGCGCGGTCATGTTGGACGCGGTGCGCGCCACCTTGCGCACGGTCTCGCGCAGCGGCCAGAGCCAGGCGGAGTCGATGTGGGCGTGCCCGACGGCGCTGATGCGGTGCGCCGAGGGCTCGGCGGGCGAGGACAGCACGCCGGTCAGCTCGGCCCTGGCCGCCTCGGCGGTGCCGCCCACGTCCTGCAGGTCGAGCGCGTCCAGCGCGCGCTCGACGGCGCGCAGGATCTCCCAGCGGCGGCCGCTGTCGACCGGCAGCTCGTGCATGAGGTCGCCGAGCACCTCCAGGTCCATGGCCAGCTCCCACACCGTCTTGTCGAAGACGGCGAGGTCCATGCGGGCCAGCCGGTAGAGCGGCTCGGTGCCGGCGGTCTCCTTGTCGCCGAGCAGCGTCGGCTTGAAGGGCTGGTAGTCGAGGATGATCGGGTTGGAGGCGGCCTCGATGTGCAGGCACACCTCTTCGCCGCCCTGGGCGGGGTTCGCGATACGGACCCACTGCGTCCGCGGGTTGAGGCTTTTGACCGGGGTGCCGTCGGGCCGGTAGACCAGGCCCTCGCACTGGAAGCCGATCTTCTCGGGGTTGAAGCCGAGGTCGAGCACCGCCTCGACGATCCTGCCCTGCCACTCCTCCGGCACGGTGCCGGTCACGGTGAACCAGCTCGTGCCCCACGGCGGGCCCCATGGCGTGCCGACCGCGATCGGCTCGCGCGGCGCGGCCAGGCCCTCGGCCACGGGCACGGGCTCGCCCGGCGCGTGCCATACACCCACCTCCAGCGGCACCGACTCAGGGTAGATCGCGGGGCGGATCCGCTCGGTCAGTACGCGCTTCAAGCGGGCTTCGACCAGCGTGCGGTCGTCATGCATCAGGCAGGCTCCTCAGCAGATGGGGACGTAAGCCACCGGTTCCCCGCCGGTAAGGCGGGTACCAGCAGCACGTTATGCATCCCCATCATTTCCGGCAACGCCCACTCTTCTTCGCCAAAAGGGAGGAATCCCCTGGGGCGGTCACCGCTTGCCGGGCGGGCAGTCGGGCAGGCCCCAGGGGATCCCCGATCAGGCGCAGGTGTAGCCGGAAGGCGTCTGCGTGTCGCCGTTCGGGCGGTTGACCTGGAATCCGAACTCGGTGCTCGCGTTCGGGGCGAGGTTGCCGTTGTAGGAGGCGTTCGTGGCGGTGACGGTCTGGCCGCTGACGGTCACGGTGGCGTTCCACGACCCGGCCAGGGTGTGCCCGGAGGGCAGGGTGAAGGTCACCGTCCAGCCGTCGATGGCCGTGGTGCCGGTGTTGGTGACGGTCACCGGCTGCACGACGTAGCCGTCCTGCCACTCGGACTGCACGGTGCCGGTGGCGGTGCAGCCACCGCCGCCGCTGGGACCGTCCTCGGTCGTGAACGTGACGGTCGGTGAGGCGTCCGACAGGTTGCCCGCGCCGTCACGCGCCCGCACGTACACCTCGTACTCCGTGTTCGGCGTCAGCCCCGTCAGGTTGATCGAGTTGGTCGAGGTCTGCCCGAGCAGGGTGTCCGTCGAGCCCTGCTCGCGATAGACGTTGTAGCCGGCCAGGCCGCTGCCGCCGCTGTCGGTCGAGGCGCTCCACGACAGCGTGGCCGAGTTGGAGGTGATGTTGCTCGCCGTCGGCGTGCCCGGCGTGGTCGGCGGCGTCGTGTCGTCCGTGCCGGAGCCGCTCGCCAGCGCGTCGTGCACGGCGTCGTAGGAGCTCTTCTTCTGGTAGTTCTCGTCGTAGATCAGCGCCGCGCCCTCACCGCCGAAGGTGTCGGGCACCCACGAGTGCTTGTCGGTGAAGCCCCAGATCGTCACGCCGGCGCAGGCCTGGACCGCCAGGCAGGCGTTGACCACGTTGCGGTAGTAGGTGGCCTGGGTGGCGTCCTTGGAGGAGTCGCGCGGCATCTGCATGCGCACGTCCAGCTCGGTGATGCGCACCTGGACGCCGAGGTCGGCGAAGCGCTGCAGGTTCTGCTGCAGGTCGTTCGGGAAGCCGTACTGGATGGCCAGGTGGCTCTGGAAGCCCACGCAGTCGACCGGCACGCCCTGCTGGCGCAGCGAGCGGACCAGGTTGTACATCGCGGTGCTCTTGGCGTTGATGCCCTCGACGTTGTAGTCGTTGATGCACAGCCGGGCGTCGGGGTCGGCGGCGCGCGCGGCCCTGAAGGCGTCGGCGATGTAGCTCTCGCCGAGCGTGTTGTACCAGAACGACCTGCGGAAGCTGCCGTCCTCTTCGAAGACCTCGTTGACGACGTCCCACGAGACCACGGCCGGGTTGTCGGCGTAGTGGCCGACGACCGCCGAGATGTGGTTCTCGATCGCCTCACGCATGGCGCCGGCGCTCAGGCCCTGCACCCAGCCGGGGGTCTGCTGGTGCCAGACGAGCGTGTGGCCGTGCACCTGCTGGTCGTTCTGGACGGCGAAGTCGACGATGGCGTCGGCGCCGGAGAAGGTGAACTGGCCGGGGTTGGGCTCGGTGGAGTCCCACTTCATCGCGTTCTCGGCGGTCACCTGGTTGAACTCGGTGGCCGCGATGTCGCGGTAGGCGGTCTCGTTCGACAGGGGGCCGGTGGCGAGCGCCGCGCCGATGAACTTGCCTTTGGCGGCCGCGTGCGTACGCAGGGGCGCCGATGCCTCCGCCGAGACGGCGGGAAGGAGGAAGGTTGCGAGTAACCCCACTAACGCGAGGGCTCTGGGGAGCGAGGACGAATGCACGGACATCTACCTCCGGAGGCAGGCACTCGATTCCGAAAGTTTCGGCCCCGTGGGGACCGTTGTGCAGACGGTATTGACATGCTCGTCAGTGGTCAATAAAGCGCTTGAGCCGGAGCTAAAGGAGCAGTTGGCAGGCAGAAAATATCGGCACCGCTATGAAACTTTCATCGCCGAAAGGCCTAGGGTCGGCCGTCTAGCGCTACGTACCGGCCGGTCGGTACTGTGAGGACCGGAACAATCGTCCACTGCGGGAGTACTGCGGATGTCTCTTTCGCATGACCAGGTCCAGGCGCAGCTCACCGGCCCAGGCCAGCTCTTCGAGATGGAGGAGATCGGCGACACCGGCGTTCGCACGTGGAAGCACGCCCCGCCGGACTTCCGGGCGCTGCTGGAGACCAGCAGAAACCACGGCGACCAGGTCTTCCTCGTCTACGAGGACGAGCACATCACGTTCGAAGAGCACTTCCGCCGCGCCGCCACCCTCGCCCGCCGCCTCGTGGACGACTACGGAGTGACCAAGGGCGACCGGGTCGCGGTGGCCATGCGCAACTACCCGGAATGGGTGATCTCCTTCTCCGCCGTACTGGCGACCGGCGCCATCGCGGTCCCGCTCAACGCCTGGTGGACCGAGCCCGAGCTGGCCTACGGGGTGCGCGACTCCGGCGCCAAGGTGCTGATCGCCGACGGCGAGCGCGCGCCCAAGCTGGCCCCGACCGGCGTGCCGATGATCGTCACCAGAGGCGAGCCGCCGGCCGGTGCGCGCGCGTTCGCCGACGTGCTGGGCGAGGTGACCGCCGACGCCGCGCTCCCCCAGGTGGAACTGGCCCCCGACGACCCCGCGACGATCTTCTACACCTCCGGCACCACCGGCAGCCCCAAAGGCGCCCTCGGCAGCCACCGCAACATCGGCCAGGCCCCCATGACGGTCGCCTACGGTCTCATGCGCGCCGTCGCCCTGGCCGGCAAGGACGTCTCCCAGGCCGCGAGCACCCGCAGGATCACCCTGCTCACCGTGCCGCTCTTCCACGTCACCGGCTGCTTCTCGGCGATGACCACCGCCATGTTCAGCGGCGGCGGGCTGGTGCTGATGTACAAGTGGGACCCCGAGCAGGCGCTGCGGCTCATCGAGCGCGAACGCGTCACCACCATGATCGGCGTGCCCACCAACGCCTGGCAGCTCATGTCCCACCCCGACTTCGGCAAGTACGACCTGTCCTCGCTGGTCAACCTGGGCTACGGCGGCGCGCCCGCACCGCCCAAGCTGCTGGAGCGCATCACCGAGAACCTCCCCGACCGCGCGCCCTCCAACGGCTACGGCATGACCGAGACCAGCGCCCTCGCCATTGGCAACGGCGGCGCCGACTACCGCGCCAAGCCCGACAGCATCGGCCTGCCCTCGCCCGTGGTGGACGTGCGCGTCGTCGATCCCGCCGGCAAGGAGCTGCCGCCCGGCGAGGTCGGCGAGCTGTGCGTACGCGGACCCAACGTCATCCTCGGCTACTGGAACAAGCCGGAGGCGACCGCGCAGACGTTCGTGAAGGGCTGGCTGCACACCGGCGACCTGGCCAGGATCGACGAGGACGGCTTCGTCTACATCGTGGACCGGGCCAAGGACATGGTGATCAGGGGCGGCGAGAACGTCTACTGCGCCGAGGTCGAGGCCGCCCTGTTCGAGCATCCCGCGGTGGACGACGCGGCCGTGATCGGCGTACCGCACGACGAGCTGGGCGAGGAGGTCGGCGCGGTGCTCCGCCTCGTGCCCGGCTCCTCGGTCACGCCCGACGAGCTGCGCGAGTTCCTGTCCTCCAGGATCGCCAAGTTCAAGATCCCCGTGCACTACTGGTTCCGCGAGGACGAGCTGCCCCGCAACCCCGGCGGCAAGATCCTCAAGACCCACCTGCGCCGCGAGATCCTCGGCGCCTGACCTCCGGTTTCGCGGCGGCTCCCGGTCACGTCCGGGAGCCGCCGCGCGCTGTGACGGGCCTCACAGCAGGTGCGTCTCCCCTGGTCGGATGGCCTTTCCCCGCTCCCGCTTACCCGGCGGGTAATCGAGGCGGCTACCCGCGTCCTGACATCGTCACCGGTGTCAGCACGAACGAGGTCACCGCGAAGGAGCCGACCATGACCGCCCTGCCGATCACCACCGGCCGTCCGAAGTTCCTGCGTCTCGCACTGGCCGCCGACGCCGCCGTCACGGGCGTCAACGGGCTGGCCTACCTCGCCTTCGCCGCCCCCATCGGCGCCCTGCTCGGCCCGGACGCGGCGCTGCTGCGGGGTATCGGCGCCTTCCTGCTGGTCTACGCCGCCGCCGTCGCCGTCCTGGCCACCCGCCGCGCCATCAGCCCGGCCGGCACCAGGGCCGTCATCGCCGTGAACGTGGCCTGGACCCTGGGCAGCGTGGCCGCCGTCGTCACCGGCGCGGCCGGCCTCACCACGGTCGGCGCGGTCTGGGCGATCGCCCAGGCCCTGGTGGTGGCCGTGTTCGCCGAGCTTCAGATCACCGGCCTGCGCAAGAGCCACTGAGATCACCTACACGAGGAGAGACCCGTCATGAGCACGTTGATCGACCGTTACATCGCCTGCTGGAACGAGACCGACCCCGAGGCCCGCGCCAAGGCCGTGGCCGAGCTGTGGACCGAGGACGGCACCTACACCGACCCGCTCGCCGACGTCTCCGGCCACGCCGGGATCGCCGCCGTGATCGAGGCCGCGCAGGGCATGTTCCCCGGCCTCGTCTTCACCCCCGGCGACCTGTACGACAGCCACCACCACATCGCCCGCTTCACCTGGCACCTCGGCCCCGAGGGCGGGGAGCCGGTCGCCGTCGGGTTCGACGTGGTGGAGCTGGCCGAGGACGGCCGCATCCGCAAGGTCCTGGGTTTCCTGGACAAGGCCCCGTCCTGACGCCGCACAGGGGCCCGGGAAAGTGCGACCCGGGCCCCTTCCCGGCTTGTCCCCGCCACCCCCTCCCCCTCCGGACCAGAGCAGCACCCCGCAAACCTTTCGCCACCTCTGGACCGGAGCAGCACACCCCGCACCCCCGATCCCCTGGGCTGGGGCAGCACTCCCGAGCCTGACGCCCCGCAAGCCGAAGAACACCCCGCGAGCCGAAGCGATGCCCGGAGCCTCGGGAGACCGGACAGACGACGCCAGACCGGGCAGGACACGACAGACCGGGTAGGACACGACAGGCCGGACAGGACGCGAAGGCCGGGCAGAAACCCGCCCCGAAACCACCCGGTTTATTGATTTGCCCAGGCCACGCGCGATAACGGACAATTCTCACTCGTGCCATCAGCATTGAAGCGCCTGCTCCGCCACCTCGCGCTGGACGTGAGCCCGCTGCGCGACTCCCGCGACTACCGGCTGCTCTTCGGGTCCGGGGTCATCACCATGTTCGGCACGATGATCTCGACGGTCGCGGTGCCGTACCAGATGAAGCAGCTCACCGACTCCTACGTCGCGGTCGGGCTGGTGAGCCTGGCGGAGTTCGTGCCGATGGTGGTGTGCGGGCTGTGGGGCGGCGCCATCGCCGACGCCCTCGACCGCCGCAAGATCATCGTGATGAGCGAGCTGGGCCTGATGGTCACCTCGGCCGCTCTCATGGTCAACTCCATGCTGCCCAGTCCGCAGACCTGGGTCCTGTACGTCATCGGCGCCGTCTCCACCGGCATCGGCTGCCTCCAGCGTCCGAGCCTGGAGGCGGTGATCCAGCAGGTCGTCAAGCATGACCAGCAGGCCGCCGCGGCCGTCCTGTCGAGCCTGCGGTGGAACTTCGGCGCCATCGTCGCCCCCGCGCTCGGCGGCCTGATGATCACGGCCTGGGGCGTCACCTCCGCCTACGTCATCGACACGCTGTCCTTCCTGCTGTCGATGCTGCTGCTGTGGCGGGTCAGCTCGCTGCCCCCGGCCGCGGACGCCGCGCCCGCCTCGCTGCGGTCGCTGGTCGAGGGCATGCGGTACGCGGTGAGCCGCAAGGACCTCGTCGGCACGTACCTGGTGGACATGGCCGCCATGATCTTCGCGATGGCGACGGCGCTGTTCCCGTTCATCGCCGCCGAGCTGAAGGCGCCCCAGGCGCTCGGGCTGCTGTACTCCGCCTCCGCGGTCGGCGCGCTGATCGCCTCGCTCACCGGCCGCTGGACGGCCCGCGTACGGCGGCACGGCCTCGGCGTGATCGTGGCCGCCGCACTCTGGGGTGTCGCGGTGGCGCTGACCGCGCTGGCCCCGAACATCTGGGTGATCGTCGTGTGCATCGCCCTCGCGGGCGCCGCCGACATGATCAGCGGCATCTTCCGCATGACGATGTGGAACCAGACCATCCCGCCCGAGCTGCGCGGCCGCCTCGCGGGCATCGAGCTGCTCTCGTACGCCAGCGGGCCCATGCTGGGCAACGCGCGGGCCGGCATGATGGCCGAGCTCGGCGGCTTCCGCTTCTCGCTGGGCGCGGGCGGCGTGCTGTGCGTCGCCGCCGTCCTCGGCCTGGCCGCCGCCCTGCCCGATTTCCGCCGCTACGACGCCACGACCGACGAGCACGCCCTCGCGGCAAAGGCCCGCCGCGAAGCCGCCGCGACCGCCGAAGCCCCTGCCTGACGCGCCAGGACGCGAATGCCGCGCCCTGCGTTCCGCCCGAGCGGCCGAGACGAGTTTGCAGCGGAACCAGACCCGCAGGCCGAGGCAGGCCTGCAGCGCGAAGAGACCCGCAGGCCGAGGCAGGCCTACGGCGCGAAGAGACCCGCAGGTCGAGGCGAGCCTACGGCGCGGAGCCGACGTGCGGGCTGAGGCGGCCTCGCGCCTGCCCTGCGGCCGAGTCGGGCCGACGGGGTCGCTCAGCCCGCCTCACGCCACCCGTCGTACCGCTCGACCAGCTCGTCCACCTTGGCCAGCGCCGCCTCGTCCAGTCCCTCGGCCACGACCACCCACTGCGCGTCCTCGGCGTCGTCCTCCCCCGCCAGGGTCTCCCGCACCACCCGCGGCACCCCCAGCTCGGGAAACCACTCCCCCAGCGTCTCGGCCACCTCCTCGGCGTCCTCACGCTCGGCGAACACCAGCAGCTCCGCCATCTCCGTTCCTCTCGGGCTCCTCGACCGTGTCACGCTTTTCACCTGGCTCGATCACACTAGGTTGGTAGCGGTGGACCATGACTGCCGAAGCGGTGATCGCTGTGATGACGCCTTCCTCGCTCCCCGACTGGGTCTTTCCGCCACCGCAAGGCTTCTCCGCAGAAGCTCTCGATCACATTCCGGAATTGCCCGCGCACACAGAGTTGATTGATGGAAGCTTGGTCTTCGCGAGCCCCCAGACCTCCTTCCACATGCGGGCCGTGTCGCTCCTCGAGGCCGAGCTGCGTCGGGCCGCGCCCGCCGGCGTTCGGGTCCGCCGCGAGATGAGCGTGGGGTCCTCGCCAAGGACCAGCGGCCCGAGCCGGACCTCTGCGTCGTCACGGAGGAGGCAGTGCGGGGCGGCGCGGAAACCTACTACGACGCGAAGGACGTCGTGCTCGCCGTCGAGGTGGTCTCCCCCGAGTCCGTCACGCGTGACCGCGAGCGCAAGCCACAGCTCTACGCGCAGGCCGGCATCCCGCACTTCTGGCGGGTGGAGGAGAACTCCGGCAAGCCGATCGTGTACGTCTACGAGCTCGACCCGGCGCTGCGTTCCTACGCCCGCATGGGCGTGCACCGCGACCGGCTGAAGGTGACCGCTCCCTTCGACCTCGACGCCGACCTCGCCGCGATCGACCGCATCTGAGCGCACGCACCGGGGCCGGAGCGGCGAAGCTCCGGCCCCGGGCGAACGGCTCAGCCGCGCAGCTGGGCGCCCACGCGGTCGGCGGCCATGGCGACCGCGGCGTCCCTGGCGGCCGTGGTCTCCTCCACGGTCAGCGTGCGGTCGGGCGCGCGGAAGCGCATCGTGTAGGCGAGCGACTTGTTACCCTCGCCCACCTGCTCGCCGACGTACACGTCGAACAGCCGGATCGACTCCAGCAGCTCGCCCGCGCCGTCGCGCAGCGCCGCCTCGACGTCGGCGACCGGCGTGAAGTCGGGCACGATCAGCGCGACGTCCTGGGTGGCGACCGGGTAGGCCGACACGGAGGGCGTCTGGACCGGCCCCGGCATGGCGGCCTCCAGCCGGGTCAGCTCGATCTCCATGGCCGAGGTGCGGGGCGGCAGCCCGTACGCCTCGATGACCCGCGGGTGCAGCTCACCGGCGTGCCCCACCAGCGTGTCCCCCACGTAGAGCGCGGCGCACCGGCCGGGGTGCCACGGCTCGTGCTGGTCGGCGCTGATGGACAGCTCGAGCCGCGCCTCCTCGGCGACCAGCCGGGCGGCCTGGACGGCGTCGGCCCACGAGGCCTGCCGCCCGCGCCCCCACCAGCCGGACCGCTCGAACTCGCCGGCCAGCACCACCGCGACCCGCAGCGGCTGGTCGGGCAGCGCCGACTCGATGGTGGCGAGCTCGTCGGCGGTGGGCCGCCGCTCGACGCCGAGCACCGGAGCGACCTCGGGCGCGCCCTCGCGGGGCCGGTAGACGGCGCCCGACTCGAACAGCGCGACGTCGGTGAAGCCGCGGCCGACGTTGCGTACGAGGGTCTTCAGCAGCCCCGGCAGCAGCGTCGTCCGCATCAGCGGCTCGTCCTCCGACAGCGGGTTGGCCAGCCGGACGGCGCGGCGGCGCGGGTCTTCGGCGGGCAGCTGCATGCGGTCGAAGTCGGCGGGGCCGATGAACGGGTAGCTGAGCACCTCGACGTAGCCGGCCTCGGCGAGCGTCCTGCCGACCCGCCTGCGCAGTCGCTGGCCCTCGGTGAGCCCGGCGCCGGCCGGGGCGGAGGGCAGCACCGACGGGAGGTTCTCGTAGCCCTCCAGCCGGATGACCTCTTCGGCCAGGTCGTTGGGGTCGGTGAGGTCGGGCCGCCAGGACGGCGGGGTCACCGTGATCATGTCGTCGCCGGTGACGGCCAGCTTGGCCGCCAGCTCGCCGCCGGTGACCACGCCGGTCGGGTCGACGCCGCCCTGCCGCACGGCCGGGTCGGCGCCGTCGGTGACGACGCAGCCGACCTGGCGCAGCCGCTCGACCACGGTCTCCTTGGAGTAGGTCACGCCGGCCACCCGGCCGGGGTAGTCGGCCGGGATCGCGATGCGGGCGGGCGTCACCTCGACGTCGGCGTGGGTGACGCCGGGCTGCACGGTGGCACCGCCCAGCTCGGCCAGCATCTGCACGGCCCGCCATGAGGCGATGAGCGGCAGCTCGCGGTCGACGCCGCGCTCGAACCGCTTGGACGCCTCGGAGACCAGCCCGTGCCGCCGCGAGGCGCGGGAGATGCCGGTGGCGGAGAAGTGGGCGGCCTCGATGACGATGTCGGTCGAGGTGTCGGAGATCTCGGTCTCCAGGCCGCCCATGGTGCCGGCGATGGAGATCGGCCCCGACTGGTCGGTGATGAGGATGTCGTCGGGGTCGAGCTCGCGCACCACGTGGTCGAGCGTCTCCAGGCGCTCGCCCGGGGCGGCCCTGCGCACCACGATCTCGCCGTTGAGCTTGCTCCGGTCGAACGCGTGCAGCGGCTGGCCGAGCTCCAGCATCAGGTAGTTGGTGATGTCGACGGCCAGCGAGACCGGGCGCATGCCGGCGCGGTGGAGGCGTACGCGCATCCACAGCGGGCTCTTGGCCTGCGGGTCGAAGCCGCGCACCTCGCGCAGCACGAACCGGTCGCAGGCGGTCGGGTCGGCGATGGAGGCCGGCCACGACGGCTCGGTCTCGGCGGGCGGCTCGACGCCGGCGGGGTCGCGGAAGGCGACCCCGAACGCCGTGGCGACCTCGCGCGCCACGCCGCGGATCGACAGGGCGTAGCCGATGTCGGGGGTGATCTCCAGCTCGATGACGTCGTCGCGCAGCCCGAGCAGCTCGACCACGTCGGTGCCGATGGGGGTGTCGGCCGGCAGCACCATGATGCCGCTGTGGTCGTCGCCCAGGCCGAGCTCGCGCTCGGAGCAGATCATGCCCTCGGACATGCGCCCGTACGTCTTGCGCGCCCCGACCTCGAACCCGCCGGGCAGCACGCCGCCGGGCAGCACGACCGGCACCCGGTCGCCCGCGGCGAAGTTGGTGGCGCCGCAGATGATCATGCGCGGCGTCGCCTCGCCGACCTCGACCTTGCAGTGCCTGATCGGCTTCTTGAAGCCGGTCAGCTCCTCGATCTCCAGCACCTCGCCGACGACGACGTTCTTGACGTCGTGGCCGTGCGAGGTGATCGACTCGAGCTTGAGCCCGGCGGCCGTGAGCTTGTCGGCCACCTCGTGGGCGGTGACCGCCGGGAGATCGACATACTCCCGCAGCCAGGAAAGCGGGACCTTCATCAGATCTCCATTCCGAACGGGAGCGTGAAGCGCACGTCTCCCTCGACCATGTCACGCATGTCCTCGGCGTTGTGGCGGAACATCAGCGTCCGCTCGATGCCCATGCCGAAGGCGAACCCGGAGTACCGGGAGGGGTCGACGCCGCAGGCGACGAGCACCCGCGGGTTGACCATGCCGCAGCCGCCCCATTCGATCCAGCCCTCCGACTTGCAGGTGCGGCAGGGCGGGTTGCCGGGCACCGCGGAGGCGCCCCGGCAGACGAAGCACTTGAGGTCCATCTCGGCGGACGGCTCGGTGAACGGGAAGTAGTTGGGCCGGAACCGCGTCGTGATGCCCTTGCCGAACATCACCTCGGCGAACCGGTCGAGCGTGCCCTTGAGATGGGCCATCGTCAGGCCCTCGTCGACGGCCAGCCCCTCGGTCTGGTGGAAGACCGGGGTGTGGGTGGCGTCGAGTTCGTCGGTGCGGAACGTCTTGCCCGGCGAGATCACGTAGACCGGCAGCTCGCGCTGGAGCAGCGCCCGGATCTGCACGGGCGAGGTCTGCGTGCGCAGCACCATGCCGGAGTCGGTGGAGCCGACGAAGAACGTGTCGTGGTCGGAGCGCGCCGGGTGGTCCTTGGCGATGTTGAGCGCGTCGAAGTTGAACCACTCGCCTTCGAGCTCCGGCCCCTCGGCCACTTCGTAGCCCATGGAGACGAACGCGTCGGCGATGCGCTCCTGCAGCGTGGTGAGCGGGTGGCGGGCGCCGCGCGGGCGGCGGTCCCACGGCAGGGTGACGTCGACGGTCTCCTCGATGAGGACGCGGGCGTCGCGCTCGGCCTCCAGCTCGGCCTGGCGGGCGGCGAGCGCTTCGTTGATGGCCTTACGTGCGGCGCCGACGCGCCGGCCGGCCTCGGCGCGGGCGGCGGGCGGCAGAGCGCCGATCTCGCGGTTGGCCAGGGCGATGGGCGAGCGGTCACCCGCGTGCGCCAGCCTGGCCTGCTTGAGTTCGTCGAGGTCGCCGGCCGCCTTGATCGCCGCGATGGCGTCGGCCTCCATCCGGGACACCTCGTCGGCGTGCAGCGGTGTCACCTCGACGGGATCGTAGTCAGACAAGAGTGAGCTCCGTATCCAGGGCTTGAGCGGAAGAGAGTCTAGTGGTGCCTGCCCACCGGGCCCGAACGCGACGGCTAGACGCCGGCGAAGTCGGGGGTGCCGGTGGGCAAGGTAAATCGGAACTCAGCTCCGCCCTCGGGCGCGCGCTGCACCGTGATCGTGCCGCCGTGCGCCTCGACCAGGCCCTTGACGATGAACAGGCCGAGACCCGTGCCGCCCCGGCGGCGGCTGTTGCCGCCCCGCCAGAACTGCCTGAAGACGCGCGGAGCCAGCTCGGGCTCGATGCCCTCGCCCTCGTCGCGCACCGACACGGCCACTCCCCATTCGATGGACTCGATCTCGATTGTCACAGTGCCGCGCCCGTGACGCAGCGCATTTTCCACCAGGTTACCCAGAATCTGGTCGATCTTGTCCTGGTCGAGCCACATCTCGGGCAGGTCGTCGCCCACGATCAGCCTGAAGCGGTCCTCCGGCTCCCCGGCCGCGACCCGGCCCGCGATGAGGCGGCGCGCCCTGGCGGGCAGGTCGACGATCTGGCGGCGCACTTCGAGCCGGCCCGACTCGATGCGGGAGACGTCGAGCAGCTCGGTGATGAGCCGGGTGACGCGGTCGGCGTCGTTGTTGACCGTCTCCAGCATGACGAGCTTCTGCTCTTCGGTGAAGCGGCTCCACTTCGCAAGCAGCGTGGCCGTGAAGCCCTTGACGCTGGTCAGCGGCGAGCGCAGCTCGTGGGCGACGGTGGAGACCAGGTCGGCGCGGCTGCGCTCCAGCCGGGCGCGCGCGCCGCCGTCGCGCAGGGTGATCGTGACGCGCTCGACCTCGCCGCCGCGCTCGGGCTCGCGGACCAGCCGGGCCGCGACGTAGAGCTCCTGCCCGCCGGGCAGGTGCAGCGGCCGCTCGGGCACCCTGATGCGGGTGCGCAGCCCGCCCTCGGGGTCGAGGGCCTTCCACCAGTCGCGCCCGTCGTGGTCGCGGAACGGGAAAACGTCGTTCATGTGCCGTCCGACGGCGCGCTCTGCCGGGATGCCGGTGAGCCGCGTGGCCGCCCGGTTGACGGCCAGCACGCATCCGTTTCGGTCGGTCACGATAAGGCCGTCGGGGAGATCGTCGATGGCTATCGTGCACGCGGCCGCGACTACTCGCCCGTCGGTGTCTGCGCCGTGCACGCCTCGCCTCCTCCGCCTACAACGCCGACAATAGCGGGTTTCCCGTCGCCTAGGGCACCCGCTGAGCCCTGGCCGAGGAGTAGAGGCATACCGCCGCCGCGGTGGCCAGGTTCAGGCTTTCCGCCTGTCCGTAGATGGGCACCCGCACGACATCGTCCGCCTCGGTGAGTATCTCCTCAGGCAATCCCCAGGCCTCGTTTCCGAAGATCCACGCGGTCGGTCCAGAAAGATCGACATCGTCGAGCGTACGCTTGCCCGCGCCGTCCGCCGCCAGCACGCGCAAACCCCGCTCCCTGAGTTGACGCACGGCGGGCCTGACCGGTGCACCGATCGTGACAGGGAGATGAAAAAGGCTTCCGACGCTGGCGCGCACGCATTTTCCGTTGTACGGGTCCACCGACGCGTCGGTGAACACCACCGCGTCCGCCCCCGCCGCGTCGGCCGCCCGCATGACGGTCCCCGCGTTGCCCGGGTCGCGGACGTGCGCGAGCAGCGCCACCAGCCGCGGCTCGCCCGCCAGCGCCTCGTCGAGCGGCACGTGGACGAGCCGGCAGACGGCGACCAGCCCCTGCGGGGTCACGGTCTGCGACAGCTCGGACATGACCTCGCCGCTGGCCCGGTGCACGGGAATGCCCTTGAGCGTGGCCTCGGTGATCAGCTCGGGGTGGCGCAGCTCGGCCTCGGCGGTGCTGAACAGCTCCAGCGTGACGCCGTCGAGCTTGAGCGCCTCGCGCACCGCCTGCGGCCCTTCGGCCAGGAACTTCCTGTCCTGCTCGCGGAAGGCGCGCTTGGTGAGCCGCCGGGCGGCCTTCACCCGCGGCGATCTCACGTTGGTCAGCTCGGACCCGGCCATCGTCTCCCCCAAGTCGTACGGACGCTGCAGCCCGCTGGTTCACCCGCAGTGCGTGCAGACAGCAACAAAGGGCCCACCGTCATCGGTGGGCCCCTCGGTCAGGTCAAGCGCTTCAGCTCGCGGCCGGAGCGTTCACGTTCGCCGGGAGCGCCTTCTTGGCGGCCTCGACGAGCGTGGCGAAGGTCTGGCTGTCGTTGACCGCGAGGTCGGCGAGGATCTTGCGGTCCACCTCGATGTTGGCCAGACGCAGGCCCTGGATCAGACGGTTGTAGGTGATGCCGTTCTGACGGGCCGCGGCGTTGATGCGCTGGATCCACAGACGACGGAACGCGCCCTTACGGTCCTTGCGGTCCCGGTAGGCGTACGTCATCGAGTGGAGCATCTGCTCCTTGGCCTTGCGGTAGAGGCGAGACCGCTGGCCACGGTAACCGGTCGCCCTTTCGAGAACGACCTTGCGCTTCTTCTTGGCGTTGAGCGCCCGCTTCACGCGTGCCATGTTTCTTCTCCCCGGGGGTTCGCGCTACTTGGCGAGCAGCTTCTTGATCTTCTTGGTGTCGGCGTCGGAAAGGACGACCTCGTTCTTGAGACGGCGCGTCAGCGTGGACGACTTCCACTCGTTGTAGTGCGCGCGGTTGGCACGGCGACGCTTGATCTTGCCGGAACCGGTGAGCCGGAACCGCTTCTTCGCACCGCTGTGCGTCTTCATCTTCGGCATGATCGCCGTCTCTCCTCGTTTCGGTCGTGCCGGTGGCCGGGCCGGCGCTTTCCGGCCCGGTCGCGGCGTCTTGGTCTACCGGTGGCTGGCTGGGGTGTTTGTAAGGCTAACCCGAACCAGAGGTCACGCTTCCCGTGCGGAAGGGCCCTCGTTGCCACGTTGCGCCTTGGCGGCGGCCTTTTCGGCCTTGGCCTCGGCCTTCTTCTTGTGCGGACCGATCACCATGATCATGTTACGTCCGTCCTGCTTGGCGTGGGACTCCACGAAGCCCAGGTCCTGGACGTCTTCCGCGAGCCGCTGCAGCAGCCGGAAGCCGAGCTCAGGCCGGGACTGCTCACGCCCGCGGAACATGATCGTGACTTTGACCTTGTCTCCCGCCTTGAGGAACCGCACCACGTGACCCTTCTTGGTCTCGTAGTCGTGCGGGTCGATCTTCGGCCGGAGCTTGATCTCCTTGATGATCGTGTGCGCCTGATTCTTGCGCGCCTCGCGCGCCTTCATCGCGGACTCGTACTTGAACTTGCCGTAGTCCATGAGCTTGCACACGGGCGGTCGAGCCGTGGCCGCGACCTCGACGAGGTCGAGGTCGGCCTCCTGGGCGAGCTTCAGCGCGTCATGAATGGAGACGATGCCGACCTGCTCGCCGTTCGGGCCCACGAGGCGAACCTCGGGAACTCGGATACGCTCGTTGATGCGGGGCTCAGTGCTGATGGGGCCTCCTAGGTTTGCGATCCCTACGTGCTCGTCGTTACGGAGCTTTTCACGAAAACGCGAAAAGCCCCGCACGTCGCGCATGCGGGGCCACTGAGCTCTTCGGCTTTCGTGGCCTTGAGCTCCCCGGAGAAGTCCGGCGTGATCCTGGACCCGGCCACCTCGCGGCGACTCAGGTGGGAGGGAGACCTCCGCTTGCGCGTCCAGCAAGGCATGCCGGACCGATCAGAGAGCTACACTACCCCAACGCCGGGGCGTTCTCAAATCATCCCGTCCGGCCGTCCGCGCGTGCGGCGGCCTCCTGGCGGCGGCGCAGCTCGGCCTCGCCCGCGGCACGCATGGCCTCCACCGGCACATCGGACATCCCGGTCATCAGCTCCACCTGCCGCACCGCCTGGTGCAGCAGCATCTCGAAGCCCCCGATCACGATGCCGCCGGCGTCCCGCACGGCCGTCGCCGCGGCGGTCGGCCACGGCGCGTACACCACGTCGAACAGGGCCGGCACGCGCGCCAGCCGGCCCGCGTAGGCGTCGGCCGCGCCGCTCGGCAGCGTGGAGATCACCAGATCGACCTCGATGCACGCGTCGAGCTTGGCGAACGTCTCCACCGCCAGCGCCACGCCGAGCCGCTCGGCCACCGCGGCGGTCTCCCCCGCCCTGGCGGGATCGCGGACCAGCAGCGTCGCCGAGTAGAGCCCGAGGCCGCGCAGCGCCGCCAGCGCGGAGGCCGCCGTCGCGCCGCCGCCCAGCACGGTCGCCGAGCGCGGCGCGGGCACCCCGGCCTCGGCCAGCGCCCGCTCGATGCCGTAGACGTCGGTGTTGTCGCCGTGGCGCCGCCCGTCGCGGAAGACCACCGTGTTGGCCCCGCCGACCTCGACGGCCAGGTCGGAGACCGTGTCGAGCAGCGGCAGCACCGCCCGCTTGAGCGGCATCGTCAGCGACAGCCCCGCCCAGGCGCGCTCGTCGTCGCCCCCTTGCCCGCGTACGGGGGTCAGCTCGGCCAGCAGGCCCGGCAGCCGTTCCTCGTCACACTCGAACGCCTCGTAGCTCCACCCGTCGAGCCCCATCGCCCGGTAGGCGGCCCGGTGCAGGTGGGGCGAGAGCGAATGGCCGATGGGCGACCCCATCACGGCAGCTCGCATCACGCACGTCCTTTCCAACCAGGCAGCACCCTACCGCCGCCCGCGGCTCCCGAGCGGCACCACGCCCTCCCGCACCGGCTCACCCGCGCGCCACCGGCACCGTCCCGCCCGCGTGAGACCGCACCGGAGCGCCGGACGGTGCCGGGTGACCGTGGCACGTCCGGCACGCCGCACCCGGAGCACCGCCGCTTCAGCACCTTGCCCGCCGGGGACCGCTTCGAGCAGCCGCGCCGTGCGGAGCGGCTGAGCGACGCGAGGGCGACCTCGGGGGCGCGCCGACGCGTCCCGAGAAGCGCACGAGCGCCCAGAAGGCCGCTTCCAACCGCCGGCGTGTCCGGGGCGGCCCGCCGGCGCACACGGAAGGGCCGGGCGCCCTGCCCGCGCACGTCAGGGACGCAGCGGGCGGACGCCCGGCGGTGGACGGCCTCGCCTTCGGATGACCGCAAGCGACCTTCAGGCGCCCATGCGAAGTGGACGGCCGGGTGGTCAGCCGCCGCAGCCGCCGTTCGCCTTGCACTTGGCGACCAGCGCCTGATGCTGGGCCTCGGTCTCGGCGAACTCGGTTGCCTGGCTCTTGGGGTCGGTGGCCACGAAGAACAGCCACTGCCCCTTGGCGGGGTTGAGCGCCGCCTCGATGGCGTGGTCGCCGGGGTTGGAGATGGGCCCCGGCGGCAGCCCCGTGTACTTGTAGGTGTTGTACCGGGACTTGGTCTCCAGGTCGGCGCCGGTGGCGTACGTGCCGAACTTGTTCAGCGCGTACATGACCGTGCTGTCCATCGACAGGGGCATCGGCGGGTTGCGCGAGAGCCGGTTGTAGATCACGCGGGCGATCTTCGGCATGTCCTCCTGGCGGCCCGCCTCGGCCTGCACGATGCTCGCGATCGTGATGATCTCGTGCGGCGTGTAGCCGAGCTCCTTGGCGCCCGACTCGAGGTCGAGCTTCTCGGCCGTCTGGTTGAACCGCTTCACCATGGCCGCGAGGATCTGCTTCGGCGTCGAGTTGGGCTGGTACTCGTACGTCGCCGGGAATGCGTAGCCCTCCAGCTTGCCCTTGGCGTACTTCGGCAGGTCGAGGGCCTCGGTGTCCTGGGCGGCGGCCTTGAACTCCTTGAGCGGCCTGCCGGTCTTCTCGGCGAGCTGGGAGAGCGTCTGCGACAGCCGCAGGCCCTCGGCGATGGTGAAGGTGGCGCGCAGCCGCTTGTCGTGGTCGAGCAGCTTGACGGCCTCGGCGGCGGCCATCTTCTTGCGCATCTTGTACTCGCCGGGCTGGAGCGAGCCGCTCTTGTTCGCGTTCGCGATGGCGTTGGTGAACGCTCGCGCGCTGGCCACGACTCCCTTGCGCTCCAGCTCCTGCGCGACCTCGGAGGCGCTCTGGCCGTCCTTGATCTCGATGATCACCTCGCCGGTGCCGGCTCCGGTGTAGTCATCGGGTACGAGCGCGTCGTTGATCCACCGGTAGCCGTAGTAGCCACCGCCGCCGATGATGCCGACCAGCACGATGAAGGCCAGCAGCGGCGCGAGGAAGCCGCCGCGGTTGCGCCGCCTGCGACGGCGGCGACCGCGTCTGCCGCCCCGGGAACGGCGCCGAGGCGGGCCTTCGTCGTCCTCGGGGCCGAGCAGAGTGTTGAGATCGAGATCGTTCATAGATGCGCTGGCCAATCTCCCGGCACTGCCCGCCAGGCGTCAAGCGGAACTGCCTGACCGGCTGGTATCACCGAGCGAAACGGGGGTAGCCGCCGGACGCACCAGGACGACCGACGGGGATCACTCTGGGTAGCCATGCTAGGGGACGGAAAGAGGACGCATGCCCCATTTGGGGGCTTTTGCGCCGGGACAGGTCGGGTCCCATCGAACATCAGCTCGTCCCGAGGTTCTTGTTCAACTCTTCCCGGTATCTCACGAACTCGCTCTCTTTGTTGGTGAATTTGGTGATTCTATGCGCGGGATCCGTGGTAACAAACCAGTGCCAATCGCCTTCAGCCGGGTTCAGGGCAGCCAACAGTGCCTTCTCGCCGGGGTTGGCGATGGGCCCTGGGGGCAGCCCCTTATGCCGGTAGGTGTTGTAGGGAGAGTCCACCTTGGTGTCACTCTCCGTCACTCTCAGTGTCCTCCGGTTCAGCGCGTACAGCACCGTGCTGTCGATCTCCAGCGGAGTGCCTTTCGCCAGCCGGTTGTAGATCACCCTAGCGATCTTCGGATAGTCCTCGTCCGTGCCGCCCTCTGCCTGGATCATGCTGGCGACCGTGACGACCTCAAGCGGCGTCAGCTTGAGCCGCTTCGCGCCCTCTTCCAGGCCCACGTGACGGGCCGCGGCGGCGAACCGCTCCACCATCGCCGCCAGCACGTCCACGGCCGTGTCGCCGGGCTCGATCTCGTACGTGGCGGGGAACAGGAAGCCCTCCAGCCCGCGCGCGTACTCGGGCAGGCCGACGAGGGCCTGGTCCACCTTGCGCAGCTCCTCGATGGGCAGCCCGGCCAGCTTGGACAGGCGGTCGAACACCTCCTGCACCCGCAGGCCCTCCGGCACGGTCACCCGCCGCACCACCCGCGAGCCCGGCTTGAGCAGCAGGTCGAGCGCGGCCACCGCGGCCATGCCCTTGCGCAGGCGGTAGTGGCCCGGTCGCAGCCGGTCGGTCACCGCGCGCTTCTCCGCCGCCCGTACGAACGACTCCGCGCTCGCCACCACCCCGGCCTCGGCGAGCGCCGAGCCGATCGCGTACGCGCTCGACCCCGGCGCGATCCGCACCGTCACCGAGCCGCTGCCCGGCCCCTCGAAGTCATCGGGGCTGAGGTACGGCTTGATCACCGTGATCGCGCCCAGCCCGAGCGCCAGCACGCCCACCAGCAGCCCGGCCGCCAGCACCCCGGCCTTCCGCAACGCCTTCTTCCGCCGCCGCCCAGGCTCCGCCTCGGCCTCACGCCCGGCTTCTTCACCCTCAGCCGATGCGTCGGAAGCGGCTTGAGCAGAGGCGCGCTCCGGCTCGGGGACGGGGTGCGCGGTGGAAGCGGGCGTGGTCTCGGCAGCGGGCTGCTGGGCCTCCGGAGCGCCGCTTGGCGCGGGCTCGAGCCCTTCCGCGGGCCCCAGCCCCTCCGCAGGTCCCAGCCGTTCAGCGGGCCCCAGCCCTTCCGCATGCCCCAGCCGTTCAGCGGGGCCCGGCCCTTCAGCGGCCGCGTCCTGGCCGGCTCCAGCCGCGCCCTCGAGCTCAGCAGGCGCTTCGGGCGCCGCTGAGTCGCCGGAGGGCTGCCGGACGGCGCTTTCGGGCTCGTCCTCGTCCGGCTGGAACGGGATCACGTCGCCGAGGTCGTCCTCGTCGCCCGGTGCCCTGGTCATGCGACCACCTCGCCGACCGCGCGGGAAAGCGCCGGACGCGGACTCCGGCCAAGACGGCAGCACCGGCTGAGACGACAGCACCGGCCAAGGCGGCAGCCCGGGAAGCCGGTCACAGCGGCACGAAGCGAGGGCCGCCGGCGCTGTGGTGCGAAGGCCGGCGCCCTCATCGGGCAGGTCCGTCGGCCGCACGTGGCGGTTCGACGGGCCTGCCTGGTGGTCTCTCCGTGGCGCGCTCGGAGTCGAGCGCGTCCTGCAACAGCACGACGGCCGCCGCCTGGTCGACGACGCCGCGCTGCTTCTTGGCCCGCACGCCGCTGGCCCGCAGGCCGTGCTGCGCGGTGACCGTGGTCAGCCGCTCGTCGAACAGGCGGACGGGCGTGGGCGCCAGCCGCGCGGCGAGCTTGGCGGCGAACTCGCGCGCCAGCCCGGCGGCCTGGCCCTCACGCCCGGACAGCGAGGTGGGCAACCCCACCACGACCTCGATCGCCTCGTGCTCGGCGACGATGGCGGCGATGCGGTCGAGGTCGCCCTTGCCCCGCTTGACAGTCTCGACCGGCGTGGCCAGCAGCCCTGACGGGTCGCTGCGGGCCACGCCGATGCGTACCGAACCGACGTCGACGCCGATTCGCGAACCGAATCTCATGTCAGCCGAGCTGCCCCGAGATCGCCTCGTCAACCAGGCGCAGCGCGTCGCCGATCGCCTCCGGTCGCGAACCGCCGCCCTGCGCGACATCGTCCTTGCCGCCACCGCCACCCCCAAGAGCCTTGGCGGCGACGCCGACCAGCTGTCCGGCCTTGAGCCCCCGCTCGCGCCCCGCCTCGTTGACCGCGGCAACCACCACGGGCCGGTCGGAGGGGACGCCGACGATCACGATGACCGCCGGCCGGTCGGCCGGGAACCTGCCTCGTACATCAAGCGCGAGCTTACGCAGGTCATCGGCGCCGGTGCCATCAGGCGCGCGGTGTGTCACGACGGAGACGCCGCGCAGGTCGCGGGCCTGCGACACGAGGTCGCCCGCCACCTGGAGCACCTGGGCGGAGCGGAGCCGCTCCAGCTCCTTCTCCGCGGTGCGCAGCCGGGTGACGATGCCCTCGATGCGCTCGGGCAGCTCCTCGCGGCGCGCCTTGAGCTGCTCGCTGAGCTGGTTGACCAGCACGCTCTCGCGGGCGAGGAAGCGGAAGGCGTCGAGGCCGACGAGCGCTTCGACGCGGCGCACGCCCGCGCCGACCGACTGCTCGCCCAGCACCTTGACCAGGCCGAGCTGGCCGGAGCTGTGGACGTGGGTGCCGCCGCACAGCTCGCGGGAGTAGTCGCCGATCTCGACGACGCGGACCTCGTCGCCGTACTTCTCGCCGAACATGGCGAGCGCGCCCATCGCCCGCGCCTCCGCCTGGGAGGTGTAGAAGGCGTTGACCTTGAGGTCGTTGATGAGCACGGCGTTGACCTCGTCCTCGACGTCGCGCAGCACGCTCGGCGGCACCGCGCCCGCCGCGGTGAAGTCGAAGCGGAAGCGGCCCGGGGAGTTCTCGGAACCGGCCTGCGCCGCCGTCTCGCCGAGCGCGTTCCTGAAGCCGCGGTGGACCAGGTGGGTGGCGCTGTGGCTGCGCGAGATCGCGCGGCGGCGCTCGATGTCGATCTCCGCCTGCGCCTCGTCACCCACCCGCAGCTCGCCGCTGCGGACCTTGCCGCGGTGGACGATGAGGCCCTTGAGCGGCGACTGGACGTCGACGACCTCGACCTCGGCCCCGCTGGTGCGGATGACGCCCTGGTCGGCGAGCTGGCCACCGCCCTCGGCGTAGAACGGGGTGCGCTGCAGCACGACCTCGACCGTGGTGCCCGCGCCCACCGCGGGGACGGACGCGCCGTCGACGAGGATGCCGACGACCTGGGTGTCGGTCTCGGTCTCGTCGTAGCCGAGGAACTCGACCTTGCCCGCGGACTCCAGCAGCCGGCCGAACACCGAGATGTCGGCGTTGCCGGTCTTCTTCGCCGCCGCGTCGGCCTTGGCCGCCGCCCGCTGCTCCTTCATAAGCCGGCGGAAGCCCTCCTCGTCGACCTTGAGGCCGTGCTCGGCCGCCATCTCCAGGGTCAGGTCGATCGGGAAGCCGTAGGTGTCGTGGAGCTTGAACGCCTGGTCGCCGGAGATCGTGGTGCCGTTCTTGCGCTTGGTCTCCTCGACGGCCACGTCGAAGATCGCGGTGCCGGTGCGCAGCGTGCCGAGGAACGACGCCTCCTCGGCGTCGATGACCGCGTGGATCTGCGGCGCGTCGGTCTTGAGCTCGGGGTACTGCTCGCCCATCACGTTGATCGCGACGTCGGTCAGCTCGTGCATGTAGCGCTCGTCGCCGGAGCCGAGCAGGCGCAGGTTGCGGATCGAGCGGCGCAGGATGCGGCGCAGGACGTAGCCGCGGCCCTCGTTGCCGGGCAGCACGCCGTCGGCGACCAGCATGGTGCCGGTGCGGACGTGGTCGGCGATGACCCGCAGGCTGACGTCGGCGCGCGCGTCGCGGCCGTAGCGGGTCTTGGTGAGCTCGGCCGCCTTGTCGAGGATCTTGTACGTGGTGTCGATCTCGTAGATGTTGTCGACGCCCTGCAGGATCGCCGCCATGCGCTCGAGGCCCATGCCGGTGTCGATGTTCTTGCTGGGCAGCTCGCCGGCGACGTCGAAGTCGGTCTTGGACCGCACCGCGCTGAGCTGGTACTGCATGAACACGAGGTTCCAGACCTCGAGGTAGCGGTCCTCGTCGGCGACCGGGCCGCCCTCCTTGCCGTATTCGGGGCCGCGGTCGTAGTAGATCTCCGAGCAGGGGCCGCCGGGGCCGGGCACGCCCATGTGCCAGTAGTTGTCCTCGAGGCCGCGGCGCTGGATGCGCTCCTCGGGCAGGCCGACCTTGTTGCGCCAGATGTCGTACGCCTCGTCGTCCTCGGCGTAGACCGTCGCCCACAGCCGGTCCTCGGGGAAGCCGAAGCCGCCGTCGGACTCGGACCTGGTGAGCAGCTCCCACGCGAACGGGATCACCTCGGCCTTGAAGTAGTCGCCGAAGGAGAAGTTGCCCAGCATCTGGAAGAACGTCGCGTGCCGGGTGGTCTTGCCGACCTCGTCGATGTCGGGCGTGCGGACGCACTTCTGGACGGTGGCCAGCCGTGACCCCGGAGGCCTGCGCTGCCCCAGGAAGTACGGCTTGAACGGCACCATACCCGCGTTGACCAGGAGAAGCGTCGGGTCCTCAGCGATCAGGCTGGCCGAGGGCACTATGGTGTGCCCACGCTCCTCGAAGAAGCGCAGGAAGCGGCGCGCGATCTCTGCCGACTCCATGGTGGCCATCCTTTGCTGTAGTCAGTCAGTCTTGTGTCGTAGGTGGTCGATGAGCCCGTGAACGACCGGTGTGACCGCCGGTACACCGGTGCGGGGCCGCACTCCGGGCCGTCCACTGTAGCCGCCGGCCGAAGCCGTCAGGCGATGTCTTCAGCCTTGTCGAGGCCGAAGCGGGCGCGCAACTCGGTTTCGCGCTCCGCGGCCTCGCCGAGTGCGTCGGAAGTAAAGTCTCTCACTCGCCGGAGCATGCCCGCGGCGTTGTCGGCCGTCCTGCGGGCGATGTGGTCGGGCTGCAGGGCCTGCAGCCGGCGCATCACCCAGAAGGCGAGGAACGCGCCCAGCGAGATGTAGAACATCCGGCGGATCATCGGGCCCGCCCCTGCGCGTGCTCGGCGGCCGGCCGGCCGTTCGCCTGAGCCCGGGGACGGCTCTGGCCCGTGCGTACGGGCCGCCGCGGCCTGCGCGCCTCGATGGCCTTGCGCACGCCGTAGGTCAGCGAGGACACCTTGATGAGCGGCCCGGTGAAGATGGTCTGCGTGACCGCGCTCAGCTTGGCGGCGTGGCCGCTGACCTGCTTGACGTCCTTGGCGATGGCCTCGACGGCGACGAGCTGCCTGTTGGTCTCGTTGACCGTCACGCTCACGTCGTCGAGCAGCGGTGCCAGGCGCTTGTTCAGGTCGGAGACCGCCTTGGTGGTCTCGGTGAGCAGCCTGGCGAGCTTGACGAGCACCATGGCCATGACGCACACCAGGACCACCCAGCCCGTGGCGGCGATCAGCCCGGCGACCTCTCCAGCGGTAAGCATCCGCGCATCTCCCTCGTACGCTGGGCCGGAACGTCAAGACCCTATCGCGTCCGGGTGACAACGTTAGTGCGGAAAGCCCCGCCGTTCAGGCAGCCACGTCGGCTTCCCGCGTCCGCGTCGCCGCTCTCATGAGGGCGCGTGCGGCTCTGATCTCGGGCGCCGCCAGGCGTTCCGGCATGGCCGATGCCGCGGCGCGCAGCGCCTTGAGCGCGGTGCCCGCCGCGTAGCGGGCCGCCGCATCGCCGGGGCGGCCGTACATGCGCCCGGCCCATTCCGGCAGCGTCGCGAACGCGAGCGCGCCAACGGCGGGCAGCGAGCCGGGGCCGAGCGGCGGCGCGAACAGCGCGGGAGGCCGCAGCGACGGGCGGAGGCTGACGAGGAGGCGCAGGACGGCGCGGGCCTCGCCGGTGGCCGACAGCCGCGGGCGCATCCGCGCGATGTGGTCGTCCAGCTCGGCGGCGCTGCCCGGCGCGTCGTCGACGCCCATGAGGCGGGCGGCGCGGCGCTGCTCGGCCACGTACGCGTCGCGCTCCCCCGGCGTCAGCGCCACCCCCGACAGCCGGGCGATCTCCAGGTGGGAGGCCACCTCGGTGCAGTGGGACCAGCGCAGGCACTCGGGCTCGCCGAGCCGGAACAGCGTGCCGGTCCCGGTGTCGAGGCCGACGAGCCTGGCGTGCATCTCGCGGGCCTGCCCGCAGGCCTGCTCGGCCTGCTCGCGGGTGCCGAAGGCGCGCAGCGCGATGAAGCCGAGCCGGCGCTTCAGCCAGGCCGCCGCCGACTCCTGGTCGTCGAGCGGGAAGTTCTGGACGAGGCCGCGGATCGTCCGCGGGTGCAGGGCCTGGAGCTGAAAGGCGCGGACGACGGCCGGCCAGGCCGGCGCCTCGGTGTGGATGCGCCAGGTGATCGATCGGGGGCCGAAAAGGCCGCCGCCGGGGGTCACGGTCGGCTTCACAACGATCGTCTTTCCCAGTGATCGCGAAATCAGTACGGCTGTGAAGCATTCGATGGCGAAAGTGACCGGATGCGGCCATCGCGCCTTGCCGGGGACGGCGACCGGACGTGACCGGGGCGCCTCACGGGTGAGGGCGGCCGGATGCGGTCACGACTTCCGCAGGAAGTCGCGGATCTTCGCCCACCGCTCGGCCACCGGCGCCTCGGCCCCGTGGCGGGTCGGCTGGTAGTAGCGCCGCGCGCGCACCTGCTCGGGCGCGTAGTCCTGGCGTACCAGCCCGTGCTCGAAGTCGTGGGGGTACTTGTAGCCCTCGCCGTGGCCCAGCTTGGCCGCCCCAGGGTAGTGGGCGTCGCGCAGGTGGCCCGGCACCTGCCCGATGAGCCCCTTGCGCACGTCGTCGATCGCGGCGCCGATGGCCTTGACGACGGCGTTGGACTTGGGCGCGGTGGCGCAGTGGATGACCGCGTGCGCGAGGTTGATCTGCGCCTCGGGCAGCCCGATGAGCTGCACCGCCTGCGCGGCGGCCACCGCGGTCTGCAGGCAGGTGGGGTCGGCCAGGCCGACGTCCTCGGAGGCGAAGATGACGATGCGGCGGGCGATGAAGCGCGGGTCCTCGCCGGCTTCGATCATGCGGGCGAGGTAGTGGAGCGCCGCGTCGGCGTCGGAGCCGCGCATCGACTTGATGAACGCGCTGATGACGTCGTAGTGCTGGTCGCCCTGCCGGTCGTAGCGCACGGCCGCCTTGTCGACGGCCTTCTCCACCACCTCGACCGTGATGTCGTCGGCCAGCAGCGCCGCCGCCTCCAGGTAGGTGAGCGAGCGCCGCGCGTCGCCGCCGGCGAGGCGGACGAGGTGGTCGAGCGCCTCGGGAGCGAGCGTGTTACGCCCGCCGAGCCCGCGCGGGTCGGACACGGCCCGCCGCAGCACCGCGCGCACGTCGTCGTCGGACAGCGACTCCAGCGTGAGCAGCAGCGAGCGCGACAGCAGCGGCGAGATGACCGAGAAGAACGGGTTTTCCGTGGTGGCGCCGATGAAGGTGACCCAGCGGTTCTCCACGGCGGGCAGCAGCGCGTCCTGCTGGGCCTTGTTGAAGCGGTGGACCTCGTCGACGAAGAGCACGGTCTGGCGGCCGGTCATGCCGAGCTCGCGCCGCGCGGCGTCGATGGCGGAGCGGACCTCCTTGACCCCGGCGGAGACGGCGGAGATCTCGACGAAGCGGCGCTTGGTGACGTTGGAGACGACGTAGGCGAGCGTGGTCTTGCCGGTGCCCGGCGGCCCCCACAGGAACAGCGACATGGGGGCCTCGCTCTCGACCAGGCGCCGCAGCGGGGTGCCGGGTCCGAGCAGATGCCGCTGGCCGATGACCTCGTCGAGCGTGCGGGGGCGCATGCGCACGGCGAGCGGCTGCGGAGTGGCCTCCTCGGCGGCCGAATCGAACAGGCTATCCACAACGCGAGATTACACGCTGCGGCGCACCCGCTAGGACCGGACGGCCCTGGCCCCCGGGTCGCCGGCCTGGACGACGTAGCAGCCCGCCACGGCGGCCGGCGCGACCGTCAGCACCGCGCAGACGGCCGTGACGGGGCGGCCGAAGCGGTGGCCGGGCAGTGCGCCGCGGCCGGGGCCGGTGGCGTACACGAGGAGCAGGGCCGCCGCGCCGAGCCCCAGCGCCGACAGCAGCAGCGGGGGTCGCGAGGCTCGTGCGCGGAGATGCGCGCCGCCGTCTCGCCCTCGACGCCCGGCGAAGCCGCGCTGAGGCTCTCACCGCTTCGCCTGGCGGCGAAGACGGCCGCGGGCGCCGCGAGGGCGAGCGGCACGACGGCCCAGGACGTGGCGGCGCGCCAGCACGGCACCACCGCGTACGCGACCGCGAGGACGGCCTGTAGCGGGGTGAGCGCCACCGCTAAGTGGACGATCAGGGGATGGGCCGGGAGGCCGAGGATCTCGTCGAAACATGGCGGCTCTTTGGTCTACCTTTCACCTACGACCGGCTCGGCCCTATGGTTCGGAGTCTCACAGGTCGCTTGCTCCAGCTTTCGCCACTTACGTCCGCCACATATCGAAGGCCGGTAGCATTCGCGAAGTTGTTTGGTCATACCTTGGCAAAGGACGAGAGGACATAGCGGTGAGCGGCGACGACCGCCAGAGCGAAGAGGACCGCCAGAGAGAGCTGGCGCGGGAGCACAAGGAACGGCAGGCGAAGCGCGCCGCCGAGCAGACCGCCAAGGCCAGGCGGAACACCCTCATCGGCGCGGCCGTGGCCGTCGTCGTGGTCGCGGGCGGCATCTTCGCGGCGACGACCTTGGTCAACAACGATCCGGGTGAGGCGACGGCGCAGAGTGACCCGTCCGCCAGCACCGGGGTGCTGCCCGAACCGACTCCGACGCCGACCAGGACCGGCCCGGTGACGTGCGAGTACAAGCGCGACACCTCGGTGCCGCACAAGTTCGTGGGCCTGCCGCCGAAGAGGCCGAGCAAGAAGGTCCTGAAGTTCGAGCAGATGACGATCCAGCTGAACCGCGGCAAGGTCGTCGTGGACCTGATGACGGACGCGGCTCCGTGCGCGATCAACTCGCTGCACTTCCTGTCGCAGAAGAAGTTCTACGACAACATGAAGTGCCACCGCCTGGTCACGCCCGACGTCTCCGGCGTCCACCTGCTGCAGTGCGGTGACCCGCAGGCCAAGGCCGACGGCCAGAACCCGACGGACGGCCAGGGCACCGCGGGCTACATCTACGCCGACGAGAACATCGACATCCCGCTCGGCAAGGGCGTGGTCTTCATGACGCAGCCGGGCGACGCGGCCGGGCTGAACAACAGCCAGTTCGCCATTTCGCTGTCCGACGAGAACATCCAGATCGGCTCGGGCTACTCGGTCGTCGGCATGGTCAGCGAGGGCATGGACGTGCTGCTGGGCCTGGCCAAGGACGGCTCCGACCTGATCATCAACGACGCCGACATCACCGGCGACGGCGGCACCACCGCGCCGCTCAACCCGGTCATCATCAAGCGCATCACCTTCTCGTGATCCGCTTCTCCTGACCCGAGCGCCGGCGCGGCCATCCGCGCCGGCGCTCCTTTTTCGGCACCGGCGCGGCCTTCTGAGAGCGGCGCTCCCTTCGGCGACGGCGCCGCCTTCTGAGACCAGCGCTCCCTTCGGCGACGGCGCCACCTTCTGAGACCGGCGCCACCTTCTGAGACCGGCCCGGCGCCTTGACATCAGCGCGGATCCGGCGCTGCCGCTCGCGGCCAGCGCTGCCCTTGCGACCGGCCCGCTTCTCCAGAGCGCGACGGCCCGGAGCCCCCGCATGGGGCTTCCGGGCCGTCGTCCGTTCCGCGAGGCCTGGGCGCCCCTGACGAGGGACGCCCAGGCCGCCGGTCACGGCTTGGGCGCGGCGTCCACACCCGCCTCCTTGCGCTGCTCCGCCGTGATCGGCGTGGGCGCGCCGGTCAGCGGGTCGAAGCCGGAGGCCGTCTTCGGGAACGCGATGACGTCGCGGATCGACTCGCCGCCCGCGAGCAGCATGCAGATGCGGTCCCAGCCGTAGGCGATGCCGCCGTGCGGGGGCGGGCCGTACTTGAACGCCTCGAGCAGGAAGCCGAACTTGGTCTCCGCCTCCTCCTTGGAGATGCCGAGCACGTCGAAGACGCGCTGCTGCATCTCGGCCCGGTGGATACGGATCGAGCCGCCGCCGATCTCCATGCCGTTGCAGACCATGTCGTAGGCGTAGGCGAGCGCCTCGCCCGGGTGGTCCTGGAAGGTGTCGGCCCACTCCGGCTTCGGCCCGGTGAACGGGTGGTGCACGGCCGTCCAGCCGCCTTCGCCGTCCTCCTCGAACATGGGCGCGTCGACGACCCACAGGAACGACCACTGCGACTCGTCGATGAGGTTGCAGCGCCGGCCGATCTCAAGGCGGGCGGCGCCGAGCAGCTCGCGGGCGTCCTTCTTGGCGCCGGCGGCGAAGAAGATGCAGTCGCCGGGCTGCGCGCCGACCTTGGCGGCCAGGCCGGACAGCTCCTGCTCGGAGAGGTTCTTGGCGACCGGGCCGCCGAGGGTACCGTCCTCCTGGACGAGCACGTAGGCAAGGCCCTTGGCGCCGCGCGAGCGGGCCCACTCCTGCCAGCCGTCGAGCTCCTTGCGGGTCTGGGAGGCCCCGCCCGGCATGACGACGGCGCCGACGTAGTCGGCCTGGAAGACGCGGAAGGAGGTGCCCGCGAAGTAGTCGGTCATCTCGACGAGCTCCTGGCCGAAGCGCAGGTCGGGCTTGTCGGAGCCGAAGCGGGCCATCGCGTCGGCGTACGTCATGCGCGGCAGCGGGTTGGGCAGCTCGTAGCCGACGATCTCCTTCCACAGCCGGCCGATCAGCTTCTCGCCGACCGCGATGACGTCCTCCTGGTCGACGAAGGACATCTCGATGTCGATCTGGGTGAACTCCGGCTGGCGGTCGGCCCGCAGGTCCTCGTCGCGGTAGCACTTGGCGAGCTGGTAGTAGCGCTCGAGGCCGGCCACCTGGAGGAGCTGCTTGAACAGCTGGGGCGACTGCGGCAGGGCGTACCAGTTGCCCGGCTGCAGGCGCACCGGAACCAGGAAGTCGCGCGCGCCCTCGGGCGTGGAGCGGGTCAGGGTGGGCGTCTCGACGTAGACGAAGCCGAGCTCGTGCATCACCTCGTTGGCGAGGTAGGTCGCCTTGGAGCGGATGCGCATCGCGTCGGCCACCTGCTGGCGGCGGATGTCGAGGTAGCGGTACTTCAGCCGCGCCTCCTCCGACACCCCCACGTTGCCCTCGATCGGGAACGGCAGCGGCGCCGACTCGCTCAGCACCTCGACCTTGTCGGCAACGACCTCGATGGCGCCGGTGGGCAGCTCGGGGTTCTCGTTGCCCTCGGGCCGCTTCCTGACCTCGCCGACGACCTGCACGCAGTATTCGGCGCGCAGGTCGTGGGCGTGGTCCTCCTCGCGGAAGACCACCTGCGCCGAGCCGGAGGCGTCGCGCAGATCGATGAAGACGACACCGCCGTGGTCACGGCGGCGCGCCACCCATCCTGCGAGCGTCACCTTCTGCCCGGCGTGCTCCTCGCGGAGCGACCCGGCGGTATGCGTGCGGATCACTGCACTTTCCCTTCATGCGGATGAGTGAGGGGAGGCAGCGGCCCTGGCTCGCCGGTCACTGCACCTTCCCCTTCAAGACGTCGACGACCTTGGCCAGCGGCACCTCGGTCTGCTCGGCGGTGGCCAGGTCCTTCACTTGCACGGCCTCGGCGGCCAGGTCACGCTCGCCCAGGATCAGCGCGAACGCGGCGCCGGAGCGGCCGGCGCCCTTCATCGCGCCCTTGAGTCCCTTGCCGCCGAAGGCCATGTCGGCGCTGAGGCCCGCCGCGCGCAGCTCGTCGATGAGCAGGAACATGCGGCGCCGGGCGTCGTCACCCAGCGGGACACCGTACACCTGCACGCGCTCGTGTGCCGCGTCGTCGCCGAGCAGACCCTCGGCCTCCATGGCGAGGAACGTGCGATCGACGCCGAGCGCCCAGCCGACGCTGGGCAGCGGCGGCCCGCCGAGCATCTCGCTGAGCCCGTCGTAGCGGCCGCCGCCGCCGACGGCCGACTGCGAGCCGAGCCCGCCGTGCACGAACTCGAACGTGGTGCGCGTGTAGTAGTCGAGGCCCCGCACCAGCTTGGGGTCGTCCTCGAAGGCGATGCCGGCCTCGCGCAGCAGGGCGCGCACCTCGTCGTGGTACGCCTTGCACGCCTCGCACAGGTGGTCGACCACCAGCGGCGCGCCGGCGAGCTGTGCCTGCACCTCGGGACGCTTGTCGTCGAGCACCCGCAGCGGGTTGATCTCGATGCGCGCCCGCGTGTCCTCGTCGAGGTCGAGCCCGCGCAGGAAGTCCTGGAGCGCGGCGCGGTAGGCGGGCCGGCAGTTCCTGTCGCCGAGCGTGTTGAGCAGCAGCCGGACGTTCTTCAGCCCGAGCGAGGCGAAGCCGCGGGTGGCGAGGACGATCAGCTCGGCGTCGAGCGCCGGGTCCTCGGCGCCCAGCGCCTCGGCGCCGACCTGCCAGAAGTGGCGGTAGCGGCCCTTTTGGGCGCGCTCGTAGCGGAACTGGCTGCCGGAGTACCACAGCTTCACCGGAAGCTGCCCCGCGTGGAGGTTGTGCTGGAGCACCGCGCGGACGACCGAGGCGGTCCCCTCGGGGCGCAGCGTCAGCGAGCGGCCCGCCTTGTCGGGGAAGGTGTACATCTCCTTGGTGACGATGTCCGTGGACTCGCCTACGCCCCTGGCGAACAGCTGGGTGTCCTCGAAGACCGGCGTCTCGATGTAGCCGTAGCCGGCCAGCCGCAGCGGCGCGGCCAGCGCCTCGCGTACGGCGAGGACCCGCTCGGAGCGGGGTGGCAACCAGTCGAACGTGCCTTTCGGTGCTTGGAAGCTCATCAGATCCCTCGTGTGGGACCGGCGTGCGGCGCTGCTTCCTTCAGGTATGGGTTGGTCGCGCGCTCGCGGCCGATCGTGGTTTGTGGTCCGTGGCCCGGCAGGACGACCGTATCGTCAGGCAGCGGCAGGCACTTGGTAGCCAGGCTGCGCAAAATCGTGGCGTAGTCGCCGCCGGGGAGATCGGTGCGGCCGATGGAGCCGGCGAACAACAGGTCGCCCGAGAACATGATCTGGTCACCGGGCAGCCGGAAGCTCACCGACCCCCTGGTATGGCCCGGCGTGTGGTCGACCACGAGCTCGAGGCCGGCGAGCCGCAGCACGGCGCCGTCGGACAGCTCGCGCACGTCGTCGGGCTCGCTCAGCGTGATGCCGCCGAACAGGTCGGCGCTGGTCGGCGACCAGCCGGCGGCGGGGTCGCTCAGCAGGTGGCGGTCGTCGGGGTGGATCCACGCGGGGACGTCGCGCGCGCCGCAGACGGGGGCCACCGACCAGACGTGGTCGAGGTGACCGTGGGTGAGCAGGACCGCGACGGGCTTGAGCCGGTGCTCGCGCAGCAGCTCCTCGACCCCCTCGGTGGCGTCCTGACCTGGGTCGACGATGACGCACTCCTCACCGGCAGCGGGCGCGACTACGTAACAATTGGTCTGGAAGGCCCCTGCGGGGAAGCCGGCGATGAGCATCTGCCTCAGGTGATCTCGTCGAAAAGCCAATGGGAATGTAACCGAAGGGTACCGGTGCGGGTCGCCGGGCTGCGAATCATCACCCGTTGGCCGATACGATTCGCCCACCTCAGTTGATTGACTACGGGAGGCAAAGCGGTGGCCACGGGCAAGGACCGGCAGAGGCAACTGGCACGCGAGCACTACGAGCGGCAGATGCAGCGCCGCCGGGAGCGTGAGCAGAAGGCCAAGCGCACCGCGATCATCGGCTCCACGGTGGGCGTGGTGGTCGTGGTGGGCGGCATCGTGGCCGCGGTCGCGTTGCTCGGGGGCAACGACCCTGGCACTGAGGCGGCCGCCTCGCCCTCCGCGTCGGCCGGGCAGACGGACCAGGCGTCGGAGAGCACGGGGCCGAAGCCTTATGACGCGGCCACGGGCACGTGTGAGTACGTCAAGGACACCTCCGGTCAGGTCAAGGACGTCGGCATGCCGCCGGCGAAGGTGAAGACCGAGCCGGCCACGAAGAAGATGACGATCAATACCAATTTGGGGAAGATCGAAGTCGAGCTGGACAATGCCAAGGCTCCGTGCACGGTCAACTCGCTGGAGTTCCTGGCGAAGAAGAACTACTACGACGGCAGCAAGTGCCACCGGCTCGGCAACGACCAGTTCCCCATGTTGCAGTGCGGCGACCCGACCGCCAAGGCCGACGGCAAGAGCCAGGACGGATCCGGCGGTCCCGGTTACCGCATGGCCGAGGAGAACCTCGAAGGAGCCGAGTACAAGCGCGGTGTGATGGCGATGGCCAAAACCTCCGCGCCGGGCACCACGGGCAGCCAGTTCTTCCTCGTTTACGGCGACATCGGACTCACCCCGGATTACACCCCTGTGGGTACGATCACCAAGGGTCTCGACATCCTGGACAAGGTGAACAAAGCAGGCGTGATCAACGACGCGGGAGACGGCACGGGAGCACCTAAGCAAACCGTCGAAATCAAAGACGTGACAATCGCCGGCAAGAGCTGACGTAATACAAACTAGGGACGAAGCAGTCCCGAAGGGTCTGATGGATAGTGCGGGAGGACACGGTGAGCACCGACCCGTGGGGCCGGGTAGACGACGACGGCACCGTCTACGTGCGTACGGCTGAGGGAGAACGGGCCGTCGGCTCCTGGCAGGCCGGTGAACCCGAAGAGGCACTGGCCTACTTCCATCGCAAGTACGACGAGCTGGCCGGCCAGGTCCAGCTCCTCGAACAGCGTGTCAGGGGCACCGACCTCGCTCCGGCCCAGGCCGAGGCCAGCATCGCCAAGCTGCGCGAGGCCGTGGCCGACGCCCACGCCGTCGGCGACCTCGATGCCCTGACGGCCAGGCTCGACGGGTTGAGCGAGCTGGTGTCCCAGCGCCGCGAGGAGATCAAGGCGGCCCGCGAGCGCGCACGGGCCGAGGCCAGGGCGGTCAAGGAGCGCATCGTCGCCGAGGCCGAGCGCATCGCCGAGGAGACCACCCACTGGAAGTCGGGTGGCGAGCGGCTGCGCCAGCTCGTCGAGGAGTGGAAGGCCGCCGACCGCATCGACCGGGCCACCGAGGCCGTGCTGTGGAAGCGGCTGTCGGCGGCGCGCACGGCGTTCGCCAAGCGGCGTAAGGCGTACTTCGCGGGGCTCGACGAGCAGCGCGAGCAGGTGCGCGCCGCCAAGGAGCGCATCGTCGCCGAGGCCGAGGCGCTCGCCGACTCCACCGACTGGGGTCCCACGGCGGCCATCTACCGCGACCTGATGCAGCAGTGGAAGAGCGCGGGGCGCGCCTCGCGCGAGGCCGAGGACGAGCTGTGGGCGCGCTTCAAGGCCGCCCAGGACCAGTTCTTCCAGGCCCGCTCCGCGGTGTTCGCCGAACGCGACGCCTCCCTGGCCGCCAACGCGGTGGTCAAGGAGCAGCTGCTCGCCGAGGCCGAGAAGCTCCTGCCCGTCACCGACGCGCGCGCGGCCAGGTCCGCCCTGCGCGGCATCCTGGAGCGCTGGGAGGCCGCCGGCCCCGTGCCGCGCGACCAGCGCGACCGGCTCGAGGGCGGCCTGCGCCGGGTGGACGAGGCCGTGCGCAAGGCCGAGGACGCGGAGTGGAAGCGCTCCAACCCCGAGGCCAGGGCGCGCGCGCAGAGCACCGTCGACCAGCTGCGCACCTCCATCGCGCAGCTGGAGAAGCGCCTGGACAAGGCACAGGCGGCGGGCCGGGTCAAGGACATCAAGGAGACCGAGGAGGCCCTGACCGCACGCCGCTCGTGGCTGGCCGAGGCGGAGCGCACGCTCGCCGAGTTCAGCTGATCCCGGCGCTTGATCCCGGCGCTTGATCCCGGCGGGGTCATCACCGATCTCGCCGGGCCCTGACGGCGTCTCGCCGTGCCTTGACGGTCTCGCCGGGCTGTGTGACGGCATCTAACCGGGCCCTGACGGTCTCGCCAGGCCCTGGCGGCATCTTGCCGGACCCTGACGGCATCTAGCCGGGCCCTGACGGTCTCGCCAGGCCCTGACGGCATCTCGCCCGGCCCGCGCGGGGCAGGCGCCGGACCCGGCAGGGCCTCGACGCCGGTCTTCACGCGGGCCGCCGTCGCCGAATCGGGCGGCGTGCGACGGGGCCCGCGATCTAGGCTGTGCGGCATGGACCCCGTGACCGCCGCGCGCGCCTTCGTCGAGGAGACCTTCCCCGGCGCCCTGTACGCCTTCGTCGGCGGCAGCGTGCTCACCGAGCGCCGCACCAGCACCTCCGACCTGGACATCATCGTGGTGCTCGACGGCCTCGACCGTCCCTACCGCGAGAGCCTGCGCTGGCGCGAGTGGCCGATCGAGCTGTTCGTGCACAGCGAGACCAGCCTGGCGGCCTACATCGAGCGCGACTTCGCGGTGCGCAAGCCGACGCTCGCCCGCATCTGCTCCGAGGGCGCGGTGCTGACCGACAGGACCGGCGGCCGGGCCAGCGACCTGCAGGCGGAGCTGGGCGAGCGGGTCACGGCCGGGCCCGGCGGCCAGCGGGCCGAGCAGTCGGAGCGGGCCCGCTACGTGCTGTCCGACCTGCTCGACGACCTCGCCGGCGCCACCGATCCGGGCGAGCGGGCGTTCATCTCCTGGGAGCTCGTGCAGGCCACGGCGGTCACGGCGCTGGGGCTGGCGGGCAGATGGCAGGGCACCGGCAAGTGGCTGCTGCGCGAGCTGCGCGCCCACGACCCCGAGCTGGCCGGCGAGCTGCTGGAGGTGCACGACGACCCGGAGAGGCTGGCCGCGGTCGCCTCACGTGTGCTCGAGCGGGCCGGAGGACGCCTCTGGGAGGGTTATCGGGCCCAGGGCGACCCGTTCCACCAGACCCTGCGTCACGTGCCCGCAGGAGAGCTCTCGGACGAGACGGCGCAGAGCGCGGGCATGCGCCGGCTCGCCGCCGTCAGCGGCGCCACCACCGGCTCGTCGCGGCTGTGGATGGGGCAGACGCACGTCCCGCCCGCCACCCGCTCGTCCGACCACCACCACGGGGCCTCCGAGACCGGCATCTACGTCGTCTCCGGCACACCGTCGTTCGTGTTCCTGCAGGACGGCAGGGAGCGGCGCATCGACGCGCGGCCGGGCGACTACGTGTTCGTGCCGCCGTACGTTCCGCACCGCGAGGAGAACCCCGACCCCGAGCGGGAGGCCGTGGTGGTGATCGCACGCAGCACGCAGGAGGCCATCGTGGTCGACCTGCCCGGCCTGCACGCCCGCTGACCATCGGCGGGCCGTGATCGGGGCGTCAGTTGCCGGCGCCGCTCACCCGGTAGACGTCGAAGACGCCCTGGATGCTGCGCACCGCCTTGAGCACGTGGCCGAGGTGCTTGGGGTCGCCCATCTCGAAGGTGAACTTGCTGATCGCCACCCGGTCGCGCGAGGTCGTGACCGAGGCGCTGAGGATGTTGACGTGCTGGTCCGACAGCGTACGGGTGACGTCGGACAGCAGCCGGGGCCGGTCGAGCGCCTCGACCTGGATGGCCACCAGGAACACGCTGTCGTCGCTCGGCGACCAGCTCACCTCGACCAGCCGGTCGGGCTGGGCCCGCAGCTGCTGGACGTTGGTGCAGTCGCTGCGGTGGACCGACACGCCGTGGCCACGGGTGACGAAGCCGACGATCTCGTCGCCGGGCACGGGCGTGCAGCACTTCGACAGGCGTACCCAGACGTCGGCGTCGCCCGCCACCACCACGCCGGCGCCGCCACCGCCGCGCGGGCGGCCGCGCAGCCGGGTGGGCAGCGAGGTCTCGGCGATGTCCTCCTCGGCGCTGTCGACACCGCCGATCGAGGCCACCAGCTTCTGCACCACGGCCTGGGCGGCGATGTGGCCCTCCCCCACCGCCGCGTAGAGCGCGGAGACGTCGGGGTAGCGCAGGTCGCGGGCCAGCGCCAGCAGCGCCTCGCCGGACATCAGCCGCTGCAGCGGCAGGCCCTGCTTGCGCATGGCCCGGCCGATGGCCTCCTTGCCCGCCTCGATCGCGGTCTCGCGGCGCTCCTTCGAGAACCACTGCCGGATCTTGTTGCGGGCCCGGCCCGACTTGACGAACTTCAGCCAGTCGCGCGACGGCCCGGCGTCGGGCGACTTCGAGGTGAAGATCTCGACCGTGTCGCCGTTGCCGAGCCGCGACTCCAGCGGCACCAGCCGCCCGTTGACGCGGGCGCCGATGCAGCGGTGGCCCACCTCGGTGTGCACCGCGTACGCGAAGTCGACCGGCGTGGCACCCTCGGGCAGCGCGATGACCTGCCCTTTGGGGGTGAAGACGTAGACCTCGGAGACCGACAGGTCGAAGCGCAGCGACTCCAGGAACTCGCCCGGGTCGGAGGTCTCCTTCTGCCAGTCGAGGAGCTGGCGCAGCCAGGCCATGTCGCTGCCCGGCTTGACCTTGCCCGTGGGCCCGGAGCCGACCTCCTCCTTGTACTTCCAGTGCGCGGCCACGCCGTACTCGGCCCTGTGGTGCATCGCGTGGGTGCGGATCTGCAGCTCCACCGGCTTGCCCTCGGGACCGATCACCGTCGTGTGCAGCGACTGGTACATGTTGAACTTGGGCATCGCGATGTAGTCTTTGAACCGGCCTGGCACCGGGTTCCACCGGGCGTGGATGGTGCCGAGCGCGGCATAGCAGTCGCGTACGGAGTCGACCAGCACGCGGATGCCCACAAGATCGTAGATGTCGTCGAAGGCGACATCGCGGGCGATCATCTTCTGGTAGACCGAGTAGTAGTGCTTCGGCCGGCCCTTGACGACCGCGCGGATCTTCGCCTCGCGCAGGTCGCCGGAGACCTTCTCGATGACCTCCTGCAGGAACAGGTCGCGGCGCGGCGCCCGCTCCGACACCATGCGCGCGATCTCGTCGTAGCGCTTGGGGTAGAGCATGGCGAAGGCCAGGTCTTCGAGCTCCCACTTGATCGTGTTCATGCCCAGTCGATGGGCGAGCGGAGCGAAGATCTCCAGCGTCTCGCGCGACTTCTGGTGGCGCTTGTGCTCGGGGAGGTAGCGCATCGTGCGCATGTTGTGCAGCCGGTCGGCCAGCTTGATCACCAGGACGCGGATGTCGCGCGACATCGCCACGACCATCTTGCGCACGGTCTCGGCCTGCGCGGCGTCGCCGAACTTGACCTTGTCGAGCTTGGTGACGCCGTCGACGAGGGACGCGATCGTGTCGCCGAAGTCGTTGCGCAGCTCGTCGAGGGAGTAGGCGGTGTCCTCGACGGTGTCGTGCAGCAGCGCCGCGCACAGCGTCTCGTCGTCGGTGCCGAGCTCGGCCAGGATCGTCGCGACGGCCAGCGGGTGGGTGATGTAGGGGTCACCCGACTTCCGCTTCTGGTCGCGATGGTGGTAGGCGGCCACATCGTAGGCACGCTCGATCAACCTCAGGTCCGCCTTGGGGTGCGTCGCGCGGACCGTACGGAACAGCGGCTCCAGCACCGGGTTCATCGCCCCACCCCCAAATCGCCTGCGGCGCACCGACGGCACACCGGGCGTCTCCGCGCTGCCGGAGTCGGCTACGTCGGGCGCGACCACATCACGGGGCACACAGACTCCTCACGCAGTGGCTCCTCACGTTCGAGTCCAGATCCCCCCAGTGTATCCAGGTGGCGAACCTGGGCCGCCTCGGGCGGGCTCAGACGGTCACCAGGGCGTGCAACCGCTCTCCCTGGAGGCGCTCGCGTCCCTTGAGGAAGGCCAGCTCCATGAGCACGGCGATGCCGACGACATCGGCTCCGGCCCTCCTCACCAGCTCCACGGTGGCCTTCGCGGTGCCGCCCGTGGCCAGCACGTCGTCGACCACGAGCACCCGGTCGCCGGGCGCGAACGCGTCGCGATGCACCTCGATGACCGCGGAGCCGTACTCCAGATCGTAGGACTCCTCGAGCGTGGCGGCGGGCAGTTTCCCCTTCTTGCGCACCGGGACGAACCCGGCGCCCGCCCGGTAGGCCACCGGGGCCGCCAGGATGAAGCCCCGCGCCTCGATGCCCACGATCTTGTCCACCTGGTGCAGCCCGGCGAGCTCGTCCACCACGGCCGCCATCGCCACCGGGTCGGCGAGCAGCGGAGTGATGTCCTTGAACAGGACCCCCGGCTTGGGGTAGTCCGGCACATCCCTGATCCGGTCGAGGATCATCGTGCGCAGCTCCGTCATGGTCGTCCTTTCTCACCGGGCCGTGTGCCGCGTCCATGATGGTGCATATCGGGCCATGACATGTACCCGGCACCGTCTCAAGCCCGCCGCGGCCCGCGTCACCTGCGGCCGGGCACGCGCGGCGCCCCAGCCCGCCGCGGCCCGCGTCACCTGCGGCCGGACATGCGCAGCGCCCCCGCCCATGAAGGGCGAGGGCGCTCGTGGTCACAACGGCTAGCCCTTGGCTACGGCCGCGCTTTTGCGGCCCTTCTTGCCGCCTCCGGTGGAGGCCAGCCGCCTGGCGATGGCCTGGTACTTCGGCTCGCGCTCCTTCAGCGTCACCAGCAGCGGCGTGGCGACGCACAGCGAGGAGTACGTACCGACGATCATGCCGACGAACAGGGCGAGCGACAGGTCCTTCAGCGTGCCCGCGCCGAGCAGCGTGGTGCCGATGAACAGGATCGCCGCCACCGGCAGGATCGCGACGAGCGAGGTGTTCAGCGACCGGATCAGCGTGTGGTTGAGCGCGTCGTTGGCCGCCATCGAGTACGTCTGCTTCGAGGTGTGGCCCAGCTTGGCCGTGACCTCCTTGATCATGTCGAACACCACGACCGCGTCGTAGAGCGAGTAACCGAGGATGGTCAGGAAGCCCAGCAGGGTCGCCGGGGTGACCTCGAAGCCCGACCAGGCGTAGATGCCGGCCGTGATGATCAGGTCGTGGAAGAGCGCGACGATCGCGGCAAAGGCCATCTTCGGCTCGAACGCCATCGACAGGTACAGGATGATCGCCAGCATGAACACGGCCAGGCCGATCCACGCCTTCTGCGACACCTCACCGCCCCAGGAGGGACCGATGGCCTGGATGCTGACCTGGTCGGTCGGGACGTTGAACTCCTTCGAGATCGCGCTCTGCACCTGCGAGCGCGTGCTCTCCTCCAGGCTCTCGGTGGTCGCCCGCCAGCCGTTCTCGCCGGCCTGCTGGACGATCACCTGGTGTGCGCCCTCCTCCTGGACGGTGGCGCGCACCTGCTCGACGGTGGCCTGCTGAGCCTTGAACGAGAAGATCGTCCCGCCCTTGAACTCCACGCCGAGGTTGAGGCCGTTGATGAGCAGACCGGCCAGCGACACCGCGATCAGCAGACCGGACAGCGTGTACCACAGCTTCCACTTGCCGACGAAGTCGACGTCGATCTCGCCGCGATAGAGGCGACGTCCCAGTCCCATGTCATGCCTCCTGCGGAGTGGTCTTGTGGCCGGTGGAAGGCACCTCGCTCATGCGCTCGGAGTCGAGCCCCGACAGCGGGTGGCCCTTGGCGAAGAACTTCAGCCGCGCCAGCAGGGCGATGAACGGCTTGGTGAACAGGAACACCACCAGGATGTCGATCAGCGTGGTCAGGCCCATCGCGAACGCGAAGCCGGCCACACCGCCCACCGCCAGGAAGTACAGCACGACCGCGGCGATGAACATGACGGCGTCGGCGATCAGGATCGTGCGGCGGGCGCGGACCCAGGCCACCTCGACGGCCGCCCGCAGCGAGCGCCGGCCCTCCTTCATCTCGTCACGGATGCGCTCGAAGTAGACGATGAAGGAGTCGGCGGTGATGCCGATCGAGACCACCAGGCCGATGATGTGCGGCAGCGAGAGCCGGAAGTTCGCGTTGTGGCCGAGCACGACCACCGCGAGGTACGTCAGGATCGTCGCCACCACAAGGCTCAGCACCGCCACGATGCCCAGGCCCCGGTAGTAGAGCATGCAGTAGATGACCACCAGCACCAGGCCGATGAGGCCGGCGATGAGACCGCCCTCGAGCTGGTCCTGGCCGAGCGTCGAGGAGACGGTGTCGACGGAGCTGCGGTTGAACTTCAGCGGCAGCGCGCCGTACTTGAGCTGGTCGGCCAGCGTGGTGGCGCTCACCTGGTCGAAGCCTCCGGTGATCTCCGCCCGGCCGCCCGGGATCGGGCTGATGATGTTGGGGGCGGTGATGACCACGCCGTCGAGCACGACCGCGACCTTGTTGCGCGGCTCGGGCGCGTTGTAGGCGGCGGTGGTGAGCTTGCTCCACTCCCCGGCGCCCTTGCTCTTGAAGTCGAGCTGGACGACCCACTCGGTGGTGCCCTGGCGGACGCCCGCGGAGGCGGTGTCGATGTCGGTGCCGACGACCTTGGCGACGTCGAGGATGTACTTGAAGCTGCCGTCGCTCTCGCAGGCGGCGTACTGCTTGTTGGGGTCGTCCTGCACGCCCTGGCCGCGGTTGGCCGGGTCGGAGCAGTCGAGTTTGTTGAACTGCTCGAGCACCTCCGGGTCGATGCCCGTGGTGTCGATGTCCGGGTTCTGCGTGGCCGGCGTGCTCGCGGTCGGGGAGGCCGACGGGGTGGCCTTGGCGTTGCGGCCCTTGGTGGTCTGAGCGTTGCCCTGGGCCTTGGAGTTCTCGGCCTCGGCGTCGCCGTTGTCCTCCCCACCCGGGTCCTGGGCCTGCTGCCGGGTCTTCTGCCCGTCACCGGACTGTGTGGACGCCCGCGGCGCCTCCGCCGACGGCGCCGCCGTGGGGGAGGTCAGCGCGGACGACAGGGCCTTGCCGGTCGGGGACGCGCTCGGAGTGCCGGCCGACTGCGACGGCCTGGGGGACTGCTTGCCGCTCGGCTGAGCCGAGGGGCTGCCGGACGGGCTGGGCGTCGGCGGGTTGGTGGCCAGGTCGGCGGGCGGCTGCGTGACCTCCATGGCCAGCACCTGGCGGAAGCGCAGCTCCGCGGTCGTCGCGACCAGTTTGATGGCCTCGTCCTGGCCCACGCCCGGGATGGAGATGATGATGTTGTCGCCGGACTTGGCGACCTCGGCGTCGGAGATGCCTGTGCCGTTGACCCGGTCGCGGATGATGTTGACCGCCCGGTCGAGAATCTCGTCGGGCGGCGCCGCGTTGTTCTGGGTCACCGGGGACAAGGTCACCGTCGTGCCGCCCGCTAGGTCGAGCCCCAGCTTGGGCGTGTACGCCTTCTGCAGGAACATCGTCCCGCCCAGGGCGAGGATGAGTGCCAGCAGCACCAGGAGCGTTCGCCCCGGTCGGCTGTGGCGGCTGGTCGGTCGGGCCACTGGTCGTCAGTTCTTTCAGATAGAAGAGGTTTGTGGCAGAGCTTAGTCAGGACTTCTTGGTGCTGGAGTCCTGGTCACCGTTGGGCTCCACGGTGGCGTCGGACTCCTTCTTGTCCTCCTCGCCGAGCTCGGCCTGGTCAGCGGCCTGCTCGGTCGCCGGGGCGTCGCCGGGGGCGACGACGCGGCCGATGGCCGCCTTCACCCAACGGGTCTCGACACCCGGCGCGACTTCGAGGATGACGTCCTCATTGTCTATCGCGGTGACGGTCCCGAACAGTCCGGTCGTGGTCATGACGCGGGTGCCCGGCGTCAAGGAGTTCTGCATCTGGATCGCCTCTTGCTGGCGCTTGCGCTGGGGGCGGATCAGCAGGAAGTAGAACACCACCACCAGAAGAATCAGCGGCAGGATGCTTCCGAGTTGTCCCATGTCCATAAGGGGCGACCTTCCATAGTCGTACAAGGAGTTGACACCGGCCTCGCGCCGGAAATTCCGTGCGTTGCGTCGGGCCGCGCCGCTCAGCCCGTCAGCCTACACAGCCAGCCAAGCCACGGAGTGTAGGCGCTTGTTGATAAACGCGGCAACGAACCAGCGTTTCGGCACGCGGGGAAGTTCCCATATTGAAACGGTTGCAACCGATTCGTGATCAGTCCAAAAGCGACGCACCGAACGCATCGGGCGGAGGCTCCATCCCAAGGTGAATCCACGCCGCCGCGGTGGCCACCCGGCCGCGCGGGGTCCGCGCCAGCAGCCCCTGGCGTACGAGGAACGGCTCGGCCACCACCTCGACCGTCTCCGGCTCCTCCCCCACCGCCACCGCCAGCGTGGACAGGCCCACCGGCCCGCCGCCGAACTTGCGCAGCAGCACGCCCAGCACCGCCCGGTCGAGCCGGTCGAGCCCCTCGCCGTCCACCTCGTACAGGTTGAGCGCCGCCGAGGCCACGTCGCGGTCGATGACGCCGTTCGCCCGCACGTCGGCGAAGTCGCGCACCCGGCGCAGCAGCCGGTTGGCGATGCGCGGCGTGCCCCGCGAACGGCGGGCGATCTCGTGCGCGCCCTCGTCCGGCAGCGTCACACCGAGCAGCCTGGCCGACCTGTGCAGCACCTGCTCCAGCTCGGCGACCTCGTAGAAGTCCATGTGGGCGGTGAAGCCGAACCTGTCGCGCAGCGGCGCGGGCAGCAGCCCCGCCCTCGTCGTGGCGCCCACCAGCGTGAACGGCGCGATCTCCAGCGGGATCGCGGTCGCCCCCGGCCCCTTGCCGACGACGATGTCCACCCGGAAGTCCTCCATCGCCATGTAGAGCATCTCTTCCGCGGGCCTGGCCATCCGGTGGATCTCGTCGATGAACAGCACCTCGCCCTCGGTCAGCGTGGACAGGATCGCCGCCAGGTCGCCCGCCCGCTCCAGCGCCGGGCCCGAGGTGATGCGCAGCGGGGCGTTCAGCTCCGCCGCGATGATCATGGCCAGCGTGGTCTTGCCCAGGCCGGGCGAGCCGCTCATCAGCACGTGATCCGGCGGACGCCGCCTGCGCAGCGCGCTCTCCAGCACCAGCGACAGCTGCTCGCGTACGCGGCTCTGGCCGATGAACTCGCTGAGGCGCTTGGGTCTGAGCGCGGCCTCGATCTGCAGCTCGTCGCCACCCGCGGCGGGCGAGAGGATCTCATCCCGCTCGTACCCCATGCCTGCGCCTCCTCTCCACCATCGTCTCCACGGTCATGCACACCGCCGGCCCAGCCCCGATCGCCGCACCGGCCCGACGCTCAATCGTCCCACCGACCCGACGCTCGATCGCCACGCCAGCACGACACTCGATCGCCGGACCGACCCGAGGGCCTGCCGCCGGACCGACCCGACGGCCTGCCGCTCGTACCGGCCCGGCAGCCGCTTGCCGCACCGGCCTGACACCCGATCGCCGCGCCGGCTCGGCGGCAGGTCGCAACAGCGGCCCGGCGGCCGGTCGCCGCTCCGGCCGAGCGGTCAGGAGCCGCCGCGGCTCTTTCCTGAGCCTGTGCGGCTTCGCGTTCCTGGGCTCTCGCGGCTTCACGGCCACGTGCGGCGGCCGCTGCTCCGGCGGCCCCTCAACCACCGGCCGGACGTCTCCGCGATCTCCCCGGACCGCCACGATCTCACGTATCACCGGCAACCGCTCACCCGAGCCCCGCATCCACCCGGTACGCGCGGTGCGCGGAGGGCGCGTTACGGACGCCGAACACGCAGCGGCCGCCACCATCCCCGAGCCCGCCGCAGGCGCTGTGAGCACCACCGGCACCGCACCCGCAGCACGCGCTTCAACCCCCGCCCGGACCACAGGCACCGCGCAGGGTGTGCGGGTTGGGCGGGGTGCAGAGGCCGTCGGCACTGCGGACGCCGGATGCACGGCTCGCACCGTACGGGTCGGCGGGTGGCGGAGGGCGGCCGGGTGGGTCATCGGACGCTCAGGACGCGGAGAGCCGCCTTCAGGAGGGCGGCGATCTGGGGCTGGCGGCCGGCGGCGATGTCGGCCTCCGCTTCCGGCTCGACGGCGGCGATGGCCTCGTCGGCGTCCTTGCTGGAGTAGCCGAGCCCCACCAGGCCCGAGTGGACCTGCTCGCGCCACACCGCCGCGCGGCGGTCGCCGTTGAGCGCGGCGTTGACGGTCTCCTCCGGGGTGCCGAGGCGGTCTTTGAGCTCCAGCACGATGCGCTGGGCGCCCTTCTGCCCGATGCCCGGCACCTGGGTGAGTGCCTTCAGGTCGGCGCTGGCGACGGCCATCCTGAGCGCGTTGGGGCTGTGCACGGCGAGCATCGCCAGCGCCAGCTTGGGGCCGACGCCGCTGGCCGTCTGGAGCAGTTCGAAGACGGCCCGCTCGTCGTCGGTGGCGAAGCCGTACAAGGTGAGCGAATCCTCGCGCACCACGAGCGACGTGGCCAGCCGGGCCTCCTCGCCCACCCGGAGCGTGGCGAGCGTGCTCGGGGTGCAGTGGGCGAGGACGCCGACGCCGCCGACCTCGATCACGGCCCCGTCAGGGGCGATCGCCGTCACCTTCCCCGTCACCGACGCGATCACGTTCGGCCTCCCGTCTCCGTCACCACTGCCGGCCCTGTCACCGTCGGCCCCGTCACCGTCGGCCCCGTCACCGTCGGCCCCGTCACCGTCAGCACCATCACCGTCAGCACCATCACCGTCAGCACCGTCGCTGTCAGCACCGTCGCTGTCAGCACTGTCACGCCTGGTCCCCTGTCATAGCGCAGTTCCGCTCTCTCCCCCGTCTCCGCCACGCCGACCGCACCCCGCCGAACGCATCCGGCCCGCCGGCGAAGCCCACCCCTCGGACCGGGACCAGCTCGGAGCAGGCCACTCGCAGAACGAGGTCGCCTCATAGCGCAACCCGCCCCCCAGACCGGGACCGGCTCGCAACGCAACGCGCCCCCAGACCGGACCGGGACGCAGCGCCACCCGACCACCAACCCAGACCGGGACGCAGCGCACCCCAACCGCCAGCCTGAACCGGGGACGCAGTACAACCCGACCACCAACCCGAACCGGGGCGCAGTACAACCCGACCACCGACCAGGGCCGGCCCGTAGCGTGGCCCGCTCTCGGGCTCTGTCCCCATGGGCGGGCGCGGACGCCCCGTAGGGGACGGATGCAGGGCGCCGCGCGCGACGGAGCGCGGGTGCCCGCTGAAGGGCGGGGCTCGCCGGGGTGGCCTGGGATCATCGGCGGGGGTTTCTGGCCTTGGCGAGGGCGTCGGCGAGGCGGTGCTGGGCGCCGCCGCGCCAGACGTGGCAGATGGCCAGCGCGAGGGCGTCGGCGGCGTCGGCGGGCTTGGGCATCTCGGTGAGCCGCAGCAGGCGGGTGACCATGGCGCCGATCTGTTTCTTGTCGGCCGTGCCGCTGCCCGTGATGGCGGCCTTGACCTCGGACGGCGTGTGCAGCGCCACCGGAAGGCCGCGCCGGGCCGCGCACAGGACGGCGATGCCGGCGGCCTGCGCGGTGCCCATCACCGTGCGGACGTTGTGCTGGCTGAAGACGCGTTCGACGGCCACCGCGTCGGGGCGTACGTCGTCGAGCCAGCGCTCGATGCCGGCCTCGATGCCGACGAGCCGCGCCCCCAGCTCCTCGTCGGCTCCCGTGCGGACCACTCCCACGGCCACGAGCGTCAGCGGCGCTCCCGGGCGCCCCTCGACCGCGCCCAGGCCGCACCGGGTCAGCCCCGGATCGACGCCCATCACCCGCACCGGCATGCCCTCCCGAGACCCGTGCCGCCGAACACCTGTTCGGCACGAGACTTTACCGTGGCCGGGGAGGGCGCGCACCGGGAAGCGGGGGCTAGAAGTAATCCAGCATGTACGGCTTGGCGGCGAAGGCGGCGTCGAGTGCCTCGTCGTATCGGTCATCTCCGGACATGAGACCGCTGAGCCGCAGCGTCGAGGTCGGGACACCGGCATACAAAGCGGACAGGCCGTTCACTGAGAGCGTGACGCCGGCCTCGTCAGTGGGAGTGGCGGTGCCCGATCCGCCGGAGATGTCCAGCCGCCAGGTGCCTCCGCCGCGCACCGGATCGTCCACGGTCACCATGGCCCGGCAGGTCACATGCGCCGGATAGCCCCTGCGCTCGACGGCGGCGGCCACGTCCAGCACCCTGAACATCCACCGCACCCGGGTGACCTGCTCCTTCGAACGTTCGCGCAGCATCCACAGCACCGGGTCGTCGGGAGCCACGGCGGCGACGACCTCGCGGGCCACCGAGGAGGCGCTGCCGATCAGCCCCCACAGCGCGCGCAGGGTGCCGGGGGAGCCGGCGACGACGTTCTCAACCTCGATGTCGTCGCCCTGCCAGCGGTAGACGGCGTAGCCGTCATCGGCGAGGTAGAGAAAGTCGTCCTCGCGCGCGAGCCACAGGTTCCAGGTGTCCTCGCCGTAGGAGATGGGGCCGCTGGCGCGGGTCGCGCCGTGGACGCGGTGCAGCACCGAGATCAGCTCGGCGGCGTCACCGGGCCCCATCCTGCGCAGCTTGACGTGGCCGGACGGGCGGAGCTCGCGCAGCGCCTCGGCGGGCAGGCGGATGAGGTGCCGCGCGCCCGCGTGCTCGTAGCCGAGCCTGCGGTAGATCGCCGTGGTGGCCGGGTAGAGCGCGGAGACCGCGTCGCCCAGCTCGGCGGCGCGCTCGATGACGGCACGCATGAGGCCGGTGCCGACACCGCGCCCGCGGTCTTCGGGGGCGACGGTGACGCCCGCGACGGCGGCCATCGGCTGGGGCCTGCCGTGCCACCACTGGGTGAAGCGGCGCAGCCGGGCCGCGGCGGCGAGCCGGTCGCCGTCGAACATCCCCAGGTAGCGCCGCTCGTCCAGGGCGGGCAGCACGGATTTGCGCCACTGCTCCTTGCTGCTCTCACTCATCGGGCCGAACGCCCGGCGGCGCAGGTCGATGACGTCGTCGAGGTCGTCGGGCGTTATGTCGCGTATCTCCACATTGAGCAAACCTACGGAACAACCTTGCGCACCCGCGAACCGGCGGTCGTGATGGTGAGCCTGCCGAGGTGGAAGAGCTGGGCGGCCACCAGGGCGATCAGCGCGACGGCCACCACGAGCAGCGGCGTCGCGGCCCCCGTGTCGGCCGCGACACCCCACGTGCAGCGCTCCGCCTGGGCCATCTGCGACACCGGGGCGATGCGCAGCTCGGGCTTCTGGGCCACGAGGAGCGGCACAGCACGTCGTGGGCGTTCACCAGCGTGACGGCGCCGGCCAGGATGCCCGCCATCGGCAGCGAGGGCAGCACCACGCCGGAGAAGAAGTCGCCGCCGGCGCGTTCGGCCAGGCCCTTGCACAGCAAGGTCAGGACGACGAGCGCGGGGACGTCCAAGCGCCGCCCGCGCCCGGCTTGGGGGCGAGCAGGCCGTCGATCCACGGCCAGGTGAACAGGAACGCGGCCACCGCGACCACCGCCAAGGCGGCGATGCCGATCGCCAGGCCCGCCGGGGTCGGCTTCGTCCGGCTCTGTCCGGGCTGCGCGGCCTTCTCACCATGCGGTGCGGCGGCCGGCCCTGACCAGGCCCACGCCGCCTGCCCGCCCTGCGGGTAGGCGGACGGCCCTGGCCCGGCCCACGCCGCCTGCCCGCCCTGCGCGTAGGGGGACGGCGGCCCGCTCCGAGGCCCGTACGCGCCCGCCCCGCCGTGACTCGCGGGCGTTCGATGGCCGTCGCCGGTCGCCGCGCCCGCCGCAGCCGGAACCGTCGCGCTCTTCGCGCTCAAGGGGCCGGCCGGTACGTCCTTGCGCCTCAGGCCGATGCGCAGGCCCGAGACGACCGCGACCACCGTGGCGGCGATGCCCAGCACGCCCAGAACGGCCCCTGTGAGCGTCGCCACGGCCGCACCGAGGCCGAACCGGGCCGCCCTGAAGGCCGTAGTCGTACGGGAGCCCTGCGAGCGTCTCTGTGGCGCCCTGAGCGCCGGTGAACCCCTGCCCCATCGCGAACGCGGTGCGCTGAGCGCCGGTGAGCACCTGCCCCAGCGCGAACGTCTGCAGCGCGGTCGCGACGACGGCGAGCGCGACGAGGACGCCCACCACGACCGTGGCACCCCTCGGAGTGCCGCCGCGCCGCGCAGGCAGGAACGCGATCACGGCCAGCGCGCAACGAGCCCGAACGTGGCGGCGGCCACGATGAGCCGGAGCGCGCCGGGCGCGGTGGCGGGATCGCGCAGCCCCTGGACCAGCGTGACGAGGCCGGACGCCTCGGGCAGCAGCCCGCGCAGCCAGGACGTCGCCACGGCCACCGGCGAGAACGTCACCACCGCCAGCGACAGCAGCACCCGCCCGGCGCACCGCACCCACGTGCCCGCCCGGTCGAGCGCTCACGTCGCCCGGCCCTACGGTGCCGGCCCCTCCCGCGCACCCGACACGAGCGGCCCCGCCCTCGGCCGTCAGCGAGAACACCCGCCCGGCCGGACGCGCCGCCGCTGCCCGCCGCCCAGGCGGCCCACCGCCGACGGGTCGTCCTCGCCCGCCGGGTGATCGGCCGCGCTCGGTGTGACGGTCTCAAGCGGCACGCCACTTCAAGCACCCCGCCCCGCCCTTCCGGGGGGCGCCCGCACGGGGTCGGGAAGCGACCATGCGGAGGGCGGCCCGGTGTCCCGCGTGCTCCGCCGCTTCGAGCGGCCCGCCCTCGTGCGGGTCCCGGGCGGCCGGGGACCCGCCCTTCCAGGCGGTACGCCGCCGTACGGAACCACGCCATGCGAAACGCCGCGCCACGGAACGCCGCCGTACGCAACACCACCGTACGCAACAGGGCCGTACGCAACACCGCCGTACGCAACAGGGCCCGGCGGAGAGACCGCCGGGCCCTGTCAGGACGGATCAGTCGAGGGCGGCGAGCACCTCGTCGGAGACGTCGAAGTTGGCGAACACGTTCTGCACGTCGTCGCTGTCCTCCAGCGCCTCGATGAGGCGGAAGACCTTCTTGGCCCCCTCCTCGTCGAGCGGCACGGTGATCGAGGGCACGAAGCTCGACTCGGCCGAGTCGTAGTCGATGCCTGCGTCCTGGAGGGCCTTGCGGACCGGCACGAGGTCACCGGCCTCGCAGATCACCTCGAAGCTCTCGCCGAGGTCGTTGACCTCCTCGGCGCCCGCGTCGAGGACGGCCATGAGCACGGTGTCCTCGTCGAGCCCGTCGGTCTTGGGGACGATGACGACGCCCTTGCGGTTGAACATGTAGGAGACGGACCCGGGGTCGGCAAGGGAGCCGCCGTTGCGGGTGAGCGCGACCCGGACCTCGGACGCGGCGCGGTTGCGGTTGTCGGTGAGGCACTCGATGAGCACCGCGACGCCGCCGGGCGCGTAACCCTCGTACATGATCGTCTGGTAGTCGGCGCCGCCGGCTTCGAGACCGCCGCCGCGCTTGCGCGCCCGCTCGATGTTGTCGTTGGGCACGGAGTTCTTCTTCGCCTTGAAGATGGCGTCGAAGAGGGTGGGGTTGGCGTCCGGGTCAGGGCCACCGGTCCGTGCCGCCACCTCGATGTTCTTGATGAGCTTGGCGAACAGCTTGCCGCGCTTGGCGTCGAGTGCGGCCTTCTTGTGCTTCGTCGTCGCCCATTTTGAGTGGCCGGACATTTACCTAGAGCTCCCTCACCATGTCTACGAAGTAACGGTGCACGCGTACGTCCCCGGTGAGCTCGGGGTGGAACGACGTAGCGAGCAACGGACCTTGACGGACCGCGACGATCCTATCCCCAGGCTCGCACCTGCCCAGCACTTCGACGTCCGAGCCGACGGATTCGACCCAGGGAGCGCGGATGAACACCGCGTGCACCTGCTGTCCGGCGAAGTCGAGGTCGGATTCGAAGGAGTCGACCTGGCGGCCGAACGCGTTGCGCCTGACCACCATGTCGATGCCGCCGATGGTCTGCTGACCTGCGACGCCGTCCTCGATGCGGTCGGCCAGCATGATCATGCCGGCGCACGAGCCGTAGGCGGGCATGCCTTCCTTGACGCGGACGCGCAGCGGTTGCAGCAGGTCGAAGCTCTCGGCGAGCTTCCACATGGTGGTCGACTCGCCGCCGGGGATGACCAGGGCGTCGACCGCGTCCAGCTCGGCGGGGCGGCGTACGGCGACGGCCGTCGCGCCGGCCTCCTGAAGCATGCGCTGATGCTCGCGCACGTCTCCTTGGAGGGCGAGCACACCGATCGTGGGCACGGGCGATCCTTTCATCCGGGTACGGGTTTCCGACAATTCAACACCAGAACGGCCCGCCGTCTTCCGACGGGGGCCGTTCGAGAGGCGTTGCGCGGGGTCAGGAGGTGGTGGCCGCCGCAGGACCGCACGGGGTCAAGCGTGGCGGGGCCGCGCGGAAGTCAGGCCGTGGCGGCGTCGCGCACGCCGTGGCCGGCGTCGATCTCGATCAGCGAGCGCAGGTGGTGGCGGCGCAGGTAGAGGACGGCCATGCCGATGAGGCAGCAGGCGGCGCCCACCGCGTACGGTACCGCGACCCCGACGTCCTCACCGAGCTTGGTGGCGATGAACGGGGCCAGCGCGCCGCCCATCCAGCGCACGAAGTTGTATCCGGCGGAGGCGACGGGCCTCGGCGCGTCGGAGACCTCCATGGCCGACTCGGTGAAGACCGTGTTGTTGAGCCCGATGGGGATCCCGGTCAGGACGGTGAAGGCGATGACGCCGGCCTGCCAGGACCCCTCGTACGCGGACAGGCCGATGCCGAGCTGGAAGACGGCGAGCAGGGCGAGCGACAGGTGCAGCACCTTGACGGAGCCGAGCCTGCGCTGCAGCGGCGGCGCGCCGAACACCGAGGCGAGCGCCACGCAGACGCCCCAGCCGAAGAAGACCGCGCCGATGCCGTACGGCGACATGCCGAGGATGAACGGCGTGAAGGCGAGCACGGTGAAGAACGCGAAGTTGTAGAACAGCGCGGTGAAGGCGGTGGTGGACAGCCCGCCGTGGGCGAGCGCGCGGATGGGGGCGCTGAGCCGGGTCTTCTGCCGCGGCCGCGGCGTGGCCTTGAGCAGGGTGAGGATGAGGACGAGGCCGGCGGCCATGAGGGTGGCGGTGCCGAAGAACGGGGCCCGCCAGTTCCAGTCGCCGAGCAGGGCGCCGACCAGGGGGCCGGCGGAGATGCCGAGGCCGAGCGCGGCCTCGTACAGGATGATGGCCGCCTCGGCGCCGCCGCTCGCGGCGCCGACGATGACGGCGAGCGCGGTGGCCACGAAGAGGGCGTTGCCGAGGCCCCAGCCGGCGCGGAAGCCGACCAGCTCGGCGACGCTGGTGGAGGTGCCGGCGAGCGCGGCGAACACCACGACGAGCGCGAGCCCGGCGAGCAGGGTGCGCTTGCCGCCGATGCGGCTGGAGACCCATCCGGTGACGAGCATCGCCACGGCGGTGACCAGGAAGTAGCTGGTGAACAGCAGGGAGACCTGGCTGGGGGTGGCGTCCAGCCCCTGGGCGATGGACGGGAGGATGGGGTCGACGAGCCCGATGCCCATGAAGGCCACGACCGCGGCGAACGCGGTGGCCCAGACGGACATGGGCTGGCGAAGGATGCCGCCGCCGGTTTGCATGATGCTCCTTAGGTCCTTACGAGCGGCCGAGCTTGCCCAGGACGGGCAGCGCGGCCGCGAGTGCGGAACGCTCGTCGTCGGTGAGCGCCTCCAGTTCACGGGTCAGGTGGGCGATCCTGGCCTGGCGGCCGGCGTGCAGCCGCTCGCGGCCCTCGGCGGTCAGCTCGACCGTCCTGACGCGGGCGTCGTCCGGGTCGGTGCCGCGGGCGACGAGCCCGGCGTCTTCGAGCCGGTTGATCTGCACGGTCATGGTCGGCAGCTGGACGCCGTGCTCTTCGGCCAGCGCGGTCATGCGTCTGGGGCCGCGTTCGAGTGAGGCGAGCACGCCGAGCTGCTGGCTGGTGACGGGCTGTCCGGCGACGGTGCGCCGGAGCAGGAGCACCAGGTCGCGGAGCACGGCTGAGACCTGTTCTGCCAGGTAGGGGGGATCGTCCTGCATGGACGTCACAACAAACTTAGCCTGGCTAATATTCCGGGCGGAAGGCGGCCCGGCCCCCGGTGCAGGGCCGGGCCGCGCTTCAGCGTCCGTACGGAGAGTCAGCGAAAAAGGCGGCCTCCTTCGCGGATGCCGCCTTTTCCGGAACGTGTCGTCGCCGCCCGCGGGGCCTACCAGCCGCGCTCGGCCAGGCGGTGCGGCTGCGGGATCTCGTCGACGTTGATGCCGACCATGGCCTCGCCCAGGCCGCGCGAGACCTTGGCGATGACGTCGGGGTCGTCGTAGAACGTGGTGGCCTTGACGATGGCCGACGCCCGCTTGGCCGGGTCGCCCGACTTGAAGATGCCGGAGCCCACGAAGACGCCCTCGGCGCCGAGCTGCATCATCATCGCGGCGTCGGCCGGGGTGGCGATGCCGCCCGCGGTGAACAGCACGACCGGCAGCTTGCCGGTCTTGGCGACCTCGGCGACCAGCTCGTACGGGGCCTGCAGCTCCTTGGCCGCGACGTAGAGCTCGTCCTCGGGCAGCGAGGTGAGCCGCTTGATCTCGGCGCGGATCGTGCGCATGTGGGTGACGGCGTTGGAGACGTCGCCCGTGCCGGCCTCGCCCTTGGAGCGGATCATGGCCGCGCCCTCGGTGATGCGGCGCAGGGCCTCGCCCAGGTTGGTGGCGCCGCACACGAACGGCACGGTGAACTGCCACTTGTCGATGTGGTTGGCGTAGTCGGCCGGGGTCAGCACCTCGGACTCGTCGATGTAGTCGACGCCCAGCGACTGCAGGACCTGGGCCTCGACGAAGTGACCGATGCGGGCCTTGGCCATGACGGGGATCGACACGGCGTTGATGATGCCCTCGATCATGTCGGGGTCGCTCATCCTCGACACGCCGCCCTGCGCGCGGATGTCGGCGGGCACGCGCTCGAGGGCCATGACGGCCACCGCGCCGGCGTCCTCAGCGATCTTGGCTTGCTCGGGGGTGACGACGTCCATGATGACGCCGCCCTTGAGCATCTCGGCCATGCCGCGCTTGACGCGCGCGGTTCCGGTGACGGGGGTGCTTTCTGGCGTGCTGCTGGACACGGTCATCCTCACGGGCTCTCAACGGCGGTTCTGTAAGTTATCAAGCCCATCGTAGGTCCTGAACGACCCCTCCCCCGACATGCCAAGATGTCAGGATTCAGCGCCGTACATCTACAGATCGGCGTATGTGCGGGGTCAGGGAATGACGGGCTTGCGGCTGGCGAGAGCCACCCAGACCTGACCGGGCGCGAAGTTCATCGGCTCGCCGCTCTCCGTGGTGAACGTCGTGCCACTGTCCTCTGATTCCCGCTCCCACCTGGCCTTGTACGCCTTGCCGTCGCGCAGCACGATCGCCGAGCCCTTGCCCGTGGTGTGCACGAGCGGCGTGTAGCTCTGGTTCAGGTCGTGGAACTGCGAGCGCTCGGTCTTGGTGTACTGCACGACGATGGTGGGCGCGCTGAGCTGGCCGCCCTCGGCCGCCATGTCCTTCTTGCCGTCCTGCCAGATCATCCACTCCTGCTTGGCCTCTGACCAGGTGAAGGTGAAGCGCGCGGCGGGCCACTTGACCGTGTACGACTTGCGCGGCACTCCGCCCTCGGCGGGCGGGTCGCCGAAGGTGAAGCCGATGTCCTTGGCCTTGCTCGCCTTGGGCGCCGCGGCCAGCAGCTTCTTGGTGTGGGCGAAGAGGTTGTACGGGGCGTAGCGGCCCGGCTGGCGGAAGTACGCGCCGGGGGCGCGCGTGTCGCCCACGTCGTACAGCGACGCCTCGGCGATGAACGGCAGCATCTTGGTCTGCGCGCCCGAGTAGGCGAAGGCCGGCTTGCCGAACTGCGGGGTGAGGTGCAGGTCGGAGATGCGCGCGCTGCGCACCGGGCCCACCTTGGGCGGCAGCTTCGACGAGAAGATCGCCATGAGGCGGGTCAGGCCGGCCTCGACCTGCTCGACGTAGACGATGTCGGCGCTCTTGAGCCCGAGCTGCGGCTTGCCCGCCGCGGTGTTCTCGATCTTGACGGCCAGCACCGGCTTGAGCGTGTCGTACGGCTTGCCGGTGAACGGATGCGCCTTGACCTCTTCCTCTTCCTGTGGCGTCTCACTCGGTGCGTCCGTGGCCGCCTGGGGTGCGGAACCCGCGGCCGGCTCCTCGGACGAGCAGGCCGCGACAGGCAGCAAGACGGCCGCTCCGGCCAGCCAGAGGGTGATCAACCGGGGTAGCCGCACGTGTACATCTCCTCGCTTCAGCCCAAAATCGGGATGAAGCTTACTGGCTTCCCGAAATTAGGTCATTCGGTTGCCATGGCTGCGGGCGGATTGTCATCAATCTCGAAGAATTGGGGGTATTCGGTGTGCCCGGCCAGCCGCAACGTCCTGGCGAGCCAGCGGCGCTGGGCCGCCCGCGTGACCGCGACGTGGTTGTTGTAGAACCGGCGCGAGTAGACCACCTTGGCCACCGCCGCGTCGAGCTCCTCCAGCAGCGCCCGGCCGCCCGGCGACTCCGACAGCTTCTCCCTGAAGCGCTCCTGGTCCACCACCGCGCGCAGCGTGCGCGACAGGTCGCTCTCGGCGTGCTCGCGCTCCTCCGGGCCCGCCGCGCGCGCCTCGTGCGCCGCCGCGGCCAGCACCAGCGACGTGGCGGGGTCGAGCAGGCGGGATCCGGCCAGCTCCAGCACCACCGCCCTGCGCCGCATGAGAGCGGCGTCCAGCGCCTGCTGGGCCAGCTCCAGGCGCAGGTGCAGGCGGTCGAGCCGGCCCGCGCGCCAGGAGATGTACACCGCCGTGAGCACCACCACGATGCCCACGATCAACACGATCATGGTGGTCGTCACAGGTCCTCCTCGGCGAACCGGGGCGGCGCGGCGGCCGCGCGCGCGAGGAGTCTCACAGGTCCTCCTCCACGCGGCCCGCGCCGCTCATGGTGACGGTCTCGTAGACGCGTACGACGTCGCGCGCCACCGTCGACCAGTCGTACTTGCGCACCGCCACCAGCGCCTCGGCGGCGAGCTTGGCCCGCCGCTCGGGCGCGTCCAGCAGCGCGGCGGCCTCGCGCGCCAGCGAGGCCGGGTCGCCGTTGGTGAACAGCGCGCCCGCCTGGCCGTCGCCCAGCACCTTGCGGAAGGCCGGGATGTCGCTGGCCAGCACGGTCGCGCCCGACGCCATGGCCTCGGCCAGCACGATGCCGAAGCTCTCACCGCGGGTGTTGGGCGCGCAGAACACGTCGACCGAGTGGTAGGCGCGGATCTTGTCGGCCTCGCTCACCATGCCCAGCACCGTCACGCGGTCCCTGAACCGCTTCGGCACCCGCTCGTAGACGTCCTTCTCGTCGCCCGGCCCGGCGATGAGCAGCTTCACGTCGGGCCGCTGCCCGGCCAGGATGGTGAACGCGTCGAGCAGGATGGGCAGGCCCTTGCGCTCTTCGTCCATGCGGCCGAGGAAGCCGATCGTGGCGCCGTCGGGGCCCCAGCCGTCCAGCGGCTCGGCGTCGGTGTAGCGGGAGACGGTGACGCCGTTGGGGATGAGCACGGTGTCGCCGCCGAACTGCTCGACCAGGCTCTTGCGGGCCGCGTCGGAGACCGCGATGCGGCCGCTCAGCTTCTCCAGCGCGCTGCGCAGCAGCGGCTCGGCCACCGCGATGGCCCGGGAGCGGTTGAACGAGGCGTGGAAGGTGGCCACGATCGGCCCCTTGGCCGCCCAGCAGGCCAGCACGCCCAGGCTGGGGATCAGCGGCTCGTGGATGTGCAGCACGTCGAACTCGCCCGTGCGCACCCAGCGCCGCACCCGCGCGGCCGACAGGAAGCCGAACGACATCCTGGCGACCGACCCGTTGTACGGCACGGGCACGGCCCGCCCGGCGCCGGTCACGTAGGGCGGCAGCTCGTCGTCGTCGGCCGCCGGTGCGATCACGGAGACCTCGTGCCCCTGCGCCATGAGCGCCTGCGCCAGGTCGTCGATGTGCTGTTTCACCCCGCCCGGCATGTCCCACGAGTAGGGGCAGACGATGCCGACCCTCATCGGGGATCCAGGTCGTCCAGCCAGAGCCGCTGCATCATGTGCCAGTCCTCCGGATGCTCGGAGATGCCCTTCTCGAACACGTCGGCCAGGCCCTGCGCGAGCACCGCGACCTTCTCCTGCCGGGTGCCCTCGGCGGGCACCGGCAGCTCCTCGTGGATGTGGATGCCCCAGTCGTCGCCCACGAAGTAGACGGTGGCGGGCAGCAGCGCGGCCCCGGTCTGCACGGCCAGCAGCGCGGGCCCCGCCGGCATCTTCGTGGCCGCGCCGAAGAAGCGCACCTCCACGCCGCTCTTGGTGAGGTCGCGCTCGGCGGGCAGGCAGACCACGCCGCCCTTGCGCAGCCGCGATGCGAGGGTGCCGAAGTTGTGGCCGTCGCCGCCGGTCAGCGGCAGCACCTCCATGCCGAGGCCCTCGCGGAAGGCGACGTAGCGGCGGAACAGCGACTCCGGCCGCAGCCGCTCGGCGACGGTGGTGAACGGGTGGCCCACACTCACCAGCCAGGCGCCCGCCTGGTCCCAGTTGCCCATGTGAGGCAGCGCCAGCACCACGCCGCGCCCGGCCGCGACGTTGTCATGGATGTGCTCGGCCCCGATGACGTGGGTGCGCCGCACCAGCTCGGCGCGGTCCATTTTCGGCAGGCGGAAGATCTCGTGGAAGTAGCGGAAGTACGAGCGGATGCCCGCCTTGGTGAGCTCGCTCAGCTCGCGCCCGCCCGGCTCCAGGCCGGTCACGCGGGCGAGGTTCGACTCCAGGCGGCGCACCGACTTGCCGCGCCTGGCGTGGACCCGGTCGGCCAGGAACCGGAAGACCGCGGCCGTCGGGCGCTCGGGCAGCAGCGGCACGAGTGTCCAGCCGGCCGCGAACCCGGCGGCCACGACGCGGTCGCCGAACGATGGCTTGTCGCTCATCTCTCCCTCGTCTGCCCAGTCTGCTGTCTGGTCTGCTGGTGCACGGCCATCACGCGCTGGCCCACGGTGATCAGGCTGGCGACCGCGAGCAGCCACATGCCGGCCGGCAGGACGTACGGGACGCCGAGCCCTTCGAGGAACGCCGCGACCAGCGCCACCACCAGCCGCTCCGGCCGCTCGGCCAGCCCGACGTCGGCCGTCAGGCCGAGCCCCTCGGCCCTGGCCTTGGCGTAGGAGACCAGGGCGCCGAGGATCAGGCAGGCGAGCGTCACCGAGGCCGTCAGAGTGTCGCCGCGCTGGAAGAAATACAGGATCAGGCCGGCGAAGATGGCGGCGTCGGCGACCCTGTCGAAGGTCGAGTCGAGGAAGGCGCCCCAGGTGCTGCCCCCCTTTCCGCCGAGCCGGGCGACCACGCCGTCGAGCAGGTCGAACAGCACGAAGACGGTGATCACGAGCGCCCCCCAGGCGAGCTGGCCAAGGGGGAAGAAGAGCAGGGCGGAGACCACCGTGCCGAGGGTGCCGACCGCCGTGACGGCGTTCGGGCCTATCCCGCGGCCGGCGAGGGCCCTGCCCAGCGGGGTGAGTATCCGGGTCACGGCCGGGCGCAGGAGTTTGAGCATCGCGCTCCGATCGTAGGCCATGGACGGGCTGACAACTTTCTTTGCCCCGGACCCCTTGTGATATCCGCCACACGGGTATTTGGTGAACACACCGCGTCCATGCGGTTTCCGACGACCCTCCGCGCGGGCGCGGCGTTGGCAGACGGACCAACGCGAAGGGAGCGACGCCGCCTGAGCCGAGGAGCGACGGGAGCGAGCTACCGGACGCGGCTGGACGGCGTCCCCCCATCGACCGAGCCGTCTCACGAAGTGAGACGAACAGTTAGCGGGAGGCGATGTGGCGGAAAGGCACTCTGGCGGCGCCGCAGGAGCCGCGGGCAGGGCACCCGCGGCCGACAGGGCGGATGCGATTCGCAATGTCGTGCTGGTCGGCCACTCAGGAGCAGGCAAGACGACCCTCGTCGAGCAGTTGCTGGCCGCGACGGGCACCATCCAGCGCCCGGGACGCGTCGAGGACGGCAACACGGTCACCGACTTCGACGAGGTCGAGGTCAAGCAGCAACGATCCGTCAACCTCGCCGTCGCACCCATGGTGCACAACGGCATCAAGATCAATCTTCTGGACACCCCCGGTTACGCCGACTTCGTGGGCGACCTGCGCGCCGGGCTGCGCGCGGCCGACGCGGCGCTGTTCGTGGTCTCGGCCTGCGACGGCGTGGACGGGCTCACCCAGATGCTCTGGGAGGAGTGCGCCCAGGTGGGCATGCCGCGCGCGGTGGTCATCACCAAGCTCGACCACCAGCGCGCCGACTTCGACGAGGTGCTGGCCACCTGCCAGGACAAGTTCGGCGACGGCGTGGCCCCTCTCTACCTCCCGGTCGTCACCAACGGCCACGTCAACGGCCTGATCGGGCTGCTGACGCAGAAGTTCTACAACTACGCGACCGGCGAGCGCACCGAGAAGGAGCCGGGCGCCGAGTACGAGGCGCAGATCGAGGAGTACCGCGGCTCCCTGATCGAGGGCATCATCCAGGAGAGCGAGGACGAGTCGCTCATGGAGCGCTACCTCGGGGGCGAGCCCATCGACACCGGCGTCCTCATCGACGACCTGGAGAAGGCCGTCGCGCGCGGCAGTTTCTACCCGGTGCTGTGCAGCGGGCTGGGCGTGGGCGCCCAGGAGATCCTGGAACTGATGACGCAGGGCTTCCCCTCCCCGCTCGAACACCCGCTGCCGGAGATCACCGACCTGTCGGGCAAGCCGGTGCAGGGCATCACGTGCGACCCCGACGGGCCGCTCGTGGCCGAGGTCGTCAAGACCACCAGCGACCCGTACGTGGGCCGCATCAGCCTCGTGCGCGTCTTCTCCGGCACGCTGCGCCCTGACATGAGCGTGCACGTCTCCGGCCACGGCCTGGCCGACCGCGGTCACGAGGACCACGACGTGGACGAGCGCATCGGCACCCTGAGCTGCCCGCTGGGCAAGCAGCAGCGCACCGCGTCCAAGGCGATCGCGGGCGACATCGTGGCCGTGGCGAAGCTGTCGCGCGCCGAGACCGGCGACACGCTCTCCGACGTGGACCGCCCGCTGCTGATGACGGCGTGGAGCATGCCCGAGCCGCTGCTGCCGGTGGCGATCAAGGCCAAGTCGAAGGCCGACGAGGACAAGCTGTCGCAGGCCCTGGGCAGGCTGGTGGCCGAGGACCCGACGCTGCGGCTGGAGAACAACGCCGAGACCCGCCAGCTCGTGCTGTGGTGCATGGGCGAGGCGCACGCCGACGTGCTGCTGGACCGGCTGGCCAAGCGGCACGGCGTCGAGGTCGAGCGGGTCGAGCTGCGGGTGCCGCTGCGCGAGACGTTCGGCGGCAAGTGCCAGGCGATGGGCCGCAACGTCAAGCAGACCGGCGGCCACGGCCAGTACGCCATCTGCCACCTGGAGATCGAGCCGCTGCCGTCGGGCTCCGGCTTCGAGTTCGTCGACAAGATCGTGGGCGGCGTGGTGCCGAGGCAGTTCATCCCGTCGGTGGAGAAGGGCGTGCGCACCCAGATGGAGCGGGGCGTCGTGGCCGGCTACCCGATGGTGGACCTGCGCGTCACCCTGTACGACGGCAAGGCGCACTCGGTCGACTCCTCCGACATGGCCTTCCAGATCGCCGGCCAGCTCGCGCTGAAGGAGGCGGCGTCGAAGGTGCCGACGCTGCTGCTCGAGCCGGTGGACGAGATCTCGGTGCTGGTGGCCGACGACTACGTGGGCGCGGTGATGTCCGACCTGTCGTCGCGGCGCGGGCGCGTGCTCGGCACCGAGCCGGTGGGCAAGGGCCGCACGCTGGTCAAGGCGGAGGTGCCGCAGCTGGAGATCACACGGTACGCCATCGATCTGCGATCCATGTCACACGGGACGGGGACGTTCACGCGGACGTTCCTGCGCTACGAGCCGCTGCCGCCGAACCTCGCGAGCAAGGTGACCGCGAACGATTGACCGGCGGGTACGGCGATCGCGACCGGACGTGACGGGCCGGGAGGGCATTTTCCTGGCATTTGCCCCTCCCGGCACGGCTCGCGGCTTATGTAACAGACACATCACGGTATTATTGCGGTTTTCGTCGCGAGCATGCCTGAGAAGCTGCCACACTGGGTGGCACTATGCGAACTGCACGCCCACTTCTCGCCGCCACCGCTCTCACGATCGCGACCATGTCGGCCGCCTACGTCTGGGGCCCCGAAGCCAAGCCGGGCAAAGCGGCGAGCGCGAAGAAGCCGGCCGCCGCCGCGCCCGCCGCGGCCTGCAAGCCCGACGCCCGCTATCCCAAGCGTGAGCTGCGCGGAGTGTGGATCGCCACGACGACCAACCTCGACTGGCCGTCGAAGGCGGGGCTGAGCAAGGCCAGGCAGCAGGCCGAATACGTGAAGATCCTCGACAGCGCCGCCAAGCGCAACCTCAACGCGGTCTTCGTCCAGGTGCGCCCGGCCTCCGACGCGCTCTACAAGTCCTCGCTCGAGCCCTGGTCCGAATACCTCACCGGCACCGCCGGCAAGGATCCGGGCTGGGACCCGCTGCCGTTCCTCATCGACGAGGCGCACAAGCGCGGCATGGAGTTCCACGCCTGGTTCAACCCCTACCGCGCCTCCTACGGCGACGACATCGCCAAGCTGCCCGCGGGGCACCCGGCGAAGAAGCACCCGGGCTGGACGGTCAAGTACGGCGGCCGCCTCTACTACAACCCGGGCCTGCCCGCCGTGCGCGACCACGTGACCAAGGTCATCACCGACGTGGTCGGCCGCTACGACGTCGACGGCGTGCACTTCGACGACTACTTCTACCCGTACCCGGTGGCCGGGGCGACGTTCGACGACGCCGCGGCCTTCAAGAAGTACGGCAAGGGCCAAAAGCTCGCCGACTGGCGCAGGTCCAACGTCAACAAGCTGGTCGAGCAGGTCGACCAGGCGGTCCACCGGACGAAGAACCACGTCAAGTTCGGCATCAGCCCGTTCGGGATCTGGCGCAACACCTCCAACGACCCGCGCGGGTCCAAGACGTCGGGCATGTCCGCCTACGACTCGATCTACGCCGACGCCCGCGCCTGGATCAAGGCCGGCACCGTCGACTACGTCCTGCCGCAGCTCTACTGGCCGCGCGGCCACAAGGCGGCCGACTACCGCACGCTGGTGCGCTGGTGGTCCGACGCGGTCAAGGGCAGCGACGTGCAGCTCTACATCGGCCAGGGCCTCTACCGCGTCGGCAGCAAGGACGACAGGGCCTGGACCAAGCCCGGCGAGCTGGCCGCCCAGATCGGCCTCAACCGCGCTAACAAGGAAGTGGACGGCGCCGTCTACTTCAGCGCCAAGCAGCTGGTCTCCAACCCGCTCGGCGCGATGGACCGGGTCACCAAGACCTACTACAGCCGTCCCGCGCTGCTGCCGCTGATGGAGGAGCGCGGCGGCAAGGCTCCGGCCATGCCGGCGGGTGCCAAGGCCGACGGCACGCGCCTGTCGTGGAAGCCGTCCGACGGGGCCCGTTCGTACGCGATCTACCAGGTGCCGAAGTCCGGCAAGGACTGCCGCACCACCGACGCGCGCAACCTGGTGGCCGTGGTGAGCGACCCGTCCTACACGGTGAAGTCGCCGGGCACCTACCTCGTCACCGCGCTCGACCGGCTGCACAACGAGAGCGAGGCGGTCAAGGTGAAGGTGAAGGCGTCCTGACGTCCGCCGCCTGACCTGAACGCGCAGGGGCCGGTCTCCATCGGAGGAGACCGGCCCTTCGCCTTTTTCTGGACATGATCGGGGCGAAGTGGGCTCCGTACGGGTGTGACGCATGGGAAGCTACGGCTCGAGCAGGCGTCGGCGGGGGTCGTGCCGGCCGCGTTCGAGCACTCCCCGCGCTGCGCGCCGGCCTCATCGGCACGCTCGTCAGCGGCCCCATCGGGATGCTCGTCAACGACTCCCGTGCGGCCGTGCCGTCGATGGCGCTCGCCCTGGCCGTGCCGCTGCTGCCGGCCACCGGCATCGGCGCACTGCCGCCCAGGCCGCGGCGCGCGTCACTCCCAGGCGTCGGCGAGCAGCCGGCGGGTGTCGCGAAGTAGCTGCGGCAGCACCTTCGTCCGGGCCACGACCGGCATGAAGTTCGTGTCGCCGCCCCACCTCGGCACCACGTGCTGGTGCAGGTGCGCCGCGATGCCCGCGCCCGCGACCTGGCCCAGGTTCATGCCGACGTTGAAGCCCTGCGCGCCGCTCGCCTTGCGCAGCGCGCGCAGCGCCCGCTGGGTGAACTCGCCCAGCTCGGCCACCTCCGCCGCGTCCAGCTCGTCGTAGCCGGACACGTGCCGGTACGGCACCACCATCAGGTGGCCCGAGTTGTACGGGTAGAGGTTGAGCACCGCGTACACGAGCTGCCCGCGCTTGACGATCAGGCCGTCCTCGTCGCTCATCTTCGGAATGGCGTCGAAGGGGCACCCGTCGTCCGGACCGGTGCCTGTCGGCTTGTTCTCACCCTTGATGTAGGCCATCCGATGCGGGGTCCACAGCCGCTCGAAGTTGTCGGGGGTCCCGGCTCCTGCCTGATCGTGCATATCTAGCAGCATAGGACCCCGGACACACCGGGGTCTCTTCCGGCAGAATCCTGATCACCTTCGGCAGGGGGACGCCATGGGCGAAGCCCTGGCCGAACAGTCCGCACCGGCCCGTGGCCGAGCCCGCCGCCGGTGCTCTCCCGGAGGACTTCTCCAAGACCGCGCCGTCCGGCATCGAGGGCGCCGCCGGTGACGGGGCGGATCAAGGTCGCCGACGAGGTCGTGCGGAAGGTGGCCGCGCTGGAGGTGCCGGGCGCCGCCGACCTGGGCGGCCTGAGGTTCGGGGAGACACCGGTGCGCGGCGCCGTCCCGGGCTGCCAGGATGGCAGGCATGACCGAGCAGCTTGAGCCCATGCCCGACGACTGGCAGCGCGCTCTGGCCATCGTGGCCCACCCCGACGACCTGGAGTACGGCTGCGGGGCGGCGGTCGCCGTGTGGACCGATGCCGGGCGTGAGGTCACGTACCTGATGGTGACCAGAGGCGAGGCGGGCATCGACACGCTCTCCCCCGCCGAGGCGGGACCCGTGCGGGAGCGCGAGGAGCTGGCGAGCGCGGCGGTCGTCGGCGTGACGGCCGTGGAGTTCCTCGACCACACCGACGGAGTGATCGAGTACGGCACCGCGCTGCGCCGCGACCTCGCCGCCGCGATCCGCCGCCACCGGCCGGAGCTCGTGATCACGCTGAACTTCGACGACACCTGGGGCGGCGCGCAGTGGAACACGCCCGACCACCGCGCGGTCGGCCGGGCCACCATGGACGCCGTCGGCGACGCCGGCAACCGCTGGATCTTCCCCGACGCCGGCCCCGGCCCCTGGAACGGCGTGCGCTGGGTCGCCGTGGCGGGCTCCAACGCTCCGACGCACGCCGTGGACGTCACCGACGGCCTGGAACGCGGTGTGCGCTCCCTGATGGAGCATCGCGCGTACATCGAGGCGCTGCAGCCCGGCGCGGACCCTGAGGTGTACGCCCGCGAGCTCATCGAGGGCTTCGCCCGCGAGGAGGCCAAGCGCTTCGACGGCCGCCCGGCCGTCTCCTTCCGCCTCTACCCCCGCTGATCACCCACCGGCGACCGCCCGGCCCCGCCTCACGGGGTCTCGAGGTGAGCGGGGGCGACGCGTCAAGGCCCGGCCACGTCCGAAGCGTGGCCGGGCCTTGGTGAAGCGCGCATCGCCGCCCGAGGGGGTGAGCACACCGCGCAGGAACCAGGCCCGTGGCGCCGCCTCACGAGGTGAGCCCGCCGCTCGGAGGCGGCACGCGGTGCCGCAGGCCCCGGGACGCGGGGCGCGCCGCCCCGCAGACGGGCGGCGCGCAAGCCGTCACCGGCGAGGGCACCCGTGGAGGGGCCGCGGCGGGTCAGACCTGGATGCGGTGTTCGACGGCGCTGACGATCTCGGCGATCGCGTCGTCGATCGGCACGCCGTTCTTCTGCTCACCGCTGCGGTACCGGAAGGAGACCGCGCCGTTGGCGATGTCCTCGTCACCGGCGAGCAGCATGTACGGCACCTTGGCCTTCTGCGCGTTGCGGATCTTCTTCTGCATGCGGTCGTCGGAGGCGTCGACCTCGACCCGGATGCCCTTCTCCCGCAGCCGCTTGGCGACGTCCTGCAGGTAGGGCACGTGGGCGTCGGCGATCGGGATGCCGACGACCTGGACCGGGGCGAGCCAGGGCGGGAAGGCGCCGGCGTAGTGCTCGGTGAGCACGCCGAGGAAGCGCTCGACGGAGCCGAACAGCGCCCGGTGGATCATCACCGGGGTCTGCCGGGAGCCGTCGGCCGCCTGGTATTCCAGGCCGAACCGCTTCGGCTGGTTGAGGTCGAGCTGGATGGTGGACAGCTGCCAGGTGCGGCCGATCGCGTCCTTGGCCTGGACGGAGATCTTGGGGCCGTAGAAGGCCGCGCCGCCCGGGTCGTCCTTGAGCGTGAGGCCGGACTCGGTGGCCACCTGGCGCAGCGCCTCGGTGGCCTCCTCCCACTCGGCCGGGTCGCCGATGAACTTCTCGGAGTCGTCGCGGGTGGACAGCTCGAGGTAGAAGTCGTTGAGCCCGAAGTCGCGCAGCACGCTGAGCACGAACCGGAGCAGCGACTTGATCTCGTCGGCCATCTGCTCGCGGGTGGTGTAGATGTGCGCGTCGTCCTGCGTCATGCCGCGCACCCGGGTCAGGCCGTGGACCACGCCGGACTTCTCGTAGCGGTAGACCGAGCCGAACTCGCACAGCCGCAGCGGCAGCTCGCGATAGGAGCGCCCGCGCGCCCGGTAGATGAGGTTGTGCATCGGGCAGTTCATCGGCTTGACGCGGTATTCGGTGCCCTCGAGCTCGAACGCCGGGAACATGTCGTCGGCGTACCACGGCAGGTGGCCGGAGGTCTCGAACAGCGACGACTTGGTGATGTGGGGCGTGTTGACGAACTCGTAGCCCGCCTCGGCCTGCCGCCTGCGCATGTAGTCTTCCATCTCCTTGCGGATGATCCCGCCCTTGGGATGGAAGATCGGCAGGCCGCTGCCCAGCTCGGGTGGGAAGCTGAACAGGTCGAGCTCGGCGCCCAGCTTGCGATGGTCGCGCTTTTCGGCTTCCTCGAGCAGCTTGAGGTATTCGTCCTGCTTTTCGCGGGACTCCCAGGCGGTGCCGTAGATGCGCTGGAGCTGCGGGTTCTTCTCGCTGCCCCGCCAGTAGGCGCCGCCGGAGCGCATGAGCTTGAACGCCGGGATGGACCGGGTGGAGGGCACGTGGGGCCCGCGGCACAGGTCCTTCCAGCGCAGCTCGCCGGTCTTGGGGTCGAGGTTGTCGTAGATGGTGAGCTGCCCGGCGCCCACCTCGACGGACTCCTCCTGGTCGGCGCCGCCCTTGAGCCCGATCAGCTCCAGCTTGTACGGCTCGGCCGCCAGCTCGGCCCGCGCCTCGTCGTCGGAGACGGGCCGGCGGGAGAACAGCTGGCCCTGCTTGACGATCTCGCGCATGCGCTTCTCGATGCGCTTGAGATCGTCGGGGTTGAACGCCCGGTCGACGTCGAAGTCGTAGTAGAAGCCGTTTTCGACGGGCGGCCCGATGCCCAGCTTGGCCTCGGGGAACAGCTCCTGCACCGCCTGCGCCATGACGTGGGCGGTGGAGTGGCGGACGATGGCCCGGCCCTCTTCGCTGGAGATCTCGATCGGCTCGACGACGTCGCCGTCGGACAGCACGTGGGTCAGGTCGCGGGCCTCGCCGTTGACCTTGGCGGCGATGACGGTACGGCCGTCGGCCTCGAGCGCCTCACCGGCCGTCGTGCCCGCCGCCACCACACGCTCGGCTCCGGCGAGGGTGATGCGTAGCTCGGCTGACACGGTGTCTCCTCATGGATCGCGCTCGATGCCCGGCACCGAGGCTGGGTTCGGTGGATGAACACCGATGCTATCGCGGGTGAAACCCCAGCTTTGTCAGCTCCTGCCGCGATCCGTGGAAGACGTTGCGATCGATGGGGCTGTTGGCGTACTGGTGAATGGTCCAGTCGCGCCATGGCCTGGGCACCGGCGGACGGCCGCGCGGGCTTTCCGGGCTGGCGATCCACAGCGGATATTCGCCCAGGCCCGCGCAGTGGCCGCCGCGTGCGAACGCGTTGAAGGTGTAGATGAAGGGCCGCACGCCGCCGTGCCGTTCGACGTAGTGGCACCAGCGGCGCGCGAAGCGGGCCACCCGCTCGGGCCGCGCGCCGTCGTTCGTCTCCAGATCGAGCGCGACCAGGTCGCCGCGGCGCAGCCCGCCCGCGGAGGCGATCACCCGCAGGAAGTGGCGCGCCTGCTCGATGGGGTCGCCCTTGGGCCGGGCGAAGTGGTACGCCCCGCAGACGATCCAGCTCTCCCGCATGCCGTTCCAATTGCGGGCGAACCATTTGTCGGTGAAGTCGCCGCCCTCGCTCGCCTTGGCGAAGGCGAAGGCGACTCCGGCCTCGGCATGTCCGGCCCAGTCGACGGTGCCCTGCCAGTTGGACACATCGATGCCATGGAGCACGTGCTTCACCTTGTCGGATCTTATGGGGATGTCGGCCGTTCAGCCCTTCGCCGCGCCGGTCAGCAGGTCGAGTGCGCGCCGCCGGTCGCCGAACGGCGCGCCGGCGAAGTCGGTCACCCCGGCCTGCCTGAGCGTTTCCAGCCTGGCGAGCACGGTCTCCTCGTCGCCGACGACGGCGACGTCGCCGGGTCCCGCCGCACCCTCCCTGTCGAGCATCGCACGGTAGCTCGGCAGCGTCCCGTACATGGAGAAGATCTTGTTGGCGCGGGCGACGGCGCCTTCGGGGTCGTCGGTGACGCAGATGGGCAGCGAGCAGACGATGCGCGGCGCCTCGCGCCCGGCCTCGGCCGCGGCGGCCGTGATGGTCGGCGCGATGTGCTCGGCGATCGTCTTCGGGCCCGTCATCCAGAGCACGGTCCCGGCGGCGACGGTGCCGGCGAGTTTGAGCATGCGGGGGCCGAGCGCGGCCACGAGCACGGGCAGGCCCGCGCCGGGCGTGGTCAGCCGCAGGTTCGCCGTGAGCGTCTCGCCCCGGTACGACACCGACTCGCCGCGCGTCAGCGGCAGCAGGATGTCCAGGTACTCCTTCATGTGCCGGCCGGGCCGCTCGTAGCTGTAGCCGTAGACGTCCTCGATGACGACCTTGTGCGACAGGCCGATGCCGAGCGTGAAGCGGCCGCCGAGCGCGGCGTTGGCGGTCATCGCCTGCTGGGCGAGCACGGCGGGGTGGCGCGGGTAGGTGGGCACGACGGCGGTGCCGAGCTCGATGGGCGGAGCCTGGACGCCGGCCGCGGTCAGCGCGGTGATGGCTTCGGGGCCGAAGATGTTGGACATCCAGGCCGAGGAGAAGCCGCGCCCGGCGGCGTCGGCGATCTGGTCGCGCAGGTCGGTGATGGGATCGCCATCCTTGGCGTTCTGGGAGAGCACGATGCCGTATCGCATGGAACAGAACTCCGTTCTAGTGGCTGAGGCGAATCTATCCCCCACGCCGCCGCGCGGTCATCCGCCGGGCCGGTCCGCGTTTGTAAAGTGACCTACATGACCCACGAACGCGCAGGACAGCCCGCCAGGCCCTCCGATCTGGTCGACGTCGCCAGGCTCGTGACGTCCTACTACGCGCTGCATCCCGACACCGGTGAGGCCGGGCAGCGGGTCGCGTTCGGCACATCGGGGCATCGGGGCTCGTCGCTGAAGGCCGCGTTCAACGAGGACCACATCCTGGCCACCAGCCAGGCGATCTGCGAGTACCGCCGCGACCAGGGCACCGACGGCCCGCTGTTCCTGGGCGTCGACACCCACGCGCTGTCGGAGCCCGCGCGGGTCTCGGCGCTCGAGGTGTTCGCGGCCAACGGCGTCGACGTGCTGATCGACTCGCGCGACGGCTACACGCCGACGCCCGCCGTCTCCCACGCCATCCTGCGCCACAACCGCGGCCGCGCCGGCGGCCTGGCCGACGGCGTGGTGGTGACACCGTCGCACAACCCGCCGTCCGACGGCGGCTTCAAGTACAACCCGCCCAACGGCGGCCCCGCCGGCACCGACGCCACCACCTGGATCCAGAACCGCGCCAACGAGCTGCTGCAGGACGGTCTCAAGGGCGTGCGCCGGGTCCCGTACACGACGGCGCTGGAGCGGGCCGGCCGCTACGACTTCCTCGGCACGTACGTCGACGACCTGCCCTCCGTCGTCGACCTCGACGCGATCAGGTCGGCCGGGGTGCGCATCGGGGCCGACCCGCTCGGCGGCGCGAGCGTGGCCTACTGGGGCGAGATCGCCGAGCGGCACGGGCTGGCGCTCGAGGTGGTCAACCCGGAGGTCGATCCGACCTGGCGGTTCATGACGCTCGACTGGGACGGCAAGATCCGCATGGACTGCTCGTCGCCGTACGCCATGGCCTCGCTCATCTCCAGGCGCGACCGGTACGACATCGCGACCGGCAACGACGCCGACGCCGACCGGCACGGCATCGTCACCCCCGACGGCGGGCTGATGAACCCCAACCACTACCTCGCCGTCGCCATCTCCTACCTCTACGCCCACCGCGACGGCTGGCCCGGCGGCGCCGGCGTGGGCAAGACCATGGTCAGCAGCGGCATCATCGACCGCGTCGCGCAGTCGCTCGGCCGCCCGCTGTACGAGGTGCCGGTCGGCTTCAAGTGGTTCGTGCCCGGCCTGCTCGACGGGTCGCTCGGGTTCGGCGGCGAGGAGAGCGCGGGCGCGTCGTTCCTGCGCCGCGACGGCTCGGTGTGGTCCACCGACAAGGACGGCATCATCCTCGCCCTGCTGGCCTCCGAGATCCTGGCCGTCACCGGCGAGTCGCCGAGCGCCCACTACCGCAGGCTGACCGAGCGGTTCGGCGAGCCCGCGTACGCCCGCGTCGACGCGCCCGCCACCCGCGAGGAGAAGGCCGTGCTCGGCAGGCTCTCGGCCGCGCAGGTGACGGCCACGTCGCTGGCCGGCGAGCCGATCACGGCCGTGCAGACGACCGCGCCCGGCAACGACGCCCCGCTCGGCGGGGTGAAGGTCTCCACGGAGAGCGCCTGGTTCGCGGCCCGGCCGTCCGGCACCGAGGACGTCTACAAGATCTACGCCGAGTCCTTCAAGGGGCCCGACCACCTGGCCAAGGTGCAGGAGGAGGCCCGCTCGCTCGTCACCGCCGCCCTGAGCTGACCGGCCCGCCCCTGCCCGGGAGCGGGCCTTCCGCGAGCGCCGGGTCAGTAACCGAGGTGGCGGCCGCCGTCGCCGACCAGCACCTCGCCCGTCACCATGTCCGACTCCAGCAGCGCCGTGACCATCTGGGCGATGTGCTCGGGCCGTGCGGTGCGCCGCAGCGGCGCCTTCAGCTCCTCCTTGGCCGCCATCTCGGAGAACACCTGCTCCCCCACCCGGTCGATGTGCCAGCGGGTGGCGACGATGCCGGGCGCGACCGCGTTCACCCGCACCTCCGGGCCGAGCGCCGCGGCCAGGTCGCGGGTGAGGTGGATGAGCGCCGCCTTGCTCACCCCGTACGCGATGGACGAGCCGGTGGCCTGCAGGCCGGCGACGGAGGCGACGTTGACGACGGCGCCCCGCGCGGCGCGCAGGGCGGGCGCGAACGCGCGGATGCAGTAGAACGGGCCGAGCAGGTTGACGCCGAGCAGCCGATGCCACACCTCGTCGGTGAGGCCGTCCAGGTCGGGGAAGGGCACCCACGTGGTCGTGCCCGCGTTGCACACCAGCGCGTCCACCCGCCCGTGCTCGGCGAGCACCCGCTCGGCCATCCTGCGGACGGCGGCGTCGCCGGACACGTCGGCGGCGATCGCCGACGCCTTGCAGCCCATGCTCTCCAGCTTGGCGACGGTGGCGCGGGCCTCATCGGCCGAGCGGGAGTAGTTGACGACCACCGCCGCCGCTCCCTTGGCGGCCAGGCGCTCCGCCACCGCCGCGCCGATGCCGGTGCCGCCGCCGGTGATCACGGCGACGCTGCCGTTGATGTCCATGCAGGCTCACTCCTTGCGTGGATGTCCGTCCTTGCTCTCGCGTGAGGCGCAGCAGGCGGCGAACGAGATGACCGCCGTGCCGATGAGGAACGCCGCCGAACGGCCGCACCGCGAACGCCGTCCCGAAGGTGGCGCAGGCCGGAACGCCGAACCGCTCGGTGCGTCCGGCTCCGCCCGCACCGGCGCGCCCTCCGTCGGCCGCTCGGCGCGCGTGCGGGCCGCGGGCTCCCCAGGAACGACGGCCTCGGGGCCGCTCACGCGTAAGGCCGTACAGGCCGTACAGGCCGTACAGAAGGACTCGGCCCGGGCGATGTGATCGTCCGGCGGCACGGAGGCGGAGATGCCCGCCGCGGTGATCACCGTGGCGAACGTGCCGTCGCACGCGGGCGGGACGGGCGCGGCGGTCAGGAGGTCACGGGCGAGCGAGCGGAGGTGGCCGGCGGCGACGCGGACGGATGCGTTCACGGTGACCTGTCTCGCTTCGGCGGACTGCGTTCCGTGTGCGCGCTTATGCCCCGCCCGCCGGGCGATCAAACGACCGGCCGGGCAGGGCTCACCGCTGGAGCTCCAGGGCTGTGGCGCCGGTCATTCCCGTACGTCCGAGGTCGGCCTCGCGGCCCGCGGCGGCGCCGTCGCGGTAGCCGGTGCCGCTGGTCCTCGGCACGCTCATGCGGATGCGCGGGTAGCGGGCGGCGACCGCCCGATCGACCTCGGCCCTGCGGTCGGCCAGCACGAGCGCGGCGCCGGTGCCGGCCGGCGCGGCCTCGGACTCGGCCTTCGCCTCGGCCGCGCACAACAGCCGGTAGACCTCGTCGGTGAAGCCGAGCAGCCACGAGCGCCGGTAGGCGCGCACGGCGGCGCCGGGAGGCGGCACGGCCTTCGCCAGCCCGGAGGCCATCTGCAGCAGCAGCGAGGTGGCCAGCAGGTCGGCCCGCTCCAGGTCGGCGGCGAAGCCGAACACGTGGACCCGCTGGCCGCCGTCGCCGCGCCCGATGAGCAGCGGCCGGCACCGCACGGCCTGGGCCACCAGGCTCACCAGCCGGGCCTTCTCTCTCGCCCACGGGGGCGGCAGGGTGACGATGCGGTCGCCGGGGGTCTGGCGGGTGCCGGCGGGCGGCAGCGAGTCGATGCCGTACTTGGCCATCAACGCCGACGCGGCGGCCATGAACGTGGCCCGCTCGTGCTCGTTGTCGGTGCGTTCCGCCTTGGCCAGCAGCTTCCTGACGCGGTCGAGCGTGCGCTCCCGCAAGCGAGCCCCCTCTCGTGCCCGGTCACCTGCGGGCACGATGCTAGCCGCGAACGGCCGCTAGGACTTGGTGGTCAGGACCCGCCCGTCGTCGTTGATCGCGGGGAAGGCGCCGGTGTCGACGATGCCGTGCTGCTGGTAGAGCGCCTCGATGAGGGCGTGCGCCCGCGGCTCCAGCTTCCAGAGGGCGCGGAACTCGCGCGCGGTGGCCAGCGGGATGCCGATCTCCTGGGCGATGTCGATCGTGCGGGGGACGATGCCCTTGGCGATCTGCCGGTCCCAGTACTCGCGGGCGGCCCGCATCCTGGCGGCGCGCTCGGCGGCGCTGAGCACCTGCGGGGTGGTGTCGAGCACGGTGACCTCCTCGTCCTCCTCGCGCACCAGCTCGGCGATGGCGGGCGGGAGCTCGGGGCGGGCGGGCACCGGCTGCTGCTCGGCGTCGCGCTCCCAGGGCACGCGGGGGTCGGCGTCGATGAGTGCGGAGGTGTTGTAGAGCGCGGCGATCTGGGCCAGCAGGGCCTCCTGCCGCTGCGGGTCCACGGCCAGGCCGGTGTGCTCGACGGCCTGGTCCATCGCCTTGTCGAGCTTGGCGAGCGCGGCGCGGATCTTGCGTTCTGACGCGCCGCCCTCGCGCAGCGCCTTGGCCTTCTTGGCGGCTAGCGCGACCCTGGTCAGCCTGCGGTGGGCGTCGACCTCGCTGGCGGTGCGGTCGCTGACCTCGGCCAGGCCCAGCCTGACCAGCATCCGCTCGGGGGTGATGCGCCAGTTGATGCGGCCGGTGCCGCGGATGCGGTGGCGCTCGATGGCCATGCCGCGCTCCCACAGCCAGGCGGCCACCAGCGGGGCGGCCAGGCGGAAGACGGCCTCGGGCAGGCTGCGCGCGTCCATGCTGGACAGCACGGCGGTCAGGCAGGTCAGGGCCCACACGGCGATGCCGTCGATGCCGGCGGAGTAGTTCTCGCGCATGTTGCGGCGGGCGCGTACGGCGCTGGTGATGATCGCGACCTCGATGAACGCGAACAGCAGTAACCTCAGGGGACCGTCGAGCCCCAGCACGTCACCGGAGAAGCGCCACATGCCCTGGGCGGAGACGCCGGTGGCGATGGAGGCCGCCACGATGGTCAGCACGTCCTCGACGGGGCGCGGGGCGACGTACCTGGCCCACAGCCAGGAGACGACGCGCCAGATCAGCCTGAGCGCGAGGAACGCAAGGCCCAGTCCGGCCAGGCCCAGCAGCGCGTAGACGGCGGTGGCGAGCGGGTTCTCGCTGATGAAGGCTGTTATTTCATCAAATGTCGGCATCTGTCACTATCCGTGAGGGCTCAAACTCCGGCTCTATGCGACGAGATCATTGCAGAATGTCGTCATCTTGTACGCCAAACGCCGTCTGCTGCCCCAGTTTGCCCAGGTTTCACGGCAGTTCTGTGACCTTGACGCAACGTGCACGACCGCGACCGACCACCCCGCTGGCCCGCTTCCCCGGGGATGAGGAGACACACGCAAGGGCGGGCGAGCGCTCAGGGGTGGGGCACGTTCAGAGGCGGCCGGGAGTTCCAAGGGTGGCAGGGGCGGGGGCGGGCAACGCACAATGAGAGCCGGGAAGTGGCAGCTCAGCCAGGTGACCCCGCCGAGGTCATCGGCCAGACGGAGGGATAAATTCCTCCTTTCGGAGGGCGAACATCCACCTAGACGGATGGGAGCATCGACGGAGGGACTTATCCCGCTTGGTGTGATGCATCCCAGCAGGACGGATATCGATGTCAGAGACAGAAGAGTTCCCGCTCGTCCAGTTCATGCGTGACGGGTTCGACCCCGTGGGCGAGCTCGCTCGCATCAGGAACGAGCACCCGGTCTACCCCATGGAGATCCCCGGAGGGCAGACCGTCTACCTCGTCACCCGCTGGGAGGACGTCCGCGCGGTGCTCGGCGACCACGAGCGCTTCAGCAACGACTTCGCCGGCGTGATCGGGCTCGGCTCCAACCAGGAGGACCCGGGCGGCCTCGGCTTCCGCGACCCGCCCGAGCACACGCGGCTGCGCAGGTTCCTGACGCCCGAGTTCACCATGCGACGCCTGCGCCGCCTCGAGCCGCGCATCGAGGCCATGGTGCAGGAGTACCTCGACCGCGTGGAGGCCAAGGGCGCCGAGGGCATGCCGGTGGACCTCATGGAGGAGTTCTGCCTGCCCATCCCGTCGCTGGTGGTGTGCGAGCTGCTCGGCGTCCCCTACGAGGAGCGCGCCGACTTCGTCAAGATCAGCAAGGACCGGTTCGACTTCACCGGCGGCCCCGAGGCGTCGCTGCAGGCGATCAACGACGCGATGACGTACCTCGTGGACCTGGTCGCCCGCGAACGCCAGAACCCCGGCGAGGGCCTGCTCGGGCAGCTGCTGCGCGACCACGGCGACGAGCTGGACGACCGCACGCTCGCCAGCATGGCCGACGGCCTGCTCACCGGCGGCCACGACACCAGCACCAGCATGCTCGCGCTCGGCACCCTGTGGCTGCTGCGGAACCCGGAGCAGGCCGCCAAGGTGCGCGAGGTGGACGGCTACATCGTGGACGTGGTCGAGGAGCTCCTGCGCTACATGACGGTCGTGCAGGTCGCCTTCCCCCGCTTCGCCCGCGACGACCTGGAGCTGCACGGGGTGACGATCAAGAAGGGCGAGATGGTGCTGTGCTCGCTCAGCGGCGCCAACCGCGACCCCGCGCTCGGCGAGAACATGGACGAGGTGCGCCCGGGCCGCGAGACCGCGGGCTCCCACCTGGCCTTCGGTCACGGCATCCACCGCTGCATCGGCGCGCCGCTGGCCCAGATGGAGATGCGCATCGCCTTCCCCGCGCTGCTGCGCCGCTTCCCCACCCTGCGCGTGGCGGGCGAGGTGCCGTTCCGGGAGCTCGCCATCGTCTACGGCGTCAAGGAGCTGCCCGTCGCCTGGTAGGGCGGTGCCGTCCGCCATGCGGACGAGCACGTCGTCAGCCTGGCCGTGATCAGCGCCGCCGGCCGCTCGGCGCCGTTCCGCGATCGAGGCGGGCGGGAAGGGCGGCTTCGGCGCGGTGATCGCCGCGAGAGGGGAGACCGGCGCAGCGCGCCGGGCGGGGGCGCCGTGGTGGGCGGGTTGGGCGGGCTGAGGGGTGCGCGGGCGGGTCCTACCCTTGGGAGGGTGACCGTACTGATCGATCCGCCCAACTGGCCGGGGCCGCGCGGCCTGATGTGGTCGCACCTCGTCAGCGACCGCTCGCTGGAGGAGCTGCACGAGTTCGCGCAGCGGCTGGGGGTGCCGGCGCGGGCGTTCGACCGCGACCACTACGACGTGCCGGAGACCGTGCACGCGCGGGCGGTGGCGCTCGGGGCGGAGGCGGTCAGCTCGCGCGAGCTGTTACGGCGTCTCGTCGCGGCCGGGCTGCGCCGGCGCAAGCGCCGCTAGCTCGGCGGTCATGTTGGCCCTCGCGCGTTCCTCCCACAGCCTCCTCCCCCGCGCCGTGCGGAAGAGCACGGGCGTGCCGAGCAGCCGGCGCAGCACCTCGGCGCGGCCGGCGGCGAACAGGTCGTCGGGTATGTGGGCGTACTCCTGGCGGACGGCGCGGGCGTAATCGTCGTAGCCGGGTCCGGCGAGCACCGCCAGGTCGGCGTCGCAGAGCACGGCGCCGTTGCGGTCGCCGGGTGCGAGCGCATCGTGCGCCGCCGTGAGCCGGACCAGCCTGGCCGTCTCCGCCACCCGGCTCCCGGGCACGCCGCAGCGGGGCAGCCGCGCCTGCGCGAGCTGGGCGCTGCGCTCCTCGTCCCATCCCGGCCTGCCGTCGTAGACGGCGTCGTGGAACCAGGCGGCCAGGCGTACCGCGGTCTCGTCGCCGGCCTCCGCCCGCAGCAGGTCGATGGCGGACAGGACGGCCGCCAGGTGGGCGCGGTCGTGGTAGCGGCGGTGCGGCTCGGACCAGCGGGCCAGCAGCTCGGCGTGCACGGCCCGCGAGGCGCGCGAGTCCCCCGCGAGCGCCGCCCACCGTTCGAAGGCCGTCGCCGGATCTCCTGCAGCGCGGTCGATCATGCTGACACCGTAGTGGTAGCGTGCCTGCATCGGTACGACAGGCGGTGACGCTCGGCGCCTGCCCCGGTGGCGGGAGCTGCGAGCCGTCATGCCGAAACGCCCCCGGTGGTCGCGTGCGGCCCGGGTGGCGGCCGCGGCCGACGTCTGGGACCTGCGGCGCCTGGCGGCCAGGCGGGCCCCGCGCATGGTGTTCGACTACGTCGACGGCGCGGCCGAGTCGGAGGTGTCGCTGGCCAGGTCGGTGGCGGCGTTCCGGCGGGTGGAGTTCGCGCCGCGGGTGCTGCGCGACGTGTCGCGGGCGCCGACGGCGGTGGAGATCCTGGGCCGGCGGATCTCGATGCCGGTCGTGCTCGGGCCGACCGGGTTCACCCGCATGATGCACCGCGCGGGCGAGCGGGCGGTGGCGCGGGCGGCGCAGCGCGCGGGCGTGCCGTACACGCTGTCCACGATGGGCACCACCACCCCGGCCGGTGTGGCCGCGGCCGCCCCTGCGGGCTGGAACTGGTTCCAGCTGTACGTGGTCCGCGACCGCGCGCGCAACCTGGAGACGCTGTCCATGGCGTCGGAGTCCGGCATGGACGTGCTGGTGGTGACCGTGGACGTGCCGGTGGCGGGGGCGCGGCTGCGCGACGTGCGCCACGGGCTGACGGTCCCGCCCACGCTGCGCTGGCGCGGCGCGCTGGAGGCGGTGCGGCATCCGGCGTGGTGGTTCGACTTCCTGACCGGTGAGCCGCTGAGGTTCGCCACGGTGGACGGCGCGCCTGAGGACCTGGCGGGGCTGACGAACCTCATGTTCGACCCGTCGGTGACGTTCGCCGACCTGGAGTGGATCAGGTCGGCGTGGCCGGGGCGGCTGCTGGTGAAGGGCGTGCAGCGGGCCGACGACGCCAAGGAGCTGGCCGCGCTGGGCGTGGACGGCGTCGTGGTGTCCAACCACGGCGGGCGGCAGCTCGACCGCGCGGCCACTCCTCTCGAGCTGCTGCCTGCTGTGGTGGAGGCGGTCGGCGGGCGCACCGAGGTCTTCCTCGACGGCGGCGTGCGCAGCGGGGCCGACGTGGCGGCGGCCGTCGCGCTGGGCGCCCGCGCCTGCTTCGTCGGCAGGGCCTACCTGTACGGGCTGATGGCCGGCGGCGAGGCGGGCGTGGACCGGGTGCTGGAGCTGCTGCGGGCCGAGCTCGTACGGACGCTGCAACTGCTCGGCGCGGGCGGCGTGGACGGTCTGAGCCCCGACCTGGTCAGGCTCAGAGACGGCTAGCCACCGGCCTGCCGGTCAGGCTCGGCTGTCATACCTCCCGGTGAAATGCGGGTATTTCGCCGCCATGGTCGTCGCTCTGCTCCTCACACGGGGACCCGCCCCGCGGAGAGGAGCGCGTCATGGCGACCGGAGAATTCCAGGTGATGAAAGTGCCGCCAGAGCAGCTTGCCGGCACTCTGCACGGCCAGGTGGTCGATCCCGGGGCGCAACCCACGAACGTCGTCCATCGTGACGAGGGCTGGACCGTGGATGTGAGCTGGGAGGTGACCGGTGAGCTCGTCGACTGGCTGACGGGCCGCTGGCGGTTGGAGATCATCGCCGATCGGATGGGCGGTGGCGAGTCGCGGCACCCCTCGCCTCCTGTCGAGATGACGTTCACTCCGGGTTCGGGGCGATATACGGCCTCGATCCCGATGCGGGGGCAGCTCGCCCCCGGAATCTATGACCTCGTGGTCAACCTCACCACCTCCACGGCCGCCGGCACGGCGGGGGCGCTCGGCGGCTTCGTGGTGCTCAGCAAGATCACCGTCAAGGAGTGAGCGGCCCCGCCCCGGGCGGCGCGCCCGGGGCGGCCAGGACGGCAGGCCGAGGCACGGCGGCGCGGGCAGGACGCTCCGGGCCTCCCGGGCGGCAGGCCGAGGCCCCAGCGCGCGGGCAGGACACTCCAAGCCCCCGGACGGCAGGCCGAGGCCCCAGCGGCGCGGGCAGGACGATACGGGCATCCCGGACGGAGCGGGCCGCGCGCAACGAACGACGTGCCTCCTGACAAGCACGGCGGTCAGATTGCAAGTCCTCCGCAACCGGGCGCTTTTACGCTCCGCTCTGGCGGCTTCGGGGGCGAAGCGAGGGCCGCCGGCTGTCACTGACGTCCTGTATCTGACGCCGCCGGGGAACGCTCTGTACCCGATGAGCACGCCCCGGGGGCGACGGGATCGGCATAACGGGAGACTTGATGTCCGACACTCCGATGACCGCCGACGACGTGCTGCGCATCGCGGCGTACAAGGACCGGAGCGCGGCGCTCGAAGCGATGGTCATCGCCTACAGCTACCATCGCGTGGCCTGCGACCTCGCGGCGCGCCTCGGCCGCCAGGCCAACAACTGGTACTGCTACGCCGCCTGGACCTCCAAGGCCATCGGCAGGAGCCTCGACCTCGGCCCCGAATCGCCGTTCATCGAGGACTTCGGCCGTCGCCTGCGCGTGCCGCAGCGTTTCCGCCGGCTGTTCCGTGCCGCGCTGCTGACGTTGCTCGGCCCGAGCTACCAGCTCGGGCTGTCGCTGGCCAACCGGGCGATCTTCCTGGAGACGGCGAGCCTGGCGGTCAACCTGTGGAACGACACGCCCGACCGCTTCCTGCAGGTCAGCCCGGAGTCGGATCTGACGCCCCAGCCGCCCACGTTCCTCACCGACCTGCTCTCGCCCGCCGACCCGCGCTACCTGAAGGACGCGGCGCAGCTCATGGTGCAGGCGGCGCGGGCCGAGGACCCGGACGAGCGGGCCGAGCTGCTGCTGGGGGCGAACATCGCGCTGTCGGCGTACGAGCAGGCGCGCGCCCAGGCGGCGCTCGAGCTGGTGCTGTACCGCCCGGTGCGCTGGCTCACCCGGGTCTCGTGGCGCTCGCTGCGCTCGCTGATCACGCGCCGGCCGTTCCAGCGCCTGCCCCTGTACGCCGCCGCGCACGACGACCAGCCCTGGCCGACCCGCGTCCTGGAGAGCCTGTGGTCCTCGCTCTACACCCGCCACCTGTTCGCCGTGGCCACCCCGCTGAGCGACATCAAGGTCGGCAAGCCGCTGGCCCCGCCGCCCGGCGTGGACCTGGACGAGGCGTGGGCGCCCATCCAGAACGAGAAGGTGCGCAAGCTGGCCGAGGAGTTCATCACCGAGGACCGCGAGGCGTCGCTGGCGGGGGTGCGCGACTGGGTGTCCTACCGCGACAGGATGCGCTTCATCGTCAGCTACTTCCGCGTCTACCACAAGGTGGACGCCCTGTTCAGGGTGCCGTTCGACCCGGAGGTGGCGGACGGGCTGGCCGAGGAGATGCGCAAGGGGCTGGTGCCCCAGGCGATCAGCCGGATGTTCGCCGACCGTCCGGGGCTGCGTCCGCGCAGGCTCTACCGGTACCCGTCGGAGACCGACCCCGACGTGTACGAGATGGCGCACTTCGACTTCGAGCCGTTCCTGGAGGCGATCCCGCTCGGCTCACAGGGCGAACCGGGCGAATAGCTCAGTCGAGGAAGTCGCGCGTGATCTCGCGTGCCTGCAGCAGGCCGCGCAGCTTCGCGAAGCAGCGGGCTCGGGTGGGCCCGATGCTCCCGACCGGTCTGCCCAGCCTGCGCGCCACGTCCACGTAGTGGGGCTCGGAGGTTTCCGTGAGCGCTCTGAACAGCGTCCGCTGGGCCACGGGCAGCTCCTCGACCAGCTCTTCGAGGGTGCCGGCCAGCCAGATCCTGGCGAGTTCCCTGTCGACGTCGTCGGTGCTGCCCAGCGAGTCCAGGTCAGGGGTGCAGATCTCCTTGGTACGACGGGTGAGCTTGAGACATTCGCGGAAGGCGATCGTGGCGAGCCATCCCGCCATGCGCTGGCCGTCCTCGACGCTCCTGAGGTTCTGCCAGGCGAGCATCCAGGTCGTCTGGAGCACGTCCTGGGCGTCCTCGTGGCTGAGCCTGAACTTGCGGATGCGGGCCTTGAGCATGGGGCTGAACTCCGCGACCAGCCGCTCCCACGCCTCGGCGTCGCCCTCCTGGGCGGCCGCCACCAGCGCGCCCGTGTCGGACCAGCCGTCGTGGCAGGGCTCGGCGACGGTGCGGGTGCCGGGTCGTTCCATGGTGTCCACGTGCATGTCGTTCTCCCTGCCGGCCCGGACAGTAGGGGGGTCGGCTCCGGCCGGCTCACCCACCGTGCGCCGGATGATCAGGGATGGCTGTTCCGGACGTGACAGCCCGGGTGTGTCGCTGGTCACATTTCAAAGATCGCTTTCGGGATGCTGTCCGGTGGGCGTACGCGGCCTAGAGTTCTTGCATGAGCGGGCGCAGCGGCCTTTCCCACGACGCCGATCCGGTCGCCGCCGTGCTGGCGGAGATCCCGTTGTTCCAAGTGCTCGGCGAGAGCGGCATCCGCGACACCGCGCGGGCGGGCCTGAACCGCCGCTACCGGTCGGGGCAGATCATCTTCCATCAGGGCGACCCGGGAGAGTCGCTCTACGTGCTGCTGGACGGTCTGGTGAAGGTGGTGTTCACCACCGAGCACGGCGACGAGATCGTCCTCAACATGCTGGGCCGCGGCGACACGTTCGGCGAGATGGCGCTGCTGGACGACTCGCCGCGCTCGGCCTCCATCGTGACCGCGCGGCCGTCCTGGGTGTTCGCGCTGCCCAGGGCGCGGCTGCTGGAGCTCATGCGCGAGCATCCGGGGCTGGCCGACGAGTTCCTGCGGATGCTCGGCCGTATGGTGCGCAGGCTCACCGACCAGGCCGCCGACCTCGCCTTCCTCGACCTCGGCGGGCGGCTGGCCAAGCTGCTGTTGCAGCTGGCCGAGAAGCACGGCCGGTCGGGCCAGGTGGTGGACCTGCCCGGGTTGACCCAGTCCGACCTCGCCGCGCTGATCGGCGCCTCCCGCCCGGCCGTCAACCGGGCGCTGCAGTCGCTCGTGGCGCGCAACCTCATCGCCGTCGAGGGCCGGACGATCAGGCTGCTGGACGTCGCCGCCCTGCGGAGAAGGGGCGGCCTCTGACCGAATCTGGAGTACGGGGCACATGAACGATCTCGACGAGCGCTGGCCGCAGGAGCGGTTCCGGCGGCTGCGGCAGTCGGCCGATCCCGGCATCGACAAGGTGGTCGCCGAGTACATGCGGGCGCAGCCTCCGGGCCGGGACGCGCTGGAGCTGGTCAAGGAGGTGGTCGCGGAGCTGGGTGCGGCCAAGCGGGCGGCGCGCGACCCCGATGCGGAGCCACCGGCCACGAAGATCTTCGACGCGCTCGACTTCTCCAAGGAGCTGCCGGAGTGGGGGAACGACCGGGAGCTGCTGGCGCGGGGGCAGGCCGTCTTCGCCGACTACGGGCTGTATCAGTCGGCGGCGCTGTTCTTCGCCTGCCTGCCCATGGCGTACGCGGAGGTCTCCAGCGCCAAGGTGCTGGCCGGCGTGTCGAACCTCGCCTCGCACGCCCTGACCCGCAGGGTCGCCGAGACCGGGCAGATGCTGGTGGACGTGATGGGGCTGAAGGCGTCGGACAGCCTCCAGCCCGGCGGTCCCGGGCACACGACGGCGATCGGGCTGCGCATCCTCCACTCGTTCGTACGCGCCCTGGTCGACGAGCGGTACGGCGACACGTGGGACACCGAGCGGTTCGGCCCGCCGGTCAACCAGGAGCTGCTGCTCGCCACGCTCTTCGACTTCTCCGTGGTGACCTGGGAGGCCATGGAGACCATGGGCGTGGTGCTGACCCGCGAGGAGCGCGCCGCCAACCTCTACACCTGGAGCGTCTTCGGCCACCTCATGGGCATCGAGGTCTGCCGCGAAGGGCCGCTCACGCTCGACGACGTCGAGCCGGTCAGCGCGCGCCTCGGCCGCCTGCTGGAGTCCAGCGAGGAGGGCCGGCTGCTGATGTCGGTGATGCTGCGCGAGATGGAGGCGTTCATGCCGCTGGGCTGGCGCAAGATGCCGCGCAGCCTGGTCCACTGGATCTTCAGGGACGCCCCGTACGGCGCGCACCGGGTGCCCGAGCTGCTCGCCGTGCCCGCGCCCGCCTGGTGGTTCACCGCGCTGTTCGCCGTCGCGCGCGCCGCGCACCGCGCCTCGTGGCTGGCCGGGCCGCTGGACGGTGTGATTCGCTGGCTGGTACGCAAGGCAGGGCGGCACATCGTGGTCGCCATGATCGACCGCTACTCCGACGGGCAGGCGGCGTTCAGGATCCCGGATGAGCTGGCCCGCGCCTGGCGGATCAGGCAGTCGCGCGCCGCGGTGAAGGCGCGCGCGATCCGCAGGAACGTACGCACGAGGCTACGAGCGCCCGCCCGCGGGCGGAAAGGGCCGCACAGTGACAGCCCCACATGAGCCGGGCACGCTCACCACGGCGACCATCCTGTTCACCGACGTGGTGAGCTCCACCGCGCTGCGCATCAGGCTCGGCGAGGAGCGCGCCAACGTCGTCTTCCGCCGCCTGTACGAGCTGCTGCGCTCGGTCGTGACGGCGAGCGGCTCGTCGTTCACCAAGAGCCTGGGCGACGGGCTCATGGCGGTGTTCGACTCGGCCACGGCCGGGCTCGACGCGATCATCGCGGTGCAGCAGGCGGTGGCCGACGAGAACGAGCGGGCCATGGAGAAGATCTCCATCAGGGCGGCGCTGGCCGCGGGCGACGTGTGCTGGGGGCACGACGACGTGAGCGGGCTGCCCACGGTGGAGGCGGCCCGCCTGGTCGCGGTGGCGGAGGGCGGCCAGGTGCTCTGCACGGACCTGGTGCGCCGGCTGGCGCAGGGGCGCAGCAGGCACGAGTTCAAGGACCTCGGGCGGCTGCCCGGCAAGGGGCTGCGCGAGCCGCTGCACACCTACGAGCTGCACTGGCAGAGCGCCGACCACCATCTCGGCGGCGGGCTCGCGCCGTGGCTGGAGTACGGCGACGCGCTGCCGTTCGTGGGCCGCGAGCAGGAGCTGCAGGCGCTGGACGGCGAGCTGGCGGCGGCCGAGTTCGGCGGCAAGCTGGTGATCCTGGAGGGCGAGGCGGGCGTGGGCAAGACCCGGCTGGCCTCCGAGGTGGCCAGGCGGGCGCTCAAGCGGCAGTTCACGGTGCTGGCCGGGCGGTGCACCGATCCTGCGCGAAGGGCGTACGAGCCGATCGCGGGCGCCGTGGAGCGGCTGGCCCGCACCTCGCCCGCGCTGCTGCTGCGGGCCGGCATCGACCAGCAGTGCGGCCAGCTCGTACGCCTCGCGCCGTCGCTGGCCGCGCCGCCGCTGTCGCTGCAGGTGCCGCCGGCCACCGAGCCGGTCTCCGAGCGCTATCAGCTCATGGCCGCGGCCCGCACGCTGGTCGAGCGCCTGGCCACCGTGCGCCCGGTCCTGCTGATCATCGACGACCTGCAGTGGGCCACGCTGGAGTCGCTGCAGATGCTCAGCGCCCTGATGTGGGACTCCGACGCGCTGCCGCTGCTCGTGCTCGCCATGTCGCGCCCGGTGCCGGTCGACTCCGCGCCCTCGCAGACACTGGCCGAGCTGCACAAGCTCACCGCCGACGCCCGGGTGATCCCGGTGCCGGCGTTCGGGCTCGACGAGGTGAGCGACGCGCTCATCCAGGCGCGGGCGCGCGCCGACGCCGCGCGGCTGCACCACATCACCGGCGGGAACGCGTTCCTGCTCAGCGAGGTGATCAGGGAGCTGGCCGCGGGCCAGGACCTCGACGCGCTGGCCGTGCCCGACTCGGTCACCCGGATGGTGACGGCCCGCCTGGCGCAGCTCCACCCCGACGCCCGCGACCTGGTGAGCCTGCTCGCGGTGGGCGAGCGGATGGACTCGGCCGAGCTGCGCGGCGCTCTCGGCCTGGACGAGCCGCGCTTCGTCGCCGCCGTCGAGGAGGCCATGGGCACGGGCCTGGTGACCATGCTGGACAACGGGTCCTGCCAGTTCTCCCACGAGCTGACCAGGACCGCCCTCTGCAACACGCTGTCGGCCCCGCGCGCCGCGCTGCTGCACGGGCGGGTGGCCGACGCGCTGCTCGCCACCGACCCCGACGCGATGCGGACCAGGCCGTACGTGGTGGCCGCCCACCTGCTGGCCGCCGCCGAGCTGGGCCACGACCCGGCGCGGGTGAGCGCGGCGGCCGACGCGGCCGTGCACGCCGCTCAGCACGCGCTGGCCGGGCTGGCGCACCGCGAGGCGGTCACCTGGTACCAGCGTGCGCTCGGCCTGCTCGCCGACTCCGCCGGCGCCACCCGGGAGCGCCGCGCCGAGCTGCTGGTCGAGTGCGGCAGGGCCATGTGGCTGGCCGGGCACCCCGACGCCCGCCGCACCCTGCTCGACGCCGCCGACCTGGCCAGGGAGTGCGAGCGCAACGACCTCATCGTCACCGCGGCGCTCGGCGGCGACCGGGGCACCAGCATCTCGGCCGCCCCCGACATGGAGCGCATCGCGCTGCTCACCGAGGCGCGCAAGGTCGTCGACTCCACCGACGTCAGCACCAGGGCGCTGCTGGCCGCGCAGCTCGCCTCCGAGCTGATCTGGGCGCCCGACGGCGAGCGCCGCTTCGCCCTCAGCGACGAGGCGGTCGCCCTGGCCCGCAAGTCGGGCGACCCGCGCACGCTGGCCAGCGTGCTCGGCATGCGCAGCCTCACCATCATCCCCGCCGACCCGCTGCACCAGCGCCACCGCGACGGCGACGAGATGCTGGAGGCGGCCCGCCGCACCGGCGACGACCTCGCGATGTTCCACGCGTACGTGCAGCGCACCCCTCCCGTGCTCGACAGCGGCGACGTGGAACGGGCGGCGGCGCTGCTCGACCGGGCCGACGAGCTGGCGCACCGCCTGGGCCAGCCGCACCTCACCTGGCTGATCGGCTACTCCAGGGCCGGGCTGACCCTCATGCAGGGCGACCTGGCGCAGGCCGAGGCCGAAGCGGAGGCGGCGCTGCGGCTCGGCTCGCAGATCGGCCGCCGCCTTGAGGCGGTGGCCATCTTCTCCGAGCAGATCGCGGAGATCCGGCGGCTCCAGGGGCGGCTGTGGGAGCTGCGCGACCGGCTGCGCAGGGCCGGGCAGGGGCCCCGGGTCGACCCGGTGCACGCGGTGCTGCGCTACCTGTGCGAGCTGGACGACGAGGAGGCGGGGCCGCTGCTCGACCGCATACTCGCCGCCGGCGGCGAGACTCCGCCGCGCAACATGGCCCACCGGCCCGCGCTGGACAACCTCGCCGTGGCCGCCGCCCGGCTTGGCCGCGCCGAGCTGGCCGGGCGGCTGTACGACCGGCTCGCCGGCGGCGGCGAGACGTTCGGGCACGGCACGGTCGCCCACCACTGCGGGCACCACTACCTCGCGCACCTGTGCGTGGCGATGGGCGACAAGGAGCGGGCCGCCGGGCACTTCGAGGCGGCGGCCGAGGTGCACGAGCGGCGAGGGGTGCCGCTGATGCTGGCCGAGTCGCTGCTCGACTGGGCCGACCTGCTCGACACGGGTGAGGTGGACGGGCCGAAGGCGGCGGACCTGCGCGGCTGGTGCCGCACGCTGCTCGCCGGGCGGGGCGCGCTCCTGCTGGAGCGGCGGGCCCGCGCCTGACCGCCGCGGCCGGAGCTCAGGATGTCGCCGGAGCTCAGGATGTCAGGGTGTGGCCGGCGTCGACGGCCTCGCGGACGCTCCTGGCCGGCGTCTCCTCCAGCGCCTGCGCCTGGGCCTCCAGGGCGGCCGGCCCTTCGTCGTCGTCGGTGCGCGCTGATAACCCCGAAAAGCCGACAGATCACAAGATCTGCGTCAGACGGGCATCAGCGCAGGTACGAGGCTCCGTTGAGGTCGAGGACGGCCCCGCTGGCCCACTCGGCCTCGGGCGAGGCCAGGTACACCACGGCCGCGGCGATCTCCTCGGGGCGCGCCACCCGGTTGAACGGGCTCTGCGCCTTGATCTCGTCGCCGCGCGGGGGCTTGAGGTGCTCGTTGATCATGTCGGTCTCGACGAACCCGGGCGCGACCGTGGCCACCGCGATGCCGCGCGGCGCCAGGGCGATGGCCAGCGACTGGCCGAGGGCGTTCAGGCCGGCCTTGCTCGCCCCGTACGCCGGGCCTTCGGGCTCGCCGCGGAAGGCGCCGCGCGAGGAGACGTTGACGATCCTGCCGCCTTCGCCCATGTGCCGCAGCGCGCACCAGGCGACGTTGGCCGGGCCGACCAGGTTGACGCCGAGGGTGCGCCGCCAGGCGTCCTGCCACTCCTCGTACGACGTCTCGGCGATGGGATGGTGCAGGTACACGCCCGCGTTGTTGACCAGGACGTCGATCCGGCCGCCCAGCTCCTCCGCCGCCGTGTCCACCATGGTCCTGACCGCCTCGGGGTCGGCCAGGTCCGCCTGGACCACCGCGTGCCCGTCGCCCGGCAGCGCGTCGAGGAGGCTCCGCGCCGCCTCGGCGGAGCCGCGGTGGTGGATCGCGACCCGGTCGCCGCGTTCGGCGAAGGCCGCCGCGATCGCACGTCCGATGCCCCGGGACGCCCCTGTGACAAGTACTCCACGTCTGCTCATCCCCCGCACGATATTGGACGCTCGGCAGCCGCCCTCGGGCGGCCTAGGATGGACAGCGCCCCCGGAAACCGATCAAGGACAACCGGATGGCCGGGTGGATCGTCCCATCTCGTGCGTCGCCTACCAGGAGTCACCCGTGGGATACCCGCCCCCGCCGTACCATCAGCCGCCGCGCTACGGCCCGCCGCCGTACCGGCAGGCCCCGAGTTACGGCGCCCCGCCGTCCTGGCAGCCGCACCACGGGCCGTCCACGCCTGCGCGTAACGAGAACCTTCCGCTGATCGTGCTGCTCGTGGTGGGGCTTCCGCTGCTGCTCGCCGGCGGCGGCGCGTCCCTGGCGATCGTGCTGACGGAGGACGGCGGCCCGGACGCGCGCGGGTCGGCCACCATGGTCATGCCGTCCAGAGAGCCGCTGGCGGGCACGCCGGGCCCCGCCCAGAGCACCGATCCCGCCCAGGGGCTGTACGACCCCGCACAGGCGCAGCCCACGGACCCGGCAGGGCGGCCGCCCGCCTCCCAGCCGGCGTCGCAGGGCCAGGGTCAGAACCAGGGGCAGGGCACGGCGGGCCTGGGCGGCACGATCGCGCTCCAGGCCACCGATCCCGGCCTCAAGGTCACCGTCACCGTCAACCGCGTCATCGACCCCGCCACGCCCGCCGGCGACTTCCTGAAACCCGAGGCCGGCAAGAAGCTCGTCGCGGTCGAGCTCACCCTCGCCAACACCGGCCAGACCGACTACGACGACACCCCGCTGGTGAGCGCCTGGCTCATCGACCACGAGAACCACCAGTACACGCCCGGCCTCGACCGGATCCGCGAGGGCCAGGCCTTCGGCGGCTCGGTCTCGATCAGCGGCGGCGACTCGCGCAAGGGCGTCGTGGTGTTCGAGGTGCCGCAGACGGCGCGGCCCGCCAAGCTGCAGTACGCGATCAAGGGCGGCCTCGGCTCGCAGCGAGCGGAGTGGACCCTCGCCTAACCCCCGGAGCGGCCCCGCCCGGACGGGGCCACGGCGGCCGTCCCGGCCTTCACGGGCAGCCGCGGGCGGGAGGAGTCCGCGAAGGCCGCGCGGCCGGCCCCCTGAGCACGCCCCCTGACACGCCAGGGTCATGGCGCGGCGACCTCGGCCCACCGCCGCACCCCCTCGCCCGGATCCGGGACGCGCACCCGCACACGTCCACGCCGAATTCCGGACGCAGGCCCGTACGCGGCGAGCCGCGCTCGCCGAGGCGGAGGGCACGGGAGGGCCGGACGATTCTCTGAGCATTCTCTGAGAATTCCTTGCCAAAAATGTCGATCGTCCTGTCAAGCACTTTGTCTGACGGAGGCGGCAATGGCGGACAAATCCCTGGAATACCTGGTGATCGGCGCCGGCCCGGCGGGCCTGCAGATCGGTCACTTCCTGCAGCAAGCCGGCCGCGACTACCTGATCCTGGAGGCGGGGACGGAGCCCGGACAGTTCTTCCGCACGTTCCCGCGCCACCGCACGCTCATCTCGATCAACAAGAAGCACACCGGCTGGGACGATCCCGAGCTCAACCTGCGGATGGATTGGAACTCCCTGCTGTCGGACGATCCGGAGCTGCTGTTCACCCGCTACAGCGACCGCTATTTCCCGCATGCCGATGACATGGTCCGCTATCTCGGGGATTTCGCGCGGGCGTGCGGTCTGCGCATCGCGTACGGCACCCGCGTGGCCAGGGTGGAGCGCCCGGGACCGTTCGTGGTGACGGCCGAGGACGGCCGGACGTTCGAGGCCCGGCGCGTCATCGTGGCCACCGGGGTGAGCAAGCCCAACATCCCGGACATCCCGGGTGTCGAGACCGCCGACCTGTACGGCACCGCCTCCATCGACCCCGCCGACTACACCGGCCGGCGGGTGCTCATCATCGGCAAGGGCAACTCCGCGTTCGAGACCGCCGACAACCTGATGGAGACGGCCGCGGTCATCCACGTCGCCGGCCCCCGCTCGCTGCGACTGGCCTGGCGCACTCACTACGTGGGCCACCTCCGCGCGATCAACAACGGCCTGCTGGACACCTACCAGCTGAAGTCCCAGAACGCCGTGCTCGACGGGCACGTCAGGAACATCGAGCGGCGGCCGGACGGCACGTACCTGGTGACCGTCGCCTTCGTCCGGGTGAACGAGGTCACCAAGGACATCCCGTACGACAAGGTCATCGTGTGCACGGGGTTCCGCTTCGACTCCTCGATCTTCGCCGACGACTGCCGGCCCGAACCGGCGCCGAGCGGCAGGTTCCCCGAGCTGACGCCCGCGTACGAGTCGGTGAACGTGCCCGGCCTGTACTTCGCGGGCACCCTCACCCAGTCACGCGACTTCAAGCGCGGCACGAGCGGCTTCATCCACGGCTTCCGCTACGGCGCGCGGGCCCTGCACCGCGTGCTGGAGCAGCGCTACCACGGGGTGCCGTGGCCGAGCAGGGAGCTGCCCGCCGACCCGGCGGCGATGGCGGACGCGGTGATCGCCAGGATCAACCGCACGTCGGCGCTGTGGCAGCAGTTCGGCCTGCTGGCCGACGTGATCACGGTGGACGGCGGCACGGCGCGCTACTTCGAGGAGGTGCCGTACGACCTCCAGGAGGACCCGATCGGCGGGCACGGCCACTTCTCCATCACCCTGGAGTACGGCCCCGGCCACGACAAGGTGGACCCGTTCGACATCGACGTGAGCCGGCCTGGCCAGGACGACGCGGCCCGCGCCCACGAGGGCCATTACCTGCATCCCGTCGTCCGTCATCACGTCCCTGGCGAGCCCGTCGCCGTGCACCACGTGACGGAGAACCTGGAGAACGAGTGGGACTCCCCCGAGGTGCACGTCGAGCCGCTGCGGGCCTTCTTCGCCCGGTGCACGGCCGCGGTCCCGGCGTGATGCGCGCGACGATGGCCGCCCCCGTCGACGGCCGGGCTTCCGTCCCGCGCCCGGAGCCCGCCGCACCCCAGGAAGCCGCCCCGCAGACCACCGGCCCGCACGGCCCGCACGCGCCGCACGGCCCGTCGGAGCGCGTACCTGCCGCCGAGGCGCGTGGCCCCATGAGCGGCCGGCGACTGTGCGACGTCGAAGCAGCCGCGCGTGAGCGGCTCGCCCCCGCGCACTACGACTATTTCGCCGGCGGCGCGGGCGAGGAGATCACGCTGCGCGCCAACGTGGCCGCCTTCGACCGGCTCGCGCTGGTGCCGAGGGTCCTGCGCGGCGCGGGCCGCCCGGAGACCGCGGTCACCCTGCTGGGCTGCCGCGCGTCGATGCCAGTGCTCATCGCTCCGACGGCGTTCCACCGCCTCGCCGACCCGCAGGGCGAACGGGCCACGGCGCGGGCGGCCGCCGCCGCGGAGACCATCATGATCGTCAGCATGGCCGCCACGGTCGCCGTCGAGGACGTGGCCGCCGCCGCGCCGGGTGCGACGCTGTGGTTCCAGCTCTACGTGCAGCCCGACCTGGCCTTCACCGAGCGCATCGTGCGCCGCGCCGAGTCGGCGGGCTGCCGGGCGCTGGTGGTCACGGCCGACTCGCCGGTCATGGGCGTGCGCCGGCGCGACATCCGCAACGGCTTCCTCGACCTGCCCGCCCACCTGCACTGCGAGAACCTGCGCGACGGTCCGGGCGGCCCGGTGCGGCCGATCGCGATGTGGCCGGAGCTGTCGTGGGAGCACCTGCACGTGCTGCGCGGCATGACCGACCTGCCGATCGTGGTCAAGGGCGTCACGCATCCGGCGGACGCCCGGCTCGCGGTCGAGCACGGCGCGGCCGCGATCATGGTGTCCAACCACGGCGGCCGCCAGCTCGACGGCGTGCCCGCGGCGATCGACCTGCTGCCGGACATCGTTGCCGAGGTCGCGCGCACGACCGGGAGCTCGGCCGGAGGCGCGGGCGGAGGCGCCGACAGGGCCGCGGTGCCCGTGCTGATGGACGGCGGCGTGCGGCGCGGCACCGACGTGGTCAAGGCGCTGGCGCTGGGGGCCGCCGCCGTCGCGGTCGGCAGGCCGGTGCTGTGGGGCCTGGCCGCGGGCGGCGAGGCGGGCGTGGCCGACGTGCTCGGCCTGCTCAGGGCGGAGGTCGAGCAGGCCATGACGCTGTGCGGCTGCGCCGGAGCCGGCGACCTGACCCCCGACATGGTGCGGAGGGTGGTGCCGCCATGCTGAGCGTGCCCCTGCTGACAGCGCCCGTGCTGATGGGGCCCCCGCTGCTGGCGCCCCCGCTGATGGTGCCCAAGCCGGCCGTCGCCGTGCCGATCGCCGTCGCGCTCGCGGTGGTGGCCGTCCTGGTGAGCCTGCCGTACTGGCTGCCGCGCCGGGTGGTGGCGCTGCGGGAGCGGGTGTTCGCGAAGATCAACGGCGACGAGGGCATCCCGGTGCCGGGCGACCTGGTCGGCGTGGACCGCTTCCGCGAGCTGTACTCCCATCCGGCCGCGAACGGCCGCAGCAAGGGCGCGGCCCTGTCCGACCTGTTCTGGTACTGGCTGTCCCCCGGCCCTGAGATGCACCAGGAGCACCTGGAGCCGGGCGAGCGGTACGACGCCGTGGCCCGCACCACCCGTGCGCTGCTCGCGGTGCCCAAGGCCGAGGCGGAGGAGCTGGCCCGCCGCTGCGCGGCCCGCCGCCTGGAGGGCGTGCGCGGGATGGTCAGGCTGCGGGATCTGATGATGCCGCTGTGGGCGGAGTTCGCGTACGAGCTGGTCTTCGCCGAGCCCTGCCCGCGCGAGGCCCGCGACCTGATCGCGGCCAACGCGAACGACGTCGTCACCTCGCTGAAGTGCACGGGCCTGCGGCACATGGACCGCCGCGACCGCCTGACCCGCTACCTGCTGCCCCGCCTGGACAAGGTCAGGGTGCCGCTGCCCGACGGGCTGACGCCGCTCGAGCAGGCGTACTACCTGCAGGGCGCGTTCTTCAACACCGCCGTCGTGCAGCTCTCCGAGGGCATGGCGCACCTGCTGCTCGTCCTCGCCCAGCATCCGGAGGAGCAGGAGCGCGCCCGTACGTCCGATGACCGCCACTTCGACCGGGTGATCAACGAGACGCTGCGGATGTATCCGCTGTTCGGCATCGCCCACCGGATCACCAGCGGGGACATCGCGCTGGACGAGCACACCACGATCCCGGCCGGCTCGGTGCTCTGCTTCAACTATCCGGAGTTCCACCGGGCGGGGTTCGCCGATCCCGGCCGCTTCGACCCCGGCCGGTTCGACCGGCCCGCCAAGGAGCTCAACCACATCCCCTTCGGCGTCGCGGCCAACCGCCCCTGCCCGGCCTGGCGGCTGGCGCCGATCGTCATGCGCGTGGTGGCGCGGGAGGTCCTGGACCGCTACGTGCTGGACTCGTCCGTCTCCCACACCAGGTCCCTGCCCAGCCGGGGGCCCTGCCTGCTCACGCCGCTCGGCGCCCCGCACCGGCCCGGCCTCGCGCTCGCCTACATGCGGGCGCGCGATCGCTGGGAGGACGTCTGGCGCAGCCTCGTGCAGCTCGTGCTCGGCACGTACATGGTCTGGGACGCCCACCGGCTGCGGCTGTGCGAGCGCCACTTCGCCGGGTCCGCCGGCCGCGACCCGGCCGAGGGGCAGGCCCGCACCACCGCGGAAGACCCCGAACGCACCACCGACGCACCGCAAGCTCCTGACGCTTCCGACGCCTTCGATGCGGAGAACCGGTATGCACACCATGGTCGTCACCCTGGCTCACGCCGCACCCGCTGACCCCAACCTCTCCCTGGTGCTCAAGGTGCTGCCCGCGCTCGTCGTGATCCTCGTCACGGCGGCGATCTGCGGGCGGCTGGCCCAGCTCGTGATGCAGCCGCGCGTGCTCGGCGAGATGGTCGCCGGCGTGCTGCTCGGCCCCACGCTGTTCGGCTGGCTGTTCCCCGAGGCGCAGGCGGCCCTCTTCCCGCCCGACGTCCGGCCGGTCCTGTACGTGCTGAGCACCATCGGCCTGACCCTCTACATGTTCCTGGTCGGGGCCGGCCTCGACCACAGCGCCGGCACGCCCGGCGAGGCCCGCAAGGCGTCGGTGCTCGCCGCGTCGGGCGTCCTGCCGTCGCTGCTGCTCGGCGCGGGCGCCGGTCTCGTCCTGTACGACCTGCTGTCCCGTCCCGAGGTGCCGCCGCTGCAGTTCGCCCTGTTCGTCGGGGGCGCGCTGTCGCTGACCGCCTTCCCCATGCTGGCGCGGATCCTGTACGAGCGCGGCCTGGAGAACTCGCCGCTCGGCCGGCTCTCCCTGCTCGGCGCCTCCATCGACGACGCGCTCGCCTGGTGCCTGCTGGCGGTGCTGACGGCCATGCATCTGGGCGACGGCGTGACGGGCGCGCTGCCCACGGTCGCGCTGACCGCGGGGTTCGCGATCCTGATGCTGAAGGTGGTGGCCCCGCTGCTGCGCCCGCTGGGCGAGAGCGTCGCGCGCACCGGGCGGCTCGGCCCGACCGGCATGTACGTGGTCGTCCTCGTCCCGCTGGCGGCCGGCTGGATCACGGACTGGATCGGCGTCTACTCCGTCTTCGGCGGCTTCTTCGCGGGCCTGGCCATGCCCAGGAACGCCGCCTTCCGCCAGGTGCTGCACGGCCGCATGATGGACGTCGTCTCGACGCTGCTGCTGCCGGTCTTCTTCACGTTCTCCGGGCTGAACACGCAGCTCGGCGGCATCGCCGGCGGCTCGATGGTGCTGGCGTTCCTGCTGATCCTGGCGGCCGGGTTCGCCGGCAAGTACTTCGGGTGCTCGCTGGCGATGCGGGGGCTCGGGTTCTCGTGGCGGGAGTCGTACGCGGTGGGCGGGCTGATGAACGCCCGCGGCCTGATGATCCTCATCTTCATCAACATCGGGCTCGCCCAGCAGATGATCACCACGGAGCTGTTCTCGATGCTGGTGCTCGTGGCCGTGCTCACCACCGCGGGCGCGATGCCGCTGTACAAGCTCGCACTGCCCGAACGCCTGGAGCTCGGCACCAGGAAGGCCGGCGCGCCCGCGCCGCAGCCCGTGGAGTTGCAGTCCAATTCCTCATGATCGCCCAGGTCAGCCGCTGTTGACACGTCTTCTGGAAAGCCGGAGAGCGAAGTGGACCTGGTTTTTCCGCCACAGTGGTGTAACCGTGGTGCCGTGGCTGGGACTACAGGCACGGCCGGCTCGCCCTCCCGCCGGCTGCTGCTCGTCGAGGACGACCGCGAGTTGGGGCAGATGCTGGTCGACCTGTTCACCGATCAGGGCTACACGGTCGATCTGGCGCTGGAAGGGCAGCGGGGGCTGCATCTGGGGCTGAGCCGCCCGTACGACGTGCTCATCGTCGACCGCGGGCTGCCCTCGATGGACGGGATCGACCTGCTGCGCCGGCTGCGGCGGCAGGCGATCACCACCCCGGTGCTGCTGCTGACGGCGTTCGGCTCGGTCTCCGACCGGGTCACCGGGCTCGACGCCGGCGCGGAGGACTACCTGGTCAAACCATTCGACATCGACGAGCTGCTGGCCAGGGTGCGGGCGCTGCACCGCCGCAACCTCGACATGGCCACGCTGCTGCCGCTGGGCGACGGCTGGCTGGACGCCGAGTCGCACGTCGTCCGGCTGCCCAGCGGCGAGCAGGTGACGCTGTCGGGGCAGGAGTGCCGGCTGCTCAGCGCGCTGGCCGCGCGCCCGCGGCAGGTGCACACCCGCGCAGCGCTGCGCCAGCAGGTCTTCGACGGGGCGAAGAAGGAGTCGATCGTGGACACCTACGTGTACTACCTGCGCAGCAAGCTGGGACAAGGTGTGGTGAGCACCGTACGGGGCGTGGGCTACCGCCTGGGCTCGCTGTGAGCGTGATCGCGCCGCTGCGCCGCCCGGCCGATCCCGGCAGGCCGCCGGGCCCCGGCCCCGATCCGGACCGCCGCCTGCTGGCCCGCGCCAGGCGGCGCATCACCTTCCAGGTGGCGGGCGCGTTCTCGGTGGTGCTCGCGCTGGTCGGCGTGCTGGTGTGGTGCGCGATGGTGCACAGCCAGGGCACCGCCGCCGTCCGCGACCTGACCGCCACCGCCGCCCGCTCGCCGGTCGCGTACCCGCCGCCCTGCGTGTGGCTGTACGAGCTGCGCGCCGACGGGACGATCGCCGCCTCGCCCGGGGCGCCCGCGGAGCTGCCCGTGCGCAGCTCGCTCAACCACGTCGCGGGCGGCGGACAGAGCGAGGAGACCCTCGAGGTCACGGTGGCCGGGCAGGAGTACATCGTGCACACCCGCCGCCGCGGCGACACCGTCGTGCAGGCCGCGCTCGACCTGCGCTACCAGGTGTCGGAGCGGCAGCGGCTGCTGCGGACGCTGATCGGGGCCGAGGTGGCCGGGCTGCTGGCCGCCCTGGTCGTCGGCCACGTGGTGTCCCGGCGGGCCATCGCGCCGCTGGGCGAGGCGCTGGCCAGGCAGCGGCGCTTCGCCGCCGACGTCAGCCACGAGCTGCGCACCCCGCTGACCCGGCTGAACACCCGCGCCCAGCTCCTGTCGCGGCGGCTGCGCGGCGGCACCGACCCGATCCTGCTCATCGACGAGGTCGATCACCTGGTGACCGGCACCAGGCAGCTCGGCGAGGTGGTGGAGGACCTGCTGCGCTCGGCGCAGTTCCAGCAGCTGCGGCGGCCGTTCGGGCCGGTGGACCTCGAAGTGCTGGCCGCCGAGGTGGTGGCGGCGGAGAGCCCCAGGGCCGCCGCCCGCGGGGTGGAGCTGCAGGTCCGCTGCGACGGTCCGGGCGACCACGTCGTACGCGGGGTCGAGTCGGCCCTGCGCCGGGTCGTCTCGGCGCTGCTGGACAACGCGCTCGGCCACACCGGGCCCGGCGGGCACATCCGGGTGCGGCTGTCCGGCGCGCCCGGCGTCGTGCTGCTCACCGTCGAGGACGACGGGGTGGGCCTGGATCCCGGGGACGCCGAGCGGCTGTTCGGCCGGTTCGAGGGGACCGGGTTCGGGCTGGGACTCGCGCTGGTGCGCGAGGTGGTCGAGGGCCACCACGGCACGATCACCGCGGACGGGCGGCCCGGCGAGGGCGCGACCTTCACCGTACGCCTGCCCGCCCACGAGCCGGGCCCCGCCGTCGAGCCCCGCCCGGAGCCCGCGGGAAAGCCCTGAGAGCGCCGGAGAGCCGGGCGGGACGCCCCGCCCGGCTCTTTCGGAACAGCGATCAGGAGGCGTTGTCCTGGACGGCCTTGAGCACGGCGTCCGCGATCGAGCGCGGGTCGACGCCGAAGTGCTCGCGCACGGACTCGCGGGTGCCCGACAGGCCGAAGCCGTCGGTGCCGAGCGAGGTCCACGGCTGGCGTACCCAGGGGGCGATCTGGTCGGGCACCGCCCGCATCCAGTCGCTGACCGCGATCACCGGGCCCTTGGCCCCGGCGAGCGCCTCCTGGACGTACGGCACGCCCGTCGCCGTCATCGCGTCCCTGCGCAGCTCGCTCCACGAGGTGACGGACCAGACGTCGACGCCGATGCCGTACTCCTCGCGCAGCAGGTCCTGCGCCGCCAGCGCCCAGTGGATCGCGGTGCCGCTGGCCAGCAGGTGGGCCTGTCCGCCGCCCTCGCGGAAGCGGTACATGCCCTTGATGATGCCCTCCTCGACGCCCTCCGGCATGGCGGGCTGCGGCTTGGGCTCGTTGTAGACGGTCAGGTAGTAGAACACGTCCTCGCCCTGCTCGCCGTACATGCGCCGGAGACCCTCGCGGACGATCACGCCGATCTCGTACGCGAACGCCGGGTCGTAGGCCAGGCAGGCCGGGTTGGCCGAGGCGAGCAGCTGGGAGTGGCCGTCGGCGTGCTGCAGGCCCTCGCCCGTCATGGTGGTGCGGCCCGCCGTCGCGCCGATGAGGAAGCCCCGGCCGAGCTGGTCGGCCAGCGCCCACATCTGGTCGCCGGTCCGCTGCCAGCCGAACATCGAGTAGAAGATGTAGAACGGGATCATCGGCTCGCCGTGGGTGGCGTAGCTGGTGGCCGCGGCGGTGAACGACGCCATCGAGCCGGCCTCGGTGATGCCCTCCAGGAGGATCTGGCCCTCCGTGGACTCGGTGTAGGCGAGCAGCAGGTCGCGGTCCACCGCGTCGTAGCGCTGGCCGAGCGGCGAGTAGATCTTCGCCGAGGGGAAGAGCGACTCCATGCCGAACGTACGCGCCTCGTCGGGCACGATCGGCACCCAGCGGCGGCCCGTCTCCGGCTCCCGCATCAGGTCCTTCAGCAGCCGCACGAGCGCCATCGTGGTCGCGACCGGCTGCTGCGAGCCCTTGGCCAGCTTGGCGAAGTTGCGGTCGGCGGGGACGGGCAGCGGGTGGTACGACACCTTCCTCGACGGCACCGGGCCGCCCAGCGCGCGGCGCCGCTCGAGCACGTACTGGACCTCGGGCGAGTCGGGGCCGGGGTGCGCGTAGGGAGGCAGCTCGCCGGAGAGCGCCTCGTCGCTGATCGGCAGGCCCAGGCGGTCGCGCAGGGCGCGGAACTCGTCCTGGGAGAGCTTCTTCATCTGGTGGTTGGCGTTGCGCGCCTCGACGCCGGCGCCGAGCGTCCAGCCCTTGACCGTCTGGACCAGGATCACCGTCGGGACGCCCTTGCGGTCGAGCGCGGCGCGGTAGGCGGCGTACACCTTGCGCGGCTCGTGACCCGCCCGCGAGCCGCCCACGATGCGGCGCAGCTCCTCGTCGGAGACCGGCACCTTGAGGCCGTGGAACAGCTTCTCGCGGATGTACTCGCCGGAGGAGGCGGCGAACGTCTGGAACTGCCCGTCGGGCACCTCGGCGAGCCGCGCCACCAGCTCGTCGTCCTGCAGCAGCAGGTCCCAGTCGCGGCCCCACAGCGCCTTGACGACGTTCCAGCCGGCGCCGCGGAAGACGCCCTCCAGCTCCTGCACGATGCGGGTGTTGCTGCGTACGGGGCCGTCGAGCCGCTGCAGGTTGCAGTTGATCACGAAGGTGAGGTTGTCGAGCCCCTCGCGCGCGGCCAGCGTCAGCGCGGCCGTGGACTCCGGCTCGTCCATCTCACCGTCGCCGAGGAACGCCCATACGTGGGAGGCCGACGTGTCCTTGATGCCACGGTTGTGCAGATAGCGGTTGAACCGAGCCTGATAGACCGCGTTGAGCGGCCCCAGGCCCATCGACACGGTGGGGAACTGCCAGAACCCCGGCATCGCCCGCGGGTGCGGGTAGGACGGCAGGCCGCCCTCGGGCTCGCGCCGGAACAGGTCGAGCTGCTGCTCGCTGAGCCGGCCCTCCAGGAAGGCGCGGGCGTAGATGCCCGGCGAGGCGTGACCCTGGAAGTACACCTGGTCGTGCTCGCCGTGGAAGAAGTGGTTGAAACCGACCTCGTAGAGCCAGGCGGCAGAGGCGTACGTGGACAGGTGGCCGCCGAGTCCCAGCTTGCTGCCCCTGGTGATCATCGCGGCGGCGTTCCAGCGGTCGTAGGCCGCGATGCGCTCTTCCAGCTCCAGATCGCCCGGGTACTCGGGCTCGTCCTCGGTCGGCACCGTGTTGACGTAGCGGCTGCTCGTGGCCAGCCGCCGCAGCAGGAACTCGGCCCGGTCGGGGCCGGCCTCCCGGCGGACGGCTTCCAGCGACTCAAGCCATTCCGCCGTCTCTTGGGGGTCCCAGTCTGTCTCCATACATCCATCCTATGATCGATCATCCGATGTGCGAAGGCGGCTAGGATCGTGGCGTGAAACCGGTGGTGAGGGTCCCGTTGCGCGAACAGATCCGCACCTCGATCGTTGAGGGGCTGATCAACGGCCGATGGGCGCCCGGCGATCGCATCGTCGAGCGCCGGCTGGCTGCTGAGCTCGGCGTGAGCCAGGCCCCGGTACGCGAGGCGCTCCGCGAGCTGGAGACACTGCGGCTGATCGAAACCTCCCCTAACAAGGGCGCGCAGGTGCGCGGCTTCACCGAGGCCGACCTGCGGGAGGTCTACCAGGTGAGAGCCGGCCTGGAGGAGACGGCCGTCCGTCTCGGCCGCCCCTCCCCCGACGCGCTCCGAGACAACCTACGCCACCTGCGCCGTGCAATCGCCACCGGCTCCCGTGATGACCAGGTCCGCCACGGCGTGGCCTTCCACCGCGAGATCGTCGCGGCGGCGGGAAACGAGGTCCTGCTGTCGGTGTGGGAGTCGCTGGGGGTCGAGGTCTGGACCCACCTGTCGATCCGGCTGCTGGGGCTGCGGCCGTACGACAACGCGCGCGACCACGAGCCGCTCGTCGAGGCGATCGAACGCGACGACCCCGCCCTGCCCGCCCTTCTCCGCGACCACGTCCTCGCCTACGTCCCCTGACGAGGCGCTTTCCCGATTTCGCGTTCCGCCGACCATCCGCGCGCGGTTTCCGCGGAGAAAAGAACGCCGAGAATTCGGCCTCCGGCACGATACAAGACCGCATCTCCTCACCATGCCGCGGAAACTCGCCGCGCTGGGAAACCGGCCACGCCACGGAAACTCAGCACGCCGCGGAAACTCAGCACGCCGCGGGAACTCAGCACGCCGCGGGAACAAAGAAGATCACCACCTGTGCCGGCGCCATCGCTGCGATTAATGTGGCTCTCGGTGGCACACTTCGACAGGCGAGTGCGAGCGAACCGGCGACGTTCCGCCGGACGCGGGCGAACTCGCCCGGCCCAACGTCGCCCAGGAGAAGCATCGTGGCCCTCGAACAACGTGACGGCGCCGAGGTCATGGCCCTGCCGGACGCTTCGCTCCCGGGTTTGTTCCAGGCCGCCGACCGGGCTTCGCTCGACGGCCAGCGCCGCTTTCTGACGGCGTCGCGCATCCGTCTCGGACTCGTGCTCGTCGCGGCGATCGGAGGCGCGGTGACCCTCCGGGCGGGCGCTTCCGCCTTCGACCTGGCCGCCGCCGCCACGGCCGTCGCCCTCGTGGGCACCGCCCTGGTCGAGACCTGGCTGCTCACCGAGAAACCGGACCGCACCTGGTACGACGGGCGCGCTCTGGCCGAATCCGCCAAAACGACGGCCTGGCGATATGCCGTGGGAGCCGCCCCTTTCGGTAAGGACGGCGAGGAAAGCCGGACGGACTCCCGGTACATCGAGCAACTGGCGAACCTGCTGCACGACGCGCCGCACACCGGAATAGCGCCGAGCGCCGCCCCCGCCATCAGCCCGGAGATGCGCGAGCTGCGCGGCTCGGATTTAGCGCGCCGCAAGAAGGTCTACATCGAAGAACGCATCATCGGCCAGCAATCGTGGTACGCCCGCAAAGCGGAGTGGAATCGTAAACGCGGCCTCGCGTGGAGCATCGCCCTGGTCGTCGTCGAAATCCTCGGTGTGCTCACCGCGATGCTCCGCGCGTTCGGCGTCATCTCGATCGACCTGGCCGGGGTCATCGCCGCGATGATCGGCATCGGCGTCGCCTGGCTCGCGATCAAGCAGCACGACACGCTCGGCCGCGCGTACGCGCTGGCGGCCAACGAACTCTCCATCATCCGCGCCCGCCTGGAGGCGGTGCGCACGGAAGAGGCGTGGGCCGCCGAAGCCCGGGACGCCGAAGAGGCGATCAGCCGCGAGCACACGATGTGGCGCGCCTCCCGCTCCACCCTCCTCGGCCCTCACCCGCCCGGCTGAGACGAGGTCACGATCGGAGGCGCGGGATGCCGGGGATGGGATGGCCGAGTGTCCGATCATCGCTGCGGTCGTCCTGGCCGCAGCGCTGATCGTGTGGCTTCGCCCGCGCACCCAGACCGGATGCGCCTGCGCGGGCACCACCTCGCCCAGCGCCCCACGAGCCCCTTACCCGGGCACCCCTCCCATCGGGAGGGCCGCAGGCGTCGCGGATCCGCACGAGGCGATCAGCCTCGCCGCCGCACTGAAGCGCTCGCCCCTCGCGGCACCTCAGCGCCTCATGCCTCTTCTTCTTCGCGCAATGAGCCGATTCGCGCGATGGGCCGAGACTCACCGCAGGGGACGGAACCGAGGAAGCTTGAGCGCCACGCTGGGACCGAGGCTGAAGATCACCGAGGGAAGGGGCCGCCTTACTCGCCAAGACCCCGCCAGGGAGCCGGAGCGCGGTGACTCCCCCACCGGCCCCGACAACCCCCGGATACGAGGAACGGGGCCCCGGATCAGCTCCGAAACCCCGTCTACCTGCGTCTTTGTGGTGGGCGATACTGGGATCGAACCAGTGACCTCTTCGGTGTGAACGAAGCGCTCTCCCGCTGAGCTAATCGCCCGCCCTGCCGGCCCCTCGCGGTCCCGACGGGGAAAACCATACCGCACTCCGGCACCTACAGCGAACCGATAGCCCGCCAGAGGGGCCGAGCCAGAGGGATTCGGGTGAAACGCGGCGGTTGCCCACCGGCGGGGCGGGCGTGTGGCATACCATCGTCCTGTCCGGGAAGCATCGGCCACGATCTCGGGAGAGGATCTTGGTCCTGGAACGTTCATGGACGGTGCGTCCGGGGCAGGCTCCACAGCACGCAAAACCCTTGTAAATACGACCCGATTGATGCCGTTTAGCCTGGTAGATGCCTAAATGTCCAGCTGTGATGTGCGTTACAGAAGGCCCCTGAGGCGGAATCTTTCCTACGGGTTTCTTCGTTCCGCGTCATAGCTCAGGACGAAGTCCGTCAGAGCAGTGAAAGCCCCGAAGAGGGGACCTACGACGAAAAGGTTTGGCTGACGATGAACAGCACCACCGTCTCCGCCGAGCTTGGCCTTCGGCTTGTGGTCCCCGACCGTACGACCGTCCCCCTGCTCGCCGGGCTGAGCTATACAGCCGACGACCCGTACGCCATCCGCATGGCCTTCCACGTAGGGAACGACGAACCGGTCGAGTGGATCTTCGCCCGCGAGTTGCTGACCGTGGGCATCGTGCGGCGTGTCGGCGACGGCGACGTGCAGGTGTGGCCGGCGCGCGCCGACGGTGAGCGCACCCTGCACATCAGCCTGACCTCCCCCTTCGGGCAGGCGCTGTTCGAGGTGCCGCTGGCCCCGCTCACGGAGTTCCTGCACCGTACGTACGAGAAGGTTCCGGCCGGGCGGGAGACCGACTACATGGACCTGGACGCCGAGCTGACCAACATGCTCTGGCCGTCCTGACCCCCCGCATCCTGAAAGACCGAAGGCGTCCGGCGTTCTCCCCCGAGAGCGCCGGACGTGCTCATGCACGGGGTCCTTACGCCGGCAGCGACTCCAGCAGGCGGCGCATCCGCGCGATCTCGATGCTCTGGCCCGAGTAGACGTCCCTGGCCATCATCCGCATGCGCTGGTCGCGGCCGTCGGCGAGCTGTTCGCCCGCCATCTTGACCGCGCCCTCGTGGTGCCGGGTCATGAGCTGCAGGAACATGCGATCGAAGGCGCCGCCTCTGGCCGCCCGCAGCGCGTTGAGCTGCTCCTGGGTGGCCATCCCGTACGCGCTCTCCTGCGCGTGGTCGTGACCGGCGGGGGCCTGGCGGCCGAGCCCGGCGAGCCATGCCGTCATGGCCTTGATCTCCGGCGTCTGCGCGGCGGTGATCTGGCGGGCCAGCGCGCGGATGCTCTCGGTCGTCGTACGCTCCTCGACGAGCGCGGTCATCTCCAGCGCCTGCCGGTGATGCGGGATCATGTTCTCGGCGAAGCGCACGTCGGCGGCGACGACTTCGGACGGCGTGCGCCCCACCCGCTCGCCCGGCCGGGCGGTACGCGCGGGCTCCCCCGGGCGGCCGGGCACGATCACCGGCGCCTCCGTGCCCACGGGAGACGGCCCCGCCGGAGCGGCCGGTGATTGCAAGCAGCCTGCAAGGGCGAATGTCACCATAAGCGTGACGATTACCGTACGCGTCCCCGAACCTGCTGACATAGCTTCCATAGTGAGCTACGAGACAAAGGGGATGCGCGTTGATCTTCGCCGAATCGCGCGAGACCAAGGTGCGCTTGATCAAGGGGGTAAGGCCGAAGTGCGTGACGCCACACACCGTGACGCCACAGCGGAGAAGGCCGAGGCCATGACGGGGGCCACGCAAGGAGCGCACAGGTCCGCACCCGGCGGCGCGCCCCGCAGGCGGGCGCTGCGGCGCGGCGCTCTGCGGGCCACGCTGCTCGGCGCCGTCCTGGTTCTGGTCGCCGCCTGCGGCGCGGCGCCCGCCGAGGAGCGGGGCACCTCCGAGCCCGCCTCGCCGGGCACGCAGCAGGGCGACCCGTCCAGGACGCAGCGGCAAAGCGGGAACGGCACGCAGACGAGCCCCAATGTCCGGCATGTCGCCAACATCCCGCGGACGGCCCCGCTCAACGGCGACGAGGACTTCAACACCGACCTGGCCTTCCAGGGCGACTACGCGTACGTGGGCAACTTCGGCGGCTTCTCGATCGTCGACATCAGCCGGCCCGAGCAGCCCCGGGTGGTCAGCCAGGTCTCCTGCCCGGCCCAGCAGAACGACGTGACGATCCACGGCGACCTGCTGGTGCTCTCGATCGACGAGCCGCGCAGCGGCCCCGAGTGCGACGCCGCCGACAGCCCCCGCGCCTGGGAGGGCCTGCGGCTCTTCGACGTCAGCGACAAGACGAGCCCGCGCTACATCGGCGCCGTCCAGACCGAGTGCGGCTCGCACACCCACACGATGGTCCCCGCGGGCGAGAAGCTCTACGTGTACGTCTCCTCCCCCGGCCCCGAGCCGGACTCGCCGACCTGCCCGGCCCCGCACGAGCTGCTGCAGATCGTGGAGATCCCGCTGGACGCGCCGGAGACGGCCAGGGTGGTGGCCAAGCCGGACCTGTTCCCCGACCGGGCGAACAGCGACTACGACTCCGGCTGCCACGACATCACCGCCTACCCGGAGAAGAACATGGCGGCGGCCGCCTGCTTCGGCGACGGCGTGCTGCTCGACATCAGCGACCCGGTGAATCCGCGGGTGACACAGCGGCTCACCGACACCGAGAACTTCCAGATCTGGCACTCGGCGACGTTCAACAACGACGGGACGAAGGTCGTCTTCAGCGACGAGCTGGGCGGCGGCAGCCAGGCCACCTGCGACCGCAACACCCCGCCGACCAAGGGCGCGAACGCGGTGTACGACCTGGTGAACGGCCGGCTCGAACGGCGCGGCTACTTCAAGATCGCCCGCGAGCAGCAGCCGAACGAGAACTGCGTCGCGCACAACGGCTCGCTCATCCCGGTGCCCGGCAAGGACATCATGGTGCAGTCGTGGTACCAGGGCGGCGTGTCGATCTGGGACTTCACCGACTCGTCCGCCCCGAAGGAGATCGGCTTCTTCGACCGCGGCCCCTACCCGGGTGACGGCATCGCGGGCTCCTGGTCGGCGTACTACTACAACGGCTACATCTACTCCAGCGACATCAGGGCGGGCCTGGACGTGCTGAAGATCGACGACCCGCTCACCGACCCGGCCGAGAAGGTCCACATGGACGACTTCAACGTCCAGACGCAGAAGTCGTACTGAGCCGGTCTAGGGCGGCCAGCAGGGCGAGGAGCGCTTGGCGGCGCGGGCGATGGCGGCGCCGTCCAGCGTGACGGCCGTGGGCTCGATGCGGGCCCACGGCCACTCCAGGGTGAGCAGCAGCTCCTCCGCGGGCGGCACGGGGTGCAGCCACAGCGGCATGTGGTAGAGCGTGTGAGCGGCGTCGCCGCGTACGCCGCCGGGGAACCAGGACAGGTTCGGCGGCGCGCAGTCGCGGTCGTGGTCGGAGTGCACCTCGACGCCGCCCGGGTAGCGCAGCACGATGTGCATCGACGTGCTCCCCTCGCCGGAGAACGCCGAATCGAGCTGGAGCGCGAGCCCTGGAGGCGCGGCGGCGTTGCGGGCCACGACGTCGAGGTGCAGCAGGCAGCCGACGTCGTAGACCTGGATCATCGGTAGCAGCACGGCGAGCGCGGGCGTGCGGGCGAGCACCCGCTCGACGGTGACGATCGCGCCCATTTTCGCAATCGGCGGCACGCAGGCGCCGCCATCCCCACTCATAGCGAACCCTCATTCGCTTCGGGCGTCATCTGCAACGAAATCGTAACGCCGGGCGAGCGCGCCGCCGAGCAGCCATACGAAAACAGTGCGTATTCGGAAATGTCCGAGAGGCCGAGGGCGCAGCGGCCGGGCCCGCGTCGCGAAGGGCCGGGCCGATGTGCGGACCGGCCTTCCGGCCCGCAGGATCGTGGTGGCGGGGCCGTCAGGTCACGGGTCGAGGTCGGCGGCCGAGCGCTCGGCGAAGATCCGCATCGCCTTGGTGGTGATCGGGCCGGGGGCGACCGGCAGATCGGTGTCGTCCACGAGCCTGATCGGCTGCACGTCGCGCGTGGTGGAGGTGAGGAACGCCTCGTCGGCCTCGTACAGGGCCTTAAGGGGGACGTCGGCCTCCTCGGCGCCGCACCATTCGAGCACCAGCGCGCGCGTGACGCCGGCCAGGCAGCCGGAGGCGAGCGTGGGGGTGATGAGGCGGCCGTCGCGGACGATGAACACGTTGGAGCCGGTGCCCTCGCACAGGTTCCCCGCGAGGTTGCCGAAGATCGCCTCGCCGCCGCCGCGCTGCTTGGCGTAGGCGAGGGCCTTGGCGTTGTCGCCGTACGAGGTGCTCTTGACGCCGGCCAGTGCGCCGCGCTCGTTGCGCGGCCAGGGGACGACGGTGACGTTGGCGGTGGCGGGGAACGGCTTCTGCTCGTCCACGATGACGACGGTGGTGGTGCCCTGGTCGCCGCGGTCGGAGCCGAGGGGGCCGGGGCCGCTGGTGTAGGTGACGCGGATACGGCCGAGCTCCCAGGCGGGCGCGGCCTCCAGCAGCTTGCCGATGCCGTCGGCGATGGCCTCGACGTCGGGCTCCGGCAGGTCCATGCGCTGGGCGGAGAGCGTGAGCCGATCGAGGTGGCGGGTGAGCGCGAACGACTTGCCGTTGACGATCTTGATGGTCTCGAAGACGCCGTCGCCGACCATGAGGCCGTGGTCGAACACCGAGACGGTGGCCTGAGCGGGGTCGATCAGCTCCCCGTTGACCCAGACAGGGACGTTCATGCAGATTCCTCCTGTGATGCCAGCGCGATCAGCCTGGCTGCCTTGAGCTCGGTCTCGAGCCATTCGCGCCCGGGGTCGCTGCCCCAGGTGATGCCCGCTCCCGTGCCGAACCGGATCTCGCCGGACGAGATCCAGAATGTTCTGATGCCGACGGCCAGCGCCGCCCTGCCGCGGTCGGCGTCGACCCAGCCCACGGCCCCACAGTACGGGCCTCGCGGCGCTGGTTCGAGCTGATTGATGATGCGCACGGCGGACGACTTGGGCGCGCCCGTGACGGATCCGGGCGGGAACGTCGCCTCGAACAGCTCGGGCCAGCCCGCTCCGGCCTGGAGCCGGGCGCGCACGGTGGAGACGAGGTGGACCAGACCCGGGTGCTCCTCGACCGCGCACAGCGCGGGCACCTCGACCGAGCCGACCTCGGCGACCCTGCCGAGGTCGTTGCGGACGAGGTCGACGATCATGACGTTCTCCGCGTAGTCCTTGTCGAGCAGGTCGCCGGCGGTGACGCCGGTGCCCTTGATCGGGCGGGACTCGACCACGTCGCCGTCGCGCGACAGGTACAGCTCGGGCGAGGCGGTGACGACGCTCAGGCCGGGCAGGCTGATCACGCCCGCGTACGGGGCCGGGTTGCCCGCGGCGAGCCTGGCCGCCAGGGCGAGCGGGTCGGCGTCGTGCGCGATGGGCGCGCTCAGCACGCGGCAGAGGTTGGCCTGGTAGACCTCGCCCTGCGCGATGAGTTCGCGGATGGTCTGGACGCCCCGCTCGTAGGCGGCGCGGTCGAGCGAGCTGCGCCACTCGCCGGGGCGTGGACCGTGCCAGGGCCTGGTGGGAGCGGGCAGGGGCGCGGGGCGTACGTGGTCGAAGCGGGCGCACGTCACCTTGCCCTCGTAGTCGACGACAACGGCCCACCAGCCCTCGCCGTCGAGTGCGGCGAGGTCGGAGGTCACGTCGCGCAGCCCGGTGGCGAGGACGTGCCCTAAGTGGGCGTAGTCGCGGTGCACATCTCCCATTCTCCCAGCATGTCCACCAGTTCCAGCGCGGCGGGCAGTGGCGTATCGGGCAGGGCCGCGTAGACCCGGCGTGCGGGCTCGGTACCCCTGAGCGGTTTCAGGACCAGCCCGGACGGTACGGCCTCCGCCGCCAGCTCCGGCACCAGCGTCACGCCGAGCCCGGCGAGGACGAACCCGAACTTGCCCGTCCATTCGGCCACCCGCAGCCCGCCGCGCGGCGTGAACCCGGCCGCCGCGCAGGCTCTGAGCAGCAGCGTCGGCTGGCCGCGCGGGGCGGCCTCGATCCAGGTCTCCTCTGCGAGGTCGCGCAGGTCCACGTCCGGCTCCGCGGCCAGGCGGTGCCCGGCGGGCAGGGCCACGAGCAGCCGGTCCTCGAGCAGCGGCACGACACGCGTCGCCTCGGCGGGCAGCCCCGCCGGGTAGTCGCTGATGACGGCCACGTCGAGCGCTCCGGCGTGCAGCCGTTCGACCAGCGGCCGGCTGAGCCCTTCGACGAGGCGCAGCTCGACGCCGGGCCGCCGCTCGGCGAAGCGCTTGAGCGCGCGCGGCACGAGCGCGACGTTGGCCGTGGCGAACGAGCCGACCCGCAGCTGGCCGCCCTCCCCCCGGTGGATGGCGGCCAGTTCCTCCCCCGCGCGGGCGAGCCGGTCGAGCACGGCGACGGCGTGCCGGTGCAGGGCCGCACCCGCGGGGGTCAGGCGGACGCCGCGCGGCAGGCGTTCGAACAGCGGCCCGCCCGCGGCGCGTTCCAGGGCGGCGATGCGCCGCGAGAGCGCCGACTGGGTGTAGCCGAGCAGCTCGGCGGCGGCGGTGATGGAGCCGCTGCGCACCACCTCGTCGAACAGCCGCAGCGTGCCGGTGTCAAAGGCATGCACGGGATGCATGGCATCCATGCAATCAAGTTGTTTGTGGAATACCAAGCCGTGGGCTTCACTCGCGGATGTGATTGCTTTCCTCGGACAGGGACGCATGGGCGTCCCCATGGCCCGGCGGCTGATGGAGGCCGGGCACAAGGTGACGACGTGGCGGCGCGCGGACGGTGTCCCGGTGGCCGCCGCGGTGGAACAGGCTGAGCTGGTGATCACCATGCTCAGCGACGCGGCCGCGGTGCGCGAGGTGCTGACGGCGGCGCTGCCGGGACTGCGGCCGGGCGCGACGGTGGTGGAGATGTCCACGATCGGGCCCGAGGCGGTGCGCGAGCTGCGCGAGCTGCTGCCGCCGGCAGTGGGCCTGGTGGACGCGCCGGTGCTGGGCAGCGTGGGCCCGGCGGCCGAAGGGACGCTGACGGTGCTGGCCGGCGGCGACGTGTCGGGCTGCCGCGAGGTGCTGTCGGTGTTCGGGCAGGTGCGCGAGCTGGGCCCGCTCGGGTCGGGGGCGGCCATGAAGCTCGCCGTCATGAGCGCGCTCGTGCCCGCCCAGGTGCTGCTCGCCGAGACGTTCGCGTACGCGGGGGCGCACGGCGTCGATCGGGACGCCCTGGCGGACGTGCTGGCGGCGACCCCGCTGGGCGCGCTGGCCGAGCGGCTGCGCACCCCGGCGCAGGAGACCCGGTACGCGCTCGCGCACGCGGCCAAGGATTTGGGCCTCGCCGCCTGGCCCGAGGCCACGCTGGCCACGGCCGCCCGCGCCCGGCTGCAGGAGGCGCAGGCGGCCGGGCTCGGCGGCCACGACCTGACGGCCATCGCGACCCATCTCGCCGGACCCGCAGGCGGGGCGGCGGCCGGACCGGCGGGAGCTCCGGCGGCCGGACCGGCGGAGGCTCCGGCGAGCGGACCAGCGGGGGCTCCGGCGGGCGGTCACGCCGCCGGCCCGGCCAGGCGCCGGACGGTGCCGATCAACCCGCCGACGGTCCCGCGCACGAACGGCGCCTACTCCCACGCCGTCCGCGTCGGCGACATGCTCTACGTCTCCGGCCAGGCCGCCTTCGACGAGCGCGGCCAGGTGGTCGGCGAGACCATGGCGGAGCAGGCCGAGCACGTCTTCCAGGTCATCACGCGGATCCTGGCCGACCAGGGCGCGCGGTGGGAGGACGTGGCGTTCATCCGCTCGTACCTGACGGACCTGTCGGACCTGCCCGCCTACCGCGACGTGCGCAGCCGCTACATCACCGGCACTCCCCCGGCCAGCACCACCGTGGAGGTGTCGAAGCTGTTCCTGCCGGGGCTGCGCCTTGAGGTGGACCTGATCGTGGCCCTGCCGCACCGATAGGCCCACCGGCAGCCCCACGGCAGCCCCGCCGACGGCCCCGCCGGGAGCCTCGCCGAGAGGAGTCAGTCCAGCGGGCCGGTGACCGACTCGGCGGCGGCGACCACGCCGCCCTCGGCGACCAGCCGGACCGCGGCCTCGATCTCGGGGGCGAGGAACCGGTCGGGGCCGGGCGCGGGGACGGTCTCGCGCAGCGCCCGCACCACGGCGGCGGTGGCGGGGGCGGGCTCCAGCGGGGCGCGCAGGTCGATCGCGCGGGCGGCGGTCAGCACCTCGACGGCGAGCACGCGGGTGAGGCCGTCCACGGCCTTGCGCAGCTTGCGCGCCGCCGACCAGCCCATGGAGACGTGGTCCTCCTGCATGGCCGAGCTGGGGATGGAGTCGACGCTGGCGGGCACGGCCAGCCGCTTGAGCTCGGAGACGATGGCGGCCTGGGTGTACTGGGCGATCATGTGCCCGGAGTCGACACCGGGGTCGTCGGCGAGGAACGCGGGCAGGCCGTGGTTGCGCGCCACGTCCAGGAACCGGTCGGTACGCCGCTCCGACATCGAGGCCAGGTCGGCGGCCACGATCGCGAGGAAGTCCAGCACGTACGCAAGCGGCGCGCCGTGGAAGTTGCCGTTGGACTCGACCCGGCCGTCGGCCAGCACGGCCGGGTTGTCCACGGCGGCGGCCAGCTCCCGCTGGGCGACGGTGGCGGCGTGCGCGATCGTGTCGCGGGCCGCGCCGGCCACCTGCGGGGCGCAGCGCAGCGAGTACGCGTCCTGTACCCGGGTGCAGGCGGCCGGGTCGCGGTGGCTGGCCATGATGCCGGAGTCGCGCAGCACCTTCACCATGTTGGCCGCCGAGAGCGCCTGGCCGGGGTGCGGGCGCAGCGCCTGCAGCTCGGGCGCGAAGACGCGGTCGGTGCCGAGCAAAGCCTCCACGCTCATCGCGGCGCTGACGTCGGCGGTCTTGACCAGGCGGGTGAGGTCGTCGATGGCGAGGATGAGCATGCCGAGCATGCCGTCCGTGCCGTTGATCAGCGCCAGGCCCTCCTTGGCGGCCAGCTCGACCGGCTCGATCCTGGCCTGCTTGAGCGCCTCGGCGGCGGGCTGTACGGCGCCGGAGGCGTCCCTGACGACGCCCTCGCCCATGAGGGTGAGCGCCACGTGGGCCAGCGGGGCGAGGTCGCCGGAGCAGCCGAGGCTGCCGTACTCGTGCACGATCGGCGTGATGCCGGAGCTGATGAGCGCGGCCAGCGTCTTGGCGGTGGCCGGCCTGATGCCGGTATGGCCGGTGGCGAGGGTGTGCAGGCGCAGCAGCATGAGGGCGCGCACCACCTCGGTCTCCACCTCGGGGCCGCTGCCGGCGGCGTGGGAGCGTACGAGGGAGCGCTGGAGCTGGGCGCGCAGCGCCGGGTCGATGTGCCGGGTGGCGAGGGCGCCGAACCCGGTGGAGATGCCGTAGTGGGGGACGGGGCTCTCCGCCAGCTCGTCCACCCGCTGGCGGGCGGCGGCGATGGCGGCGACGGCGTCGTCGCTGAGGCGGACGTGGGCGCCGTGGCGGGCCACCTTGATGACGTCGTCGAAGGTCAGCGGTTCTGGGCCGACGGTCACGACTTCGTTGTCGCGCATGGTGCGTCTCTCTCGATTAGGTAACCGGCGTACCCGATGTTAGCTCCTTACTTCCAAGGAGTTCCGCGAGCCCCTCCCGTCCCGCGTCGGTCACGATCACGGCCCTCGGGACGGCGCCTCTGCGCAGCCAGCCGCGCTCGAACAGCGCCTCGGTGATCGCCGCGCCGAGCGCGCCGCCCAGGTGGGCCCTGCGCTCGGTCCAGTCGAGGCATTCGGGCGCGAACAGCCGCCGCGACCTGCGCGCGCGGTCCACGTCCACGCCGAGCCCGGCGAGCAGCGACTCCCCTGAGCCGGTCAGGCCGGAGCCGTCGAGGTGGCCGCCGCGCTTGAGCCCGTCGAGCAGGCTCACCCCGGCGCGGCCCGCGAGGTGGTCATAGCAGGTGCGGGCCTCCTCCAGCAGCCTGGCCTGGCGCGACTGGCGCAGCGAGCGCACCGGCGGACGAGTGCCGATCCTGGCCAGCGCTTCGAGCACCTCGGCGATCTCGTGACCGGCCAGGCGGTAGTAGCGGTGGCGGCCCTGGCGTACGACGTCGACGAGACCGCCGTCGAGCAGCCTGGCCAGGTGTGCGCTCGCGGTGGCGGGGCTGACCCCGGCCATCCTGGCCAGCTCGCCCGCCGCCAGCGCGCGCCCGCCGAGCAGCGCGGTCAGGATCGCGGCCCGCGCGGGCTCGGCGATGAGCGCGGCGACGGGTGCGATGTCGGCGTCCGCGGCGATGTACTCCATGCCTGCGACGCTAGTACGCCCACATTTCGTCCGGTATCGAAGGGTCAGCGCCTGCCCAGCGCCTTGCGGATCATGTCGCGGGCCCGGTCCATGATCGCCATCGGCGTGCCGAGCAGTATGTTCTTCGTCATCGACTCGGCGCCGGGATGCGGGCGGGTGGGCGCCATCGACTCGGCCGCGCGCACCGCCGCCGCCATCGTGCGCCGCTCCGCCACCGACGTCTTGGCGCGCAGCCTGGTGAACTCGTAACGCTCCTCGCTGCGCGCGTGCGCCGTCACGGCGGTGCGCAGCTCCGCCAGACCCTCCCAGAACCCCGGGTCGTCCACGCCCGCCTTGTGCAGGTCGAGCAGCAGCCGCTTGGCCCTGTTCTCCTCGGCCAGCCGGTCGGCCACCACGCCCTGGCCGTTGTCGAGCTTCCTGCGCGCGTACGGGTGGACGATCTCCTCCTCGGCGGTCTCGTGCACCGACAGCAGGCGCGTCAGCCGCTCGAACGCCTCCCCGATCTTGTCGGGGGGCGCCTGCTCCACCTCGTCGAACAGATCCCTGATCCGCCCGTGCTGGGCCATCAGAAGGTCGATGACATCGTGTTCAGCCACGCGTTCAGCCACGTCGAGCGGCCTACCCCGCCCCTGCCCCGGCACGCGCCGCCTTACCGAACGCGGGCGTTTCGCGCACCGAACGCGGAGGTTGCCGGGCACCGGCGCGGGTACGCGCTGCGGCATGGCCGTCGACCCGCTCCAGGAGCGGGGTATCCCGCTGGACGAGCAGCTGCGCGACCGGCGGGAGCCGAACGTCACGCCGGTCGCCCCCGGACGCCGCGGATCCGTACATCCGCTTAGCGCTTCGACGGGCGCGACCCCGAGCAGGTGCTCGCGCCCGAGCTGCCGCCGCCGGTGACGTTCGAGCCGCACGTCGAGTCGAGCGTCGGGTCCAACGTCGAATCGAACAAGGCCTACATCCGCGACCTGCTCACGACCCAGGTGGACGTCACCACCCTGGGCACCGGGTACGTACGCGAGGCGCACGAGCGGTTCACCCGGATGCAGCAGGCCGCCATGGACGGCGAGGAGCCTCCGTCGGAGCGGGTCATCGCCGGCGACCGGGCCGTCTCCGGGCGGGAGTACCGGCTGGAGACGGAGGGCCCGCACCCGGTCGGCGTGCGGCTCACGCCCTGGCCGCGACCTGCCCGCGGGCTTTCAGTTTGGGGACTCGGCCGGAATTCGCTAGAGTTCTCTTCGTCACCCGGCAGCAACCGGGGCGACACGCGGAAGTGGCTCAGGGGTAGAGCATCACCTTGCCAAGGTGAGGGTCGCGGGTTCGAATCCCGTCTTCCGCTCGGAGCTTCCGGCTCGGTGGCGTGGCCGAGAGGCGAGGCAGCGGCCTGCAAAGCCGTCCACACGGGTTCAAATCCCGTCGCCACCTCGCACCGAAGGACGATTAGCTCAGCGGGAGAGCGCTTCCCTGACACGGAAGAGGTCACTGGTTCAATCCCAGTATCGTCCACTCTTCGGCCCCGGCCCTCACCGGCCGGGGCTTTTTCTTGTGCGCTGCGCGGCTCATCAGGCCGCGGATGAGCGGTCGAAGGCGCGGCCTGCCCGGATACCGGCGGGCTTCCCCGGACGGTGCGGGAGCGGTGTCGTCGCGCGGTCACCAGAGCCGGGCGCCCTCCCCCGCCGCGGTAGGTCCGGCATGGCCTCTTCGCCGGACGGGTGTGCCGCCCGGGGTAGGCGTCCGTTTTTCAGATAGCGCACATGCTTGAGGGATGACCGAAGCACCCAGCGATCTGATCCGCAGCGTCTCCCGTGCCCTTCGCGTCCTGGAGGAGGTCTCGCGCGCCGACCGGCCGCTGTCCGTCAAGGTCATCGCACGCCGGTGCGGGCTGAACCTGTCGACCTCCTATCACCTCGTCCGCACCCTGTGCTACGAGGGTTACCTCCACCGCTGCCCCGACGGCGACTACCTGCCGGGCTCCAAGATCGCCGAGCGGTTCCACGAGATGATCGGCGCCTTCGATCGCCCGCCCCGCGCCTCGGTGGTGCTGCGCCACCTTGCGGCCGTGACGGGGCACACGGCGTACCTGGCGCAGCTGGTGGGCGGGCGGCTGGTCGTGCTCGACGTGGCCGAGGGGCCGCGCTCGCCGTGGCTTGAGGACTTACAGGCGGGACTGGAGGCCGCCCCGCATGCCACCGCGCTCGGCAAGGCGCTGCTGCTCGCGCTGCCGCCGCGGGTGCGGCGCGACATCCTGACCGGGTACGGCCTGCCGCGCTTCACCTCCTCCACCCCCGCCAGCGTCGAGGAGGTCGAGGCGGAGCTGGCCGGCTTACGCCCCGGCCAGGTGGTGGAGGAGCACGGGCAGTTCAGGGACGAGGTGGCCTGCGCGGGCGCGGTGGTGCCCGGCACGTCGTGGGCCGTGGGCATCTCGGCCCACGGGCTGAGCGTCCCCGTGCGCGCCCGAGCCCGCCTCGCCGAGGCCGCCTGCGACCTCGCGTGATCGCCCGGCTGAGGGTAGGACTGCGGCATGAGGGTGATCCTGTTCGGGGCGACCGGCATGATCGGGCAGGGCGTGCTCAGGGAGTGCCTGGCCGACGCGCGGGTCACCGCCGTACTCGCGGTCGGCCGCCGCCTCACGGGCCTCTCGCACCCGAAGCTGCGCGAGATCCGGCACGCCGACCTCGCCGACCTCGGCCCGATCGAGGACGAGCTGCGCGGCCACGACGCCTGCTTCTACTGCCTGGGGGTCTCCTCGACCGGCATGCGCGAGCCCGAATACCGCAGCATCACCTACGACTTCGCGCTGTCGGCCGGGCGGACGCTGGCCCGGCTCAACCCGGGATCGACCTTCGTGTACGTCTCGGGCGCGGGCACCGACGCCGGCGCGCGGGCCATGTGGGCCAGGGTGAAGGGCGAGACCGAGAACGCACTGCTGGAGCTGCCGCTGGAGGCGTACATGTTCCGGCCCGGCTACATCCAGCCGCTGCACGGCGTGACCTCGCAGACGCCGCTGTACCGGGTGGCGTACATGGTGACCAGGCCGCTCTGGCCGCTGCTGCGGCGGCTGTTCGCCGAGCAGGTGACCACGACGGAGCGCATCGGGCAGGCGATGATCGCGGTGGCCGAGCACGGCGCGCCCAAGCGGATCCTCGGCCCCGCCGACATCAACGCCCTCTGACCCGTCGCTTCACCCGGCCGTCAACGCCCTCTGACCGGCCCTCTTTCGCATGGGTCGTTTACGGAGGGATGCCCGATGATGGAATATCGCGACGTGCTCCGGCGCTAGGGTAGCCGTCAAATATTCAACTATCACGGATGGTGACCAGTGCAGTTCGGCATCTTCAGCGTGGGTGACGTGACCACCGATCCCACCACCGGCAGGACCCCGACGGAGCACGAGCGCATCAAGGCAATGGTCGCCATCGCTCTCAAGGCCGAAGAGGTCGGCCTCGACGTGTTCGCGACCGGCGAGCACCACAACCCGCCCTTCGTCCCGTCCTCCCCCACCACCCTGCTCGGGTACATCGCGGCCAGGACCGAGCGCCTGCTGCTGTCCACCGCGACCACGTTGATCACCACCAACGACCCCGTGAAGATCGCCGAAGACTACGCGATGCTGCAGCACCTCGCCGACGGGCGGGTGGACCTCATGCTGGGCCGCGGCAACACCGGACCGGTCTACCCGTGGTTCGGCCAGGACATCCGCCAGGGCATCCCGCTCGCGGTGGAGAACTACGCGCTGCTGCACCGGCTCTGGCGCGAGGACGTGGTCGACTGGGAGGGCCGCTTCCGCACGCCGCTGCAGGGCTTCACCAGCACCCCGCGCCCGCTCGACGGCGTGCCGCCGTTCGTCTGGCACGGCTCCATCCGCAGCCCCGAGATCGCCGAGCAGGCCGCCTACTACGGCGACGGCTTCTTCGCCAACAACATCTTCTGGCCGAAGGAGCACTTCATGCGCCTGATCAACCTCTACCGGCAGCGCTACGCCCACTACGGCCACGGCACGCCGGAGCAGGCCATCGTGGGGCTCGGCGGCCAGGTGTTCATGCGCAAGAACTCCCAGGACGCCGTACGCGAGTTCCGCCCGTACTTCGACGTCGCCCCCGTGTACGGCCACGGGCCCTCGCTGGAGGAGTTCATGGCCGAGACCCCGCTCACCGTGGGCAGCCCGCAGCAGGTCATCGACAGGACGCTGGAGTTCAGGGAGTACTTCGGCGACTACCAGCGCCAGCTCTTCCTCATGGACCACGCGGGGCTGCCGCTGAAGACCGTGCTGGAGCAGCTCGACATCCTCGGCGAGGAGGTCGTGCCGGTGCTGCGCAAGGAGTTCGCCAAGGACCGCCCTGCCGGCGTGCCCGACGCCCCCACGCACGCCTCGCTGGTGGCGGCGAAGAACGCCTCGGCCGCCGTCGGCGCCTGACCCCCGATCTCTCCGGAAGGGAGACGACCCCTCATGAAGCTTGCCGTCGTCACGGCGGGACTCACCCAGCCCTCCTCCACCCGCCTGCTCGGCGACCGCCTGGCCGAGGCGGTGGCGCGGCGGGCCGGCGTCGATGAGGCCCCCGACGTCCGCAACGTGGAGCTGCGCGACCTGGCCGTGGACATCGCCAACGCGTTCGTCACCGGCTTCCCCGGCGCCCGCCTGCGGGCCGCTCTGGAGGCCGTGACGGAGGCGGACGCGCTCGTCGCGGTCACCCCGATCTTCAGCGGCTCCTACAGCGGGCTGTTCAAGAGCTTCTTCGACGTGATGGACAACACCGCGCTCACCGGCAAGCCGGTGCTCATCGCGGCCACCGGCGGCACCGCCAGGCACTCGCTGGCGCTCGATCACGCGCTGCGGCCGCTGTTGGCGTACCTGCGGGCCGTGGTGGTGCCGACCGCCGTGTACGCGGCCCCCGAGGACTGGGGCGGCGGCAAGGACGACTTCACCGACGGGCTGAGCGAGCGCATCGAGCGCGCCGCCGGGGAGCTGGCCGCGCTGCTGGCCGGCCGCGTGCCGAGCCGGCCCGGCGGCCGGGACGAACCCGGGGAGCCCGAGGAGGTCGTGCCGTTCGAGGAGCAGCTCGCCGCGCTGCGCCCGGACGGCCGGGGCTCGGCGGCGGGGAACGGACATCGCGAGTAGGGTCCGCCGGGAAGATCCCCGACGCTACGGACCCGCCTGTGCCACCGTACGCCTGGCCGAGAAGGACGGCCTGCGCGCGCTCGGCCAGTTCGTCTCCTACGACGCCATGGTCATGCACGGCCCCGGCGACGACCGGCTGAGCTTCGGCGGCATCAAAAAGCGCGCACTGGCCAAGGCCAGGCCGCCGGCGCGGGGCGGCGACGAGACGCGCTACCTGAACGCCTTCCTCTTCCTCGACGCCCGCAAGGCCGCCATGAAGGCCGAGGAGGCCCACGAGGACACCTCCAGGATCGACACCATGCAGCGCGTCTTCCTCAGGCGGCGCAACCTCGATCTGACGCCGCCGCTCACCTGGAAGTTGTACGGCGACCGCTACACGATCACGAAGTGAGCCGAGCCCGACCTCCGTGGTGGCTTCTGACGTCGGGTTCACCTCGAAGAGCTGGCCGGTGTTCGACCGCACGATCAGCAGCGAGCGGCGGCGGGGGCTGCGCACGACGCCGTCGCCGTACTCGACGGCCCCGCTGAGCGGGATCCTCACCGCCTCCTCCGGCGGCCTGCCGCCCCTGCCGAGGTTCGGCTTGTACCGGACGGGGTCGCTGGAGCCGGTGAAGTAAGCGTGACCGCCGGCGATGCCCGGCGCCGGAGGAGTTCGCGCGACTTGGGTCCTGCGGCCGGCGAGCCTGGCGAGTAGGTTGGGACGGAGCCAACCAAACGGGGTAGATCATGACAAACGGTGCCCGTCACGCCCTGGGAGTGCTCGCCGGGCTGCTCCTGCCGCCGCTGCTCGCCGCCGGCCTCTGGTACGGCGTGGCCGAGCTGTCCCTCACCGCCCAGGCGCAATACCGCATCTCCTGGATCGGGGTCGCGGCGCTGGCCGCCTCGGGAGTCCTTCTCGCCGTCCTGCTCGGCTCGCGCCTTTCGCCCGTGGCCTCGCTGCTCGGCGGGCTCGCCTTCACCGGGACCGGCGTGCTGCCGTTCGTCGAGATCACCACAGGCCTGCGGTTGCTGCCCGACGGGCTGCTGCCGGGATACCTGCGGACCGGCTTCACGACCTTGAGCTTCACGGGACTGCAGTTCCTGATCGGCGTGGCGCTGCTGGCCGCCTCCGCGTTCCCGTCGCGCTGGCGGGGCCGGCCGCGGGAGGTGGAGGCGTACGACGGGCAGTGGCGGTCCACGCCGTCGCCGTACCTGCCGCCGTCGTCCACCGGACTGCCGGACGACGCCACGCGGCCGATGTACCGCGAGTGAGACGCGCCCTGTCCGATCGGGCCCTGTCTGAATCATTCCCTGTCTGATCAGGCCCTGTCTGATCAGGCCCTGTCTGATCAGGCCCTGTCTGATCAGGCCCTGTCTGATCAGGCCCTGTCTGATCAGGCCCTGTCTGAACGAACGCGACCTGCACGAACGCGGCCTGAACGAGCCCTGTCCGATCGGGCCGGGCCTGATTGAATGGCCGTCATGCGCGACATGACGATCGACGGCTTCCTCACCGAACTGGCCGGCCGGGTCCCCGCGCCCGGCGGCGGCGCCACGGCGGCCCTGCACGCCGCCCAGGCCGCCGCGCTGCTCGGCATGGTGGCCCGCTACACCACGGGTGAGAAGTACGCCGGCCACGCCGGCACCGTCGCCGCCGTGATCGCCGAGACCGACACGCTGCGGGCGCGGGCGCTGAAGCTGGCCGAGGAGGACATCGCCGCCTTCACCGCCGTCACCGACGCCTACCTGCTGCCCAAGGGCGAGGAGCGCAGCGCCACGATCGCCAGGGCGCTGGCCGGCGCGGCCGAGCCGCCCGCCCAGGTCGTCGAGACCGCCGCGCGCGTGGTCGAGCTGTGCGAGGTGCTGCTGCCGATCTGCAACCGCAACGTGCTCAGCGACGTGGCCGCGGCATCCGATGCCGCCCGCGCCGCGCTCACCACGGGCCGGGTCAACGTCGAGATCAACCTCGGCGGCATCAAAGACGAGCGAGTACGCGAGAAGCTGAACATCCGCCTGTCCGGTGTCGACTCCGCCGTCGCCAAGGCAGACTGGGTGACCGCCGAGGTACGCGAGCAGATCAAGCCGTGACGGCAGCGGCGCGCGACAGCAAGGGGCGAGACGACCGTTGAAGACGCTGACCGGCAAGGACCTGGCGGCCGCCATCAGAGCCCAGGCGCAGGCCGAGGCCGCCGCGGGTCCGCAGCCACGGCTGGCCGTGGTGGTGGCGACCGCCGACGAGGCCGGCCTGTGGTACGTCCGCTCCATCGCCAAGGCGGCCGCCGCCGTCGGCATCGCCTGCGACATCGTCGACCTCGGCCCCGAGGCGGCCCCCGACCAGATCGGCGAGACGCTGGCCAGGCTCTCCGCCGCCACCGACGTCCACGGCGTCATGCTGCAGACCCCGCTGCCCGCCGGCGCCTCGGCGCAGGAGCCGGCCGCCGCCATCGACCCGCGCAAAGACGTCGACGGCGCCAACCCGCTCTCGCTCGGCCGGCTCGCCGCCGGGCTGCCCGCGTTCCCGCCCGCCACGGCCGCCGCCGTGATGGCGCTGCTCGACCACTACGAGGTGCCGCTCGAGGGGCGCCGCGCCGTCGTGGTCGGCCGCTCGACCGTGGTCGGCAAGCCGGTCGCACACCTGCTGCTCGACCGGCACGCCACGGTCACCGTCGCCCACTCGCGCACCCGCGACCTCGCCGCCGTCACCACGCAGGCCGACGTGCTGATCGCCGCCGCCGGCCGGGCCGGGCTGATCGGCCGCGACCACGTCGCCCCGGGCGCGGTGGTGATCGACGTGGGCACCAACCCCACCGAGGACGGCGGGCTCACCGGCGACGTCGACGCCGCCGCGGTGGCCGATGTGGCGGGCGCGCTCACCCCGGTGCCGGGCGGCGTCGGGCCGGTGACCACCGCGCTGCTGCTGCGCCACACCGCGAGGGCGGCCGGCCTGCCGTGACCGCGCTCCTCCCTGGTCATGTCCGTCCGTGATCGTGGCTGATTCCGTGAACGTGCCCGTGCTTGATTCGCCCCTGACTGATTCGACCCTGCTTGATCCGGCCGTGCTCGATTCGACCCTGCTTGATCCGGCCGTGCTCGATTCGGCTCTGCTCGATGCGATCGTGCTCGATTCGGCTCTGCTCGATTCGAGTGTGCCCGTACGGCGGGGTCCGCGCTGACCCGTCCCCGCCACCGTGTTTCACCCCTTTGTGTTTGGAGGCCGGCGTTGCCTGACGTCCTCATCATCCAGAACAGCAGGAGCGGCGGCCCCGGCCGCCTGGGCGACTGGCTGGCCGAGTCAGGGCTGCGGCTCGACGTCGTGCCCGCCCACGAGGGCGCCGCGCTCCCCCAGCGGCTGGAGCACGACGCGCTGATCATGCTCGGCGGCGGCTACCTGCCCGGCGACGACCACCGCGCGCCCTGGCTGGCGGACGCCCGCCGGCTCATGGGGCAGGCGCTGGCCGACGAGGTGCCGCTGTTCGGCATCTGCCTGGGCGGGCAGATGCTGGCCGAGGTCGCGGGCGGCGAGGTGACCGGCGACACCGGCCGGCCCGAGAACGGCAGCCTGCCCGTCACCATCCGGGCCGAGGCGGCCGAGGATCCGCTCTTTCACGGCCTGCCGCCCGTCGTGCCCGCCATCGAGCACCACAAGGACGCCGTCACCCGGCTGCCCGACGGCGCCGTCCACCTCGCCGAGACCGAGCGCTGCCCGTATCAGGCGTTCCGGGTGGGCGCGCGGGCGTGGGGCGTGCAGTTCCATCCGGAGGTGCTGCCTGAGCGCGTACGCCAGTGGCGGGCCGACGGGTTCGACCCCGAGGAGGTCTACGCACAGGCCGTGGCCGACGAGCCGGTGTCCACGCCGGTCTGGCGGCGGGTGGCGGGCCGCTTCGCCGCCCTGACCGCCGGCGCCGCCTCCTCCCCCGCCTCCGACGGCCGTGGGTGACCCTCTCAGGTGAGCGCGGCGGCGATGACGCTCGCCGTGGCCCGCCAGATGGGGCTCTTCGGGTCGATCATGTCGAAGTGGCCGCCGGGCGGCTCCAGGTACGTCACGTCGTCGCCCGCCGCCCTGGCCGCCGCGGCGTAGCGGCGGGAGAAGTCGACCAGGTCGAGATCGTCATCGGCGCCCTGGGCGACGAGCTGCGGGACGCCCAGGGGGACGTGCAGCAGCGGGGACGACGCGGCGTACCGGCCGGTGCGCCGCTCGCGTGGCGGGTGGCCGAGGGGTGCGGCGACCGCTCCGGCGCTGAGCCGGCGGCGAACTCGCGCTCGGCGATCTCGTCGAGCAGCCGCGCGTCGGCCACCACGACCAGGACCTCGTTCATGATCCCCGACCCTCCTGAGGGGCGGGCGACGGGATAGCTTAGGCGCGTGCGTGTGGAGCGGCTTCATCCGTGGCCGGCCGGCATCCCCGAGGCCGAGGCCATCCAGGACCGGCTGAGGTCCAGAGTCGAGCTGACCGGGCCGGACACGTTCGAGCTGGTCGCGGGGCTCGACGTGCACTACAGGGGCGACGGCGCGCTGACGGCCGCCGTTGTCGTGCTGGACGCCGCCACGCTGGAGCCGGTCGAGCAGGTGGTGGCGCACGGGGAGGCGGCGTTCCCGTACGTGCCGGGCCTGTTCGCCTTCCGCGAGCTGCCCGCGCTCGTGGACGCGCTGGAACGGCTCACGACGACGCCCGATCTGCTGGTCTGCGACGGGTACGGGCTCGCGCACCCGCGCGGCTTCGGCCTGGCCTGCCACCTGGGCGTGCTGACCGGGCTGCCGTCGCTCGGCGTGGGAAAGACGCCGTTCGTCGGCACGCACCAGCCGCCCGGGGAGGAGCGCGGCTCCTGGACGCCGATCGTGCACGAGGGGGCCGTGGTGGGGCGTGCCCTGCGCACGCAGCGGGGCGTCAAGCCGGTGTACGTCTCGCAGGGCCACCGCATCTCGCTGGACGTCGCCACCGAGCAGGTGCTCCACCTGGCCGCCCGCTACCGGCTGCCCGAGCCGATCCGCCGCGCCGACCATCTGGCCCGCCACCCCTGACCGGCCGCACCGGCCGCCGCCGGGCCGGCCCGGCGGCTCGGCGCACCCGTGCGGCCACCCGATCCTCGTGCGGTCCGGCTGCCGCGCCCCGGAAACGGGTCAGCGGCGCCAGGCCCAGACGACGAGCCAGACGCTGAGGCCGAACAGCGCCATCGCGAGCGGCACGTGCAGCGCCATCGCACCGGCGCCGCCCGCCGCCGACTGGACGAACCCGAGCAGCAGCACCGCCGCGCTCACCAGCGCCGGCCATCCGGCGCCCCGGCCCGGCCGCCACAGCAGCACGCCCGCGACGAGCAGCACCAGCCCCAGCAGGTGCACCGCGAACGACCCCAGGCCGTGCAGGCCTCCCGCTCCCCCGCTCATGAGCTGCCCGGCCGTCACCGCCTGCAGCAGCACGATGAGCGCGTTGAGCGCGGCGACGACCTTGAACGTGGTTGCGTACCCGCTCTTCTGTGCGACCTCGGTGACCACTCGACTTCTCCTTCTGACGGACAGCTGAACGAAGAACTTCAGCATCTCGGCAGGCGGCGGAGCGGGCATCCGCCGTACGTCGCGATCGCCTCTACACCACCGGATGTACGCGCGCTCAGCCCCGGCCGTGCGCGCCCGACGCGGCCAGCGGCGGGAGTATCGCCTGGGCGTCGGCGCCGCCGAACCACAGCCCGATCACGAACGCCGCCGTCGCCTCCAGCAGCGTCGCCCGGTCGAGGCCGCCGCCGTGCACGGGGGTGCAGCCGAGGTCGGCGACCAGCGTGCGGACGGCCGCCAGCGCCTCCTCGTCGTCGCCGCACAGGGGCACCGCCAGCGGCCGGCCGTCGAACACCGGCGGCGTCATCCGCCACACGTCCACGTGGCACAGGTTGAACGCCTTCACCACGTGCCCGCCGGTGACGTCGGCGATCAGCCTGGCGATCGGGCGGGCGGGGTCGTAGGCGTAGATGTCGGCGGCGTTGACGACGTCGATGAGCGGCTTGCCGCGCAGGGCCGTACCGGTGACTCTGAGCGTGTCCAGCAGGCCCGCCTCCCTGACCGCGACCATCACGACGTCGCCGAACGCGGCCGCCTCCTCGAACGACCCCGCCTCCACGGGCCCGGCAGCGGAAGCCTGGCCGGCGGCGGTGGTCATGGCGGCGGCTCGTCCGGCGGTGCGCGCGGCGTCGCGGCCGCTGATCATCACCGCGTGCCCGGCGCGGGCCCACTGCGTGCCCAGGGCGTCCGCCATGCCGCCCGCGCCCAGAATCCCGATCCTCATATGTCATGCCCTCCTGCTATAAGTCCCCGATGTGGGGCTTTACCGTTGAGGAGGACAGTAGGAAGCGCGTCACGCACCATTCGGTGCCTATCGACCTGTCTAGCGGAGGCTCCCGTTGTTCCTCGCCGACTGCCAGGCCAGGCTGGCCTTCGACCTGCTGGGCAACACCTGGAACGCGGTCGTGCTGTGGGCGCTGCGGCACGGCCCGCGCCGGCCGGGGCAGCTGCGCGAGGAGATCGGCGGCATCAGGACCAAGGTGCTGACCGAGACGCTGCGCCGCCTGGAGTACAACGGCCTGGTGACCCGCCACGCCTACGCCGAGGCCCCGCCCAGGGTCGAGTACGAGCTCACGCCGCTCGGCCGCTCCCTGCTCCCGCCGATCGAGGCGTTCGGCGCGTGGGCGTTCGACCACGCCGACGAGGTGCTGGCGGCACAGGAGCGGATGGATGCCATGCGTTCCCACGACGCGCCATAGACGCGGAGCAACCGATAGCGGCCCTCAGAACGCGGGCACGCGGGCGGCCGGTGTCACGCCAGCAGGGCCTCCAGGGCGGCGGCGACGCCGTCCTCGTCGTTGGAGAGCGTGCGGTGCGGCGCCGCCGCGAGCACGAGCGGGTGCGCGTTGGCCATCGCGTACCCCTTCCCCGCGTACATCAGCACGGCCAGGTCGTTGGGCATGTCGCCGAACGCCACGACCTCCTCCGCGCCGATCCCCCGCTCCCGGCAGACCCGGTCGAGCGTGGACGCCTTGTTCACCCCGGCGGCGCTGATCTCCAGCAGCCCCTCGGACCCCGAGTACGTGACCTCCGCCAGGTCCCCGACCGCGCCGGCGACGGCCTGGTACATCTCGTCCGCCGTGTGCGCGGCCGACATGGCGAGCAGCTTCACGATGGGCCGGCCGGTGTCGAAGACCGAGGCGACCTCGCGGTAGGCGGCGATGTCCTGCGCGACCCGGCGCGTGTAGGCGGCCTCGGCCAGCACGTTCGTGCCGGTCTCCACGGCCAGGCCGACGCCGGGCACCGCCCTGGCCAGCGCCTCGGCGACCTCCCGGGCCGCCTCGGGGGCGAGCGGGGTGCCGCCGACGACCTCATCGGCGGCCAGGTCGTACACGAGGGCGCCGTTGCTGCAGATGGCGATGCCGTTCACGCCCGCCTGCCCGGCGACCTCTCTGACGCCGCGCGGCGCCCGCGCGGTGACGAAGACGATCTCGGCGCCGGCGGCGCGGGCCGCCTGTAAGGCCTTCCTGGTACGCGGGCTGACGGTGCCGTCGGAGGCGAGCAGCGTGCCGTCGAGGTCGGTGGCCACGATGCGCGGAAAGGGGGCGGAAGTCACAAACGTGATTATCCACACCTAACCTTCTAGATCATCTCTATCCGGGCCTGTTAGGGTACGCGCGTGTCATCTGCCGCTCCCTCATCGCGGCCCTCCGCCGCACGCCCCGACGACCGGCTCGCCTCGGTGTTCCGGTTCGCCGTCGAGCTGCTGGCGTGGGTCGCCACGCCGTGGGCGCTCGCCGCGTCCTCGGTGCCGCTGGCCGTGCTCTCCGTGGTGGTGCTGATCGGGCTGCCCACGGTGTTCTCCACGCCGGGCGACAAGCGGCACGTGGTGGTCGCGGTGCCGGGATGGGTGACGATCGCGCTGGTCGTGCTGCACATCGTGGCGGCCGTGGCGGCCGCGTGGACGGTCTGGCACCCCGTGGTGGCCGGGGTGGTCACCGTGCTCGGCGTGGTGACGGCGGTGCTGGAGCTGCCCCGCTGGCGCTGGCTGCTGTCCCGCTGATCTCCCGTACGGGTGTCAGAACGCGCCCTCCCAGGACAGCAGCCCCTCCTTGGCCTCGGGCGAGCCCGCCAGCGCCTCCCGTACCGTGGTCATCGCCCGCTCGACCGCCTCGAGCGAGTCCAGCCCGGTCACCTTGCGCTCGTGCTCCCACCCTTCGAGCCCGTCGATCCGGTACGGGCACGACCACTCGCCGGTGGGCTCCTCGAAGGGCAGGCCGATCGTCACCACGACCTCGCGCGGCGGCTCGGTGTGCAGCACCAGGACCCGTTGGGCGATCTCGTACATGCCTGTCGCACTACCCCTCGCGGCGCGCGCGAAAGATGCGTCCGCCGCGCGGATCGGGCGGAGGCGAGGCATGGCCTCACCCCATGCCGTAGGGTCACCGGAGAGCCATCCGTGCCCGCGCCCATCCGTGGCCGCCGCAGACGCGGCCGTGAGGAGGTCTCACCGTGATCGAGTCGTTCGGGACCCGCCTTCGAGCCAGGCTGGACGCCTGCGGGCCGCTCTGCGTGGGCATCGATCCCAGCCCCGCGCTGCTGCACGCCTGGGGGCTCGACGACGCCCCGGCCGGTCTCGAGCGGTTCAGCCGCACGGTGGCCGAGTCGGTCGCCGACGTGGCCGCCGTGGTCAAGCCGCAGTCGGCCTTCTTCGAGCGCTGGGGCAGCCGCGGCGTCGCCGTCCTGGAGCGCACCATCGCCGACCTGCGCGCGGCGGGCACGCTGGTGCTGCTCGACGCCAAGCGCGGCGACATCGGCAGCACCATGGCCGCGTACGCGGAGGCGTACCTCGACCAGGGCGGCCCGCTGGCGGCCGACGCGGTGACGCTGAGCCCCTACCAGGGGTTCGGGTCGCTGGAGGGCGCGATCACGTCGGCGATCGCCAACGACGCGGCCGTGTTCGTGGTGACCCGCACCTCCAATCCCGAGTCGGCCGGCTTCCAGCGGCCGGTGGCCGGGCAGGTGATCGAGGGGGCGGCCGAGGTGAACGCGGGGCACGCGCCGTTCGGGCCGGTCGGCCTGGTGATCGGGGCGACGCTCGACCGGCTCGACCACCCGCTCGACGACCTCAACGGCCCGATCCTGGCCCCGGGCGTGGGCGCGCAGGGGGCGACGCCGGCCGACGTGGCGCGGCTGTTCGGTCCGGTGCGCCACGCCGTCCTGCCGTCCGTCTCCCGCGCCGTGCTCGGCGACCCGGCGCGGCTGCGCGAGCGCGTGCTGCGCTACCGCGACGAATGCGCCGCCTGCCTGTCGCCCCAGACCGCAGCCGCCCGGCCCTGAGCCACCGCAGAGGCGGCCGCCCAGGGCCGGGCGGCGCCGCAGGTCCGGCGCTCGGCCTGCGCGGGCGCTCCGCACGGCCGTTCAGCCCTGCGCGCCGCCGCTCCCAGCGCTCCTGGCCCGTGCGACCGCGGCCAGCACGGCGTGCACCGACGCCGTCAGCACCGAGGTGTCCTCGGCCGCGCCCCAGCGGGTGACGCCGCCCGCGCGCACCTCCACGTACGCGATGGCCCTGCCGCCCCTGCCGGGGTCGAGGGCGTGCTCGGTGTAGTGCAGGATGTCCACCTCGGTGCCGTCCTCGGCGAGTGCGGACGCGAGGGCGGCCAGCGGGCCGTTGCCGGTGCCGTGCAGGCGGCGCCCGTCGGGCAGCGTCCCCTCGAACTCGTGCACGCCGGGCCCGGTCTCCACCGCCTTCCACTCCAGCGGCGCGGCGCTCTCACCCGGCGCGATGTAGGTGGCGCGGAACAGCTCCCACAGCTCCTCGGCGGTGATCTCCTCGCCGCTGCCGTCAGTGGCCCGCTGCACGACCGCGGAGAAGTCGATCTGCAGGCGGCGCGGCAGCTCCAGGCCGTAGCGGGTGTGCAGCAGGTACGCGATGCCGCCCTTGCCCGACTGGCTGTTGACCCGGATGACCGCCTGGTAGTCGCGGCCCACGTCGGCGGGGTCGATCGGCAGGTACGGCACGTCCCACGGCGCCTGCCCCGGCGGCACGCCCAGCTCGGCGGCGCGCTCGGCGTGGCGGGCGAGGCCCTTGCTGATGGCGTCCTGGTGGGTGCCGGAGAAGGCGGTGTAGACGAGGTCGCCCGCGTACGGGTGGCGGTCGGGCACCGGCAGCCGGTTGCAGTGCTCGACGACCCTGCGGACCTCGTCGATGTCCGACAGGTCCACCATCGGGTCGACGCCCTGGGAGTGCAGGTTGAGCGCCAGCGTGACCAGGTCCACGTTGCCGGTGCGCTCGCCGTTGCCGAACAGGCAGCCCTCCACCCGCTGGGCTCCGGCGAGCACGGCCAGCTCGGCGCAGGCCACGCCGGTGCCGCGGTCGTTGTGCGGGTGGACCGACAGGATCACCGCGTCCCTGCGGTCGAGGTGGCGGTGCATGTACTCGATCTGGTCGGCGTACACGTTGGGGGTGGCGATCTCGACGGTGGCGGGGAGGTTGTGGATCACGGGCCGGTCGGGCGAGGCGTCCCACAGGGCGGTCAGGCCGTTGCAGACCTCCAGCACGTAGTCGGGCTCGGTGAGGTTGAACACCTCGGGCGAGAACTCGAAGCGGATGTCGCGGTCGCCGGCCAGGCGGGCGACGTGCCCGGCGGCGTCCCTGATCATGGCGTACAGCTCGGCCCGGTCGTGGCCGAGCACGACCTCCCGCCAGGTGGGGGCGGTGGCGGTGTAGAGGTGGACGACCACGCGGGACATGCCCTCGATGGCGGCGAACGTGCGCTCGATGAGATCGCGCCGCGCCGCCGTGAACACCACCACGCTCACGTCGTCGGGCACGACGCCCGGCGTGGCGAGGTGGCGGACGAAGTCGAAGTCCATCTGGCTGGCCGAGGGGTAGCCGACCTCGATCTCCTTGTAGCCCATGCGGACGAGCAGGTCGAACATGCGGCGCTTGCGTGCCGGATCCATCGGCTCGGCCAGGGCCTGGTTGCCGTCGCGCAGGTCCACCGGCACCCACAGGGGCGCCTCGGTGATGCGGCGCGCGGGCCAGGTGCGATCGGTCAGCGGCACCTCGACGCGCTCGTGGACGGGGCGGTAGCGGTGGTACGGCATCGCGCTCGGGCGCTGCCGGTTCCAGTCGTACATGATGTGTTCCTTCACGGTCGCTTCCTGGAGGACCGGCGGGCACCCTGACCACCGCGGCGGGGTGCCGGTCCGGTCAAGCCCCGCCGCGGCGGCCGAGAAGCAGCAGACCGTACGACGTCATGCCGGGTAAACTAACCACACCACAGGTCCTCAGACAACCTGAGAGGTTGGCGCCCATGCCGCTCGGCTCGATCCGCCCCAGCCCGCTCGTCGAGCAGGCCACCGAACATCTGCGCGAGCAGATCACCCAGGGAGAGTGGCCGGTCGGCACCCGGCTGCCCGGGGAGAACGCGCTGGCCAAGACGCTCGGCGTGGGCCGCTCGACGGTGCGCGAGGCGCTGCGGGCGCTCGCCGGCGCGGGCCTGGTGCAGGCGCGGCAGGGCTCCGGCGTGTACGTGATCGCCACCGAGCCGGCCGAGGACTGGCCGGCCCGGCTGCGGCGGGCCGCCGTCACCGACGTGTACGAGGTCCGCGCCATCGTCGAGATCCAGGCGGCGCGGCTGGCGGCACAGCGGCGTACCGAGGAGGACGTGGCGGCGCTGGAGGCGGCGCTGGCCGCCCGCGTCCGTGCGTCGGACGGCGACGACGCCGCCTTCGTCGCGGCCGACATCGACCTGCACGCGGCGGTCGTGGCGGCGGCGCGCAACCCGGTCCTGTCGGACCTGTTCGCCGAGTTCGCGCCCGTGCTGAGGGAAGGGCTGATCGACCTGGTCGAGATGCTGTCGCTGCGCGAGCGCGACCCCAACACGGGTCACGACGCGCACGCGGCGCTGGTGGCCGCGATCAGGGACGGCGAGGCGGACGCGGCGGGCGCGATCCTGCAGGACGAGCTGGACCGGACCCTCGCCCGCCTGCACGAACTCCGCCCCTGATCGGGCCGATGCCGGCGGATGTCAGGTGAGGGCGGCCTCGATGTCGCGGCGGGCCGGCATCGAGGTGCTGGCGCCCTCCCGCTGCACCGACAGCGCCGCCGCCACCGTCGCGAACTCCAGCGCGCGCGGCACCGGCATTCCCTCGGTCCTGGCGACGGCGAGCGCGCCGACGAACGTGTCGCCCGCGGCGGTGGTGTCCACGGCGTTCACCTTCCTGGCGGGCACCCGGTGCCGCTCACCCGAGCGCGAGCCGTAGAGCGCGCCCTCGGAGCCGAGCGTGATCACCGCCTCGGGCACCAGCTCGAGCAGCGCGTCGAGGGCCTGGTCGGGACCGGTGACGCCGGTGATCGCGGCCGCCTCGTGCTCGTTGGGGACGATCGTCGTGACGGCCTCCAGCAGCTCGCCGGGCAGCGGCCGGGCGGGCGCCGGGGTGAGGTAGACGTGGGCGGCGGAGACGCGGGCGGCCTGCGCGGCCCTGACCACGGCCTCCATGGGGAGTTCGAGCTGGAGCAGCAGCGCCTGGGAACCGGCGATGACGGCCAGGTCGCTCCCCGACGGCCCGGTGACCGTGCCGTTCGCGCCGGGGACGACGATGATCGAGTTGCCGCCGGAGTCGTCCACCACGATGTGCGCGATGCCGCTGGGCCCCGGCACCTGGCGCAGCCCGCGCACGTCGACGCCGGCCTCGGCGAGCGTGGCGCGCATCTCGGCCCCGAAGGAGTCGTCGCCCACCGCGCCGAGGAACGCCACCTCGCCGCCCGCCCGCGCGGCGGCGATCGCCTGGTTGGCGCCCTTGCCGCCGGGCACGGTGCGGAAGCTGTGGCCGGTGACGGTCTCGCCGCGCCTGGGCGCCTGGGAGACGTACGCGACGAGGTCCATGTTGGCGCTGCCGAATACCGAGATCATGGCTTCATCATCTCCTGCGTACGCGCGGCCAGCCCGGCGAGACTGACCCCGTCGAACCCGGTCAGGCTGCTGGCCAGGCTGTCGCGGATGCGCCAGCGCTCGGGCACGCCACCGTTCAGCGCCCCCGCCACCGACCCCGCCGTGGCTCCGGCCGAGTCGGTGTCCCAGCCGCCTGCGACCGCTCCCGCGATGGCGGCGGTGAAGTCGCCGCGCGAGTGCACGAGGGCGGCGGCGATGAGCGCGGCGTTGTTGACGGTGTGCACCCAGTGCAGGTGGCCGTGGCGCTCGTGCAGGCGGTCGATGACGCGTTCGAAGTCGCTCTCCCGCTCGGCGTCGGCGACGGCGAGGGTGACGGCCTCGTGCAGCCGCGACCCGGCGGGCACCACGGACAGCCCGGCCCGCACGACCTCCTCGGCCGATGTGGCGACCAGGGAGGCGGCGCACATCGCGGCGGTGAACATGGCGCCGTAGATGCCGTTGGCGGTGTGGGTGAGGCGGGCGTCGCGCCAGGCGTACTCGGCGGCGGTGGCCGGGTCGCCCGGGTTGACCCAGCCGTACACGTCGGCCCTGATGAGCGCGCCGATCCACTCCCTGAACGGGTTGCGCCTGGTGGCGGTCTCCGGCGGCTCGACGCCGTCGAGGAGGTTGCGGTAGGCGACCCGCTCGGCGGTGAACGTGCGCCCCGCGGGCAGCTCGTCCAGCCAGAGCTTGGCCACGTCGTCGGTGGTGAAGGAGCGGCCGTGGCGTTCCAGCACCGACAAGGCGAGCAGCGGATAGTTGAGGTCGTCGTCCTCGGGGATGCCGTCGATGTTCTCGGCGAGGGAGTTGACGCGGCTGCGGCGGTTCCACGGCCAGCGGCGGGCGACGTCCTCCGGCAGGCCCTCGGCGGTGAACCAGCCGGTGATGGGCCAGTTGCCGGTCGACTCGGCGATCTCCCTGATGCCCTCGCGCGGGATCTTCTCGACGGGCTTGCCGAGCACGCAGCCCGCGGCCCTGCCGCGCCAGGCGCCCAGCACGCGGTCGGGGTCCACGTCGGCGCTCCCCTCGCGGGGCGCGGGCCAGTCGGGGCAGGCGGCGACGATGGCGTCCCAGTCGGACGGCTCGCCGGGCGGCGCGGGCAGCGCGGCCAGCTCGTCCAGCAGTTCTTCGGCCAGGCCGCGCAGGCGGGCGGCGCCCGGCTCGGAGGCTCCGGCGCGCGGCGGCGCGTCGTGGCCGCCCGCGGCGTGCCAGCGCGCGGCGATCTCGCGGGCGTCGCGGCCGTCCTCGGCCGCCTGGCGCAGCTCGTGCCCGATCAGGTCCTCGGGCTGGACCCAGGTGAGGCGGATCATGCGCGGTCGAGCTCCGCGAAGGCGGCCTCGTGGACGCGGCGGCGGGCCACGTCGGCGGCGTGCAGGCGGCGCGCGACCTCGGCGATCGCCCGGCCGGGCGCCACCAGGTCGGTACGGCTGGCCGTGCCCACCTGCTCGACCCACTCGGCCGGGACGCTGGACAGCCCGCCGAGCGCGCCCGCGATGGCGCCGCCCATGGAGGCGATGGAGTCGGCGTCGCGGCCGTAGTTGACGCCGCCGAGCACGGTGTCGCGGTAGTCGCCCTTGGCGATCACCAGGAAGGCGAGGGCCAGCGGCAGCTCTTCGATGCTGTGCACGCGGCTCGGCCGCCGCGCGCCGAGCCCCTGGTCGCGGTAGGTGTCGGCGACCGTGTCGAACGGCCGGATGGCCGCGCGCAGCGCCTCGAACGAGCCCTCCCAGTGACCGAGACCGGAGGCGGTCTCGCAGACCGCCTCGATGGCGGCCCTGGTGCCGTCCTTGGCCAGGCGCAGGCAGGTGGCGACCACGGAGTCGGCGGTGGCGCCAGGACGCATGGCCTCGGCGACGGCGGCGGCCATCACGCCGGCGGCCTCGCGGCCGTAGCTGGACTGGTGCGCGCCGGTCAGGTCGATGGCCTCGGCGTAGGCGGCGTCGGGGTCGGCGGCGTTGACGATGCCGACGGGGGCGACGTACATGGCGGCGCCGCAGTTGACGATGTTGCCGACGCCGGCCTCGCGCGGGTCGGCGTGCCCGTAGTGCAGGCGGGCCACGATCCACTTCTCGGCCAGGAAGATCCGTTGCAGCGGCAGCGCCTCGTCCTCCAGCTCGGGGATCCAGCGCTTCTCGCCGATCAGCTCGGGCACCATATACTCGGCCATCGCGTAGGCGTCCAGGTGCCGCCCGGCCTTCTCGTACACGCGGATCAGCGCGTGCGTCATGAGGGTGTCGTCGGTGATGTGGCCGTCGCCCTTGTGGTACGGGGCGATGGGCCGGGCGTTGCGCCAGTCGGCGTTGTACGGCGGCACGATCCCCTCGACGCGGCCCCCGTAGCGCTCCACGATCTGTTCGGCGGTCCAGCCCTCGGTGGCGCCGCCCAGCGCGTCACCGACCGCCGCCCCCGCCACGCAGCCAGTCGCCCTGTCCTCAAGCGGCGTCATGCGATTCCCTCCGAAAGTGTGTCCGCTAGTTCGATCAGATCCCGGCCCGCCAGCTCCGGCAGGCAGCAGCCGGTGAGCGTGCGTGCCGAGGCGATCCACCCCTCCGGGATCGCCTCAAGCCCGCCGCAGGCTCCGGTGAGCGCTCCGGTGAGCGCGGGCGCCGAGTCGGCGAGCGCGGCCAGGCAGGCCGCCGCCGGCACGGCGCGGGCGAGGTCGCCGCCCGCCGCCTCGGCCAGCGCCAGCGCGGCCGGCACGGTCTGCGCGGCGCCGACGCCGTAGCTGTAGACGTGGTCGAGCAGGGCGGCGTCCAGCGCGGGCACGGCGGCGAACGCGTCGCCCGCCCTACGCGCGGCGGCCAGCGCGAGCCGGGCGTTGTGCCCGATCGCGGTGTCCTCGGGCAGCTCGGCCAGCGCCGCCTCGACCGCCCCGGTGATCCGGCCGGACGTGACGGCCTCGGCCACGGCGGCGGCCATCGCGCGGGCGGCGAGCACGCCGTCATAGGCGTTCGTCACCTGGGCGTCGGATGTGGGGTCGCGGCGCAGCACCCCGTACGCGACCGCCCTGACGGCGGCGGCGTCGTCGAAGTGGTGCGGGTTGTCGTGCCCGGACGCGGGCGGAGCGATCCCCTTGGCCAGGTTGTCCAGCGCCGTCGCGACGGAGATGCGGGCCCTGATGCTCTCCGGGCCGGTGCCCGGACGTACGGGCACCAGCTCCGCGTACGCCTCCTCGCGGGGCCGGTCGATGGTCAGCGCCGTCCAGGCCAGCCACTCGGCGTCGTCCGACGGGCCGAGGCGCAGCGGCGCGACCGGCTGGTTGAGCGCGAACGGCACCGGCAGCGTGGTGACGCGGTGCTCCTCGGCGAACGCGTCCAGCTCGCGGTGCAGGCGGCGGCTCCAGGGCGCGTGCAGGGCCGCCCGGTGCCGGGGCGCGGGCCAGCCCGCGGCGTCACCGGCGGCGAGCCCGGCGAAGGCTCCCCTGATTCTGTCCCCCGACATATCGATCTACAGTCCTTCCGCCGGCACGTCGGCTCCGGCCGTTCTGCCGGCTTCGGCGGGCTTTCCGGTCGCGGCGGGAGCGCCGGCCCGTCCGCCGCCCTCCGCCAGCCGGTCGGCCAGCTCGTCGGCGACGTCCAGGACGTGCCGTCCGGCCACCACGGGCAGGCACTTGCCGGTCACGGGCCCGATCTTGGCGGCCCAGCGGGGCGGCACGCCGCTCTCTCCCTGGCAGGCTCCGGCGAGCGCGCCGGCGATGGCGCCGATGGTGTCGGCGTCCCTGCCGAGGCCGACCCCGTACGTGACGGCCGCCTCGACGTCGCCGTCTCCGGCGAGGAACGCGGCCATCGCCAGCGCCACGGCCTCGGGCGCGACGTCGGTCCACGGGTAGTGCCGGACGACGACGGCGTCGTGCAGCGCGGCGGGGTCGCCGGCCGTGAGCGCTTCGCGTGCCCTGACGATGTTCCGCGCGGTCCACGAGCCGGCCGGGACGACCGACAGCGCCGCGTCGACGACCTCCTGCGGGGTCGCGCCGCCCATGGCGGCGGCCACGGCTCCGGCGACCGCGCGGCCGCCGGTGATGCCCTCACCGGATGCGCTGACCAGGCCGTCCTGCTCGATCAGCCGGGCGGCCTCGGCGGGGTCGCCGGGGCAGAAGATCCCGTACGGTGCCGCGCGCATGGCCAGCCCGTCCGACCAGCCGTGGTTGTGCACCAGCCCGGTCAGCGGCGGTTCGAGGCCGCGGCGAAGCGCTTCGACGGTGCCCAGCTCGGAGAAGCCGGCTCCGCGCATGGGGCCCGTCACGCGGGGGATCACCTCGGCCCGGTAGGCCGCCGCCACGTCCGCCGCGGTGAGCGCGTGGCCGTGGCGGACCAGCAGGGAGGCCGCGTAGATGGCGTACTCGGTGTCGTCGGTGCCGCCGCCCTCGATCTCGGTGAGCCGTCCCCACCTGCGGCGGATCTCCTCCGGGGTCAGGTTCTCGGCAGGGGCGCCGAGGGCGTCGCCGGCCGCCAGGCCGAGCAGGCACCCCCGGGCCCTGTCGCGTGGTGACGTCACCGGTAGTACCGCTCCAGCACCTTGTTACCGTCCTCGACCAGCCGCTTGGCCGCCTCGTCGATGGTGATCTTATTGGCGAAGTACTCCTGCAGCACCGGGGTGGCCACCTTGGACTTCCACTCGTCGAAGCCGTTCACCTTCAGGAACGGCGCCACGACGAGGTTCTTGGCCGAGGCCGTCGCGACGTCCCAGCCGTTCTCCTTCGTGGTGATGGCCGGGTCGGAGGCGGCCTTCTGCGAGGTCGGCAGCAGCCAGTCGCCCTTGGCGAGCTTGGCCTGGTTCTCGGCGTTGAGGAAGAACGCGATGAACTGCATGGCCTCGTCGGGGTGCTTGCTGTCCTGCGCGATCGACAGCGTCTGCGAGACCGCGCCCTGCTCGGCGGTGGTGCCCTTCGGCGCGGGCAGCGTGACCCACTCGAAGTCGTCGGGCGCCTGCTCGGCCACCTGCTGGCGCAGGTAGACGCCGGTCGGCAGCATCGCGAACTTGCCCTGGTAGAAGGCGGGCAGCGGGTCGGCGGTGCCCTGGCCGAGCGCGGCCGGGTCGGCCGACTTGTCCTTGTAGAGCTGGTCGTGGATGCGCTGGAGCACCTCGCGCTCCTCGGGGCCGACCTTGACGGTGGTCTTGCCGTCGGTGGTCTGGAAGAACGTGCCGCCGAAGTTGAGCGCCAGGTTGAGCGTCTTGTTGACCGGCGACTTCATCGGCCAGGCGATGCCGTACGTGCCGCCCTTGGTCATCTTCTTGGCCGCCTCGGAGAACTCGTCCCACGACCACGGGTCGTCCGGGGTGGGGATGCGGACCTTGGCGGCGTCCAGCAGCTTCTTGTTGGCGATGATGACCTGCGACTCCTGCAGGAACGGCACGCCGTAGATCCCCTGGCCGCCCTGGCCGTCGTCGAAGGTGACGGTGTCCCAGGCCGCCTGCGGGATGTCGCTCTTCAGCTCGGCGGGCAGCTTGTCCTTCAGGTCGAGCAGGTAGCCGTCGGAGGCGAAGCCGGCCAGCGCGGGCGAGTCGTTGTGGATGACGTCGGGGGCGGTGCCGCCGGAGAACTGGGTGACGAGCTGGTCGTTGACGTTGTCCCAGCTGCCCTGGACGTAGGTCACCTGGATGTCCGGGTGGGCCTTGTTCCACTCCTCCACGATCTGCTTGTTCGCGGCCACCGACTCCTTCTGCCACGCCAGGCTGAGGAAATCGATCTTGACCGGCTCGCCGGGGGCGGACGACTCGCCGCCTCCCCCGCCGCACGCGGCGGCCAACGTGAGGACCGCCGCCACCGCCAGAGCGGACTTGATACGCATATGAGCCTCCTAGCCCTTGACGGCGCCGGCCATCAGGCCGGACTTCAGGCGCCGCTGGATGATTGCGAAGAAGATCAGGCTCGGGATCGTCGCCATGAGCGACGCCGCGGCGAGCGGGCCGAGCCTGGCCACCCCCTCAGGACCGGTGAACCTCACCAGCGTCAGCGGGAGCGTCATGACGTCGGGGTCCTGGAGGATCACGAGCGCGAACATGAATTCGTTCCAGGACGAGATGAACGAGAACAGCAGCGTCGCCACCACGCCGGGCGCGAGCAGCGGGGCCACCACGGTGGCGATGGCCCGCACCCGGGACGCGCCGTCCACCGCCGCGGCCTCCTCCAGCTCGGACGGCACCGCGCGCACGTACCCCTGGAGCATCCACAGCGCGAACGGCAGCGTGAACGTGACGTGCACGAGCACCAGGCCGGGCAGCGTGTTCACCAGGTCCAGGTCCCGCAGGATCAGGAAGAGCGGGATGATGATCAGGATGAACGGGAACACCTGGCTGACCAGCACCCACCCGATCGCGATCTTGTTGACCAGGCCGCGGTAGCGGGCCATCGCGTAGGAGGCGGGCAGCGAGATCAGCACCGTGATCACGCTGGCGAACAGCGCCACCACCAGGCTGCGCAGCGCCGCGCCCACCAGGTCCTGCTCGCCGAACGCGGCGCTGAAGTTGGCCAGCGTGGGCTCGCGCGGGATCCACGTGGGCTCCGTCAGCGCCATCTCCTGCGGCGTCTTCAGCGACGTGGACAGCAGCCACAGCAGCGGGAACGCCAGAAAGACGACGTACGCGAGCAGGGCCGCGTACTGCGAGACGCGCTTCACCTGGCCTCCCTCATCTGGCGCCACAGGTACAGGCCGAGCACCGCGAGCACGACGATGGCCATGGCCAGGCCGAGCATCGAGGCGTAGCCGGCCATGCGGTACCTGAACGCCTCCTCGTAGGCGAACAGCATCGGCAGCCGGGTGCGCCCGCCAGGCCCGCCCTGCGTGAGCACGTAGACCAGGCCGAACTGGTTGATGTTCCACACGAAGTCGAGCGAGGTGATCGCCACGATCACCGGGCGGAGCTGCGGGAGCGTGATGTTCCAGAACCGCCGCCAGGTGCCCGCGCCGTCCATCGCGCCCGCCTCGTACAGCTCCTTGGGCACGTTCTGCAGGCCCGCGAGCAGCACGACCGTCGTCTGCGGCATGCCCGCCCAGACGCCGACCACGATGATCGCCGGCAGCGCCAGCGAGAAGTCGGCCAGCCAGTTGACGTGGGTGCCGAGCAGGTCGTTCAGGATGCCCGCGTCGGGGTGGTAGACGAGCTTCCACATCAGGCCGACCACGACCGGCGGCATCGCCCACGGCACCACCGACAGCACCCTCGCCACCGACCGGCCCCTGAGCTTCTCGTTGAGCAGCAGCGCCAGGCCGAGCGCGGCCAGGAACTGCAGCACCGTCACCGAGACCGACCAGATCGCGCCGATCTGGAACGACGCCCAGAACTCGTCGTCGGTCAGCAGCCTGGTGAAGTTCTCCAGGCCCACGAACTCGGTCTGGTGGTTGCGGGTGTTGCGGGCGTCGGTGAACGCCAGGCCGATGCCGTACAGCAGCGGGCCCACGCTGAACAGCACCACCGGCACCAGCGCCGGCAGCATCAGCAGCCACATCTCGCGCCGCTGCCGCGAGGCCGCGCGGTGCCGGGCTCCCGGCGTGCGCGGCGGCGCGGGTCGCGCCACGGTCGCCGTCACGCGCCGCCCTCCTTCCTCAGCGAGTGCTCGTAATCAGGGCCGGCCGTCGAGGCGCGGATCGCCAGCCGGGGCGGAACGGTGACCCGCTTGGGCTCCCCGTCGTCGCCCTGGAGGCGTTCGAGCAGCAGCTCGGCGGCCGCCTTGCCGCGCTCGGCCGAGCCGAGCGAGACGCTGGTCAGAGACGGCCACGACGCCGCCGCGAGGTCGGTGTCGTCCATGCCGACCACCGCCACGTCCTCCGGTACCCGCCGGCCCTGCTCGCGCAGCACGTCCAGCGCGCCGAGCGCGATCAGGTCGTTGGCGCACATCAGCGCGTCCACCTCGGGGGCGCGCGCCAGCAGCTCGGCCACCGCGCGCCGGCCCTCGGCGCGGTAGAAGTCGCCGATCTGCACGAGGTTCTCGTCGTAGGGCAGCCCGAGGTCCGCCAGCGCCTCCCGGTAGGCCGCGCCGCGCGCGGCGCCCGGCACGGTGTCGAGCGGGCCGTTGACCATGGCGATGCGGCGGCGGCCGAGCGCGTACAGGTGGTCCACGGCCAGGCGGACGCCCGTGCGGGAGTCGGCGCGCACGTTGTCCACCCGCGTGCCGTCGGGCACCGAGCCGATGATCACGACGGGGGCCCTGGCGGCGGCCAGCATCTCCAGGTGGGCGTCGGTGACGCGCAGGGGGCTCATGATGAGGCCGTCCACGTACCGCTCGCCGAGGCTGTGCAGCACGTCGATCTCGTCGGCCACGACGGCGTCGGTCGAGTGCAGCACGAGCCGGTAGCCGGCCGCCTTCAGCACCGGCTGGATCTCGCGCAGCATCGCCAGGTACGCCGGGTTGCCGACGTCGGCCATCGCGAACGCGATCTGGTTGGTGCGGCGCGACTTGAGCGACCTGGCCACGGCGTTGCGCACGTAGCCCAGCTCGTCCGCGGCCGCCATCACCTTGCGCACCGTCTCCTGCCTGGTCGGCAGGCCGTTCAGGACCCGCGAGACGGAGGCGATCGAGACACCGGCGCGCTCGGCGATCGTGGTGATCGTGGGTCCGTCGGCCAAGGCTGTCCTTCCCTCGTGATGTAAACGTTTACAGATGATCTGCTGTAAACGTTTACGGCGTGGGGGACATGAAACCTGGGTGTAACGTGCAGGTCAAGTCACGATCGCATAACACCAGGTCAGCGCCGTTTCCCGCAAACCGATCACGCTCCGGGGCGGCCGCCGGACCGGCCCCGGGCGGTGGCTCAGTCGCGGACGGCCGCCGGATCCGGGGCCGGTGCCTTCTCCGGGGCCGAGGGCTCTGACGGGGCGGCCCCGGACAGGGCGCGGATGGCCGGGGAGCCGGCCGCCGTGACCACGGCCGCGAGCACGGCCGGGATGATGAGCGCCACCGGCAGGGACGCCGCCTCAGCGACGAAGCCGAGCACGGCGGGCCCGAGCAGCAGGCCGCTGTAGCCGAAGGCGGTCACCATGGCCAGCGCCCGCCCGACCCGGCCGCCGGCCGCGCCCACGGCGCTGAACAGCACCGGCACCACCGTCGCCAGCCCCATGCCGGCCAGCGCCCAGCCGGTCCACGCGCACACCACCCGCAGCGGATCGCCCAGGAGCGGCGAGGCGAGCACCAGGACGTACCCGGCGGTGGCGAGGACGCCCGCCAGCCTGATGGTCGGCACGGAGCCGAGCCGTCCCCTGATCGGGTCGCCGAGCAGCCGGAAGGTCGTCATGGCGATCGAGAAGATCGTGTACGCCAGCGGCGCCAGCGCCGGATCCGTCTCCAGCACCATCTTGGCGTGCAGCGCGGCCCAGTCGATGGCCGCGCCCTCGCTCAGGTGCCCGGCGAACGCCGCCAATCCGAGCAGCGCGATCAGCCCCCACTTGAGCCCGCCGTCACCCCCGCGCCCGGCGGACGTCCGCGCCTCTTGGCCGGCCTTGTCACCGCCCCCGGCACCGCCGTCCGCCCCTGGGCCGCTCCGGAGCGGCTCCCCGGCATCCCGGCCCACCCCGGCGGCAGCCCGAGCCGGCTCACCGGCACCTCCGGTCAGCCCCGCAGCAGCCCGAGCCGGCTCACCGGCGCCTTCGCCGAGCGCTGCGGCGCTCCCCGCCGGCTCACCGGCTCCCCCGCCCGTCGCCGCGGTGGCCCCGGCCTCTCCCCCGCTCACGTCGGCCGCCGTGTCACCGGCGGAGCCCGGGCGGGTGCAGGCGTCGGGGAGCAGGAGGCGGGCGGCGGGCAGGTACAGGAACGGCACCACGATCGCCGCCACCACGAGCAGCCCCTGAGCGTCCAGCCCGCCCTGCAGGACGAGCGAGGTGAGCCCGCCGCCGGCCGCGCCGCCGAGGCTCCAGGTGCCGTGGAAGGCCGAGATGATCGGCCGGCCGTAGCACCGCTCGACCTCGACGGAGTGGGCGTTCATGGCGATCTCCAGGATCCCCAGCCCCATCCCGAACACCACCGCGAGCACCATCAGCACCCCCGGTGACGGGGCCAGCGCGGGCCCGAGCAGGGCCGCCCCGGACAGTGGCCCGGCGATCCAGCACAGCCGCCTGCTCCCCCACCGGTCCACCAGCCGCCCGGCGAGCAGCATCGACGCCAGAGCGCCTCCGGAGATCAGCAGCAGGACCCGGCCGAGCAGGGCGGGCCCGAGGTCCAGCCGGTCGTTGAGCGAGGGCAGCCCGGCGGCCCACACACCCATGACGAGACCGGCGAGAAAGAAGAATCCGAAAACTCCGACACGAGCCCGTCTGGCGACTTTGGTGCTTTTGTTCACGGCTAGAGCATAAACTGTGGCCCGTGAACGGTGCTACGACGAGTGGCGAACTTCGCGCGCACAACCGGGTCAGGCTGCTGCGCGCCGTGCACGACTGCGGGGCCACCCGCACCCGCTCCCAGCTCACCCGCGACCTGCGCCTGGCCAGGGGCACGGCCTCGGTCCTGGTCGCCGGGCTCGTCGAGGACGCGCTGCTGCACGAGGAGCCCGCGCGCGAGCACGGGCGCGGGCGGCCGACGCAGGTGCCGGGGCCGCATCCGTACGGGCCGGTGGCCCTGGCCGTGGACGTGCGCGAGGACGCTTGGGAGCTGGCCGAGTGCGAGCTGGGCGGCCGGATCACGGTGCTGGAGGTACGCCCGCACGACGGCACGCCGGAGGGTGCGCTCCGCCCGCTGGGCGCGGCCCTGGCCGCACACCGCGAACGGCTCGGCAACCGCTTCATCGGCGTCGGCGTCGCGCTGGCGGGCCCGGTACGCCACGGCGGCCTGGTGGACATCGCCCACCTGGGCTGGAACGCGGTCGACGTCCCCGCCCTGCTGGCCGCCGGCGCCCGCGGCGAGAACCACCCCGCCGGCCGGAGGAGTCCGAGCGGAACAGCCGGTGCGGAGGCCACCGGCAGGCCGCACACGAGCGCGGACCTCCAAGGCGCACACGAGTCCGACGCGCCAGGCCCGCCGCACACGGTCGCGGACTCCCAGGGTGCGGATGAGGCCGCCGCGCACCACCGGCCGCACACCAGCGCGCCGTCCTCCAGCGCACATGGGACCGGCTCACCCGGACTGCCGCCCGCCATCCCGGACCCCTGTGGCGCGCATGAGACCGACGCGCACCACCGGCCGCACACCAGCGCGCCGTCCCGGGCGGCTCGTGTACCCGGGGGGACCGGCGCCGAAGGCGCGGCCGGGGCATCCAGCGGGCCGTATGGGAGCCCGGACGGTGAGGCCGAAACCGGGCGGGGGGCGTTCGGGGGGATGGGGATGCCGGTCGTCGGGAACGACACCGCGTTCGCGGCGCTGGCCGAGGCGCGGCGGGGGCGGCTGCGCGACGTGCGGGTGGGCCTGCACCTGCACGTGGACTTCGACCTGGGCGGCGTCCTGGTGGTGGACGGGCGGCCGGTCGCCGGGGCGGGCGGCGTGGGCGCGGAGTTCGGCCACATGACGCTCACCGGGAGCGAGCGGCTGTGCGCGTGCGGGGCGCTCGGCTGCTGGGGCGCGGACGTGGGCGCGAACGCGCTGCTGCGGCACGCGGGCCTGGCTCACGGAGGCGGGCGGGGCCGCGAGGAGGCCGAGCGCGTGCTGGCCACCGGCGCGGCGGCGGTCGAGGAGACCGCGCGGACGCTGGGACGCGGCATCGCGAGCCTGGTGAACGCGCACGACCCCGAGGTGGTCACGCTGTCGGGCCACGGCCCCGAGCTGTACGAACGGGCCGGAGCGGCGCTGCTGGAGGCGTGCGAGCCGTACCTGATGGCGATCCGCCGCGAACGGCCGCCGCGGATCGAGGCGTCGGCGCTCGGGTGGCGGGGAGCGCTTCTGGGTGCTATGGAGTCCGTGTTCGACGCGTTCCTGACCGTCGAGGGGCTGGAGATGTGGCGCGACAACCACCCTGACCAGGCCCGCGACACGCCCGGACGGCAAAGTGTGACGCATTCCACCCCGGCCGGGGATCGGGCGTGATAGGGCGCTCCAGGAAGGCCTCGTACGCGATCTTTGCAGGCCAGGCGTCCGCGAGTGGAGTTTCGGAGTCAGGAGAGGCGTGACGATCATGGTACGGGGACGGGGGCGCGGCGCTCCCGTACCCGCACCGCACGGACCGAGGCGGCCCCCGAGCTGGAGTTCCGCACCCGGCGGCGATCTTCGCGGGTGCCGCCGGCCCGGCGTCGCACCGCGCGTCCGCCCAGCTCACGACGGGTCCGAAAGGCCTCGGATCGATGCCCGCACACGGCTCTCACCGCTCCCGGGGGAGCCGTGGCGGCCGTCACCCTCCGCAGGGGCCGCGGCGGGCGCGGACGGCTGCGGAATGGCCCGAGCAAAGGGGGCATTCGGCTCTTTCAGGGCTACGGTGGGACAGAACGCGTGGTCGGCGGCATAGGGGTCAGCGGGGGCACCGTCGCGCCGGGCGCGAGGTGTGCGGAGGCCGCCGCATCGGGGCGACAGGCACGTTGACAGGCCGCTTTCCGCAACACGAACCGCTGGTATCCGCCATGATTAGCCACTGCACCACGGGTGACAGAACCCGAACGTAAAACTCCCCGAGGAGAGAACTGAGATGGCACTTCCCACTCTCACCCCCGAGCAGCGTCAAGCCGCTCTGGCCAAGGCCGCCGAGGCCCGTGCCGCCCGCACGGCCCTGCTGGCCAAGGTCAAGGCGGGCGAGCTGACGTTCGCCCAGCTGCTGGAGCGCGACGACGACATCGCGAAGAAGATCAAGGTGTCGCAGGCGCTGCGCGCCGTCAAGGGCGTGGGGCCGGCCAAGGCCAGCGCGCTGATGGAGGAGGCGGGCGTCGACGAGAAGCGCCGCCTCGGCGGCCTGGGCGCCCAGCAGCGCAAGAAGCTGGTCGAAGCGCTCGGCTGATGCCGGGCGGCCAGGTCCGCGCGCGTGAGGCCGCGCGGACCGGCCGGCGACCCTGGCAGCCCAGGAGAACCCGGCGAGCGGAGCCGCCCCGCTCGGCCGGCGGGCCGCCCCTCAGGGAGCCCTCCCCCGGCTCCCGCCCAGGGGCCACCCCCATCCCGCCGCCCAGGACCCACTCCCCCTCCAACGTCGCCTCACCGCACCGAGACCGCCCTCTGGGCCGTCTTCGACGCTCCTCCGCGGCCTCCCGGCCTTCAGGGCCCGCCCCTTCGCGACGAGCGGTCCTGGCCGCGTCACGGCAGGCGGCGGAGCGAGTCCTGCAACGAGTCCGGCGAAGGACCGGCCGGCATACCCCGCGTCCGGTAGACGGCGCGCCCGTCTCGGTGCCGGCCTGTGACCGGCGCATCCGGGTGAGAACGCGTCCGGTAACCCTCGGGCGCATCGACCGGGACGGAACCGGAGCACGCCCGTGGGGCGCCCGCGTCAGGCCGGAAGCCCCCCAGAACGCCCGCTACCGCCAACGGGCCATCGCCCGTACCGCATCATCGCCGGAGCGGAGCGAAGGAACCGGCGGATCAGCAGCGGCCACAGAGACCAGACCGACGCGCCAGGCCCGTGCAGACAGGCAGTCCCACGTGCCCAGCCCGTGCAAGAGGACAGATCGCCGTGCCGGATCCTGAGTGACAGTCCGGGCCGAGGCGGCCGTGCGCAACCGGCCGGGCATGCGCAGCCGACCGGGACCGGCACGACCGCCGAGGGCCCGCGGAGCCAGCCGGGCGGGCGCATCACCGGGGAGATGGCGTAGGCACCGGGCGCGCAGGGGCCGGAACGGAGGCGACCGGCCCGGGGCGCGCGCTCCCTGACGGGGCCGGCCATGCCAGTGAGGGCGGACGCCGCCCGGCTAGGCGGGCCGTGCCGGCCGGGGAGCACGCCGCCCGGCGAGGCCGGTGGTGCCGGGCGGGAGGCGTCGCCGGCGGGGCGGGTGGTGCCGGGTGGGGCGGGTGATGGGTCAGGAGCGGAGGTACATCAGGACGGCGAGGACGCGGCGGTGCTGGTCGGTGTCCTCGGCGTACAGGCCGAGCTTGGCGAAGATGCTCCTGATGTGCTTCTCCACGGCGCCGTCGCTGATGACGAGCTGCCGCCCGATGGCGGGGTTGGAGCGGCCTTCGGCCATCAACCCGAGCACTTCGCGTTCGCGCGGCGTGAGCGAGGCGAGAGGGTCGTCTTTGCGCCTTCGGACCATCAACTGGGACACCACCTGGGGATCGAAGACCGTGCCGCCCGCGGCGACCCGCCGCAGGCCCTCCAGGAACTCGTCGACGTCGACCACGCGGTCCTTCAGCAGGTAGCCCACCGCGCCTCTGGCGTCGGCCAGGAGGTCGTCGGCGTAGGAGACCTCGACGTACTGCGACAGGATGAGCACCGGCGCTCCGGGCACCCGCCGCCTGGCCTCGACGGCGGCCCTCAGGCCCTCGTCGGTGAACGACGGCGGCATGCGCACGTCGATCACCGACACGTCGGGCTTGTGCTCTGTGACGGCTTCGACGAGGGCGTCTCCGTCGCCGACCGCCGCCACCACCTCGCAGCCGAACTCCTCGAGCAACCTGACCAGGCCCTCCCTGATCAACACCGCGTCATCGGCCACGACTACCCGCACGGCACCTCCGCCACGATCACCGTGGGCCCGCCTTCAGGCGACTGGACGGTCAGCTCGCCGTCCACGGCGCGCAGCCGGTCGGCCAGCCCCGCGAGCCCGTGTCCCTTGGCGACGTGTGCGCCGCCGACCCCATCATCTCCGATCGTGAGCATGAGGGCGTCGCCGAGGCGGACGAGCTGGACGGTGCAGACGGTGGCGCGGCTGTGTTTGGCCACGTTGGTGAGGGCTTCGGCGCAGACGAAGTAGATGGCGTTCTCGATGGCGGCGGAGTAGCGCTCGACGGTCTGTACGTCGAGATCGACGGGGACCGTGCAGCGGCCGGCGAGCGCGGCCAGGGCGGGCGCGAGGCCGCGGTCGGACAGGATGGGCGGCGCGATGCCGCGCGAGAGCGCGCGCAGCTCGTCGAGGGTCTCGCGGGTGGCGTCGATGGCCGACTTGAGCGTGGCCTGGGCCGCCTCGGGGTCTTTGGCGAGCTGCCGCTGCGCGCGGGACAGCTCCATGGCGAGTGAGACCAGCCGCTGCTGCGGCCCGTCGTGGATGTCGCGCTCCAGCTTGCGCAGCGCGTTGGCCTCGGCGGATACGGCGGCGGCGCGGCCTTCTTGCAGGTCGTCGATGCGTTCCTGCAGCTCGGCCACGCCGGTCAGCAGCGCCCGCCCGAGGCCGGCGCGCAGCAGCGCGGCGCCGCGGATGACGAACGGCTTCAGCAGCAGGAAGAACAGGCCGGCGAGGACGTAGAAGGCGGCGTTGACGAGGTAGCCGTCGCCGAGCCCGAGGAGTTCGGGCAGCTCGACGTTGCCGGGGATGCGCATGGTGATGACGCCGTACAGGGGCCAGGCGAGGCAGGCCAGGGGGACGGCCCAGAACACGACCGTCAGCACGAACGCGATGGCCGCGAACGGCAGGTTGATGATGCCGTGCAGCAGGTCGAGCCATGACTGCCCGCTCAACAGCGGGTTGACCATGCGGCGGAAGCGGCCGGCACCTGGCGGCGCGGGCTTGTAGCGGGGCCGTACGGGCGGCCGCTGCAGCACGTCGGCGAGCCATCCCCGCTCGGCGTCCGCGAACCCGCGCGCGATCAGCAGCGTCCCGGCCAGCACCGGCAGCCCGATCCAGATGACCACCGTGCCGACGCCTGCGGCCAGGCCGGTCACCATGAGCACGAAGCCTATGAGCGTGGTCGGGAAGCCGACCAGCGTGTAACGGGAGTCGAGGAGGACACGCCTCGTCAGGGAGCGCATGGCCACCACGGTAGGCGGCGGGACGCGGCGGATCGAGTGGGTGCGCCGGTGTCCAGGGGTAGGGCTGTCCCTACCGCCGGCGGTGGTGGCGTGCCGACCGAAGGAGTGCGGCTCGCGTCAATGTGCGCGGGGCCGCGCGGCGGGAGCCTGGAGTTCGTCCGCTCTCCCCCGTGCGAATCGAGGCTCCCGTCATGACCGTGCTGCTGGACCGGCCCCCTGCCCAGGCGGCGCCGCCGGCGCCCGCGCCGCCCGCGCGCCCGCGCCGCGACCCGTTCATCGACCTGCTGCGCGTGGCCGGGATGGCGCTGATCGTCTTCCAGCACTGGACGATCCCGGTGCTCGACTACGAGGACGGCCGGCTGACGACCGGCAACGCGCTGGCCACGCCCGGCGTGTGGGTGGTGACCTGGCTCAGCCAGGTGATGCCGCTGGTGTTCTTCGCGGGCGGCGCGGCGAACGCGATCGGCTTCACCCGCTCGGAGCAGGCCGGGGCGCAGGCGCCCGCGTGGCTCGCGGTGCGGCTGCGGCGGCTGGCCTGGCCGCTGCTGCCGCTGGCGGCGGTGTGGATCCCGCTGCCGCAGGTGCTGCTCACGCTGGGGGTGCCCGCCCAGCCGCTGGAGGTGGGCGCGCGGCTGACCGGGCAGCTGCTGTGGTTCCTCGCGGTGTACCTGATCGCGGTGGTCGCCACCCCGTACGCGCTGCGGCTGCACGCCCGGCACGGCTGGCGGGTGCCCGCGGCGCTGGCGCTGGGCGCGGTGGTGACGGACGTGGCGCGGTTCTCGACCGGGTTCGATCCGGTGGGCTATGTGAACGTGGTGTTCGTCTGGCTGGCGGTGCACCAGCTCGGCTTCTTCTACGCCGAGGGCAGGCTGCGCGGCGCGTGGCCGCTCGCGGCGGGCGGGTTCGGCGCGGCGGCGCTGCTGGTGGCGTACGGGCCGTACCCGGGCAGCATGATCGGCCTGCCGGGGGCCGAGGTGTCGAACATGGCGCCGCCCACGCTGGCCATGCTGGCGGTGGGACTGGGCCAGATCGGGCTGGCGGTGCTGCTGCGCCCGGTGCTGGTGCGGCTGCCGGTCGGCCGCCTGCTGGACTGGGCGGGGCCGCGCGTCATGACGGTGTACCTGTGGCACATGCCGGCGCTGTTCGCGGTGACCGGGGTGGTCGTGGTGCTGCTGGGCGTGGACACGCCGCGGCCGGGCAGCGTCCTGTGGTTCGCCGGCTGGCCGGTCTGGTTCGGGCTGCTGTGCCTGGTGCTGTGGCCGCTGGTGAGGTGGTTCGCGAGGTTCGAGGCGCCGCCGGCGCTGCCGTACGGCAGGACCGGGATGCGCGGCATGCTGGGCGCGTCGGCGCTGGTCGGCGCCGGGGTGCTGACGCTGACGGTGGGCGGTTTCGCGCCGGGCGCGGGGCCGTTCCTGGCGGTGCTGGCGGTGCTCGGCGGCCTGCTGATGACCGTGCCCCGGCTGAAGTCCTGAGCCGGCGGCGCGCCCGAGCGCGGTGATGGTTCGGAAACACGGTCGTCATCCGCCGATCACGAGAATCGGGACATGACGTTGATTCGCCCGCTCGTTGAGACGGACCTGCCGGCCGTCGCCGAGATCTACGCCCACTACGTGACGACCAGCGCGGTCACCTTCGACGAGACGCCGCCGGGGCTCGGCGACTGGCGGGCCAAGGCCGCCGCCATCGCCGAGGCGGGCCTGCCGTTCCTGGTGGCGGAGGCGGACGGGGAGGTCGCCGGGTACGCCTACCTGTCCCAGTACCGCCCCAAGCCCGCCTACCGCCACACGCTGGAGGACAGCATCTACCTGGCGCCCGGCCGCACCGGCAAGGGCCTCGGCGGGCGGCTGCTCGGCGAACTGATCGGGCGGGCGCGCGAGACGCACGCGAGGCAGCTCATCGCGGTGATCGCCGACACCGGGGACCCGTCGTCGGCGCGGCTGCACGAGCAGCACGGCTTCCGCGCGGCGGGGCGGCTGCGGGGGGTGGGTTTCAAGCTCGGCCGCTGGATCGACACCGCGCTTTTCCAGCTCGACCTGCGGGCTTCCTGACTCGGATGGCCTCCGGCGGTTCGAGCACCGGGTGAACTTCGGCAGGATAGGGGTGTGAGCCTACTCGTTGACCGCCTGCCCGAAGACATCGACGCCGATCCCGACGAGATCTTCGACGCGTTCGTCGCGTGGAACGCCGAGCGGGGGCTCACCCTCTATCCCGCTCAGGAAGAGGCCCTCATCGAGGTCGTCTCCGGCAACAACCTGATCCTGGCCACGCCGACCGGGTCGGGCAAGTCGCTGGTGGCGGCCGGCGCGCACTTCACGGCGTTGACCCGCGACCAGCGCACGTTCTACACGGCTCCCATCAAGGCGCTGGTGTCGGAGAAGTTCTTCGACCTGTGCGCGATCTTCGGCACCGAGAACGTCGGCATGATGACCGGCGACGCGAGCGTCAACCCGGGAGCGCCGATCATCTGCTGCACGGCCGAGATCCTCGCGAACGTGGCGCTGCGCGACGGCGCCGACGCCGACATCGGCCAGGTCGTGATGGACGAGTTCCACTTCTACGCCGAGCCCGACCGCGGCTGGGCCTGGCAGGTGCCGCTGCTCGAGCTGCCGAAGGTGCAGTTCATCCTGATGTCGGCCACGCTCGGCGACGTCACGATGTTCAAGGAGGACCTGACCCGCCGCACCGGGCGGGAGACCGCGGTGGTCAAGCACGCCGAGCGGCCGGTGCCGCTGGTCTACTCGTACCGGATGACGCCGCTGCACGAGACCATCGAGGAGATGCTCGAGGGCGGCCAGGCGCCGATCTACGTCGTGCACTTCACCCAGGCGGCGGCGATGGAGCGGGCCCAGGCGCTGATGTCGATCAACATGGCGACCCGCGAGGAGAAGGACGCGATCGCCGAGATGATCGGCGGGTTCCGCTTCACCACGCGCTTCGGCCGGGCGCTGTCGCGGCTGGTGCGCCACGGCATCGGCGTCCACCACGCCGGCATGCTGCCGAAGTATCGCAGGCTGGTGGAGCGCCTGGCCCAGGCGGGGCTGCTCAAGGTCATCTGCGGCACCGACACGCTCGGCGTCGGCGTCAACGTGCCGATCCGCACGGTGCTGTTCACGGCCCTGTCGAAGTTCGACGGCAACAAGGTGCGCAGGCTGCGCGCCCGCGAGTTCCACCAGATCGCCGGCCGTGCCGGGCGCGCGGGCTTCGACACCATCGGCTACGTCGCCTGCCAAGCGCCCGAGCACGAGATCGAGAACGCCAGGGCGCTCGCCAAGATCGGCGATGATCCCAAGCGGCGGCGCGGCTACGCCCGCAAGAAGCCGCCGGAGGGTTTCGTGGGCTGGAGCGAGGAGACGTTCGTCAAGCTCCAGGAGGCCGAGCCGGAGCCGCTCACCTCGCGCTTCAAGGTGAGCAACGCGATGCTGCTCGCGGTGATCAACCGTCCCGGCGACTGCTTCCAGGCGATGAAGCACCTGCTGACCGACAACCACGAGGACCGCAAGTGGCAGCGCCGGCATATCAGCCAGGCCATCGCGATCTACCGGTCGCTGCTCGCGGGCGGCATCGTCGAGCAGTTCCCCGAGCCCGACGAGCAGGGGCGGCGGGCCCGGCTGACGATCGAGCTGCAGGAGGACTTCGCGCTCAACCAGGCGCTGTCGACGTTCGCGCTGGCGGCGTTCGAGCTGCTCGACCGCGAGTCGCCGTCGTACGCGCTGGACATCGTCTCGATCGTCGAGTCCATCCTCGACGACCCGCGCCAGATCCTGTCGGCCCAGCTGAAGAAGGCCCGGGCCGAGGCCGTGGCGCAGATGAAGGCCGACGGCATCGAGTACGAAGAGCGCATGGAGCGGCTGACCGAGGTCATGTACCCGATGCCGCTGGAGGACCTGCTGCTCGGCGCGTACGAGACCTACCGGCGCGGGCACCCGTGGGTGGCCGACTACACGGTCAGCCCGAAGTCGGTGGTGCGCGACATGTACGAGCGGGCGATGACGTTCAGCGAGTACATCCAGTTCTACGAGCTGGCCCGCTCCGAGGGCACGGTGCTGCGTTACCTGGCCGACGCCTACCGCACGCTGTCGCGTACGGTGCCCGAGCACCTCAAGACCGACGACCTGGTCGATCTCATCGAGTGGCTGGGCGAGATGGTGCGGCAGGTCGACTCGTCGCTGATCGACGAGTGGGAGAAGCTGGCCAACCCGGCGGCGGCGCTGGAGGAGGAGCAGCAGCTGGAGACCAAGGTGCGGCCGGTCACCGGCAACGCGCGGGCCTTCAGGGTGCTGGTGCGCAACGCGATGTTCCGGCTGGTCGAGCTGTGCGCCCTGGAGAAGGAGGAGGAGCTGGAGGAGCTGGCTCCCGACGTCGACTGGGGTGCGGCGCTCGACGCGTACTACGACGAGCACGAGGAGATCCTCACCGACGCCGACGCGCGCGGTCCCGCGCTGCTGCGGATCGAGGAGGAGGACGGCGTCTGGAAGGTGCGCCAGACGATCAGGGACCCGGAGGGTCACGGCGACTGGGGCATCGACGCCGAGGTGGATCTGGCCGCCTCCGACGAGGAGGGCCGCGCGGTCCTGCACGTGAAGGGGCTCAACCGGCTGTAGCGCGGCGGGAGGATCGGCTGCGGCGCGCCGGGGAAAGCGTGTGGGGAAAGCAGGAGGAAAAAGAACAAGCCGTATGCCGGAACGGACTGGCAACGGGCGTCCCGGCACCGGCCTGTCACCTTCAGTGTCGGCCGGAAAACGTCGGAGATTCGTCATGGTCGTGTCGCAAGGTCGTGACATTCCCCGTATCCGGGGGCCTGTGACCGTGCGGACACCGCCGGGACCTGACCTGGGTGATAACGCATGGCGGTGCGGGCGGGTCGTTCATCAGAATGAGAGAAATGAACGATGAAGAGATCCGCCGTGTTCTGGGACTGCTTTATCAGCACGACACCTTGACCGCCTTCGCCTCCCTGGTGCTCGGCCTGACCGAGGGCCAGTCGCCCGAGGCGCTGCGCAAGCTGGCGGCCGGCGGGCTGGCCGCCTGCGACGAGGGCGGCAAGTGGCGCGCCACCCCCGAGCGCTTCCGCGAGCTGCTGCGCTCGCACGCCGAGCCGTCCCCGCGGCTCGACGAGGAGGAGCGGGTGCTGCGCACGTTCCTGGTGGACGGACGGCTGACGACGCTGGCGATGCGGCGCGACAAGCGGCTCGTCGTCCTGCGCTACATCTCGCGCGTCTTCGAGCCGGGCGTGCGCTACCCGGAGAAGGACGTGAACGTCGCCCTGCGCGCCTTTCACGACGACTACGCGGCGCTGCGCCGCTACCTGGTGGACGAGGGGCTGCTGTCGCGCGAGGGCAACGTGTACTGGCGCAGCGGCGGCCCCGTGGACGTCTGAGGGTTCTCGCGTCCACGGGACCGCCCGGCAAGCGCCGGGCGGCTCACGAAGCGCGCGAGGGCGGGCCGTAGCCCGGCGGTGCCGTCAGCTCAGCGCGCGCAGCCTGCGCGTCCAGGCGTCCAGCTTGGCCTGCCACCGTTCCGGCGACTCGGGCCTGCCGGGCCGCTCGGCGACGAATGCGTGGTGGCGGGCGCGATCGACTACGCCGTCGAGCACCTGGACGAGCAGCTCTTCACCCCCGACGCGGGCCCGCTCCCGGTCACCCGCTGAGCCCGATCACCCGCCGCCCGGTCACCCGCTGCTGGGCGCGTCGAACGGCCGCGCGGGACCCGCTCACGCGTGCCCGGGGCAGCGCCGGCCGGTCGAGCCGGATCCGCCAGGCCGAAGCGGTGCGAGCCGGTCGAGCCGGATCCACCGGACCGAAGCGGCGCGAGACGAGGCCGGACGGTCTCGGCGGCGGACCGGGTCAGCCGCCGGAGATGTCGGACTCGGCGTCGCCCTCGGGGACCGGGCAGTCCCACGGGTCGTCGAGCCACCCGTCGGGCAGGTGCACCTTCGGCCGCTCCCCCGACTTGCCGCGCGGCGTGTCGGTGTTGGGCGGCCAGGGCTGGTCGCGGTCCAGCTTCGCCAGGCTCTCGCGCAGCTCATCGAGCGAGTTCGCGGTGGCCAGCTCGCGCCGCAGCTCGCTGCCGACCGTGAAGCCCTTGAGGTACCAGCCGATGTGCTTGCGGAAGTCGGCGATGGCGTAGCGTTCGGTCTCGAAGCTCTCCACCAGCCCCTGGGCGTGGCGGGCCATCACGTCGGCGACCTCGCCCAGCGTCGGGCGGGCCCGCTCGGAGCCGCCGTTGAACGCGTTCTCCAGGTCCTTGAACAGCCACGGCCGCCCGAGGCAGCCGCGCCCGACCACGACCCCGTCACAGCCGGTGCGCGCCACCATGGCGAGCGCGTCGTCGGCACACCAGATGTCGCCGTTGCCCAGCACGGGGATCTCCGGCACGGCCTCCTTCAGCCGGGCGATGGCATCCCAGTCGGCGACGCCGCCGTAGTGCTGCTTGGCCGTGCGGGCGTGCAGCGCGATCGCCGCCACGCCCTCGTCGACGGCGATCCGCCCGGCGTCGAGGTAGGTCAGGTGGTCGTCGTCGATGCCCTTGCGCATCTTCATCGTCACCGGCAGCGGCCCGGCGTTGGAGACCGCCTCGCGCAGGATGCGCCGCAGCAGATTCCGCTTGTACGGCAGCGCCGCCCCGCCCCCGCGCCTGGTCACCTTGGGCACCGGGCAGCCGAAGTTGAGATCGATGTGGTCGGCGAGGTCCTCCTCGACGACCATCCGGACCGCCCTGCCGACGACGACGGGATCGACGCCGTAGAGCTGGATGCTCCTCGGCCGCTCCGACTCGGCGAACCTGATCATCCGCATCGTCTTCGGATGGCGCTCGACCAGGGCCCGCGTGGTGATCATCTCGCACACGAAGAGCCCCGCGCCCTGCTCCCGGCAGAGCACCCGGAACGGCGCGTTCGTGATGCCCGCCATCGGCGCCAGCACCACCGGGGGCCACACCCCGATCGGCCCAATCTTCACCCCGTCAGTTGTAGCGCAGGTCAGGCCGTAACCGGTATTCCGCCCGATAGTCTGTGATCGGCATCTTCGGTTGAGGGGGATGGATGCTTCTTCGCGTACGCCTCACGCTGCCCGACCGGCCGGGCTCGCTGGCGCAGGTGACCAAGGCCCTGGGCGCCGCCGGGGCCGACATCACGCAGGTGACCGTGCTCGACAGGGGCGACGGCCGGGCGGTCGACGACATCACGATCTTCAGCCCTGAGAGCATGTCCAGGCAGGAACTGGCCACATCCCTGGAGAGCATCGACGGCGTGACCGTCGACGGGATCTGGCCCACGCGCGAAGCGCCGGGCACCTACCCCGAGCTCGAGATACTCAAGTACATCACCACGGCGGGCGACCGCGCCCTGACCACGTTGATCGACTCGCTGCCGGTGCTGTTCAGCGCCGACTGGGCGGCCACCGCCGCCGAGGGCCGCATCGTGTACGCGAGCTGGCGCGCCCCCGAAGACTTCACGCTGCCCGCCGACGTGCCGGCCCGGCCGACGGCGCTGACCGTCGAGGGCGGCCTCCACCTGATCCACGCGCCGCTGCCGCCGCTGGCGCTCTCCCTGTTGCTCGCCCGCAGCGAGGGCCCGGCCTTCCACCGCATCGAGGTCCACCGGCTCACGCGCATCCTCGAGATCTTCCTGAGCCTCCCGGCGACCGAGCGAAGCGTGGCCCGCCAGCTTCGCAAGTAAGCATCCGGTCCGAAAACGCGCTATTGTTAACCACGCAACAGCGCGGAAGTGGCTCAGGGGTAGAGCATCACCTTGCCAAGGTGAGGGTCGCGGGTTCGAATCCCGTCTTCCGCTCGGAGAGGGGTTTGACCTCGGTGGCGTGGCCGAGAGGCGAGGCAGCGGCCTGCAAAGCCGTCCACACGGGTTCAAATCCCGTCGCCACCTCGATGGACGATTAGCTCAGCGGGAGAGCGCTTCCCTGACACGGAAGAGGTCACTGGTTCAATCCCAGTATCGTCCACCACTCAACGAAAGCCCCCGGCCATCCGGCCGGGGGCTTTCGCGTACGCGCCTCACCGTCCGAAATCACCCCTGCCGCCGGACGACCTTTCGCCGTCCAGAAACGGCTTCACCCGAGTCCGGAGACGCCTCCCCCGAGTCCGGAAACAGCTGCGCCGGACTCCCGGGACGGCTTCGCCCGCCGTCCGAAGAGAGCGTCGCCGGCGCGCACCTCAGCGCGCATGGCGAGACCACGCGCCCGGCCACCCACCCGAGCCCTCAACGGTGCGCGCCCCACCCGATGCCGAGGACCATGCGACACGGCCTTCACCCAGCACCCCCCACCACCTGCCGAGGACCCTGCCGCACGGCCTTCACGGGGCGCGCCTCACCGCCGCCGAGAGCGTGCGCCTGGCTTGCGCGGGCGCGCCGCCACCTGGCGGGGCCGTGCCCACGCACGCCCATGCGGTCTTCGCGGGCGCGCGCCCGCCGCCGCACGAGGCCGTGCGTCCGGCCGCCGCAAGACCCGTGCGACCCGCACGCCTCATCGCAGCGAGGAGAGGCCTGTGCCTGTACGTCCGGGGTCGCCGGCCGGGACGCCCTCACGCCCACCCGGCGAAGGCCACCGACAGGGCAGACCCTCACACCTCGGAGACCATCGACCGACGAGACGCCCTCACGCCCCGGAGACCACGGACCGGAGCACACCCCCGAGGCCACGGGCCGGCCGAGGGCCTCGCGCTCAAGGGCCTCCGCGCCTGGCGGTCTCCCCGCCCGGGCACCTGACGGTCCCCGTGGCCGGGCCCCATGCCTGACGGTCCCCGCGTCCGAGAGGGCACCGCGCCTGACGGTCCCCGCGTCCGAGAGGACACCGCCTCCGAGAGGACACCGCCCCCGAGAGGACACCGCCCCCGAGAGGACACCGCGTCCGAGGGTGCGTGGCCGAGGGGGCGCCGGTCGGCGAGGGTGTGTGGCCGAAAGCGGCGTCACCGGTGGAGGTCCCTGCTCGCGGAGGCCGCCGGGTCACTGACCGGCGAGGCCGGTGTGGGCGACGCCGCGGATGATCTGGCGCTGGAAGAGCACGAACACGACCAGCAGCGGCAGCCCGGCCAGCACCACCGAGGCCATGATCTGCGCGTACCGCAGGCCGAAGGTGCCCTGGACGACGTTCGCCAGGCCCACCGGCAGCGTCATCGTGTTCGGGTCGGTGGAGACGAGGAACGGCCAGAGGAAGTTGTTCCAGGTGCTGATGAACGTGAAGATCGACACGGCGGCGAGCACCGGCCGCGACAGCGGCAGCACGATGGTGAAGAACACCCGCCACCGCCCGGCGCCGTCCACGAAGGCCGCCTGTTCCAGCTCCTCCGGCACGTCCTGGAAGAACTTCACCAGGATGTAGACGATGAGCGGCGCGGCCACCTGCGGCAGAATGATCGCCCACCAGGTGTCCACCAGCCCGAAGGCCACCATCTCGGCGAACAGCGGTGCGATGAGCACCTGCGGCGGCACCATGATGCCGGCCAGGATGATCCCGAGCAGCGCCCGCTGCCCCTTGAACCGGGTTCGCGCGAACCCGTAGGCGGCCATCGCCGAGAACAGCACGGTCAGGAACGTCACCACCACCGCGGTGACCGTGGAGTTGATCGCCCACTTGACGATGCCGCCGGTGCCGAGCACCAGCTCGTACGACTCGAAGGTGATCCTGCTGCCGAACCACTCCAGCGGCAGCTTGGTGGTCTCCGACTCCGGCTTGAGCGATGTGGCGACGGCCCAGGCGATCGGGGCGAGCCACAGGACCGCCAGCACCAGCGCCACGACGAGCAGAACGAGCTGGCTGAAGCTGAACCGCCTGGTCATGACACGGCCTCCTCGCGCTTGCGGAACAGCCGGAGCTGCGCCAGGGAGATGATGACGATGATCACGAACAGGATGTACGACACGGCCGAGGCGTAGCCGGTGCGGTAGCCGGTGAAGCCGATGTCGTAGGCGTACTCGATGATGGAGCGGGTGGCGTCCTCGGGGCCGCCGCCGGTCATCAGGTAGATCTGGTCGAAGACCTTCAGCGAGGCCACGAGCTGCAGCACCACGATGAGGGCCGTGGTGCGGCGCAGCAGCGGCAGGGTGATCGAGCGCAGCTTGTCCCAGGCGGAGGCGCCGTCGATCGAGGCGGCCTCGTACAGGTGCTGCGGGATCGACTGCAGGGCGGCGAGGTAGAGCAGGAAGTTGAAGCCGACCGTCCACCACACGGTGGTCAGCACCACCGACCACATGGCCATGGACGGGTCGCCCAGCCAGACGATGTCGGTGCCGAGCGTGCCGTTGATGAGGCCGTACTCGGGCGGGTAGATCATCTGCAGCCACAGGATGGAGACCACGGCGGACGGCAGCAGGAACGGCCCGAAGAACGACAGCCGCCACAGCCACTGCAGGAAGCGCAGGTGGTGCACCAGCAGCGCGAGCGCCAGGCCGAGCAGCACCAGCGGGATGGTGCTGAGCACGGTGAAGACCAGCGTGTTCCACAGCGAGCGCCACATGCGCGGGTCGGCGAACGCCTCGGCGTAGTTGTCGAAGCCGATGAAGTGGTCGTTGGTGCCGGCGACGTTGACGCTGGACAGGCTCATCTTGAAGCCGAGCAGCGTCGGCCAGATGAGGAAGATCGCGTAAATCAGCAGGAACGGGGCCACGAACAGCAGGCCGTGCTCCGTCCAGGCGCGCCGGACCTTCGATTTCACGGCCGCGGCGGCGGGCGCGGAAGGCGCGACGGTGGCGGTCATGAGCGCTCCTCGGCGGGGAAGGGGTTCGGTGCCTTGAGCAGCCGGTCGAGCGCCGCCTTGGCGGCGGCCAGGCCGTCCTCGGGGCTGCGCTCGCCGCTGATGACGGGCGAGAACGCGCCGCCGAACTCGATCCACAGGCGCGAGGCCGACCCGGTGAACCACACCTGCGGGTCCAGCGCGACCTCCGTGATGACCGAGCGGTACTCCGACTGCGGGTGCAGCGCCAGGTAGTCGGGTTCCTGGAGCGCGGGCAGGTAGGCGGGCACGTGCCCGGCGACCGCCCAGTCGGCGCTGTTCTTGACCAGGTAGGCGATGAAGCGGTAGGTGGCCCGTTCGATCTCGGGGTCGCGGTCGCGCTGGTGCGGCAGGACGAACGCGTGGCAGTCGGCCTGCGCAGCGCCGGTGCCGAAGACGTTGGGGAAGCGGGTCATGCTGAACGGTGTGCCGCGCTCCTTCAAGCCGGTGGTCTCCCAGTCGCCGTTCCACAGGAACGCCGCCTCGCCGTTGGTGAACTTGGCGACGGAGGCGCCGTAGTCGGTGCGCGGGTCGCACAGCCCTTCCGTGCCGAGCCGCTGCATCAGCCGCAGCGCGTCGAGCGCCTTGGCGTCGTCGATGGCCACCGCCGTGTTGTCGGGCGTCAGCAGCGCGCCGCCGGCTTGCGAGTAGAGCGTCCACCACACCCGCCAGGGGCCGACGGTGCCCAGGCCGAGCGCGTCCATGGTGAGCGGCGGCTTGCCGCCCATCGCCTCCTTGGCCTTGGTGAGCGCGGCGATCAGCTCGTCCACGCCCGTGGTGGGCCGCAGCTTGCCGTCCTCACCGAGCAGGCCGGCCTTCTCGCAGATCTCGGTGTTGTAGTAGAGCACCATCGGGTGGGCGTCGAGCGGAATGGCGTAGAGGACGCCGCCGAGGTGCGCGCGCTGCCAGATGGGCGGGCTGAAGTCGGAGGCCTGCAGGCCGGCCTCCGCCATCAGGTCCAGGTTGATCGGGTCGAGAATGCGCCCGGCGCCGATGCCGGCCAGCCGGGACAGGTGGAACGTGGCCAGGTCGGGCGAGCGCCCGCCGGCCCCGGCCATGGCGATCTTCGTGTAGTAGGGCTCGCCCCACTGGAGCACGTTCTCCTCGACGAAGATGTCCGGGTTCTCCTTGCCGAACGCCCGGACCATTCCGTTCATCGTGATGCCGTCGCTGGCGCCGAGGAAGTGCCAGTACCTGATGCGGGTCTGGGAGGAGCCGAACCCCACGGGGAGCGCGCATCCCGACGCTGCGGCGGCGACCAGGGCGAGACCGCCGCCTAGGAGGTGCCGGCGGTTGATGTCAGGGGGACCGTGCATTGATGGGCCTCTTCCTTGCACCGGATGGATTTCTCTGACGGTTCTGGGCGGCGAAGAAGGATTCAGGGCAGCCGGGCACGCCTCCCGTGCGGAGGCGGACATGGCGGGCCGTCCGGGTCGCGGAGGCCGCCGCGCGTGTCTCGCGTTTCAGCGGGGTCACCCGAGTGTTAGCGGTAACAAGAGACCTGTCAAGGCCCAGCGGGCAACCGCTTTCCGGCTCTTGACCTGGGACGTTGATAACGCTAACAATCGGGAACCACGTAACGTCACGGAAATATCAGGGAGTCGCCTCCGTGCACCAGGCCACCATCACCCTCGACCCGGCTTTCACGGTCGCCCCCGTACGCCGCCGCACGTTCGGCGCGTTCGTGGAGCACCTGGGACGGTGCGTCTACACCGGCATCTACGAGCCGGACCATCCAACGGCCGACGACGACGGCTTCCGGCGTGACGTCCTGGATCTGACCAGGGAGCTGGGCGTGTCCACCGTCCGCTACCCCGGCGGAAACTTCGTCTCCGGCTACCGCTGGGAGGACGGCATCGGCCCCAAGGAGCAGCGGCCGCGCCGGCTCGACCTGGCCTGGCACAGCACGGAGACCAACGAGGTGGGCGTGGACGAGTTCGTCCGCTGGTGCCGTAAGGCCGGCGTGGAGCCCATGATGGCGCTCAACCTCGGCACGCGCGGCATCGCCGAGGCGCTCGACCTGCTCGAATACTGCAACCACCCGTCCGGTACGGCCCTGTCGGACCTGCGCGTCGCCAACGGCGCCAAGGAGCCGCACGGCATCAGGATGTGGTGCCTGGGCAACGAGATGGACGGCCCCTGGCAGACCGGCCACAAGACCGCCCGCGAGTACGGCCGGCTGGCCGCCGAGACCGCCCGCGCGATGCGCATGGTGGACCCGGCGCTCGAACTGGTGGCGTGCGGCTCGTCCAGCTCCAGCATGCCCACCTTCGGCGCGTGGGAGGCGGAGGTGCTGGAGGAGACGTACGAGCTGGTCGACTTCATCTCCTGCCACGCCTACTACGAGGAGCACGACGGCGACCTCGGCAGCTTCCTCGCCAGCGACACCGACATGCAGTACTTCATCTCGTCGGTCGTGGCCACCGCCGACCACGTCGGGGCGCGGCTGAAGTCGCGCAAGCGGATCGACATCTCCTTCGACGAGTGGAACGTCTGGTACCAGTCGCGCTTCAAGGACGCCGGCGCCCCCGAGGACTGGCCGGTCGCCCCGCGGCTGCTGGAGGACCACTACCACCTGGCCGACGCGGTGACGTTCGGCGGGCTGCTCATCACGCTGCTGCGCAACAGCGACCGCGTGACGGCGGCGTCGCTGGCCCAGCTCGTCAACGTGATCGCGCCCATCATGACCGAGCCGGGCGGGCGGGCCTGGCGGCAGACCACGTTCCACCCGTTCGCGCAGACCTCCCGGTACGCCTCGGGCGACGTGCTCAGGGTCGAGCCGGTCTCCCCCCTGTACGAGACGAAGGCGTACGGCGAGGTGCCGCTGGTGCACGCGGTGGCCACGCACGGTGAGGACGGCACGACGATCTTCGCCGTGAACCGGTCGATGGACGGGCCGCTGTCGCTGGAGATCGACGCGCGGGCGCTGGGCGCGGTGCGGGTGGCCGAGGCGACCACGATGACCGACCCCGACGTCTACGCCCGCAACACCGCCGACGAGCCCGACCGGGTGGCGCCCAGGCCGAACCCGGACGTCGAGCACGAGCCGCTGCGCGTGCTGCTGCCCCCGGTCTCCTGGAACGTCATCCGCCTGACGACCCCCTGAGCCGTCCCGCCCGGCGACCTCCTCCGGCCGCGCCGCCCCGCACCCGGCGGGGCGCCGGCCCGGCAGGGCGCTCCCCCGGCCCCGCGCAGGCGGGTGCCGGGGCTCAGGCGCGGGCGGTGCTGTCGCGGACGACGAGCTCCGGCTCGATCAGGCGGCGGCTCTCGGGCTCCGCGCCCGCCATGCGGTCGAGCAGCATGTGGAAGGCGTGCCTGCCGACCTCGCGGAAGTCCTGGCGGACGGTGGTCAGCGGCGGCCAGAAGTACGCGGCCTCGGGGATGTCGTCGAAGCCCGCCACGCTGACGTCCTCGGGGACCTGTTTGCCCGCCTCGCGCAGCGCCCGCAGCACGCCGAGCGCCATCTGGTCGTTGGCCACGAACACCGCCGTGACGTCGCGCTCTTCGGCCAGGCGGCGGCCGAGCCGGTAGCCGGAGCGCGCGCTCCAGTCGCCGCGCAGCACATCGGGCACCGGCCGTCCCGCCGACTCCAGCACGCCGCGCCAGCCGTCGATGCGGCCGTTGGCGTCGAGCCAGTCGGCCGGGCCCGCGACGTGCCACACGGTGTGGTGCCCGAGGTCGAGCAGGTGGCGGGTGACACGGGCGGCTCCGGCGGCCTGGTCGACCTTCGCCACCGGGACGGGGATGTCATCGGCCGCGTCGACCGCGACCACCGGCATCTCGGGAGGCAGGTGACGCAGCCCGTCGGCGGCCGACTCGTGCGGCGCGACGATGATCACGCCGTCGACCCCCTGGGTGCGCAGCCGCTGCACGCCCTCCTCCATGGAGGTGCGGTTGAGCGAGCTGAGGCTGGCGATGCTGACGGTGTAGCCGGCGTTCCTGGCGGCCTGCTCGATGCAGTAGAGCGTCGTGGCCGGGCCGTAGAGCGTGGTGTCGATGCTGACCACGCCGAGCACGCCGGACCGCCCGGTGACGAGCTGGCGCGCCGCCTGGTTGGGGCGGTAGTCCAGCTCGCGCACGGCGGCCAGGACACGGGCCCTGGTCTCGGCGCGCACGCGATCAGGCGTGTTGAGCACCCGCGAGACGGTCATGGTGGAGACACCGGCCAGCATGGCGACGTCCATGAGCACCGCAGGCCGGCCGGGCTTGCTTTTCACCGCGGCTCACCCCCTCAGCGATAACGCTAACAGGCCGGGCGCGCGAGTGCGCGATCTTAGCGGTCATGTCAAGGACGCGGTCAACTCCCTCGGCCGTCGCGGGCCGGGCGTTCTCAGCCAACTACCAGGAACGGACAGTAACCTTCGTCCGCATGAACGTGCCGATGACGATGGACAACGCGCTGGTCACGGCCTTGAGACGAGGCGCGCCCCGGCGCCTTCGCCCCGCCCCCGCACGGAGGTGCGGCCGGTGAGGATCCGCTACCTCATGCTCGACGCGTACGGCGTGGGCGGCACCGTCAAAACGGTGGTCAACCAGGCGAACGCGATGGCCGCCGCCGGGCACGACGTCGAGCTGGTCAGCCTGGTGCGCCGCCGCGACCGCCTGCACTTCGCCGTCGATCCCCGCATCACCGTCACCACGCTGGTCGACCAGCGCGCCGGGCGGCGGCCCGACTCGCTGGCCCGCCGGGCGTGGCGGCGGGTGCGCGGCAAGATGGTGCCGCGCGGCGAGTTCGCGGCCGGGTACTTCACCGAGCGGGTGGAGTGGGCCGCGATGGAGTACTGCTCGGGGCTGCGGGACGGCGTCCTGGTCACCAGCCGGCCCGCGCTCAGCCTGATCGCCGCCCGCCGCGCGCGCAAGCCGGTGATCAAGGTGGCCCAGGAGCACATGAACCTGTCGGCGTACCCCGAGACGATCCGCAGGGAGATCGCCCGCCACTACGGCGCGCTCGACGCGGTCACGGTGCTGACGCGCGCCAACATGCACGAGTACCAGCGGCTGCTGCCGGGCACCCCGATCGTGCGCATCCCCAACGCCGTGGCCAAGGCCGACCGCAGGCCGTCCCGGCACACCGAACCGGTCGTGATCGCGTCCGGGCGGCTGGTGCCGCAGAAGGGGTTCGACCTGCTGATCAAGGCGTTCGCGCGGGTCGCGGCCGAGCATCCGCAGTGGCGGCTGCGCGTCTTCGGTACCGGTCCCCGCCGGGGCGAGCTGGCGGGCCTCGTCGAGCAGTACGGGCTCGGCGAGCGCGTGTCGCTGCCCGGCCCCGCCGCGCGCATCCACCAGGAGCTGGCCGGGGCCTCCCTGTACGCGCTCAGCTCCCGCTATGAGGGGCTGCCCATGATGATGATCGAGGCGATGACGCACGCGCTGCCGGTCGTCGCCTTCGACTGCCCGACCGGGCCCGGCGATGTGCTGACCGACGGCGTGGACGGCCTGCTGGTGCCGCCGGAGGACGTCGACGCGTTCGCCGCCGCGCTGAGCCGGCTGATCGGCGACCGCGAGCTGCGGGTGCGGATGGGCAAGGAGGCGCAGGAGACGTCGCGGGCGTACGCGGCCGAGCACGTGATGCCGCTGTGGGAGGACCTGTTCTCGGAGCTGGCCGCGGGCGAGTGCGTCTCGGACACGTTCTGGCCGTCCCGCTGACCGGCCGCCCCGGCGGCCCGGACGGCTCCCCTGACCGCTCGACCGGCTCCCCACGCCGCCCGACCAGACCCGCCCACCGGCCCGTAGCGGCTCGGCCGGTCTCGCCCGCGGCCCGGCCCGGCTCCCCGACCGGACCCCCGCGATCTCTCTCCGGCCGCCGGGAGGGCTTCCCACGGCTTCCCCCAAAAGATTTACCATTCCGTTTCCCCGGAAATATCGGGGTTTCCGGATGGGAGCGCGCAAAAAAGGGTTTATTTCGGCAAAAGCAGGTCCAAGAAAGCGGCACTCTGTCCGCATGCGTGACCGGAAAGCTTTTCTGACCGCCACGGCAGGCGCACTTGCCCTGGTCACGGGGCTCACGGCGCCCGCCGAGGCCACCACCGCGACCTCGGACACGGCCGCCGCCGGGGTCTCCTCCCGGACGGCTTCCGCCCTTCACCGGGACGCCCCCGCCGTTTACGGCAGGGCCGCGTACCTGATGGACGCGAGCTCCGGAGACGTGCTGCTCGACAAGGCCGGCGGCAAGCGCATGCCGATCGCCAGCCTCACCAAGACCATGACCGCCTACGTCGTGCTGAAGAGCGCCAAGCCCACCGACGTGGTGCGGATCACGGCCGCCGACGTCGAGTACGCGGAGGCCGGCGGCGGCACCACCGCCGACCTGCGGCCCGGCGACCGCCTCACGGTCGGCGAGCTGCTGTACGGCCTGATGCTGCCCTCCGGGGCCGACGCCGCGCACGCGCTGGCCCGCACGTACGGGCCGGGCGTCAAGGGCTTCGTCGCCAAGATGAACGCCACCGCCCGCGAGCTGGGCATGAAGGACACCGAGTACGTCAACGCCGACGGCCTGCCCACCCCCAGGGGCGACGGCTACTCCACCGCCAGGGACCAGGCCGTGCTGGCCGCCGCCGCGCTGAAGGTGCCGCTCATCCGCAAGGTCGCCGGGACCCGCAGGCACTACCTCGACGGCAACGATCAGCACCGCTCGTACCTGTGGCGCAACACCAACCGCCTCATCGAGAACACCGACGCGATCGGCCTGAAGACGGGCTTCACCCGGGCGGCGGGCTACTGCCTGGCGTTCGCGACCGAGCGCGGGGGGCGGCTGCTGGTCGGCGTGCTGCTCGACGAGTCGAGCTCCAGCCGCCGCTTCAGCACCGCCGAGAACCTGCTCGACTGGGGCGCCGCCCAGCAACGCGCCTGACCCGTTCTCGAAGCCCGAAGAGAGCTCAGCCGGCGCAGAGCCACCCGCTCCGCCCACGCCCCTGGTCCCCTGCGGTCGCCGTCCTTCAGCGGGGGGATCGCGGGGGCCGCAGGCTCCTGCAGGGTGACCGGATCAGCGAACCGGGACTCCGAACCATCCCCCCGGAGGGCCCGCGCCCTCGCGGACCGGAGGCCCGTCCGGCCGCCGACCGGCCACGCGGAGGCCTCCGCATCGCCCGCCCACGAAAGGACCGCACGCCACGCAGGACCTCAAGGGTCAGCGGACGCCTCTCGGGCGGAACTGGATGCTGATGCGCGGCCCGGCGGGCCGGCTGGTCTTGGGGATGGCGTGCTCCCACGTCCGCTGGCAGCTTCCACCCATCACGATGAGGTCGCCGTGACCGAGGTCGTGGCGGATGGAGGGGCCGCCGCCGCGCGGGCGGAGCATGAGCGAGCGCGGGTCGCCGACCGAGAGGATCGCGACCATCGTGTCCTCGGTGCCGCCCCGGCCGATCGTGTCGCCGTGCCAGGCCACGCTGTCGCGGCCGTCGCGGTAGAAGCAGAGCCCGGCGGTGCGGAACGGCTCGCCCAGCTCCTCGCCGTAGTAGGCGTCGAGCGCGCGCCGGGCGTCGTCGAGCACCGGGTCGGGCAGGGTCTCGCCCTCGCCGTAGAACGCGAGCAGGCGCGGCACGTCGACGACGCGGTCGTACATGCGCCGCCGCTCGGCCTGCCAGGGCACCTGCTCGGCCAGCCGCTCGAACAGCGTGTCGGCGCCGCTCAGCCAGCCCGGCCGCAGGTCGATCCAGGCGCCGTGGCCGAGGTGGGTGCGGCGGACGGTGCCCGCCAGCGGCCCGAGCCCGAGTTCCTCACCGAAGGAGAGCAGAGATGCTTGGAACGCGGCTGTCATGAAGCCGAGTCTACGTCATTCTTCAAACATCTTTTCGATTGACGTCGCGGGCCGCTCCTGGACGTCAGGTCGATCGGCGTTGAAGATCGAACAGAGTGGCGGGCCGATCGGTGCCATAGGCCGATCGAGGCGGCGCACCGGCCGGGACGGCGGGCCGGCCGGAGCGACCCGGCGACCGGGACCGCGCACCGATCAGAGCGGCGCGCCGGCCGGAGTGCGCGCGCCGGCCGGGACGGCGGACAGGTCGGGGCGGCGGGCCGATCCGGGAGGCGGGCCGATGAGTGCGGATGAGGGTCCGCGCGGGTCACAGGGGGCGGCGGCCGGCGAAGCCGAGCTCCGTGCGGTGGTACCAGCCGAGCCGGCGCTCCCCTTCGATCCAGCACAGCCGTACGGACACGCCGTCGAGCACGGCCGGGAAGTCGATGAGCACGGGCGCGATGCCCTTGACCTCGATGCCCTGCCTGCTCCACTCGGTGATGATCTCGTCGATGCGCGCCTGGAGCCCTTTCAGCTCGGGCAGGCCGCCCAGCTCGGACCGGACGCCGGTGCGGCGGGCGAAGTCGATCTCGGCCATGTCGGCGCGAGCGGCGATCACTTCGGCGGCGTCCTTCATGACGCCGGGCAGCAGCAAGCGGGCCTCGTCCACGGTGAAGAGCCGGTCCATGGCCGACAACGTTACCGAGTGGGCTCGTAGGCGTGGATCAGCAGGCGTTCGGCATGGTCGAGGTAGTCGTCGAGATAGGCGGCGGCCTCGTCGGGCTTGCCCGCCTCAATGAGCTCGAGCAGAGCGTGGTTGCGCTCGATGAACGGCTCGTGGAAGGCGCGCGGGTTCTCCATGACGTGGAAGACGAGGCGCAGCTCGGCGAAGAGCTGGCGCATCGCCTCGTCGATCCTGGGGCTCTCGTTGAGCGAGACCAGCGCCTGGTGGAAGCGGATGTTGGCGGTGCCGACGCCCTGCCAGTCGTCCTCGGCGGCGGCGCGCTCGGCGTCCTGCAGGGCCTCCTTGATCAGGGCCAGCGCGCGGTCGGACGGCGGGCGGCGCACGGCGGCGCCTTCGAGCACGCGGCGCACGCGGTAGAGGTCGGAGACGTCTTCGGCGGACGGCAGGCGGACGAACACGCCCCTGTTGAGCCGGTGCTCCAGCAGCCGCTCGTGACCGAGCAGCCGGAACGCCTCGCGCAGCGTGTTGCGCGAAACGCCGAGCGCCTCGGAGATCGACTCCTCCGACAGCCGCTGGCCGGGCTGAAAGAAGCCCTCGCTGATGCGGTCACGCAGGATGTCGGCCACCCGCTCGGCCGTGCTGCTGCGCCCCAGGCGGGGCCGGTCCTGAGAGAGGTCAGCGACCACGTTATCCACATTTAACAGATAATCATGGAGCAAACCTCTTGTCGAATTGTTGAACGATCCTTACGTTGAAGACTATCCCCCACCCGATTCAAGGAGCGATCCGATGTCAGGCTCCACGCAACAGACCCGGCGGGTGATCCTCGCCAGCCTGATCGGCACGTCGCTGGAGTGGTACGACTTCTTCCTGTACACCACTGCGGCGACCCTGGTCTTCCCCAAGCTGTTCTTCCCGTCGCTCGATTCGTTCACGGCCCTCCTGGTCTCGCTGCTCACCAACGCGGTGGCGTTCGTCGCCAGGCCGCTCGGCGGGGTGGTGTTCGGCCACTTCGGCGACCGGGTCGGCCGCAAGACGGTGCTGGTGGTGACGCTCCTCATGATGGGCGTCTCGACGTTCCTCATCGGCGTGCTGCCCGGCCACGCCGCCATCGGCGCGCTGGCGCCGATCCTGCTCGCGCTGCTGCGGTTCGTGCAGGGGCTGGGGCTCGGCGGCGAGTGGGGCGGCGCGATCATCATGTCGCTGGAGCACGGCGACGGCCGCCGCCGCGGCTTCAACGCGAGCTGGCCGCAGGTCGGCGTGCCCGCCGGTTACGTGCTGGCCACCGGCCTGCTGACGATCATGTCGTTCACGATGTCGGACGCGGCGTTCCTGTCGTGGGGGTGGCGGGTGCCGTTCCTGCTGTCGGGCCTGCTGGTCTTCGTCGGCCTGTGGGTCCGGCTGAAGATCACCGAGTCACCGCTGTTCGCCGAGGTCGAGCAGCGGGGCGCGAAGGCCAAGATGCCGCTGCTCGAGGTGCTCAAGACGCACCCGAGGGCACTGCTGTCGGCCTTCACCGCACGGATCGGGGTGGACGTCGCGTTCTACACGTTCACCGCGTACATCGTCGTCTACATCACCGAAAACCTGGATCTGCCGCGCTCGTACGCACTGAACGCCGTGCTCATCGGCTCGGCGCTGCAGCTCGTGCTGATCCCGCTGGCCGGCGCCCTGTCCGACCGGTACGGCCGCCGCCCGGTCTACCTGGCCGGTGTGGCAAGCGCGGCGGTGTGGGTGTTCGCCTTCTTCCCGCTGCTCGACACCGGCTCGTTCCCGGTGATCGCGCTGGCCGCCGTGGTGGCGCTGGTGACCCACGCCGCGATGTACGGCCCGCAGGCCGCGTTCATCGCCGAGCTGTTCAGCACGCGCCTGCGCTACAGCGGCGCCTCCATGGGCTACCAGGTGGCGGGCATCGCGGGCGGCGCGCTCGCCCCGGTCATCGCCCTGAAGCTGTACGAGTCGTTCCAGTCCACGATCGCGGTCTCCGTGTACGTGGTCGTCGCCCTGGCCGTGACCGCCGTCGGCCTGGCCATCGCGCCCGAGACTCGCGACATCGACCTGGCCGCCATGCCCGAGGACGAGGGAGTGGGCAAGGCCCGGGCGGTGGGGCCGTTCGCCTGACGGCCCGGCGGGGCGGGTACGGACGACGGCGCGGGTACGTACGACGCAGAAGACCACGAAGCACGACGAGCAGCACCACGGAGCACCATCGCAGGAAATGCCGCGGAAACAGCGGGCGGCGGCTGCCGACGCCGCCCGCGGAAGGGGCCTCATGAGAACCGCCCTTGCCGTCATCGCGGCGATCATCGCGTGACCGCTGCTCGTCGGGGCCGTGATGGGCTACAGGAACACCGACGGCGGAGAGGTGGCCGTCGTCCGCGACGGAGGCCCCTCGATGACGACCGGGTCCGCCAGGTCATCGACCCCGGGTCGGGGCTGATTCCGCCGTCTTCGGCCAGGCCGTGCGCCCGTGATCGACAACGCGCCGCGCAGCCAGATCGGCTCCCTGCGCCGCGCCGAGCCGGTGCCCTCCTGCGGGCTGCCGGAGAGCACCACGCTCAAGCCGCAGGACGGCAACGCCGCCATCGCGCGGGTGCAGAACGCGGTCAACGCCTCGCTGGCCGACGTTCCCGCCCGACACGCTGGGCGGGAACGTCGTCGCGGCGGTCGCGTACGCGATGTGGACCGCGGCCCGTCCGACACGCTGAGCGGGAACTTCTTCATGGACGTCCGCTTCACGCCGGCGCGGATCACGCTGCCCGGCGAGGTGCAGGAGGCGGTGAACAAGCCGCTCGCGGCCATGGTGGCCGTCTCCGAGGCGCAGGCCGAAGTGGCTCAGGCCGAGGCGGAGGCGAAGGCGAACAAGGCGCGCCAGGACGGCTACGACACGTGCCCGTCGTGCGCCGAGATCGAGAAGCCGAAGGCGCTGCCGCAGGGCATCACCGTCTACGCCCCGGCAACCCGCAGTCGGTCGTCAGACCGTCCCGCTGCGTGCGCTCCGGGCCACGATCGCGCCCATGTCAACGGGGTTGTGACCGTATCGCCATCGATTCACCGAACAACCGTTTCGGAATGCGCATAAACTGCCCGCCTGTGAGCCTGCCTGTACGAGAACGTTCCCGCCGGCCGGGCGGCGGTCGTCACCGCCGTCCCGTGCCTACGTCCTTGCCGCCCGACGCCCCCGTGCTCGTGCTCGCCACCCCGGGCCCGACGGAAGGCGTGGCCGAGGAGATCGCGGCCGTGGTACGCGTCGACAACCCCCAGATCGAGGTGCTCCTGACGAGCGTGAGCGACCTGGCAGACTCCCTGCCCTCCGGCCGCGACGCCGTCATCGTACCGCTGCTCACCTGGGACGATCCGGTCGTGCTCGCGGAGATCGGCAAGGCCGTCGCCGCCGCCGGATCCGGCGCCGCCGTCACCCCCGCGCTCGGCCCGCACCCGCTGCTCGCCGAGGCCCTGCACATCCGGCTCGCCGAGCGCGGCCTCGCCAGGGCCGACCGGGTGCGCCTGCTCAACGTCTCCAGCCCGGTCGACGCCGTGATCCTCGGCACCGTGGGCGGAGACCGCGCCGTGCACGCCGTGCAGGCGACCGCGGTGCTGCTCGCGTCCAGGCTCACGCTGCCGGTGGTCGCCGCGGCGCTGGACGCCGAGCCCGGCGTGGCGGTCGCGGCCCAGCGGCTGCGTGCCGCGGGCGCGGAGCGGCTGGCCATCGCGCCCTGCATGATCGGGCACGAGGCGCCGCGCTCGCTGGTCGAGCAGGCCGCGGCGGCGATCAACGCCGGTCACGCCGAGCCGCTCGGCTCGCACAGCGCCGTCGCAGAGCTTGTCGCCAGGGCTTACGGTAGTCAACTCGCCTCTTGACAGGGGCTTGTGAAGATCACGGGAGTCGCGTTACCGTCGGCGCATGCGCCGCGTGGTCTGCGAAGGCGAACGCGTCTGCCTCCGTGACGTCACGGAGGCGGACGTCGCCGCTCTCCACGGCGTCTACGGCGACCCCGCCGCCACCCGGCACATGCCCTTCGGGCCGCTCTCCCTCCAGGAGGTGGCCGGCCTCGTCGACGAGGCCGTGAAGGCCGCCGCGGCCGAGCCGCGCCTGCTCTACCTGCTGGCCGTGCTCGACGCCCGGCGCCGCGACGTGGTCGGGGTGGCGCGGCTGCGCATCGAGGCCGAGCTGCCGCACAGCGCCGAGATCGGCTTCGGCCTCCACCCCGAGCAGTGGGGGCGCGGCATCGGCACCGACCTCGTACGCCTGCTGCTGTCGTTCGGGTTCAAGCGGCTCGGCCTGCACCGCATCTGGGGCGCACGCTCGCCCGCCAACCTGCCCGCCCAGCTCGCCATGCTCACCGCCGGCATGGTCGAGGAGGGCCGCATCCGCCACCACCTGCACACGCCGGACGGCTGGCGCGACTCCATCGTGCACTCCGCGCTCGAAGACGAGTGGGTCGAGCGCTGACCCGAGCGCCGGCCCCATTCCCTCCGCTTGGCAGCCGCCAGGTCAAGCTCGCGCGGAGTTGCGGACGCTGAGATCGTCGGTCGGGCATCCTACGATGAGGCACCTCACGGAGGGATAGTCACATGCTCGACGCGCTGATCGTGCCCCTGTTCGTCACCACGGACCTGCCGCCCGGGGCGGATCTGGCCGAGTTCGGCGAGCTGCTCGCCGAGACCGCGCGCACGCTCGGCGACGGCTATCCCGCTTTTCTTGCGGGCAACGTGTTCTGGCTCGACCGTCCCGTGCTGCCGGGCCAGCGGCCTGCCGCCGAGACCGAGCTGCGCTTCGCCGGGATGCTCGGCTATCTCGCCGCCTCCGGCTCCGGTCAGGGGTCGCGCGAGGTGGTGTCCGACGCGCGGCGGGCGATCGGCGCCGCCGTCACCGCGCGGTACGGCGACGTGGGCGTGCCGCCCGCCGTGTTCGCGATCCGCGACCAGGACGTCCGCGAGCGCACCCCGGAGACCGCCATCTACGTCGACACCCGCGACGGGGCGGTCGAACTGGCCGGCGCCACCCGCTCCTACCTCTAGCCCGGCGTCCCCTCCAGCCCGGCGTCGCCCGCATGGGCCGCGCGGCCTCGGACACCACGCGCCCGATCACGTGGCCGTGGTCACCTCGCGCCGGTCAGGCGGACGGGCGGGCCGTCCGGCGGGCCGATGAGCACGTACGACGCCCACAGGTCGGGCTCGGCGGGGCCGTAGAGCTCGCGCAGCCCCAGCACGGCCGCGCGCAAGGCCAGGGCGGGCTCGTCGCCCGAGCGGATCCGTGAGAGCAGGTCGCGTACGAGGGCGGCGGTGATCTCCGGGGCGACCGGCCAGAGCGCGAGCAGCACCCGGCGGGCCCCCGCGTGCAGGAACGCGTGCGCCAGCGCGGACACGGCCGCACCCGTGCCGGCCGGGGCCGTCGCGGTGTGCGGGGTGAGCATGACGAGGTCCGCCGCCAGGTTCATGGTCATCAGGTGGCGGGCGGTGAGCAGGCCGTCCGCCAGCCGCACGCCCGAGCCGAACGGATCCCGCTCGTCCAGCACCACCGGGACGGCCAGGTGCAGCACGGGCCGGACGCCGGGCAGGCGGGCCGAGACGGCGTCCCTGCCGGTGATGGGGAACGTGCCGAGCAGCGCCCCCGCCTCCTCCACGGCCGGGCGCTCGCCGCCGTCCGTCCCGAACCCGACCACCAGGGACGCCCCGCGCCGCGCCGGAGCCCCGCCGTCCGCGCTGGTGACGGTGTCGTACGTGACGGGGCAGCGCTCGATGAGCGGGCTTGCGCCCGAGGGGGCGAGCGCGTGCAGCGGGACGCCGTGCCAGCCCGCGCCGGGCAGCAGGTGGAGCCGGGCGAGGTCGCCGTCCTGGCCCTCCAGGGCGGGCAGCGCGTCGGCCAGCAGGCCGTCCCCGAGGCGGCGCCAGGCGCCGGCGCGCCGGCGGCGGGCCTCGATGTCGAGGAGGCCGGGCCGGGGGGCGTACGTGGCGTGCAGGAAGTCGTCGAGCGGCTCCCGGCCGACGTCGGTGGTGAAGGCGCGCGGTTCCGGCCAGCCCGTACGGTGGGCCAGCACGGTCGTGGTGCCGGTCGCCTCGTCCAGGTGGAAGGCGAGCATCCCGACCGGACCGTCGGCCGCGTGCTCCTGAGGGCTGCGGGCGAGGCGGCGTAAGGCGACGTGGTGGGGCGCCGAGGGCTCCATGCGCCGCCACAGGGCCTCGAGGTCGGCCTGCGCCGCGCGGGCACGCCGGACGAGGCGGGCGGCCCGGTCCGGGTCCCGGGTGCGGGCGGCGGCCGACGTGAGGGTGCCGACGACCTCCAGGGCGTCCTGCTCGGCCTGCAGGAGGTCGGCGGGCACGCCGGGCGGCGGCGGCCAGGGGCGGTCGCCGAGCTGCGCGGCCAGGACGGCGAGCCTGGCCTGCTCGGCGTACGTCCAGGCGGTGGCTCCCCGTCCCAGGCTGATGGCCAGGCGCAGCGCGCGGTCCCGTGCGGGGGCGTGGCCGAGGGCGCAGGCGCGTTCGGCGCCGGCCAGCGCCGCGGGGAGGTCGCCGCCTTGCTCGGCGGCGGCGGAGCTCAGGTGGTACGCCTCGCGGAGTTCCAGGTCGTGGCCCAGGCCGTCCAGCACGTCGATGGCGGCACGGAGGCGGTGGCGGGCCCGGTCGTACGCGCCTGAAGCCAGGTCGAGCGCCGCCAGGTGCCGCTGCGCGACCGCCTCTCCCGCCCGGTACCCGGCCTCCCGCGCCAGCTCCACCGCCTCCTCCAGCCGCCTGCCGGCCTCAGGAGTGCCCAGGCGGGCCAGCGCGATGAGCGCGAGCACGGTGCCGCGGGCGTCGTTGTGGGCGCGTGCGAGGTCGAGGGCCCGCTCGGCGAGGGGGCGGGCTCCGGCGCGGTCGCCGCGAAGCTCGTGAACGAGCGCCAGATCGGCGTAGGCGGCGGCGAGGTCGCCGTGGCGGGCCGGCTCCTCGCCGAGCGCGATGGCCTCGCGGTAGCGGGCGGCGGCCTCGTCCAGCTCGCCGAGCCTGAGATGGAGGGCGGCGCGTCCGGTCAGCAGGGGGATGCGGAGCGGCCGCCACACGGCGGGTGCGGTCACGGCCAGCCCCTCCTCGTACGCCTGCGCGGCCTCCTCCCACCGGGCCGCGTCACCGCACGCGTCGCCTAGGAGCGCAAGCGCCCCGGCGAGCTGGATCGGCGACGCCTCCCGTGCCCGCTCGGCGGCCGCGCCGAGGTGCGTGATCGCCTCCTCCACCCGGCCCAGCTCCAGCGCCGCCGCCCCCAGGTTCCGCAGGTGCTCGCTCTCCCGCTCGTCCCGCAGCTCGCACCCTTGCGCGGCGTACGCGTAGGCGGCCGGCAGGTCCCCCAGCGCCCGGCAGTGGACGGAGAGCCTGCCCAGCAGGTACGACCGCTCCCCCACCTCGCTGACAGCGATGTCAGCCTCTCCCGGACCGGTGCCGGTGAGGCCGCCCCGGACCACCCCTGACGCGACGGAGCCGCCCCCGGGCGTACTGGAGGTGAGGGCCTGGGTGGCGAGTTCGCGGGCCTGGGCGAAGTCGCCGGCCGCCTCCGCTTCGGCCAGCCGGAGCCAGAGCTCCAGCCGGGCGACCGCCTCATCCCGGCGCCCGCCCGCGCGCAGGGACGCGAGTGCGGTGCGGCCGCCGGCGAGGTCGCCGAGCGTCAGGTGGAGGGCGGCCAGGCGGGACAGGGCCGCGACATCGAGGTCCGTGTTCATGACGGCGATCAGCTCGAAAGGCGCCTCCTCCAGGACCCCGCCGGCAACGCTCCGGGCTCCGCCCTCGGAGGCGGTCGCCGGGGTGCTCGCCGGGCGGGGCCAGGACGCCACCGCCCACCCGCGCACCGGCGTGCCGGAAGAGCCGGGCACCCGACCACTCGACGGCGTGCCGGAGGAAGACGCCGCCGGAGCGCGGCCCCGGGGCGCCCCCGTCCGATCGTCCCCCTGCGAGGCGCCGGGCGGCGGGGCGGAGTGGAGGGTGGTGAGGGCGGTTTCCAGCGTGCGGCGGGCGCGGCGGAGCTCGCCGCGGGCCTCCAGCGCGAAACCCAGCTTGACGGCGGCGAGGGCGGCGAGCCGGGGCAGGCCGGCGTCGTGGAAGGCGGACAGGGCCGCTTCGAGTTCCGGCACCTGGGCGTCGGGCTCGCCAGCGAGCCCGTGCAGCGCGGCCAGCCGGTCCCGTACGACGCCCTCGGCCAGCCGGTCGTCACCCGCCAGCGGCAGCGCCGCGCGGAGCCGTTCCCGTGCCTCCTGCAGATCGCCCAGCTCGACGTCCGCTGCCGCGCGCCCGAGGGTAGCGATGAGCCGCGCGTACGGATCCGAGCCCGCCGCCTCCACAGCGCGGTCGAGGTCGATGAGGGCGTCGTCCGGCGCACCGAGCGCGGTCAGGCAGGCGGCCCGCATGGTCAGCGCGATGGACTCCTTGACCGGGTCGTCCAGCTCGGCGAACGTCTCGGCCGCCGCCCCGAACGCCTCCATCGCCTGCCCGGCCTCGCCCTCCCCGTACGCCAGGACGCCCAGGTTGTAGCGCACGGAGGCGGCGCCGTCGGGGTTGCCGAGCGCGTCGTACTCGCGCAGGGCCAGCTCGAAGGCGACCCGGGCGCCGGCGGCGTCGCCCCGGGCGCGGCGGCGCTGGGCGATGCGGTACCACTCGTCGGCGGGCTCGCGCCGCAGCCCGTGCCGCCGTACGACCTCGACGAGCCGGGTCTCGCAGGCGGCGGCCTGCCCGGGATGCCCGCTTCCGGCGAGCAGGACGGCGTGGGCGTCGAGCACCCGGCACGCCTCCTCCCAGGCCCCCGCGGCCTCCAGCTCGATGGCGCAGGCGGTGATGCGTTCGCCAGAGGCGGTGAGGTCCCCCTGGGCGAGCGCCGCGCGGGCGGCGATGACGAGGGCCAGCGCGGCCGGTACGGCTTCGCCGAGGTCGCGGTGCAGGTCGCGGGCGCGCGCCGCGCAGGCGACGGCCGCGTCCTGGTCTCCGGCGGCGAGCTGCGCCTCGGCGGCGTGGCGCTGGTGCACGGCCTCGTCCGCGGGCAGCCCGGCCTGCTCGCACAGGGCGGCGGCCCGCAGGTGAAGCTCGGCCGCGCGGGCGGGGTCGCCGGAGGCGAGGTGGAGCAGTCCCATACCGGTGAGCTCGCGCGCCTCCGCGCCGGGGTCGCCGAGATCGCGGTGTACGGCCGCCGCCCGCTCGTACGCCTCCAACGCCCGATCCGGGGCGGCCGGTGCGGACAGCCGCGCCAGCCGGGCCAGCATGTCGGCGGCCCGGGAACGCTCGCCGGCCGCCTCGAACGCCTGGGCCGCCCGTTCGAAGACGCGCCCCGCGATGCCCGCGCGTCCCGCATCGGCCAGCCGTGTCGCCGCCTCGAACAGGAACTCGCCCCGCTCGGCCGGGCGCTGCGCCCGCCGCCCGGCCACCTGGAGCAGCGTGAGCGCCCGATCGTCGTCCGGGGTGCGCAGCGCCAGCTCGGTCGCGGCGGACGCAAGCGGCTCGTCCACCTCGGCCGCCCCGCCGGCCACGCGCTCCAGCACGGCGTCCAGAGTGCTCGCGCTCTCGCCGGCGTGGTCAGGGGCCGTGCCCGGCGTGCCGTTCCGGACGCTCCCGGGCGCGGGCCTCCCGGCGGGCGCCGCCGTCTCTCCGGAGGCGTCCGATGCGAGGTGTTCGGTCTCGAGCGACAGCGCTTCCGTGAGGTCCCGGGGGTCGCCGTACGCGGTGTAGCGCGCCAGCAGCGCGTCCTCCAGCGCGCGCCGCGCGGCGGCCCGGCCGCGCGCGTCCTTCGCGGCCGCCTCCACCGCGCGCCTGGCGGCCTGTACGGCCTCGCCCAGGTCGGCGGCCTTGCGGTCGCCGTCGGCGCGGGCGGCGCGCCGGCGCAGCACCTCCGACATCAGACCGTACGCCTCGGCGCGCCCGGCGAGCCGTTCCCCGGCCGCGAGCGCCTCGCGTAACGCCGCGATGGCCTCGTCGGCGTCGCCGGCCGACGGCACGGACCCGCCGGAGGAAGCGGCCACACCAGGATGCCCGCCAGGAGACCCGGACTCGCCGGGCGCAGACGGCCCCTCAGCAGCACGTGCGTGCTGCAGGCGCAGCGTCAGGGCCCGGCCGAGCAGGAGCAGGGCGTCGGGCCTGGCGGGGTCCTGCTCGTCGTGGGCGGCCACGGCGGCGCGGGCGGCGGCGATGGGCTCGGCGGCGTCGCCGCCCGTCGCGGCGGCCAGCTTGAGCAGGGCGCCGGCGAGCGAGGCGAGCTGCGCGGCCCTGGCGGGATGCCCGTCGGGGACCTGGGCGGCGGCCTCGCGCCGGGCCTCGACGGCGGACTCCAGGTCGGCGGGATCGCCGGTGACCTCGTAGCGGCGCATGCGGCGGTCGCCGAGCAGGCGGAGCCGGACGAGCGGGTCGGGCAGCTCGCGCACGTCCTCGTCGGGGGTGACGCGCAGCGCGTCCAGCATCTCCATGCCGGCTTCGAGCGAGCGTTCGTCGCCGGTGACGACGTACCACTCGATCAGGCCCGACGCGTACGGCGCCAGCACCCCGGGATGGGCCCACCGCTCGTGCCAGAAGTCGAGCGCGCACTGCCCGACCCGGATGAACGCGAGCAGGTCGTCGTCGGCGCAGGAGGCGACCGCCCGCGCCCGGGTCAGCTCGACCAGCTCGAGCAGCGCCCGCGACCGGTCGGGGCCGCCGGGACCGGACTCGGCCGCCGCGAGATAGGCGCGGGCCAGCTCGTCGTCGCCGGGTGCGGCCAGGGCGAGCGCGGCGGCCAGGTCGCGGGTGTAGGCGGGCTCGCCGAGCGCGGCCCGCAGCAGCACGTGGACGGCGTCGTCGATGATCTCGCGCTCGCCGGTGGCCTCGTACAGGCGCAGCAGCCCGGCGCCGAGCGGCCCCAGCGCGCCGGGCGCCCATGACGGGTCGGACGAGCGTACGGACTCCTGCAGCAGGAACTCGCCGAGCCGCTCGGACACGTCCGCGACCGGCTCGGCCATGGCGCGGCGGACCAGCGCGTGGATGAGCAGCCCGACATGCCGGTACGCGCCGGGGTCGACGTGCCGGCACACCTCTTCGACCAGCCCCGCCCAGGTGCCCGCCGACTCTCCTGGCGGGAGGTTCGTGCCGCGCAGCTTCTCCGGCAGCCTGCCGGGGTCGGCGACGGCGACGGCGGCGAAGAACGCGCCCGCCACGGCGGCGTCGCGGGTGGTGCGCGGGTCGAGCCGGTAGCGGGCCAGGTGCAGCATGCCGATGAGCCGCCAGGTGGCCGCGTCGGTCCGGTCTCCCGCGCAGGCCAGCATCGCCTGCTCGGCCTCGGACAGCGCCTCGGGATCCCAGATCAGCTCGGGATCCGCGGCCTGTTCGAACCGCTCGATGCGGGCTGCCAGCGCCCTGGCCGGATCGGTCATGGGCAAAGACTCTCATCGACGTGCCGCGGCGTACAGCCGGACGTGGCAGGGCCGCCGTTGGCGCTGTGAGGCGGCGCGCGTGATGGGTAGAGGCGTCGCATGCTCTACGGCAAGGAACACGTGCAGCGGTACCAGGAGACGGACGGTGCCGAGGGCCACGACTGGAACAACACCACCGTCCTGCTGCTGACCACGAAGGGCCGCAAGTCCGGCAAGCCCGTCACCACCCCGCTCATCTACCAGCGCTTCGGCGACGACTACCTGGTGGTGGCGTCGAAGGGCGGCGCTCCCGACCATCCGCAGTGGTACAAGAACCTGCTCGCGAACCCCGAGGTGGAGGTACAGGTCAAGGCCGATAAGTTCCGCGCCCGCGCGCGTACGGCCGAGCCCTCGGAGAAGCCCGAGATGTGGCGGACGATGGTCAGGGCGTGGCCCGACTACGAGGAGTACCAGAAGAAGACGGACCGGGAGATCCCGGTCGTCGTGCTCGAACGCATCGGCTGACGCCTCCACGCCATCGGCCGATGCGCCCCGCGCCCGTCAGGGGGTCTCGCCGCGGCGAGGCCCCCTCGTCGCGCCGCGAGAGCACCGGGCGCCCGCGGGCGGCCGCCCGGGACGCCGGTGTGCCCTCGGCGCGCCGTCAGGTCAGCAGTGACTCGTAGAGCTCCACGGTGCGGTGGGCGATGCGTTCCCAGGAGAAGTGCTCGATGGCGCGCACCCGGCCCGCCGCGCCCATCGCGCGCGCCCGCTCCGGGTCGCCGAGCAGGGCGTTGACCCGTTCGGCGAGGTCGGCGGCGAACCGCTCGGGATCGTGCGGCGTGCCGTCGGCGGCCTGGTCGATCGGCACGAGCAGGCCGGTCTCGCCGTCGGCGACCACCTCGGGGATGCCGCCGGTGGCGGTCGCCACCACGGCGGTCTCGCACGCCATGGCCTCCAGGTTCACGATGCCCATGGGCTCGTAGACCGACGGGCACACGAACACGGTGGCGTGCGTCAGGAGCTGGATGACCTCCGGCTTGGGCAGCATCTCCTGGATCCAGAACACGCCGTCCCTGCCGAGCCCGCGGACCAGCTCGGTCACCTCGGCGGCGATCTCCGGCGTGTCGGGGGCGCCCGCGCAGAGCACGAGCTGCGCCGCCGGGTCGAAGGAGCGGGCCGCGTGCAGCAGGTGGACCAGGCCCTTCTGGCGGGTGATGCGGCCGACGAAGACGACGTACGGCCTGCGCGGATCGACGCCGTGCTTCTCCAGCACGTCGGTGCCGTGGTCGGGGGCGTACTGGGCGGTGTCGATGCCGTTGTGGATCACGCTGACCCGCTCCGGCGGGATCTCGGGATAGGCCGCGAGCACGTCGCGCCGCATGCCCTCGGAGACGGCGATGACCGCGTCGGCGGCGGTCAGCGCGGTGCGCTCGGCCCACGACGAGATCGCGTAGCCGCCGCCGAGCTGCTCGGCCTTCCACGGCCGCAGCGGCTCCAGGCTGTGGGTGGTGACGACGTGGGGCGTGCCGTGCAGCAGCTTCGCGACATGCCCGGCGAAGTTGGCGTACCACGTGTGGGAGTGGACGATCGACGCGCCCTCGCACGCGGCCGCCATCTCCAGGTCCACGCCCAGCACCTGCAGGGCCGCGTTCGCGCCCGCCAGGCCGTCGGGGACGCGATAGGCGGAGACGCCGGGCTCGACGCGGGGCGCGCCGAAGCAGCGCACGCGTACGTCGGCCAGCTTCCGCAGCTCTCTGGCCAGGTATTCCATGTGCACCCCGGCCCCGCCGTACACCTCCGGCGGATATTCCCGGCTGAGCAGATCAACGCGCATGAGACGACACTACGGGCTGGCTGTGCACAGCGAACACAGCGACAAACCAAAGCTCGGCAACTCCGGTTCGTACATTGCATCGCAAATACCGACACACGGGAGGATCCCACTGCGGGTTTCGTCGATAGATCGGCCATTTGCGGGTAGCGTCCTGGACATGAGGTCCCGGAGGGTGCTTGCGGTTGTGCTGGCAGGTGGAGAGGGCAAGAGGCTCATGCCTCTCACGGCGGATCGGGCGAAACCGGCGGTGCCGTTCGGGGGCATGTACCGGCTCATCGATTTCGTGCTGTCCAACCTCGCGAACGGCGGGTTCCTGAAGATCGTCGTACTGACGCAGTACAAGAACCACAGCCTTGACCGGCACATCTCGCGTACGTGGAGGCTGTCGGCGATGCTGGGCAACTACGTCACGCCGGTGCCGGCGCAGCAGCGGCTCGGTCCGCGCTGGTTCTCCGGCTCCGCCGACGCGTTGTTCCAGAACCTGAACCTGATCTACGACGAGGAGCCCGAGCACGTCATCGTGTTCGGCGCCGACCACATCTACCGGATGGACCCCCGGCAGATGGTCGAGCAGCACGAGGAGTCGGGTGCGGACGTGACGGTGGCCGCGATCAGGCAGCCGCTGTCGCTGGCCGACCAGTTCGGCGTGATCGAGACCGATCCCGAGGGGCGCCGCATCGTGGCGTTCAGGGAGAAGCCGAAGGACGCGGTGGGGCTGGCCGACTCCCCCGACGAGGTGTTCGCGTCGATGGGCAACTACGTGTTCAAGACGCAGGCGATGATCGACGCGCTGCGTGAGGACGCGCTCGACCCCTCCAGCAAGCACGACCTCGGCGGAAACATCATCCCGATGCTGGTGAAGTCGGGCGGCGCGGACGTCTACGACTTCGCCAACAACGTCGTGCCCGGCTCGACCGAGCGCGACCGCGGCTACTGGCGCGACGTCGGAACGCTGGACGCCTACTACGAGGCCCACATGGACCTCATCTCGGCGCATCCGGTGTTCAACCTGTACAACGACAAGTGGCCGATCTTCACCGGGCACGACCCACTGCCACCGGCGAAGTTCGTGCACAACGACGGCGACCGGGTGGGGCGGGCGATCGACTCGCTGGTCTCGCCCGGCGTGATCGTCTCCGGCGGCACGGCGATCAGGTCCATCCTGTCGCCGAAGGTGGTGCTCCACTCGCACTCGCTGGTGGAGGACTCCGTGCTCATGGAGAACGTCAAGGTCGGTCGTGGCGCGGTCGTCCGCAAGGCGATCATCGACAAGAACGTCGTCATCCCGGACGGCGCGCGGATCGGCTTCGACCCCGAGTACGACCGCAGCAGGTTCGCGCTGACCCGGGGCGGGGTCGTGGTGATCGGCAAGAACGAGATCGTCGACCGCTGACGCAGCGTGGTGCGCCTCGGGTTCCCTCCGAGGCGCACCGCCCCACACGCCGCACGGCGCGCCTGGGAGACCGCCGTGGGCGGGGCGGTGAATCACATCGACGGCCGCGGGCGTGCCGCGTCACGGCAGCGGCCGCAGGTGTGACGGCGCGAAGCCGTCGGGGCGGCCGGAGACGTTCGGTGAGGGGGCGCGGTCAGGGGGCGCGGTCAGGGGGGCGCGCTGAGGGGGGGCGGGCCTCCTGAGAGGCCGGCGCGTGGCCGCTGAGCGCGGCTCAGCGGGTGCTACAGGGGGTGGAGGGGTGCCCGGGGCGCCGCATGAGCGCCCCGGGGCGGCGGCCGGGCCTACGAGCGGGCACGGCCGATGGCGTCACTGCAGGCCGTACGAGGGACCCGGCCAGTTGTAGCCGTTCCAGTTGCCGTAGCGGGCGGCGCCGAAGCCGCGGTGGCCCCAGGCGCTCCAGTGCGGCCGGGCGTCGGCCTCCTCGAAGTTCTCATCGTCGAGCTCGTCGTCACCGGACGCGGCGTCGTCGAGCTCGTCGGCGTCGTCGCCGAACGCCTGGAAGTCGCGGACGAAGCGGTCGTGGAAGACCCGGCGCCTCTCGCACGCCTTGGCCTTGCGCTTGCCCGCGTGGACGCCCCACGGGTCGATGCTCAGCCACTGCGTACGGTCGCCGATGCCGAGGTCGCAACGCCTGATGGCGGCTTCGGCCGGCGCGGCCATCGCGCCGAGAGCCACGGCGGTGGCCAGCGCACCGCCCGCCGCTATGAGCTTACCTTTCATGATCTTTCCCCCTGTAGTCACTCTGTGACATCGACCACTACTCTACGTAATCGTTCCGAGCGGTGAGCAACCGCCACGCCCCAACCGGTTCGTCCCGCGGCGGGGCCGCGGCGGAGTCGCCGGATCGCCGGATACGGCGGGCATTTTGGGTCTTGTTGCGGCAGCCGTCCGGGATCGCGCTGACGGCAGGAGGCAGTGAGATGTCGCACCCACTCGGAGTCAGCCGCCCGGATCTCGAGGTCGCCGACCTGCCCGCGCCGGAGGAGGTCTTCAAGGTCTCCAAGATCGGCTTCAGGGAGATTCTCAAGTACGCCGTGGGCCCGAGCCTGATCGCCCTCGGCATCTCGATCGGCAGCGGGGAATGGCTGCTCGGCCCGCTCAGCGTGGGCCAGTACGGGTTCGTCGGCGTCGGCTGGGCCGCCTCGGCGGGTCAGGGCGTGTACGCGCTGGTGCACGGCGTCCCGCCGGCGGACGACGCGGTCGAGCCGCGCCTGTGGGCGATCGCGCTGCTGGTGCTGGTCTTCCTCATCACCGCGGGCGCCCGCAAGATCAGCCGGGCGCTGGAGCTGGCGAACTGGGTGATGATCGGCGGCATCCTGATCGCGCTGCTCGCCGTGGACCTGCTGGTGGTGCCGTGGAGCCAGTGGTGGGAGGGCATCCGCGGCTTCCTGACGCCGTCGGCGCCGCCCGCCGGGATCACCGCCACGCAGCTCGGAGCGCTGGCCGGGTTCACCGCGCTGGCCTCGGGCCTGAACTGGTACGTCATGGGCCACTACCGCGACAAGGGCTACGGCATGGGCCACCGGGTCGGCTACATCTCCGGCCTGCGCGGCACCCGTACGACGGTGCTGGCCAGCGGCATCACGTTCCCCGACGACGCGAGGAACCGCGGCCTGTGGAAGCGCTGGTACCGGCTGCTCATGGTGGACATGTGGGGCGTGTTCTTCGCCGGCGCGATCCTCGGCATGCTGCTGCCCACGCTGCTCATGGCCCAGGCGGTCACGCTGGCGGGCGAGGGGCCGACCCGGGCGAACGTGCCGACGTTCGTGGCCTCGGCCCTGGGCGACGAGTACGGCCGGGTGGTCTTCTACATCGCGCTGGTCGTCGGGGTGCTGGTGCTGTTCTCGACGCAGCTCGGCATCTTCGAGGCGATGGTCCGGGTCACCACCGACGCGGCCAACGCCACCAGCCCGCGCCTGCGCCGGCTGATCGAGGGCGACCCGCGCCGCTTCTACTACCCGTTCATGATCCTGCTGCTGGTCGTCATCTCGATCATCATCTTCCAGTCGCTGCCCGTGGGGCTGGTGGAGTGGTCGGCGAACATGTCGAACCTGGGGGCGCTGATCTATCCGTTCCTGCTGATGTACCTCAACAGCAGGTTGCCGCGCCCGGCCAGGCCGCGGCCGTGGCACTACGTGATCCTGGTGCTCAACGTGCTGTTCTTCGGGTTCTTCTTCGTCAACTTCATCGCGGACTTCGTCGGGGATCCGCTGGTGACGTTCTGACCGGGCCGGCCGTTCAGGGGTACCGCACTCGACGCTTGGAACATAACCGAAATGACGATCCGGAGCCGGTCGGAGGGTGTTTGCTGGGCACGTCCCGATCAGCAACGGAGGTAACACACGATGGCCTTGCCGTTCGGCCGTATGACCCGTTCCGCCGGCCTCGCGCTGGCGGTGGCGCTGGGCGCCGCGCTCTCCACCGGCCTGGCCCCTGCCCAGGCCGCCACCGCCAGGACGACGGTCGCCGCGGAGCACGTCAAGGTCTACGAGCTGGTGACGAAGGACGGCGGCTTCTTCTACACCAGCAGCGAGTCCGAGAAGAAGACCGCGATCACCAAGCACGGCTGGTCGACCACCCAGACGCCGCTGTACTACATCTCGCGCAGCCCCTTCCCCGGCGGCAAGCCGCTCTTCCGGCTGCGCTGGGAGAAGAAGGCCAGCTACCTGATCACGGCGTCGGTCGACGAGCGGGAGCGCCTGGTCTCGTCGGGCAAGTTCCGCTATGACGGCATTCTGGGCTACGCTCCCGGGTCGGCCCGCGCGGGCGGTGACGTGAAGGTGTTCCGCCTGTCCAACAACGGCAGGTGGCGGCTCGCGATCGCCTCCCACACCGAGAAGATCCTGGCCAACGAGCCGGGCTGGAAGCTCGACGGGCCGCTGCTGTACCAGTTCAGCCGCTGAGCGACGACAGCACGAGGGGCGCGCCGGATTGCTGCGGACCGGCGCGCCCCTTTCGTTTCGTCCCCTGTGTCAGCGGCGGTGGTAGAGCTCGAGCAGCTCCTCGGCGCGGCGGGTGCGGCCCACCCAGACCTCGCGGCCGCGCCGCTCCTTGGTGATCAGCCGGGCGTCCCGCAGCCGGTCGCAGTGGTACGTGATGCTGCTCGGCGTGATCTTCATGTCGGCCGCCAGCATGCTCATCGTCATGGGGCGGGCGATCGCGCAGAGCAGGTCGGCCCGCACGGGGCCCATCAGCGCCGACAACTCGTCGTGCGCCGGGGCGGCGGGCCTGTTCCACAGCGTCTGCGCGCCGGGCAGCGGGTAGGCGATCCAGACGGCTCCTGGGCCGTCGAGCCCGGCGATGACCGCGTCCTTGCCGGCCAGCATCGGCACCAGGACGATCCGCCTGCCGCCGAGGTCGTGGCGGCCGCCGTCCAGGCCGTTGATGCGCAGGCCGCGCTCGCCGTACACGATGCGGTCGCTGAGCGTGCCGAGCACCAGCTCGGGCCCGCCGCGCACGGTGGCCACACCGACCCTGGCGATCTCGCGGTCCAGCAGGGCGCGGGCGCGCTTCCAGAGCGGTTCCGCGATGCTCCAGACGTCGGCGACGGCGCCGGCGTAGCCGTGCAGCCACTGCCGGGGACGTTCCGCGGCAGAGCGCCACTGGACGGGCAGCGGCCCCGTGCCGAACACCTGCTCCAGGTCGCTGACCAGCCGGTCGGGCGGCATGTCGCGCAGGGCGGCGAGCTGGTCCTGGATGGTGGCGTCGCCCTCGCGGGGAAGCCGGGGCACCAGGCAGTCGGGTCCCGTGGCGGTGCCGGGGGCGGCGAGGGGGCGTACGGCCTGATGGCCGAGCCGGGAGACGCGCGCCCCGATGGCCTTGCGCCACAGGTCCGGCAGGCCGCGGCGGCGGCCCGCGAGCGCGTCGGCCAGCCAGGCCAGCGCCGTGAGTTGCGGGGAGATCGAGAGTGACAGCTGAGGCGTGGAGGTGATGTGCAGCTCGCTCCACACAGTCGTGCTGTTTACGTCGGCTCCTTGAGGTCGGCTCTACGGACAGTGAGCCAACCTATTCAGGGCGCTTTCTTCGTACTTTCAGCCCGATTGCACGGTTATTAACGCTTCGCACCCCTGATGACCTGCGCTTTCGCCGAGAGCACAGGACGCCTGCAAGCGGCGCGCTTCCAGAGGGCGCGGGCGGCAGGGCGCGGGTGGACGGCCGGCCCGCGCCCTGCCCAGAGAAACCGCGAAGCGCCCCGGGCGGCGCGACCGCGGAGGGCGCGGGCGCGGGGGAGGAGGGTGACGGCAGGTCCGCGTCCTTCCCCGAGAACGAGAACCGCCCCCGGCGGCGCGCATCCGGGGGCGGTGACGGGCGAGGCGGTGGTGGCGGTTACCAGTCGTCGCCGCCGTCGTCGTCACCCTCGAAGAGCTCCTCCACGACCTCGCCGGCGACGAGCCCGCCGACGAAGCCGGCGGCGCCCGCCGCGACCACCGTGCCGATCCCGGGACCGCCGTGGTGACCGTGGTGACCGTGGTGGTCATAGGGACCGTAGTGGGCCTCGTGGTGACCATAGGGGGCGGGGCCGTACTGGGCGAGGGAGTCGAGCCAGCGGCTCAGCTCGGCCGGCCAGTCGGTGCGCAGCGCGTCGTCGTGGCTGATGGTGAAGCGGCCGATGGCGTCGCTGGAGGAGAAGCGGCCGGTGCGCTTGTCGGCCTCCAGCACCACCTCGAGGCCCGCGGGGTCGGCGACGAAGGTCACCTCGACCTCGCCCACCAGGCCCGCGTAGTTTCCGCCGGGGAGGAACTCGATCTCCTGGTAGAACGGCAGCTCCTGGTGGACGCCGTAGAGCTGCCCCGCCTCCAGGTCGGCCGACTTGAACGCGAAGCCGAGCTGCAGGAACGCCTCCAGGATGCGCAGCTGCGAGGGCAGAGGCTCGATGGCCACCGGGTCGAGGTCGCCCTTGTCGACGGCCTTGGCGATGGCCAGCTCGGTGCGCACGCCCACGGCCATGCCGTGCAGCGGCTGCCCGCCGATCTCGCTGATCGGTGCCTCCCACGGCACCGGCATGTGGAAGGGGATGACGCGGTCCTCGCCCTTGCGCAGCGTGAAGGGGCCGGAGACCTGAGCGCGGGAGAACTCGCCGAGCCCGGACGCCTCCCCGCCGCCGTGCTCGATCTCGACCTGGGCGATCAGGCCGAGGGTGACGTGCTCGATCTCGGCGTCGAACTCGCCGCCCTTGAGCCGCACCTCACCTTCCAGCGTGCCGCCCGGCTGGGTCCGCGGCGTGGACAGGACGGTGTCCACCGAGGGTGCGCCGACGCCGAGCGCTCCCAGCATCCTCTTGAAGACCACGGCTCTTGTTCTCCCTGTTTCGAAGATCGACTTGTGTGCCGCTGGCGTCAACGATCAGCCCGCCACCGGAGTTCCGGGGCTCGCGCAGCCATACCGATCCGGTCTGACCTGCACATTCATGGGCCGCGCCGTGGTCGGCTCGGAAGTCACGGCCGGTCAGCGGCCACTCCATTTGATCTCGTACGCCTCGAGCCGGTACTCCTTGCCGTCCACGGTCGTCGTGACGGGCCCGTCACTGGTGTTGACCAGCAGGAGCTGCTCCGGCTGCGCCAGCACCCGCACGGCCGGGTCGGACGAGGTCACGGGGTCGAGCGGCGCATCGGCCGGGAACCACCGGGTGAAGTTCGCGATCAGCTCCCCCGTCGGGGTCTGGCCACCGGTGCGCGGGTCCCACATGCAGCCCGCGCACGCGCCCTCCTTGGTCTGCGGGTTCCAGTAGAGGGCGGTGGCCGCGCCGCCGCGGGCCAGCTCCATCATGGAGACGGCCTGCACGGCGAGCCGCTTGGGCTCCTCCCATTGGGTGCCGTCCTCGGGCACGAAGTACCACTCCGACCACCAGATCGGCATGTCGCCGGTCTTCTTCCGCAGCCAGGCGGTGACGTCGGCGAACTTCGACAGCGCGCCGAACTCGTCGGGCAGCAGCTCGTGGGCGTCGGTGGGCGAGGCGCCGTCGACCACGATGAAGTCGGCGCCCTTCTTGTGCTCGAACCAGTAGTCGAAGGCGTCGATCACGTTCTGGTTGACCACGCCCCAGTCGCCGCGCAGCTCGGAGCCGCCCTCGCGGTTGCTGTCGAACCCGATGTACGGGCCGCCGATCTGGGCGTCGGGCCGCACCTTCTTCACCGCGTCGTAGACCTTGTTGTAGAGCTCCGTGTAGCCCTTGTAGTCGGCCGGCTTGGAGTGGTCCCGCCAGAAGCCCTTGAGCTCGTTCCAGACGAGGAAGTACTTGACGTCGCTGTAGCGCTCGGCGACGGCGGCGGCCAGCTCGGCGAAGTCGTCGAAGTGCTCGGGGTAGGGGGCGTCCTCCAGGTGCTCGGCCCAGGCGGACTCCTCGGTGGGCCCCTTCGGGCCGCCCTTCATCCAGTCGGGCGCGCAGCAGAGCGTGATGATCGGCGTGGCGCCCGACTGCTTCATGAGGTTGAGCCGGCTGTCGAGGTCCTCCCAGTAGAACTCGCCGGGGTACGGCTCGGGGTTGACCGCGCCGAAGCCCATGATGTGCTGGTTCTGCAGCATCGGCGTGCGGCCCAGCCAGCCGGCCACCACCTGCTCGAAGCGCCTGGTGACGTTGTTGGCGCTGACGCCGGTGTGCGTGAGGCCCCAGCGCGGCCAGCCGTCCGGCACGGGCGGCGGCTTGACGGTGTCGCCTTCAGGAGCCGCGCTCTGGGTCCGGGGCGCGGCGGAGGTCTGCTGCGGCGGCGGCGCCCCCACCTCGCCGGTGCCCTGTGGGCCGCAGCCGGCGACCACGACCGCCACGGCCGTGACGCCCGCGGCGACGGCCGCCCTCCGCACGCCCCTTCCCAGCCCGCGCCAGAACGATCCTCCGTTGTCCGATGCCACCCGTTACTCACCCTGACTCATGAACCGTGTGCATTCCGCAGGTAGCGTTCCATGAGTGGGCGGAGGGTCACGGGTCGGGGCCGGATTTCTCAGACGATTCTCAGATAATCGTTATCGATCCGCAGACAGCCCACAGAGCTGCGCGAACGCGATGAAGCGCGCCACCCGGACGTCACGCGGGCATCATTCGAACAGATTTTCTGGCACGGCGGCGGCCAGTGCCCGATAGCCGGCCGGGCCGAGATGCAGGTGGTCGCCCTCGTCGTACGCGGCCCCGAGGCGGTGCGGCGCGGCCGGGTCGCGGACCGCCGCGTCGAAGTCGATCACCGCGTCGAAGTGCTCCGCCGTCCTGATCCAGTCGTTGACCCGCCGCCGCGCCGCCTCCCGGTGGCCGTCGGGGTCGTCGTAGCCGTCGTGGCCGCCGAACGGCGTCAGCGTGGCCCCGTACACCAGCAGGTCCCTGGCCCGCGCCCGGACGACGATCTGCTCGTAGGCGGCGATCAGCGCGCCGGCCACCTCCTGCTGCGCCTCGCGGGTCGCGGGTGCGGTGCCCAGGTCGTTGACGCCCTCGAAGACGATCAGCCAGCGGACGCCGCTCTGTGCGAGCACGTCGCGGTCGAGCCTGGCCAGGGCGCTCGGCCCGAGCCCGTCGTTGAGCACCCGGTTGCCGCCCGCGCCCTGGTTGGCGATCGCGATGCCGGGCAGCCGGTCGAACAGCAGGTCGGGCCAGCGGTCGTTGCCGTTGGTCGTGGAGCCCCTGCCGTCGGTCAGCGAGTCGCCCAGGACGGCGAGCGTCCCGATGCTCCGCGGCGCCCACACCTCGACGGCGCTGATCAGGTACCAGTGGTCGACGGGGGTGGCGCCGGGCATGTCCTCCGCCGTCACGTGGTCGCCGCCGATCAGGTGCGAGGTGGTGCGCGAGCCCGGGTGGGAGGTCAGCGCGTCCGACGCCAGCCCCTCCGCCAGGTGGACGCTCACCGTCAGCACCGACCCCGGCGCGAGGTCGAGCTCCACCGGGTCCGACACCACGTGCGCGCCCACCGGCACGACGGCCGATGCCCGCCCGCCGAACGTCACGGGCCGCGACGTGCCCGGCAGGATCGCGCCGGTGCCCGCCGCGCCGCCGCGCGGCAGCGCCACGGAGACGCGGGTGAGCGGCAGGGGCGCGCCGCCGAAGGCGTTCGACAGCCGCAGCCGGATGCGCCGCCCGCCGGCCGACACCCTGACCGTCTGCCGCAGTGTCGTGTCGTACAGGCTCAGGCCCTGCTTGGCGTACGGGGGCGGCGGCATGTTGTCAGGCTCGGTGAGCTGGGGCATGGCCGTCCAGGTGGTCACCCAGTGCCGGGCGGGACGGATCGGCGCCTGGCCCATGCGAACGGCCTCCCATCGACACGCGAAATTTTCGGCACTTTATCGGACCTTTCACCGTCTCGTCCTGACCGGGTGGGGTTTTACCGGATCCTGCCGGTTACGGCGTAGGAAGGGCCGCGTGCCTGCGCCTAGGGTCGCGTTCATGGACTCTCCTGATGGCGAGCGCCGGGAGCTGATCCTGCGGACGGCCACCCGCCTGTTCGCCGGCCTCGGCTACGACGTCACCTCGATGGCGCAGATCGCCGAGGCGGCGGGGCTGGAACCGGCACAGGTCTCGGCCTGCTTTCCCGCCAAGCGGGAGCTGTACCTGGAGGTGATGCAGCGGGCCCGCGAAAACCTGGCGGGGCCGCTGCAGGCGCGGGCCGACGAGCTGCGGGAGGCGCCGCCCGAGCACAAGGCCGAGGCGCTGCGCGGGCTCATCGACGCCTACATCGACGGATGCGCGAACCATCCCGAGGTGGCGGCGCTGTGGGCGCACCGCTGGCTGTCCGACGCCAGCGACGTGGTCGATCTGGAGCTCAAGGGGACGCAGCCGCTGACCCAGAGCATCGTGGACGCCATCGCCACCGTGGCCGAGCCGGCCGGGGCGGACGCGCTGCACACGACGTACACGATGATCTGGTGCATCCAGGGCTTCGCGCTGAGCGGCGTGCTCGACGGCACGGGGACGCGGCGCGGCATCGAGGGCCCCGAGCAGCTGGGCCGTTTCCGCGCGCACCTGCACCAGCTCATGCAACGAGAGCTCCGCCTCCCCGACCCCGCGCCCTGACCCGCGACGGCGCGTCTCAGGTGCGCCCCGCCCGCGCCGGCCCGTGCAACGAGGCTTTCACGGCCCGCGCCCACGTCCCGGCATGTCTTGAATGCGCCCGCGTTCACCCGCCTCCTCCTCCCCGTTCCTGTTCAGTGCGTTCCGCCCTCGCTCGCGATGATGCGGCTCAGGTATAACGGCGGTCCCGCCGGAGGTGACGGAAAGGAAATGAGCGGAACGTAACCGATTATTTCCCCTCGTGGGCGTATTCTTCACGTATGCGAGGTTTCTTCTGGCAGCCGTGTTCACATGATGTGAGTGAGGCACGCTGAGCCGGTGCTCGGTGATCATGGTCAGGCCCGCGGCGCGGCGAACGGTTCGTCCCGCCTCGACGGGCTGCTGATCGAGGCCGTCACCGGGGCCGGCGTCCACATCGGCGCCACGTACCTGCTGGACGAGACCGGCGAAGTGCTCCAGATGGCCGCCGCGACCGGAATGCCCGCCCCCATCGCCCGCGCCTGGGCGCGCATCCGCACCGGCGACCCGATGCCCATGGCCGCCGCCGTCCGCGAGGACCGGCTGGTCTGGATCACCGGGCGTGAACAGCTCGCCAGGGAGTTCCCCGAGGCCGCGCTGACCCTGCCGTACCACTACGCCACCGCCCTGTCCCCCCTGCGCGCCAACGGCCGGATCTGCGGCGGCGTCATGCTGCTGTGGCCCGCCGGGCGCACCCGGGAGCTGACCGTACGCCAGCGCGAGGTCATCCAGCGGGCCTGCGACGAGATCGGCCTGCTGATCCACCGGGCGCACCTCGCGGGCCGGCCCATCACCGCGGGCCCCCGGCCGCGCGTGCTGCCTCCGCCGCCATCGGACGAGGCCGATCCGCGCCTCGTCGCCCTCGACTGCCTCAACCGGCTGCCGGAAGGCCACTGCGCGCTGAACACCGACGGCCACGTGACCCTGCTCAGCGCCCCCGCCGCCGACCTGCTCGGCCGCTCGCCCGCCGACGTGGTCGGCGCGCGGCTGTGGGACGCGCTGCCGTGGCTGCGCGACACCGCCTTCCAGGACGGCTACCGCGCCGCCGTGGTCGGCCGCGAGATCACCCACGTCACCACCCGCGACCCCGGCGGGCGCGCGGTGTCGTTCCAGATGTTCCCCGGCCCCTCCGGCGTCACCCTGCGCATCACGCCCGCCATGGACGTGCGCCGCCCGCCCGGAGCGCGCCGGCCCCGCGTCATCGCCGTGCACGAGATGCTGCACCTCGCCGCCGCGCTGGCCAGGGCGGTGACCGTCCAAGAAGTGATCGACCTGGTCTCCGACCACGTCATGCCCGTCTACGACGTGCAGGCGCTGGCCATCCTCACCAGCGCGGGCGGCAGGAAGCGGGTGGCCGCCTCGCGCGGCTTCAGCAGGAAGGCCGTGGAGACGTTCCACGACCGCCCCGACGTCAAGCCCGCGCCGCCGGGCGGGCAGCGGCCGGAGTTCTTCTCCAGCTGGGACGAGCTGCGCGCGGCCTACCCCGACTCGCTGCGCTTCGACGACATGTCCGCGTGGGCGTTCCTGCCGCTGATCACCTCGGGGCGTCCCATGGGCTCGTGCGTCCTCGCCTACGACCGGCCGCACCACTTCGGCGTCGACGAGCGGTCCACGCTGACCGCGCTCGCCGGGCTGATCGCGCAGGCATTCGAGCGGGCCCGGCTCTACGACGCCAAGCACGAGCTCGCCCAGTGCCTGCAGGAGCAGCTGCTGCCGCACGCGCTCCCCCGGATCCGCGGCCTGGACGTCGCCGCCCGGTACGTGCCGGCCACCCCCGGCATGGACATCGGCGGCGACTTCTACGACCTGATCCGGCTCGGCGACGACGCGGCCGCAGCCGTCATCGGCGACGTTCAGGGCCACGACGTGACCGCCGCCGCCCTCATGGGGCAGGTGCGCACCGCCATGCGCGCCCACGCCACCGCGGGCGCCGACCCCGGCGAGGTGCTCGCGCACACCAACCGGCTGCTCACCGAGGTGAGCCCCGACCGCTTCACGAGCTGCCTGTACGTCTGCATCGAGCTGGCGGAGCAGACCGCGCACATGGCCAGCGCCGGGCACCCGCCGCCGGTGCTCGGCCGGCCGGGCGGGCCCGGCAGCGTCGTCGGCACCGTGCCGGGCCCGCTGCTCGGCGTGGACCCCGATGCCACGTACACCACCACCAAGATCCCCATGCCGCCGGGATCGGTGCTGGCCCTGTACACCGACGGTCTCGTCGAGGAGCCGGGGCTCGACCTGGGCGACTGCATCGCCGCGCTGGCCGCCCGATTCCGCCCGGAGCCCGGCAGGCCCCTGGACCTCCTCGCCGACGGGCTGACCGGAGCGGACGTGATCGAGCAGCGCCTCGACGACATCGCCGTGCTGCTGCTGCGCAACGCCGGCGCGCCGCCCGCCTAGCGATCAGCGGGTGTCGCGGCGCAGGGGATGGTCGGCGGGCACCTCGACGAGCACGATGCGGTGGCCGTCGGGGTCTTCGATCCACAGCTCGATCAGGCCCCAGGGCTCCTTGCGCGCCTCGCGCAGCACGGTGACGCCCGCCTGGCGGAGCCGCCGCTCCTCGCGGGCGACGTCGCGTACCTGGAGCCAGAGGGAGAACGCCGGGTCGCCCGCCCCGCCCTGCGCGGTGCCCGAGAGCTCCAGGAGGCCCTGCCCGAGAAAGAACACGGTGCCGGGCTGCTCGGGCGGGCCGAACTCGCGGTAGACGGCCAGGCCGAGGGTCTCGGCATAGAAGCGGCGGCTGCGCTCGGGGTCGCGGGGACGCAGCAGTACGCGGCTGCTCAGCACCTCCATTCCCGACCTGTTCCCCGCGCCAGGCCGGGAATGCCGATGAGCGCCGGGCGGGGAGGCCGGACGCGCGCGGCCCGCCCTCCCCGCCGCCGTCAGACGCCCGGCTTCGCAGGGGCCGTCACACACCCGGCCCCTCCAGCGTGCCGTCACACACCCGGTCTCCCCCGGCACGTCATCAGGCGCCCGCTCCCCCGGGCGCGCCGTCAGACGACGGCGCCCGTGCCGTGGCGTTCGCGCTTGGGCTTAGGGGCGGGCGGCGCGGGCGGCGGCCTGCGGTCGAAGCGCGACAGCAGGATCGCCACCGGCCCGGCCACGAAGCCGGACGACAGCGTGCCCGTTACGATGCCCGCGACCAGCGCGATCGCGAAGTCCCGCAGCGAGTCGCCGCCGAACACCATGAGCGCGACCAGGATGAACAGCGCGCCCAGACCGGTGTTGACGGTACGCGGCAGGGTCTGCAGGATCGCCGCGTTCACCGCCTGGGCGAACGGCTCCTTGGGCCGCGCCGCCCACAGCTCCCTGACCCGGTCGAACACCACCACCTTGTCGTTGACCGAGTAGCCCACGATGGTGAGCATCGCGGCCAGGAACACGCCGTCGATCTGCTTGCCCAGCCAGGCGAACATGCCGACCACCAGGACGACGTCCACGACCAGGGCGGTCACCGCGGCCGCGCCGAACGTCCAGCGGAAGCGGAAGGCGAGGTAGGCGAGCTGCATGCCCACGGCCACGCCGAGCGCGATGAGCGCGTTGCGCCGCAGCTCCTCGCCCAGACTGGGCCCGATGAACTCCTCGCGCCGCTTGGTGACCTCTCCGGCGTCGGCCTTCTTCAGCTCCTGCTCGATCCTGGCGGTCTCCTCCAGGCCCAGCCGTGCGGCGCGTACGGTGACGCCGTCGTCGCCGGTCTGCACCACGGCGGACGGGAACCCGGCCCGGGCGACGGCCTGCCCCGCCGCCTCGGTGGAGACCGGCTTGGAGGTGCCGAACTCGACGAGCCTGCCGCCGGTGAACTCGACGCCGAAGTTCAGCCCCTGGACGGCCGGCCCGGCCACGGCCGCCGCCGCGAGGGCGCCCGCGATCGCGAGCCACAGCCCGCGTGCCCGCATGACCTGCGGGTTCCGCCGGTTGAGCCAGGTCCTGACGGCGCCCGGTGAGCCGAGGCCGGACAGGCGCGGCCCCGCCCGGTTCATGACGGCCTCGGTGAGCACGCGGGTGATGACCATGGCCGACACGAGCGAGGCCACTACGCCGACGCCCAGCGTGACGCCGAACCCCTTCACCGGCCCCGAGGCGAGCCAGAACAGCAGCCCGGCCGCGATCAGGGTGGTGATGTTGGAGTCGGCGATGGCGCTCCAGGCGTTCTTGAAGCCGCGGACGAGCGCCGCGCGCAGCCCGCGCCTGGGCGCCTGCTGGTACTCCTCCCTGGCCCGCTCGAAGACCAGCACGTTCGCGTCGATGGCCATGCCGATGGCGAGCACGAAACCGGCCAGGCCCGGCAGCGTGAACGTGGCGCCCATCGCGACGAGCGCCGCGTACGAGATGAGCCCGTAGCACAGCAGGGCGATCGTGGACAGCAGCCCCGACAGGCGGTAGACGGCCACGATGAACACGGCGGTCAGCAGCAGCCCGGTCACCGCCGCCTCGGCGCTGGCCTTGATGGCGGCCTCGCCGAGGGTCGGGCCGACCGTGCGCTGCTCGACCAGGTCGAGCGGCACGGGCAGCGCACCACCCTTGATCAGCACGGCCAGGTCGCGCGCCTCCTCGTGAGTGAACGACCCGGTGATGTCGGTGCTGCCGCCGGTGATGCCGACGCCGCAGGCCACGGACGGGTCCACCGACGGTGAGGAGATCACCTCGTTGTCGAGCATGATGGCGACCCGGCGCCGGGGATCGCCGTACGGCTGGCAGGCGGCCTCCCCGGTGAGCTTGGCCCACGCCTCGCCGTCGCGGAAGTCGATGCTGACCCACCAGCCGGGGCCGCGCTGCGGGTCGCTGCGTTCGACGGCGTCGGTGACCCCGTCGCCGGTGAGCACGGCGGGGCCGACCTTGATCGGCGCGCCGCTCTCGTCGCGTACGGCGGACTTGTCGCCCTCCTCCGCGGTGCCGAGCACGGCGTGGAAGGAGAGCTGCGCGGTACGCCCGATGACCTCGGCGGCCTGCCGGGGGTCGAGCACGCCTGGCAGCTCGACGATGATCCGCCGCTCGCCGGAGCGGACCAGGGTGGGATCGACCACGCCGAGCGCGTCGGCGCGCTGACGCAGCACGTTGATCGCCCGGTCGGTGGCGGCGGCGTCCGCCTTGACCTTGGGCGAGTCCTTCGTCTCGAACACGAGCTGGGTGCCCCCGCGCAGGTCGAGACCGAGGCGGGGGCTGTTGGTGAAGCTGATGATCACTGAGATCGCGATGACGGCACAGGCCGCCAGCGCACGCCAGAGCGGCGCACGTTTCATGGGAGCCTCCACAGGCTTGGCCCGCCGCCGGCGCGCGTCACTCAGGGCACGTTGAGCGCACACAGTCAGCGCACACAGTCAGCGCACACAGTCGGCGCACACTGCCAGCGCTCACCGTCGGCGCTCACCGTCGGCCGCGCACCCTCGCCGTGCCCGGGGAGGGTCACGGACGCGCCAGGGCGACGTGCGGCGGCGGGTCGTTCCGGAAAAGGGACGGTGTCAGTGCCGTGTGGAGGGCGGGGCGCGGGGCGGCGTGGCGGGCGGCCGGCAGCCCGCGGGAGCGCCGCAGGCGGAGCGCGGGACGACGACGGCCCACGGATGCCTGAAGCCGGTCTGCGCGGGCGGCACGTCGGCCACGCCGGGCACGCCGCCTGCGACGCCGGGCGGCGACCAGGCGCGTACGGCGGGCGGCGGATACGGGACGTGCCGGAGCGCGGCGTGCCGCTGCTCGGCAGGCTGTGAGGCGGGGTGGGCGGCAGGGTGGGCGGCAGGGTGGGCGGCAGGGTGGACCGCCGGGACGTCGCGCGGCGGACCGCCACGCCCGTCGACGGCGTCGGCCTGCTGAACGGCCCGCCCATGCGCGGTCGTTTGCTGGACGGCCTGCGCGTGCGCGGCGATCTGCTGGACGGCCTCGGCGTGCGCGCCGGCAGGCAGGAACCAGGACAGGAGCAGCAGCAGGACGGCCGGCAGCCGGTCGCGCATGTCGCTCCCCTCCCTTCGCGCCTCACCCTAGCCTTGAAAAGCCAGAACGCGGACGCGCCGCGCTGAGCCCGTCAGCACCGGGCTCCAGGCGCTCGCACGGGAGCCTGCCGGGAGCGGAACGCGGGACGCCGCACGGGTGCGCCGGGGCCGGGAGGCGGGTGCACCGGGACCAAGGTGCGGGGCGCCGGGGCCGGGAGGCGAGCGCGCCGTGCGGAGCCCGGCACCGGGGGCGGCCCGGGCGGCGGGGAGGCGCGGGCGGTCAGCTGGCGGGGCGCTCGGCCAGGAACACGAACTCGCGGCCCGGCCGGTCGGGCGCGTCCCTGACCTCCTTGACCGCGTAGCCGTGTGCGGCCAGGTCGGCGCTCACCTCGTCGCGCTCGCGGAAACGCAGCGTGGACTCGGAGGTCAGCACCTGCCCGTCGGAGGCGAACACGTACGTGCCGCGGAAGGTCACCAGCGGCCCGCTGACGTCGAGCAGGTCCACCCAGTGCTCGACCACGCCCACCCCGGGGATGTCGGCCCGCACATAGGTCTGCTCCTTGTTCCACTCCAGCCAGGCCCGCCTGGCCGGGTCACGGGTCTCGAAGACGAGGTGTCCCCCCGGCCGCAGCGCCGCGTGCACGGCGTCGAGCGTGGCCGCCCAGTCATCGGGATCGACGATCGCCTGGGCCACGTTCCCGGTCATCGTGGCGAGGTCGGCCTCCAGCGTGGGCTCGACGGCCGTGGCGTCGCCGTGGATCCAGCGCACCCGGTCGGCGCCCGGTTTGGCGCGCGCCACCTCGAGCGAGCCCGCCGCCGGATCGACGCCGGTCACCTCGAGCCCGCGCCCGGCCAGCATCAGCGCGAACGTGCCCGTGCCGCACCCGAGGTCGAGCACCCGCCGCGCGCCCAGCTCGGCCGCGATGGCCGCGTAGGCGTCGAGGTCGCCGCGGTCGGGGTCGAGGGGATCGTAGACGGCGGCGAGCCGGGGGTGTTCGAAGTGCGCGTCTGCCATGCGATCACCTTACGGCCATCCGGTGCTGTGCTGTTCGGTGCTTATTGATACGTTGGTGATCGGGTGTGCCGGGAAGTCTGGTCGGCGATGGTCGTCGTCGTCGTTCACTCAAGGAGGCTTCACCGCATGCCGAGCACGCTCTCCCCGGGGATCCGCCCGTGACCGTCCTCGCGTGGGCCGCCGTCGCGGTGTTCCTGTGCGCGTACGCGCTGATCGCCAGTGAGAAGGTGCACCGCGTGGCGGCGGCGCTCGGCGGTGCCGGGATCATGCTGCTGATCCACGCCACCGACGCGAGCGCGGCGTTCTTCTCCGAAGAGACCGGCATCGACTGGAACGTCATCTTCCTGCTGCTCGGCATGATGGTGATCGTCGGCGTGCTGAAACAGACCGGGGTCTTCGAATACCTCGCGATCTGGGCGGCCAAGCGGGCCAAGGGGCGGCCGTACCGGCTGATGGTGCTGCTCGTCGTGATCACCGCGCTGGCCTCGGCGCTGCTCGACAACGTGACGACGGTGCTGCTGATCGCGCCGGTGACGTTCCTGGTGTGCGAGCGGCTGGCCCTGCCGGCGGTGCCGTTCCTCATCGCCGAGGCGATGGCGTCCAACATCGGCGGCGCGGCCACGCTGGTCGGCGACCCGCCGAACATCATCATCGCCAGCCGGGGCGGGCTCAGCTTCAACGACTTCCTCGTGCACATGGCGCCGATGGTGATCACCCTGATGATCGTCTTCATCGGGCTGTGCCGGGTGCTGTTCCGCAAGGCGTTCACCTACGACCCGGCGCGGGCTGCCGAGGTCATGGCGCTCGACGAGCGTGAGGCCATCGCCGACCGGCGGCTGCTGTGGCAGTCGCTGACCGTGCTCGCGCTGGTCATGGCGGCGTTCGTGCTGCACCCCGTGCTGCACTACGAGCCGTCCGTGGTGGCGATCCTCGGCGCGGGCGTGCTGGTGGCGGCCACCAAGGTCACCACCTCGGACGCGATCCGCGAGGTCGAGTGGCCGACGCTGGTGTTCTTCGCCGGGCTGTTCATCATGGTCGGCGCGCTCGTGCACACCGGCGTGATCGAGCAGGTGTCGCAGGCGGCGGCCGACGCCACCCAGGGCCGGCTGGGGCTGACCACGATGGTGCTGCTCGGCGCGTCCGGCCTGCTGTCGGCGATCGTGGACAACATCCCGTACGTCGCCACCATGAGCCCCATCGTGGCCGACCTCGTCCAGGCCGCGGGCGGCCACGAGCACGCGCAGGTGCTGTGGTGGGCGCTCGCGTTCGGCGCCGACCTGGGCGGCAACGCCACCGCCGTGGGGGCGGCGGCCAACGTGGTCGTGATCGGCATCGCGGCGCGCAACGGCACCCCGATCAGCTTCTGGCAGTTCACCCGGTACGGGCTGATCGTGACCGCGGTGACGATCGGGTTGTGCGCGCCGTACCTGTGGCTGAGCTACCTGGTCTGAGGGGGCCGCTGAGGCGGTATCGCCGGTTCCGCGCGGAACCAGACGGCCTCGAGCGCCAGCTCGTCGCCGCCGGTCACGGTCACGCGGTCGCTCGCGCAGCGCGGGCAGGCGTACGCGGCCTCGTCTCCGGGATCGTCCCCCGCGTCCCCTGCCCAGGGGCGCGGTGGCGGCGCTCCGGCGGCGCCCCGCGCCGCCGTGTGCGCGTGCGCGGGCGTCCTGAGCGGCGGATCCAGCGTCTCGGTACGCTGCCCGCACGCCTCGCACTCGACCGTCACCGGGGAGAGCACCAGGTGGACCGCCGCGTCCTGAGCGGCCGTGCCGCGCGCCGCCTCGGCGAAGGCCCGCCTGAACGCCTCCGCGTCCACCCCGTGCCTGGCCCCGATGCGCACGCGGACCGCCTCGACCCGCCGCCCGGCCGCCTGCTCGTCGATCACCTCGGCGAACTCGGCGCAGAGCTCGCCCTCGTACCCCCGCATCTCCGGCATCGGTCCCCCTCCTGTCGCACCGGCCCTGCCCCGGGCGGCCAGTAGCGCACATACCGCACGCCTGACCTGCACAAACGTGCTCCGCTCGGAGTCAGAGATCAGCTCGTATGGCCGCGCAACATGACAAACGGTGACCATTGTGTAGCGGAAAGTGTCGCCATCTCCCCTTGAAGGTGCATCTGCCGGCGGGCGGACACTCGAAGCGAACGCCGATCGCCGGAGCCTGCCAGGGGGTGCTTCCTCTTGCGCGAAGAGTTCGAATCCCGCGTGTCCTGGCCGTTCGAGTGCCTGCGCTGTTTCCACGTCTGGGAGGAGCCGTACGTCGTCCGGCACCTCGCCGACGGCCACGGCGCCGCCGTCGAGGTCTGGTCCAAGCATGGGGTTCCCGTGCAGCCGCCCTGGTCGGGGACGTGCTGCCCGGCGTGCGGTTCGTCCCGGCTGACCTCGTTCCCGCCCGGCTACCTCGACCGCCATCCCGAGCTGGCGGCGGCCGACCCGCTGCCGCCCGCCAGGGTGCCCTCCTTACCCGTCGAACAGGTCCGCCGGCCCGACCCGGGCCTGCCGTTGCCACGCCGCTTATTGATCGTGGCCGGGCTGCCGGTCCTGGCCTTCGTCGGCTACGAGGTGTACCGGTATCTGCTGATTCCCGCCGTCACGCACCACTGACGCAGCGGCGCGCCGCCCGGCCTCTCGGCCTCCGGCGCGTCTCCGCCTGGGCGCATGCGGCACGTCGACCCGGCCCGGCGGGACCGGCGGGTGCGCGGGGCGCTCAGGACAGGGTGAGCGCGTCGAAGTCGATGTGGAGGTCGGCGAGGTCGCGGGTGGCGCGGATGGCGGCGGCGTTGGGCTCGTCGACGGTCGCGACCCAGCGGGCCGCCTCCTCGGGCGTCTTGCCGTACCGGACGTGCCGCCAGGTCAGCCGGTCGAGGCGGACGCGGTCGTCGAGGTCGACGTACCAGACCTCGGTCATGGCGGCCCGCACGGCCGGCCAGGGGTCGATGGGCGACAGCAGGTAGTTGCCCTCGCTGACGACGACGCGGGTCTCGGGCAGGACGGGGATGGCGCCGGCGATGGGCTGCTCGATCTCGCGGTCGAAGGACGGCGCGTACACGATCGAGCCGGTCTCGGTGCGCACGCGCCGCAGCAGCGCCAGGTAGCCGTGGGCGTCGAAGGTGTCGATGGCGCCCTTGCGCGAGCGCCGCCCGAGGCGTTCGAGCTCGGCGTCGGCGAGGTGGTAGCCGTCCATGGGCACGTGGACGGCGGGCAGCCCGGCCTCGGTGAGCGCCGCCGCCAGCCACGAGGCCAGCGTCGACTTGCCCGCGCCCGGGCAGCCGGCGATGCCGACGAGCACCCGATCCTCGCCCTCGCACAGCCCGCGCACCCGCTCGACCAGCTCCGCGCCCATCGCGCACCCCCGTTCACCCGCCCGGCCCCCTCATTATCGGCGGTCAGATCATCGGCGGCACGGCCGGCTACCAGGTGACGGGCAGCTCGTAGACGCCGTAGACCTGGCCGTCGTGCTTGAACGGGATCTCCTCGATCGGCGCCGCCGCCTTCAGGGTGGGGATGCGCCGGTAGAGGGTGCCGTACACGACCTGCAGCTCGACCCTGGCCAGCGACTGGCCGAGGCACTGGTGCACGCCGAAGCCGAAGGCGACGTGCCGGTGGGCGTCGCGCGTCACGTCGAGCCGGTCGGGGTCGGGGAACACCTCGGGGTCGCGGTTGCCGATGTCGTTGGGGATGATGATGCCCTCGCCGGCACGGATGACCTGCCCGCCGATCTCGATGTCCTCCAGGGCCACGCGGCGGCGCCCGCTGTGGGTGATGTTGAGGTAGCGCAGCAGCTCCTCCACGGCGCTCGCGACCAGCTTGGGGTCGTCGCTCTCGCGCAGCAGGGCGAGCTGATCGGGGTGCTGGAGCAGGGCCAGCGTGCCGAGGGCGATCATGTTCGCGGTGGTCTCGTGGCCCGCGATGAGCAGCAGCACGCCCATCCTGGCGGCCTCGTCGCGGGTCAGCTCGCCGGCCTCGACCCGGGCGGCCACCTTCGACAGCAGGTCGTCGGCGGGCGCGTCGAGCTTGCGCCCCACCAGGCCGTCCAGGTAGTCGTACAGGCGGCCGAAGGCGGCCGCGCGCTCCTCCGGCGTCACCGTACGCCTGATGATCGTCTTGCTGTTGTGCTGGAAGAAGTCGTGGTCGTCGTACGGCACCCCGAGCAGCTCGCAGATGACCAGCGAGGGGACCGGCAGCGCGAACGCCTCCACCAAATCCACCGGCTTCGGCCCGGCGAGCATCTGGTCGATGAGGTCGTCCACGATGCGCTGGATGGCCGGGCGCATGGTCTCCACCCGGCGTACCGTGAACGCCGCCTGCACCATGCGGCGGAGCCTGGCGTGCTCGGGGTCGTCCATGAGGATGAAGCTGATCCCGCCCGCGCCGGCGGCGGGCGTGTGGATCGGGTAGCCGGGCCTGGTGATGTCGGCGCTCACCTTCGGGTTGCTCAGCACCGCCTTCTGGGCGGCGTGCCGGGTCACGAACCACGGGGTGCTGCCGTTCCACAGCCGCACCTTGGCCAGCGTCCCCTCCTGCTGCAGCGCCCGCAGCTCGGGCGGCGGGTCGAAGGGGCACTTCGCGGCCCTGACGCCGGGGAACCGCGGGATCTCGGTCCCGGCTGCGGCTTCGCGTACGGTGTCGGTCATGCGTCCTCGCTCACGTCGATGGCGCCCGCCGGGCAGACGGCCGCGGCCTCACGTACGGCGGCGTGCAGCGACTCGGGCGGCTCCGCGTCGAGCAGCAGCACGATGCCGTCGTCCTCTCCCTGGTCGAACACGTCGGGCGCGAGCAGCACGCACTGTCCCGCGCCGCAGCACTTGTCCCGGTCCACGGTGACCTTCATGAGGCGCTTCCTTCCTTGGCTTCTCTGGTGACCGGGGCGGACCAGATCGCGGCGATCGCGTCGATCAGGCCGGTCCCGGCGTCGTGCCAGGTGGTTCGTGGGGTGGGCAGGCCCTCGGCGAGCGCGCGCTCCCGCTGGGCGCACATGTGGACGAGGAGCTGGCTCGCCATCTCGTGGCGTTCGGCGCGTACGTCGGCGGGCAGCTCGGGCAGGCAGCCCCGCAGGCCCTCCATGATGCGCGTCAAGGCGGGCGAGGTCAGCGCCTCCTCCCGGGCGATCTGGCGGAGCGCGGGGTCGGCCATGAGCTGGGCGGCGAAGCGGGCGTACCAGGTGGGGTTGCCGAGGGCTTCCAGGTGCCCGGTGAGCGCGCGGACCAGGCAGCCCACCCAGTCTCTCACCTCGGTCGAGCCCTCCACCTCCGCGAGCATGCGGCGGCGCTGCTCCTCGATCCGGCCGGAGTGCTTGCGCAGGATCGCGCGCACGAGGTCGGCCTTGGTGCCGAAGTGGTAGCCGACGGCGGCGTTGTTGCCCTGGCCCGCGGCCTCGCTGACCTGGCGGTTGGACACCGCGTACACGCCGCGCTCGGCGAAGAGCCGCTCGGCGGCGGTGAGTATCTGCTCGCGGGTGGCGTTGACGCGCTCGGCGCGGGCCGTCCTGGCGACCACGGTCACCTCACTCGAGGGTTGACGCCTTCTGACCCGATTTTGTCGGGTTCGGACACCTTCAGAGAATCAAGCCGGTGAACGTAAGTCAAGCAACTGCTTTAAGTTTTGCCCGGCCATGGCACGCGCTTGGCGCGGCCCCGAAGAACGCCGCAGGAGACGAGACGACCGCCTGCCGGATGCGCCCGGAACGGCGAGCCCACCAAACCGCCGCAAACGACCACCGACCAGGCATGACGCGCCCCGGACACGCCATTTCATGGGGCGGACTTTGAATGATCATGCATTGGTGTGTATATACTTCTACTCGTGTCCAAGATGCTCACCTCCCTCCCAGTAGGCGAACGGGTCGGGATCGCCTTCTCCGGCGGCCTCGACACCTCCGTGGCGGTCGCGTGGATGCGCGAGAAGGGCGCGGTGCCCTGCACCTACACCGCCGACATCGGCCAGTACGACGAGCCCGACATCGCCTCGGTGCCCGGGCGCGCGGCGGCGTACGGCGCCGAAGTCGCCCGCCTGGTCGACTGCCGGGAGGCCCTCGTGGAGGAGGGTCTGGCCGCGCTGGCCTGCGGGGCGTTCCACATCCGGTCCGGTGGCCGCACGTACTTCAACACCACCCCGCTCGGCCGCGCCGTCACGGGCACGCTGCTGGTACGCGCCATGCTCGACGACGGCGTGCAGATCTGGGGCGACGGCTCCACCTTCAAGGGCAACGACATCGAGCGGTTCTACCGCTACGGCCTGCTCGCCAACCCGTCGCTGCGCATCTACAAGCCGTGGCTCGACCCCGAGTTCGTCAGCGAGCTCGGCGGGCGCAAGGAGATGTCGGAGTGGCTGCTCGCCCGCGGCCTCCCCTACCGCGCCAGCACGGAGAAGGCGTACTCCACGGACGCCAACATCTGGGGCGCCACCCACGAGGCCAAGGCCCTCGAGCACCTCGACGCCGGCATCGAGATCGTCGAGCCCATCATGGGCGTGCGCTTCTGGGACCCGGAGGTCGAGATCCCGGCCGAGGACGTCACCATCGCCTTCGAGCGCGGGCGCCCGGTCAGCATCAACGGCAAGGAGTTCCCCTCCGCCGTCGACCTCGTGCTCGAGGCCAACGCCATCGGCGGCCGGCACGGGCTCGGCATGTCCGACCAGATCGAAAACCGCGTCATCGAGGCCAAGAGCCGCGGCATCTACGAGGCTCCCGGCATGGCGCTGCTGCACGCGGCGTACGAGCGGCTGGTCAACGCGATCCACAACGAGGACACCGTGGCCGCGTACCACACCGAGGGCCGCAAGCTCGGCCGGCTGCTCTACGAGGGCCGCTGGCTCGACCCGCAGGCGCTGATGCTGCGCGAGTCGCTGCAGCGCTGGGTCGGCATGGCCATCACCGGCGAGGTCACGCTGCGCCTGCGGCGCGGCGAGGACTACTCGATCATCGACACCTCCGGCCCGGCGTTCAGCTACCACCCGGACAAGCTGTCGATGGAGCGCGTGGAGGACGCCGCGTTCGGCCCGCTCGACCGCATCGGCCAGCTCACCATGCGCAACCTCGACATCGCCGACTCGCGCGCCAAGCTGGAGCAGTACGCGGGGCTCGGCATGGTGGGCAGCCCCCACCAGGCGCTCCTCGGCACGACCACGCAGACGGCCGCCAGCGGCCTCATCGGCTCCCTCACGGAGGGCGGCGCCGAGGCGATCGCCGCCCGCGGCGAGGCGATCTCCCACTCGGAGGTCCCGGAGGACGACGAGCTGCTCGACCACGCCGCCATGGAGTCCGGCACCGACTGACCAGTCGCCATCCGGACACCGAGCGCCGCCGCCGACCTCGTTCGGCAGCCGAGCCCGATCGGCCTCCGCTCGGGCTCGGTGTCACCGACCACCGGCCGGGTTCCCCACGGGAGCCCGGCCGTCGTCGTCCGCCCCACCTGGCGTCGCCCGACAGATCCACCACCACCGGTCTCCCGCCCGGCTCTCGCACCACCGTCCATCCCGGCCCGTACCGGACCGGACACGCACACCACGCCCGTCTCCCGAACCGCAGGACCGGCACACCACGCCCGCCTCCCGCCCCGCACGGCTCTTGCGCCGACAGCCCCACCACCCGAGACATCGCTGCCCCACCACGCGCGCCACCACCCGGCGCGACCAGCCCAACCGTCCCGGCCCGCCTGCACACCTTCCCACCCGGGGACAGCCCGCCCCGCCATGTAGCCCGGCACGGCGACAAGCTCTGCCATGCGGTTCGGCACCCAACGATCCCAGCCCCGCGCCCTGTACCACCCCACCACCAACCGGCACGCACAACCCAACGGCCCCAGACCGCACCGCCACTCACCCCGCACCACCCCGCCACTGACCGGGCACGCGCGGCCCGCGCCCCGCACCACCACGGCCATCGACCGACGCGCACAGCCCAGCGCCCACGGTCGGTGCGCCCCGCCGGCCTCGTTCCGTGTGCCCAGCGCGCGCATGCGTCTCATCAGCCACACCGTTCGGCGCACGCAACAAAACAACCAAGGCCGACATTTTGCGCAGCCGCCACCTAGCTAAACCCATCCGCGACATTCAGCCCCTCCGACCGGCACAGCACGACTAACCTGGCCTGGCCTCGGAAGGGGACCTCGGTGCGGCGGGCTCATCTTCTCAGCAGGGCCGGCGACCGGCCGAACAGGGCGCGATATCCACATCCGCCCAGTTCATGGACCCGTTGACTCGCGGGAACCCCGACATTCGGGGCATCACGCCGCACTCGACGCTTCTTCCCACGATGATTCTGGTAACAAACATTTCCCAAGATAACGGGTCTATCGGGTTGTCATTGACTGGAATTGTTGGAACATATGGTTCGAGTCCTGAGTGAGGTCCAAAGATCGCTTACCGCGAAAAAGGGTCAGCGGCGAGGGGAAAGGGGCAACGCTCATGCATCAGCGTGCCGTCCGAAATTTGGCGAAGTTGGAGACTACGCAGGCCAGGATCACGCGTATCTTCGACGCCGCCGCCGGCGGGAAGAACAACTTCCAGGCCGACAAGGACGCGGTGCGCCATTTTGATCAAGCGGCCCCCACCCTGACGAACGCCGCCCGCGCGGTTCTCGAATTCTGCTCGCGGGTGATCCGCTATCTGGCGGTCCAGGAACACGTGGAGCAATTCGTGATCGTCGGCAGCGGGATCCCGAGCGGCCTGTCCGCCGGCCAGGGGCTGCATGACATGGCGAAACACGCCGCTTGCCCGTACCCCAGAGTGCTGTACGTCGAGAACAACCCGATGGTGGTGACCCTGGCCCAGGCCACCATCGAGCCGTTCACGGATTTGGTGCGGGTGGTGGAGGGAGACGTACGGGAGATCGACGAGATCCTGAGCGATCACGTCGTCACGACCTTCATCGACTGGGAACGACCGGTGGCGGTGCTCCTGTTGTCGGCCTACAGCCTCCACGATGAGGAGTATGCCCACTATGTCATCAAGCGACTCCGTCACTCGGCTTCCGCGGGCAGTTTCCTGGCGCTTCTGCACACCACGTTCGACGGCGTCCCGCAGGAGCTGCTGCCCGCCATCGGCGACACGCTCGCGATGACCTTGCCCCATCTCGCGGTACGGTCGCGGGACGAGGTGGCGGCCCTTTTAGCGGGACTCGATCTGGTGGCGCCCGGCCTGGTCTGGGTGCCGGAGTGGCGGCCCATGGGCGACGATCTCGCCTGCCAGGACGACCCCAGCAAGTCCGGCAACTACGGAGCCGTTGCCCGCATCCCCTGATACACCGCAAGTCTCGTTTGGCAAACTTTTCCGGCGCGCATTCCCAAGAGTGAGGGCGAACGTTTATCGTGGGTTTGGGAGCGCTCCCAAGACGCGAGAGATGTGATGCGTATGGCCCTCCGACAAGGGTCCTTGTCGGCCCCACCGGTGCGAACGGTGGAGTACCTTCTGCCCTCCGTCCCCTCGGGCGTCAGCAGGGCGAGGGAGCTGATCAGGACCGATCTGACCGACTGGGGACTCACGCACGTCGTTGACGACTGCCTGCTCATCGTGAGCGAGCTGGTCACCAACGCCGTACGCCACGGGGGTTCCGCCTACGCCCTGCGCCTGGAGAAGCGCGAGGGCCAGGTGTACGGGGAGGTGTTCGACCCCGGCGAGGGCGTGCCGCGCCCGCGGCCGGCGGACATGGACGCCATTTCGGGGCGGGGGTTGCAGATCGTCGGCGCGATAGCCGACGACTGGGGCGTGACGACCACCGACAACGGCAAGGTCGTGTGGTTCGCGGTCACTCCGTGACCGGGCGCGCTCAGTGATCCGACCGGGCTCCGACCGGCGGGACGCCCGGACCTTGCACCCGCCGGAGGCCGTTCCTCATCGCCCTCACAGGCCCTGACCAGGCCAGACGTGCCCGACGGCGAGCGGGTAATCTGGAGGCGACCCCTTCTTTCCTTCAGGCAATCCCCAGGTAAGACAGGTAGCCTCGCTCGGCATGAAGTGGCAGCGCACTATCAACGGAGCGCTGGCCAGGTACACAGGATTCCAGCTCAACCGAGTAGGAAAACCGGGGCAAAAGCCGTCGAAGCCGGCACCCCAGAAGCGGCCGCAGACCCCGTTCCGGCCGCCCGCGGATCCGGAGACCGATCGCCTCGTCAAGCAGCCGGTGTTCATCATCTCTCCGGTCCGGTCGGGTTCGACGCTGCTGCGGGCGATGCTCAACGCGCACCCCGACCTGCACGCCCCGCATGAGCTGCACGTACGCCGGTTGCGCGTGGAATTCGATACCTCGCTGGCGGAGAAGGCCATGGAAGCCCTCGGGCACACCAAGGCCGACCTCGAACATCTGCTGTGGGACCGCGTGCTCCACCGCGAGCTGGTGCGCAGCGGCAAGCGGTTCATCGTGGAGAAGACCCCCGCCAACGCGTTCGCGTACGAGCGCCTCGCGGCCTGCTGGCCGGACGCGCGGTTCGTGTTCCTGCTGCGCCATCCCGCCTCCATCGCGGCCTCCTGGTACGAGGCCAGCCCGGGCAAGCGCACCCGCGAGGAGGCCGCGGCCGACGCCCTGCGGTACATGAAGGCCGTGCAGCGGGCCCGTAGGGCACTGCCGGGCCTCACCGTGCGCTACGAGGAGCTGACCGCGGAGCCGGAGCGGGTCGGGCGCGAGATCTGCGAGTTCCTGTCGGTGCCCTGGTCGCCGCGGATCCTCACGTACGGCAAGCCCGAAGTGGTCGTCAAAGGCCTCGGCGACTGGAAGGACAAGATCCAGTCCGGCACCGTGCAGAAAGGGCGCGAGCTTCCCTCCCCCGACGAGATCCCCGACGTGCTCAAGGACATGTGCAGGACCTGGGAGTACCTCCCGTGAAGATCCGCTACATGCTGCTGCACGCGTACGGCATGGGCGGCACCATCCGCACCGTCTTCAACCAGGCGGGCGCGATGGCCGAGGCGGGCCACGACGTGGAGATCGTCAGCGTGGTCCGCCGCCGTGACGAGCCGCAGTTCGCCCTCGACCCGCGGGTGCGGCTGTCCACGCTGGTCGACCAGCGCGGCGGCGTCGCGGCCGACTCGCTGGTGCGCAAGGTGTGGCGGCGCGCCAGAGGCAAGATCGTCCCGTACGGCGAGTTCGCCGCCGAATACTTCACCGAACGCGTGGAGGGCGCGGCCATCGACTACGTCTCCGGCCTGCGCGACGGCGTCCTCGTCACCACCCGCCCCGCGCTCAACCTGATCTCCGCCCGCCGCGCGACGGGCGGCGTGATCAGGGTGGCGCAGGAGCACATGAACCTCGCCTCCTACCACGAGGCGGTGCGCGAGCACATCGGCCGCTACTACGGCCGCTTCGACGCCATCACCGTGCTCACCGAGACCAGCCGCCGCGAATATCGCGAGCTGGTGCCCGGCACGCCGGTGGTCCGCATCCCCAACGCCGTCAGCATGGAGCGGCGCAAGCACTCCGACCAGAGCAACCCCGTCGTGATCGCGGTGGGGCGGCTGGTGCCGCAGAAGGGCTTCGACATGCTCATCCCGGCGTTCGCCGCCGCGGCCGCCGAGCATCCGGAGTGGCAGCTGCGCATCTTCGGCACGGGGCCGTCGAAGCAGCGGCTGCAGGAACACATCGACGAGACCGGCATGGGCGACCGCATCAAGCTCATGGGGCGCAGCAACCGCATCCACGAAGAGCTGGCGAAGGCGTCCGTCTACGCGCTCAGCTCGCGTATCGAGGGCCTGCCCATGGCCATGATCGAGGCCATGGGCCACGCCCTGCCGATCGTCGCCTTCGACTGCCCCACCGGTCCCGCCGACGTGCTCACCCCGGGCAAGGACGGCATCCTTGTGCCGCCCAGGGACGTCGACGCGCTCGCCCGCTCGCTCGGCCAGGTGATGGGCGACCGCGACCTGCGCCTCCGCCTGGGCGCCGCCGCCGCGGAGACCGCCCACGGCTACACGCCCGAGGTCGTGATGCCGCTCTGGGAGAAGCTCTTCGCCGCCCTCTCCACGGGCCGGCCGCTGGACGACACCACCTGGGCCGCCCGCTGACCCTCCGGCTCCTGGCGCGCCCCCGCACGGGTGGGGCATGGCGTGCCGCCCTCACGGTGGAGCAGACGGGCGGCGCCGCTCCCCGCACGGGTGGAGCGTGGGCTTCGGAGCCCTGCGGGATCACGCCTCCACAAGCTGATCGTGCTCGGTTCAACTGGACGTCAACGTCTCCGACCACGGGAGCGCCATGAGAAGTCTCCTGCTCGTCTTGACCCTGACCCTCACACTGACCTCTCTCACGGCACCTGCGACGGCGGCGGCACGCCCCCGCCCGCCCGCCGTCATCTTCGACACCGACATGGACTTCGACGACGCGGCCACCCTCGCCTACCTCTCCCAGGAGCATCGGGCGGGCCGCATCGAGCTGCGCGCGATCACGGTCACGAGCGCCGGCGCGGGCCTGCCGGGCCGGGCGATCAGGCACGCCAGGTGCCTGGCCGACCGCCTGGGCCTGCGCGGGGTGGTGATCGCCGACGACTCCCGTACCGGCCCGAACTTCTTCCCCGCCGATCTGCGCGCGCTGTTCGACCGGGTGCTGACGGCCGCGACGCCGGGATGCGCCGGTGACGAGAGCCCGTCGCGCATCCGGGCGCCCGAGCTGATCAGGCGGCTCGTAGGGGAGGACCCCGGCATCCAGGTGATCGCCACGGGGCCGCTGACCAACCTGGCCGCCGCGCTGCCGTACTCCCCCGCCCGGCTCACGTCGATGGGCGGCGCGGTGCACGTGCCGGGCAACCTGTGCTGCGGCACGCCGCCGGAGTTCGACGGCACGCAGGAGTTCAACTACTGGCTCGACCCGGCGGCGGCGCGCGCGGCGATCACGCGGGGCACGGGCGCGTTCAGGATGGTGTCCCTGGACGCCGCCAACGAGGTGCTCATCACGGACGCGTTCCTGGACCGGCTCGCGGCCGACCACGGCACGCCGGCCGCGGACACCGTCCTGGAGATCGTCACGCATCCCGAGGTGCGGCCGCTGATCGCCGACCGGCTGCTGTACTGGTGGGACCCGCTGGCCGCGATGAGCGCCGTCCGTCCCGGGCACGTCGGGTTCACGCGGGGCAGGATCGACGTCGTGACGGACGGCCCCTCCGCCGGCCGGACGGTCCTCTCCCCCACCGGACGCGTGATCCAGTACGCCACGACGGCCGACACCGCCGCCTTCGAGCAGCGTTTCCTCAACGTGCTGAACGGCCGCTGACGAACGCCCGGCACAAACCATCGATCCCGCCGTCCACCGTTCACGATGCCTCGGTGGACGGCGAGATCGACCGGCGTGGCAGACGGCCCTGGTGTCCACGCCTCTTCGGCAGCGGTCGTTCCGCCTCTTCTTCATCGCACACGCGGGGCGCCGTCGCCGCGATGCTTCTGCGTGGGGCGCCATCGTCCTGCCAGCGTCCCTGAACGGGGTGCCGCGCGCGTTCACCACCCCGGCGATACGCGGCATCCTTCCCCAGCTCGTCCCGCGGCCATCACACCCGGACGCGCCGCTCCATCACGCCCGGACACGCCGCCCCAGCACCCCACGGACACGCCACCCCATCACACCGGACGCGCCACCCCAGCACCCCACGGACACGCCACCCCAGCACGCCGGACGCGCCACCTCATCACCCCACGGACACGCCACCCCATCGCAGCGGGGCGGCGTCGTGGGATCGCGCCGAGGTCCGGGAAGCGGACTCCGGAGCAGCCCGCGCAAGCCCTGAGTTTTCGCGCCAAATGAAAAACCCCATTTCCCATTTTTTCCGTAAATGGTGTTGTGCTGATGAACACCACCATGTCGGGAAATGATTGTCGTTATTCCTGCGCACACGTACGCTGTCCCTGACCTTTCGGAGAAAGGACCATCTGGTGCGCAAGGCCCTGATCCCGTTACTTCTCACCGTTCTGGTGGTTTTCTCGGCCCAGCAACTTCTGACTCCCGTACTCGCCCCGCTCTCCCGCGAGCTGCACCTGACCGAGACCCAGCTCGGCCTCGTCGTCACCGCCGCCGCCACGGCGCTGACCGTCTCCAGCCCGCTGTGGGGGCTCGCGCTGCGGCGGCTCGGGTTACGCCTGGTGCTGGTGTGCGGGCTCGGCCTGGCGACGGCGGGCATGACCGGGTTCGGTGTCGTCGCCGCCCTGGGGCTCGACGGCCGCCTGTCGTCCCCGCTGCTGTTCGGCCTGCTGCTGGTCACCCGCAGCCTCATCTTCGGCGCGGGGCTGGCCGCGCTGCCGGTGGCCACGCTCGCCGTCGCCGCCGCGACCACCAGCACCCAGGCCGAGCGCACCCGCGCCACGGGCCTGATCGGCGCGGCTCAGGGCCTCTCGCTGGTGCTCGGCCCGGCTGGGGGCGGCGCGCTGGCCGTGGTCTCGCTCATGCTGCCGGTCTATCTGGCGCCCGTCATCTGCCTGCTGCTCACGGCGTGGGTGCTGGCCACCGTGCGCCCGCCGGCGGCGGCACCGGACCCGCCGCCCGAGCGGCCCCCGGCGAAGCTGCGTCCCTGGAACGCGCGCATGTGGCCGCTGCTCGCGATCGGCTTCTGCCTCTACCTGTCGCTCGGCCTGGTGCAGGTGGTCGTCGGTTTCCTGGTCTCCGACCGCCTGCACCTCGGGCCGCAGGAGACGGCCGGGGCGGTGGGCGTCACGCTGGTCGCGGCCGGGCTGATCCTCGTCGCCGTGCAGGGCGCGCTCATCCCGGTGCTGCGCTGGCCGGTGCTGCGGCTGATGCGGGTGGGCACCCCGATCACGGCCGTCGCGTTCGCGATGCTCGCCACGGCCAACACGCTCTGGCTGATCGTCGCCTCGTTCGTGGTGCTGGGGCTGGGCCTCGGGCTGGCGGCTCCCGGCTTCACCGCGGCGCCGACGCTGGTGGCCGAGCCGGGGCAGCACGCCTCCGTGGCGGGGTTGATCAACGCCACGATCGGCGCCACGTTCATCGTCGGCCCGCTGCTCGGCACCGCGCTGTACGAGGTCGCCTCCGTGCTGCCGATCCTGACCGCGTTCGCCGCCGCCACGACGGCGCTCGCACTGTCGTGGCTCTCCCCCGCCGTCCGCCAGGCCGCGCCGGTGACCCCATGACGCCGGGCGTCCCTTAGGGACCTCTACGAGCAGGCGAGGCGGCCCGCGCCGCCCGCCGGCCGGTACGCCGGCTCCTCGACCAGCGCGACCCGCTCGTCCGGCGGCCCTGCGGGCACGTCGATGAGGTGGTCGCCGAACGCCCGGTAGGTCTCCTCGTGGAGGCGTCCGAACTCCAGGGACTCCTCGAAACCGATCCTGCGGGCGTCGGCCGGCTCCAGGAAGCCGAGGTTGCGGACGAAGAACACGTGCCGGTCATAGACCCGTTCGCGGGTGATCCGCTCGATCTCGGCGGTGAGCGAGGGCGGCACGGGGTGTCCGACGTGCCTGCTGAGTGCGTGGGTGCGGACCGGCGAGCGGTCGAAGAACCGCACTCCGCCGCCGGCCTGCTCCTGCCGGCGCCGCTACAGCTCGGCGACCTTGCCGATGACCGAGGGGCGGGTCCACGGCGCGGCGTCGCCGCGCGCCTGCTCGGCGGCGATGAGCGCGGTGCCCGCCTCCTCGGCGGTGGCGTGGCCGCGCGCGGCCGGGCCGTGCAGGATCGTGGTCTTTCCCGCACCGGGAGTGCCGGTGAGGATGAAACGCGTCATCAGCGTGGTGATCGCGGAGGGTGGGCGGCGTCGCCGGCGGTGCGCCCAGGCGGGGCGCCCGCCGACGCACTCAGGGGCACGCCCGATGGCGTGCCCGATGACGTGCCCGGCGGCGCGCCCTCCCCCGGATGATCGATCAGACCTCGTCCACGCTGCTCGGCTCACGCCGGGACAGATCGATACCGAGCTCTTCCGCCGCGCGGAAGACGTCCTCATCGGTGTCGCGCATCTCGATGGACATGCCGTCGCTCGAGAGGACCTCGACATTCAGGCACAGCGACTGCATCTCCTTGATGAGGACCTTGAAGGA
>NZ_JBICSH010000007.1:0-329221 GCF_043196965.1 Nonomuraea sp. NPDC049309 | reverse complement strand
TCCCGGCATGTTCGATCCTCCGAGGAGGGGGCGTGCGTACAAGAAGGAGCTCTTGTATGCGGGGCGGTCGCAGGGATGTCGTGGGTGCCGCCATGGCGTGGATCACGGTCGTCGGACGCGCATCTCGTTTGGTGTTCCCGTCTCGACGGAAGGCGGCGTGGCCACGGAGGGAGCCCCGGAGCCGGCTTCGCGTGTTGACTATCGCGATCGCCGCCCTCTACAGGCCGAGGCCCAGTAGCCCGACAGGGCCGTGACTGGGTAGGCCATGACGCACTCGAGAGCGTTTGAGGTGGGACGACGCGTTCAAGATCGTCCCCCATATGTCCCCAGGATTCTGACCTACGGCTGCACATGGCTGCACTCGGCTGCCTACGAGGGTCCGGAGAAGCAAAAGACCTGCGGTTGTGAAACCGCAGGTCAGAGGCCGAAATGGCTGGTCAGACGTGGTGCCCCCGGCAGGATTCGAACCTGCGGCACCCGCTTTAGGAGAGCGGTGCTCTATCCCCTGAGCTACGGAGGCGGACTCCCGTAAGCCTAGCGAAAGTCTGGCACTGTGTGCGACGCCGGGGCGGGATCGGTTCGCGGGCGTTGGTTATGGGTGGTCTGAGCTGCGGTAAAGGCATGACAAGTGATCAGAATCGGGGTGTTCGGGGGTGGATAGCTTCTGGGCTGTGACTCGGAGGCGTAGTGTTCAGGCCCGTCGGCGGCCCGTGGTGTTGTTCGGTGCTCTGCTGGCGCCGGCCATTCTCGCGGCCGGCCTGCTGGCGGGGGAGGTGCAGGGGCTCGAGGCGGACGGGACGCTGGTGCCGGTGACGTGGGGTGAGGCGCCGGTCGTCGGTGAGGCGAAGGCGGTGGCGTGGTCGCCGCGGTTGGTGCCGGCGCCGGATGTGCCGGAGCGCCGGTACGAGGGGGTCGTGCGGGTTCGGGTGCGGGAGGCGGTGGCCGCGCCTGCCGTACGGAATGAGGCGCGGGTGCCGGAGAGGGTGGTCAGGAGGCCGCGGGAAGAGGCCGTCCCGGCTCCGGAGTCCACGGCCGGTGGGTGTGCCGGTGACTGGCTGGACACGTGGTTGTGGGACGTGTGCCGGGATTGGTTGAGTGAGCGGCGCCGGGCTCAGGAGGCGTCTCGGGGGGCTTCCGCCGGGTCGTCTCGGGTGGGTGATGGGGCAGGTGAGGAGTCCTCGGTGGAGCGGGATTCCTGGGTTCCGTTGATCGGGGTCGGGTCGGCGAGCGTGGGGTGATGGCGGGGCTGGTGCTGTTCGGGGCGGGGGTAGCGGTCGGTCGCTCGTTCCTGCGGCGGGTGGGAGCTCGGGGGTTGGTGACGGGTTCGCGGTCTCGGGTTCCATGAGAGCCGGTTCCCATGGAAGCCGGTTCGGAGGCCGTTCGCTGGTCTCGGGTGGGGGTTCTGTGGGCGGGGGTCCTTGGCCGGGCGCGTCTCGCAGGGCCCAGGGGGCGGTGCGCGGGTGCGCTTTCGGCGTTCTTGGTGGCCGAGTGCTGTGCGGTCGTGAAGCGGATGTCACGTGGTGAACTTTCGAGGGGTGGGGGGCGTACTCGATGGTGTGGGGCCTGAGGGTTGTACAAAGGGGGTTGATCGCCTCATAACAGCTCTTCGGAGTTCGGTCCGGGCACTGTAAGGGCTGTAGTAACGTGCGTGCCTGACCCGGGTCACGAGTTTGCAAACGGAGGAGTCGAACGTGCCAGCCCCTCGATCAGCGGGTCTGATCGCGGTCGTCATGGCGGTGGCTTCTCTCCTCACGCCCGGTGGGCAGGCGCCGGCCCGCGCCGACGTGCAGGTGCAGCAGGTCCGGCAGCAGAAGCCGGATCCGTCCAGCCTGACGAAGCTGCGGAAGGAGGCCGAGCAGGCGGCCAAGGAGCTCGAGGACGCCACCAGGGCCCTTGAGAAGCGGCGCGCCGAGATCGCGGCCTCCGAGAAGGAGCTGAAGACCAAGCTGACCGCCCTGCAGCAGCTCGAAGAGCGGCTCGCCGTGATGCGGCAGCCGGTGTCGCAGATGGCCGAGCTGCTCTACCAGCAGCCGCTGATGGCGGGCGGGATCATCCCGTTCCTGTCCGGCGCCGCCGACGAGAAGACGCTGCGGGCGCTGATGGACGCGAACCAGATCGTCTCCGTACGCCAGCACGCCGTCGAGCAGACCAGTGCGCTCTACCGGCAGGCCGAGAAGCTGGCCGCCGAGGCGCAGGAACTGCGCGCCGGCAATCTGCTGGCCGAGGCGCAGCTCGCCGCCGAGGTGGACACGCTGCGCAAGCGGTCGGACAAGATCGTGAAGTCGCTGACCGCGCAGCTGGTGCAGATGGGCATAAAGATCGACAAGGTGGGGCGCGCGGCCCTGGGATGCAACCCGCTCAAAGCGGCCAACGCCGACCACTACCCGAACGGGCTCATCCCCAAGGACATGCTCTGCCCCTTGCAGCAGAAGGGACACAGTCTCAGGGCGGACGCCACGATCGCGTTCGTCAGCCTGAACGAGGCCTTCAAGCAGCGGTTCGGCAGGCCGCTGTGCGTCACGGACGCCTACCGGAGCCTGGCCGAGCAGCAGGCGGTCTACTACCGGCGGCCCGGGTTCGCCGCCGTGCCCGGGCGGAGCAACCACGGGCTCGGGCTGGCCGTGGACCTGTGCGGCGGGGTGGAGCGGTCGGGCTCACCGGAGTTCGTGTGGATGGAGAAGAACGCGAAGCGGTACGGGTGGTTCCATCCTTCCTGGGCCTACAGCAGCCCGTTCGAGCCGTGGCACTGGGAGTACGACCCGAAGATCGACAAGATGCTCTGAGGTCAGAGCGCGGGCACCTCCGAGCTGCAGAAGGCGCAGCGGGAGGCGGCCCTGGGGATCTCCGACAGGCACTCGGGGCAGTCGCGCGTCGTGGCCTCGATCTTGGCGGCGTTGCGCTCCCTGATGTGCGTGTAGGGCTTCACGACCAGGAAGTAGACCACCGCCGAGACGATCAGGAACGACACGACGGCGTTGATGAAGTTGCCGTACATGAAGTTGGACTGGCCGACCGTGAGCTTCAGCGAGGAGAAGTCGGGCAGGCCGCCGAACGCCGAGATCAGCGGCGTGAGCAGGTCGGCCACGAACGACTGCACGATCGCGTTGAACGCCGCCCCGATGATCACCGCCACCGCCAGGTCGATGACGTTGCCCTGCATGAGGAACTTCCTGAATCCAGCCATGGCATCGAATCGTAGTCTATTGATCACCCTGGGTTGGCTCGGAGAGTGCCGAGGGTGATCGACAGGCGGGCGTGGGCCTGTGCCGTCGCCAGCTCGGCGGCTTGGGCCGGGGTCGTGGCCAGAACGAGGAGGGCGCCGTCCGGCGACGAGCCCGCGCGGGACTGCCTGGGCACGGTGACCACCGTCGCGTCCGTGGCGATCTCGCGGGCCGGCGCCTCCTGGTCGCGCGCGGCCAGCACCGTGATGGTGGAGCCGGGTGCGAGGAGCGAGGCCGCGGCGGTGTCGGCGATGCGCACCGGGGTGGCCACCGTGCCGGGCGGCAGCGGATAGGAGGACAGGAGGCGGACGTCGGTCAGCGGCTCGCCCCGGCGCATGGGCGTCGCCAGCGTCCGGCCCCGGGGGAGCGTGCGGATCGCGCCCGCGGGAGCAGGATCGAGCGCCGCGGGGCGGAAGTCGGCGGGGTTCAGCGGGCCCGGCCGCAGGTCGCGTACGGCCACCAGGACCGTGGGCGCGGCCGGGGCCGGGCGGGTGGCGAGATAGGCGGTCACGACGGAGACGGCGGCGAGCGCCGCCGCGATGAGGCGGCGGCGACGGCCGTAGCGGGACAGCCAGGACCCGATCATGGCAGCTCGAAGGGGAGCTTGATGCCGTCGAGCGCGTTGGGACAGGGGCACGTGCGCTCCTCCGGCAGCGCCTCGACGGCCTGCGCGATCAGTGTGCGCATGCGCTGGACGTTCTGTGCGAAGAACTTGAGCACCTCGTCATGCGTGACGCCTTCGCCCGCCTCGACGCCGGCGTCGTGGTCGGTCACCAGGGAGATCGAGGTGTAGCAGAGCGCCAGCTCGCGGGCCAGGACGGCCTCGGGGAAGCCGGTCATGCCGACGATGGACCAGCCGTTCGCGGAGAACCACTGGGACTCGGCACGCGTCGAGAAGCGCGGGCCCTCGATCACGACGAGCGTGCCGCCGTCGACGGTCTCCCAGCCGGCCGAACGCGCGGTCCGCACGGCCACGGCCCGGCCGGACGGGCAGTAGGGGTCGGCGAACGAGACGTGGACCGCGCCGCCGGCGTCGTAATACGTCTGGGGCCGGCCGGAGGTGCGGTCGACGAGCTGGTCGGGGACGACGAGGGTGCCGGGGCCGTACTCGGCCTTGAGCGAGCCCACGGCGCTGGGGGCCAGCACCTGGCGGACGCCGAGCGAGCGCAGCGCCCAGAGGTTGGCGCGGTACGGGATGCGGTGCGGCGGGAAGCGGTGGTCCCGCCCGTGCCGGGGGATGAACGCGACGCTGCGGGAGCCGATGCGTCCGACGGTGACGACGTCGCTCGGAGGGCCGTAGGGGGTGGTGACCTCGACCTCCTCCGCGTCGTCGAGGAGGGAGTAGAAGCCGGAACCGCCGATGACGCCGATGTCTGCGCGAGTGACCATGGCCGAGAGAGTAACCGGAGTGGCGGCGGGGCCGGTCAACTGGAACGGGTTCTGGGGATGAGCGGGCTGGGGTGGGGGGTGGGTTGTGGATAGCGGCGGTCGGGGGTTCGGTGTGCTGTGGTCAGCGGTGTGGTGGGGGGTGGGAGCGTGGGCGGTGAGTGGTGCCTGCGCATCGCGGTGGTCAAGGGTGTCTGCGGGGCGGGGGTGCGGGCGGGCCCTGGCCGGCGGTGTCTGCGGTGTGGGAGTGCGGGCGGTGAGTGGTGCCTGCGCATCGCGGTGGTCAGGGGTGTCTGCGGGGTGGGGGTGCGGGCGGTCAGTGGTGCCTGCGCGACGTGGTTCCTGTGGGTGAAGGCGCGACGCGGTCAGTGGTTGCCGGAGGGGAGGCGCGTTGCCGTCAGTGGTCGTCGGAGGGAAGGCGCGTGGGGTCGGCGATGACCGGAGGTGAAGGCGCGTCGCGGACAGCCTGTGCGAAGAGTGCGGGTTTGCTGCGGGTGCCCCGGGCGCTCCAGACGTCCTCCCGGGGGCGTCGGTACGCGGGCGGGATGAATGCGCCCTGCCGGCACCGAATCGTTCCGCGGGCGTGAAGGACCGCCGCCTCGGCCGAACGTACGAAAAAGGGGGAGGCGGGGGCGCGGAACACCGGATCAGCTGACCTGCGCTCAGCCGGGAAGGGGGACGCGGCGGGTCAGCTGATCGGGACCTAGTTGGAAGCGGCGGCGGGAGCGGGCGCGCTCGAAGAAGACGAGCCGGAGTCGGACGACGACTTGCTCTCCCCGGACTTCGACGAGGAAGAGGAGGAAGAAGAAGAGGACGACGTCGACGAGGTCGAGGACGACGAGCGGTTGTCGGTCCGGTAGAAGCCCGAGCCCTTGAACACGATGCCGACCGCGGAGAAGACCTTGCGGAGCTTCCCCTGGCAGCTCGGGCAGACCGTCAACGCATCGTCAGTGAACTTCTGAACCACCTCGAGCTGCTCACCGCAGTCGTTGCAGGCGTACTGATAAGTCGGCACGCGCTCCTCCTTACAAGCTTTGGCACTCGAGCGATGCGACTGCTAATGGTAACCGATAGGTCCAAACTCCTATTCCAACCCCTGCTCTCCGTACCAGCCGGCCAGCTTGCCCCTGCGGTGGACCGCGCGCAGGCGGCGTTCTGCCTGGTCACGGCAGGCGGCGGTGGTGACGATGAGGAGCTGGTCGCCGGCGTGGATGCGGGTGGAGGGCGCGGGGACGAACGATCGGCCGTCCCGTACGACGAGGGTGACCGCGGCGCCGGCCGGCAGCCGCAGCTCGAAGATCTCGACGCCGTGCAGGCGCGACTCCTCGGGCACCCTGACCTGCACCAGGTGGGCGTGCAGTTCTTCGAGGGGAGCGGACTCGACGGACAGGTCCTGGGCCTCGGCGGGCGCGCTCACCCCGAGCAGCTTGGCCGCGTACGGCAGCGTCGGCCCCTGGAGCAGCGTGAACACGATGACGATCACGAAGACTTCGTTGAAGATGGCTTTGGAGCCCTCGACGCCGGCCGCCCAGGGGATGGTGGCGAGCACGATCGGGACCGCGCCGCGCAGCCCCGCCCACGACAGGAACGCCTGCTCGCGCCAGCTCACCCGGTCCACGTGCAGCACCTGGGCGAGCAGTGAGGCGGCGACGACCGAGACGGGGCGGGCGATCAGCACGAGGGCGGTGCCGATGATCAGGCCGGGGACGATGGCCGATGGCAGCTCCTCGGCGTCGGCCAGCATGCCGAGCATGACGAACAGCCCGATCTGCGCGAGCCACGCGGCGCCTTCGGCGAAGCTCCTGGTCGCGCCCCGGTGGGGGAGCCGCGCGTTGCCGAGGATGAGGCCGGCGAGATAGACGGCGAGGAAGCCGGAGCCCTGGAGGAGGACGGCGCCTCCGTACGAGACGAAGGTGAGCGCCAGGACGGCGATGGGGTACAGGCCGGAGGCGGGCAGGGCGACGTGGCGCAGGGCGTACGCGCCGGCGGGGCCGACGGCGAGGCCCACGGCGGCGCCGATGAGGAGCTGGAGCGTGGTGTTCCAGAGGAACGTTCCAACTGTGGCCGACGCCTGCGTTCCGCCGGTGAGCAGCACGACCGCGATGACCGTCGGGGCGTCGTTGAAGCCCGACTCGGCCTCCAGCGCGCCGGCCAGGCGCGGCGGCAGCGGCAGCCGGCGCAGCACGGAGAAGACGGCGGCGGCGTCGGTGGAGGCCAGGATCGCGCCGATGATCAGCGCGGTCCGCACGTCGATGCCGAGCGGCCCGTAGACGGCGAACGCGAGCACGACGATGCTCACCGCCACGCCCACGGTGGCCAGCACCACGGCCAGGGGCACGGATCGCCGCACGTGCGACCAGTTGGTGGTGAGACCGCCTTCGGCGAGGATCACGGCCAGCGCCCACAGCCCGATCTGCTGGGCCACCTGGGGGTTGTCGAAGGTGAAGCCGGACGACCCCAGGACCATCCCGAAGCCGAGGAAGACCAGGAGGCTGGGCAGGCCGGTGCGGTGCACCAGGCGTACGGAGGCGATGGCCGCGATGACGATCAGGGCGCCGAGAAGGAGGGAGAGGTTGAGCGTCATCCGGCCCCCTTCCCGACCCCGCCGTCACATCAGCCTAGTGATGCCCGAAGGAGTGGCCGCATAGCGGACGCGCTGGTCATGGGGTTCGTGCGGGACGCCGTCGATGAGCTCGCCGTCGTGCAGCAGCGCCACGGTGGGGACGTTGGGGCCGACGCGGGCGAGCGCCCGGTCGTACGAGCCGCCGCCCCTCCCCAGGCGCACGCCGGTGACGCGATCGACGGCGAGTGCGGGCACGATGACGAGGGCGGCGGTGCGGATGGCGTCAACGCCGCGCCGGGTGTCGACCGGCTCCATGATCCCGTAGCGGCCGGGCGCGAGCGTGTCGGGCCCGTCGTAGACCGCCCAGTCGAGGTCGTCGTCGTCGCGCAGCACCGGCAGCATGACGGTGGCCCCGTGTTTCCACAGGGCGAACACCAGCCCGTGCGTCTCCGGCTCTCTCCCCACCGACCAGTAGCAGGCCACGAGACCGGCCATCTGCACCCACGGCTGCTCGAGCAGCGTTTCGCGGACCTTGATGGCGTTTGCGCGCAGTTGTTCGGGGGAGAGAGCCGTACGCGCCGCGTTCAGCTCGCGACGGAGGTTCACCTTGTCCACAGATCCCTCCACTAGGGTCTAATCATGGCTGACTTCGACCCTGTGACGAAAGCCGTCGTGCCCGCCGCGGGTCTGGGCACCCGGTTCCTTCCGGCGACCAAGGCGACACCCAAAGAGATGCTGCCCATTGTCGACAAGCCCGCGATCCAGTATGTCGTCGAGGAGGCCGCCGCCGCCGGGCTGCTCGACGTTCTCATGGTCACGGGCAAGAACAAGCGCTCGATCGAGGACCACTTCGACCGGGCGTTCGAGCTGGAGGAGGCGCTCGAGGCCAAGGGTGACGAGCACCGGCTGTCCCAGGTTCGCGAGCCGGCCTCGCTGGCGACCCTGCACTACGTCCGCCAGGGCGAGCCCCGCGGGCTCGGCCACGCCGTGCTGTGCGCCAAGCACCACGTGGGCGACCATCCGTTCGCCTGCCTGCTCGGCGACGACCTCATCGACCGCCGCGACAACCTGCTGCGCCGCATGATCGAGGTGCGCGACACGTACGGCGGAAGCGTGATCGCGCTGATGGAGGTGCCCAGGGAGTCGGTCTCCCTGTACGGCGTCGCCACCATCGAGCCGACCGACGAGGATGACGTCGTCCGCGTCACCGACCTCGTCGAGAAGCCGCCGGCCGACGAGGCGCCGTCCAACTGGGCCATCATCGGCCGCTACGTCATCGACCCGACGGTCTTCGAGGTGCTGGAGAACACCCCGCCCGGCCGCGGCGGCGAGATCCAGCTCACCGACGCGCTGCGCACGCTCGCCCAGCGCGGCCCCGACGAGGGCGGTCCCGTGCACGGCGTGCTGTTCAGGGGCCGCCGCTACGACACGGGCGACAAGCTCGACTATCTGCGGACGGTGGTGAAGTTCGCGGCGGACCGGGACGACCTGGCGCCGGAGTTCGTGCCGTGGCTGCGGGAGTTCCTGAATGAAATCAGTTGACGCGCATCTGGCCGAGATCCTGGCCACTGTACGTCCGCTGGCCCCCCTCGAGCTCGACCTGGAGCAGGCGCTCGGCACCACGCTGGCCGAGGACGTCTCCTCGCCGGTGCCGCTGCCCCCGTTCGACAACTCGGCCATGGACGGCTACGCGGTGCGCGCCGAGGACGTCGCGGGCGCCCCGGTGACGCTGCCGGTGATCGACGACGTGGCGGCGGGCTCTTTGGAGCTGCGTGCGGTGGGGCCCGGCCACAGCGTGCGCATCATGACCGGCGCGCCCATGCCCGCCGGGGCCGACACGGTGATCCCGGTGGAGTGGACCGACGGCGGGAAGGTCAACGTCCGCATCGACAGGGCCGCCGAGGCCGGCAACGCGGTGCGCCGTGCGGGCGAGGACGTCCAGGCCGGGGAGGTCGTGCTCAAGGCCGGCACGGTGATCGGGCCGGCCCAGCTCGGCATCATCGCCGGGGTCGGGCGCCGCCGCGTACGCGTGCGCCCGCGGCCGCGCGTCGTCGTCATCTCGACGGGCGCGGAGCTGGTCGAGCCGGGGAACACGCTGGCTCCCGGGCAGATCTGGGACTCCAACAGCTACACCCTCACCGCCGCCGTACGCGAGGCCGGAGCCGACGGGTTCCGGGCGGGGTCGGTCGGGGACGATCCCGGCGTCCTGCTCGACAAGCTCGACACCCATCTCGTACGCGCCGACGCGATCATCACCAGCGGCGGGGTGTCGATGGGCGCGTACGAGCCCGTCAAGGAGGCGCTGGCGCCGCTGGGCACGGTCCGCTTCGAGAAGGTGGCCATGCAGCCCGGCATGCCCCAGGGCTTCGGCGTGCTGGGGGACGACGAGGTGCCGATCTTCGCGCTGCCGGGCAACCCGGTGTCGTCGTTCGTGTCGTTCATGCTGTTCGTCAAGCCGGCCCTGGACAAGATGCGCGGGCTGCCCGGCGGCATGCCGCCCACCGAGACCGCGCGCACCTCCGGGCGGCTGCGCTCGCCGTCGGGGCGGCGCTCGTTCCTGCGCGGGGTGCTGGCCGGCGACGGCACGGTGGCGCCCGCACACGGGCAGGGCTCGCACCAGCTCGCCGCGCTGGCCTCGGCCAACGCGCTGATCGTGGTGCCGGAGGACGTGACCGAGGTCGAGGCGGGCGCCTCGGTGGAGGTGATCAGGCTGTGAGCGAGCTGACGCACATCGACGAGACGGGCGCGGCGCGCATGGTGGACGTGTCGGCCAAGGACGTCTCGGCCCGTTCCGCCGTGGCCACCGGGCGGGTGCTGCTGTCGGCCGAGACGGTGGCGCTGCTGCGGTCGGGCGAGGTGCCCAAGGGCGACGCGCTGGGCGTGGCCAGGATCGCCGGGATCATGGGCGCGAAGCGTACGCCCGATCTGATCCCGCTGTGCCATCCCATCGCGCTGCACGGCGTGAAGGTGGAGCTCGACGTCCAGGACTGGGGCGTGGGCATCACGTGCCGGGTCAAGACCGCCGACCGCACCGGGGTGGAGATGGAGGCGCTGACCGCGGTCTCCGTGGCGGCGCTCGCGCTCATCGACATGGTCAAGGCGGTCGATCCCGGCGCGGTGATCACCGACGTGCGGGTGGAGGAGAAGCTCGGCGGGAAGACCGGGCGGTGGACGCGGGACGGTTCGTGATGCGGGCCCTGGTGATCACGGTTTCGAACCGGGCGTCCGCCGGGATTTATGCCGATAAATCAGGACCTTTGTTGGTGGAGCTGCTGCGCGAGCAGGCCGGCTGCGACGAGGTCGAGGGGCCCGTCGTGGTGCCCGACGGCGAGCCGGTCGAGGCTGCGCTCCGTGACGGGGTCGCGGGCGGTTATGACGTCATCGTGACGACCGGGGGGACCGGGCTGACGCCGATGGATCTCACGCCGGAGATGACCGCCCGAGTGATTTCTCGTGAAATTCCCGGTATAGCGGAGGCAATACGGCTGGCCAACCGCGACAAGGTGCCCGCCGCCATCCTCTCCCGCGGTCTGGCCGGTCAGGCCGGGCAAACCTTGATCGTGAATTTGCCCGGATCTTCCGGTGGCGTACGGGATGGCGTCGCCGTACTCGCCCCCATTCTCCGCCATGCGGTCGACCAGATCCGAGGCGGAGATCACCCGCGTTGACGGGGATTCGGTCCCCGCACCCCGTGGCGACATCGTGCCCGATAGGGGGATGATGAGAGTTGTGGATCGACTTCGTGGCTGGCCGGCGACACTCAACGAAGGTCCGGTAGGCCTCCGGCCGCTACGGCTGGGCGACGTACGCGTGTGGCGCGAGACGCGCGTGCGCAACGCCGACTGGCTGCGTCCGTGGGAGCCGAGCAATCCCGAGACGCCCCTGTTCAGGACCGGTCTCGGCCCCTACATCTCCATGGTGGGCACCCTGCGCCGCGAGGCGCGCCAGGGGCTGGCGCTGCCGTGGGTGATGACGTACAACGGGCGGTTTGCCGGACAGCTCACCGTTGGCGCAATCGTGTGGGGGTCTGCCCGTTCTGCGCAGGTCGGCTACTGGATCGACGGGGCGCTGGCCGGCCGCGGCATCACCCCCACCGCGCTCGCCATGGCCGTTGACCATTGCTTTTTCACCACTGGATTGCATCGGCTCGAGGCGAACATCCGTCCCGAGAATCACGCCAGCCGTAGGGTGGTTGAGAAGCTCGGATTCAGGGAAGAAGGCATTCGGCGGCGCCAACTCCACATCGACGGAGCCTGGCGCGACCACATTTGCTACGCGCTGACCGTCGAGGACGTTCCCGGCGGGCTGCTCGTGCAATGGCGTCGCGCGCGTGAGTCAGCGGCTCACGGGGGATCCTCCGTCGAAGAGGTTTGACGATCTCGCGACACACCGCACCGAATGCTCGTCAATCAGTGACACGCGGTCTTACGGTGCGTGACGTGAGCACATTCAAGGCGCGACGAGCACGACCGCGTCTTTGTGCTGCCCGGAGGTGGTCGTGAGTCCCGTCCTCCTCTATGTGGCCATCGTCATCATGTGGCTCTGCGTCCTCATCCCGATGTGGCTGCGCAGAGACAAGGCGAACCTTCAGGAGCTCGCCGAGCTCGAAGAGTATTACACCGGCGAGCACCAGCTGCCCGATCTCGACAATCTCGCGCCGTCCGACCCCGACGAGGACGACGGCGCACCGCCCGTCGAGATCGAGAAGGTCGACGTCCGGCAGTTCCGTCTCCGGCGGCGCGCCATCATCGTCGCCCGCCGGCGCCGCCTGCTCTTCTTCACCACCCTGCTGGTGCTGGCCTCCATCGTGACGGCGGCCGTCAAGGTCATCCCGTGGTGGGGCGTGGCGCCGTCCGTCGTCATCATGCTGACGTACATCGTGTTCCTGCGCATCGCGGTGAAGGTCGACATGGAACGCCGCGAACGCGCCCGCCAGGCCCGCGCCGAACGCCAGCGGCGGCTGCGCGAGCAGCGCCGCGCCGCCGCCGAGGCGGAGGCCGAAGTCATCGACTTCACCCCGGTGCACGAGGACGTCCTCTTCGATCAGTACGCCCAGCCGCCGAAGCGGGCGGTGGGCGACTAGAAAAGGATGGCGCGAGGACCCTCTGGGGTTTGGTAATCTAGTCGAGTCCTTGGGGATGTAGCGCAGTCCGGTAGCGCACTTCGTTCGCATCGAAGGGGTCAGGGGTTCAAATCCCCTCATCTCCACAAGGAAGATGCAGGTGAGAGGGGTCTTCGGAGAAATCCGGAGGCCCTTCTCCCGTGTCTGGGAGTCTTTGGGAGCCAATCGGGGAGCCATCTCACTCGGACTCTCTACCCGTGTCGGCTGTCGCCGAAGATGGTGTTGATGGTCTGGGCACCCTTGGTGATCACCGGCTTGAGCTGGTGCCGGTAGACCTTCTCCGTCACGCTGGTGCCCGCGTGCCCGACGAGATCGGCGATGGTCTCGATGGGCACGCCCTGGTCACTCATGATCGAGACGAACGAGTGACGCAGTTCGCGAGGGCTCCATGTGGTGCCGAGCCCCGCTCGTTTGGTGACTTTGCGGGAGATCGGAAGCGGCCTTCTGTGTTCCTGGGTGACCAACCGAGTGACGCTGTGGCCGGCCGCCTTCTCGGCCACAGCGTGGCGTTCACGGTGGGGCTTGGGAGCAGCCCCGAGGCCGCCCGGTCCTGGGTGAGGTCAGGTCTGGCGAGATGGGCCGGTCAGGCGAGACGGCGGGCGGCCTCGGCGACGGTGTCCACGGCCTGGACGGTCCAGGGCCCGCTGGTGAGGACCACCACGTGGTCGATGCCGAGCGGCGCGAAGCCGGCGCAGCGGTCGGCGAACGCGGCGGCGCTCTCACCCGGCCTGATCCTGGTCGCCATGATCTTCTCGATCTCGTCGTACGGCCGGCCGATCCGCTCGCACAGCTCGCGCAGCACGCCCAGCTTGCGCCGCGTGGTCTCGCCGCCGTCGGGGATGTCGAAGACGTTGCAGGCGTCGGCGTAGCGGGCGACCAGCGGCAGCGTGCGCTTCTCGCCGGTGCCGCCGATGAGGATCGGCGGGTGCGGCCGGGAGATCGGCAGGGGGCTGCACAGTGGTGCGTCCAGCGTGTAGTACGTCCCCCGGTACGGTTGCGCGTCGCCGGCCCACATCCGCAGCGCGATCTGCAGCGTCTCCTCGAGCCGGTCGAACCGTTCGGGCAGCGGCGGCAGCGGCAGCCCCATGGCGGCCGCCTCGTCGGCCTGGTAGCCGGCGCCGATGCCGAACAGCGCGCGCCCGCCCGACATGACGTCGAGAGTGGTCACGGCCTTGATCAGCAGCGCGGGAGGCCGGAAGGTGACCGCGCTGACCAGCGTCCCGAGGCGGATGCGTGAGGTTCGCGCGGCGAGGTAGCCGAGCGTGGTGGCGGACTCCAGCATCTCGGTCTCGCCGGGGCCCGCGCCGTACGGGTCGGTCTGCAGCACGTGGTCGGCCACCCACAGCGCATCCAGGCCGCCCGCGTCGGCGGCCTCGGCGATCTCGCCCAGGCGGGCGGCCATGGTGCCGTCGCGCCAGGAGAAGTTGGTCACGCTGATGCTCGTCTTCATTTGCGCGTTCCTCTCGACTGGCCGGCGGTCATGCGTCGAGCCCCCGCCGGAGCAGGGCGTATCCGCTCCTGGTACGGGCGGCGACGCGGTGGGCGAGCGCCTGCCCGGTGGCGCCGGCGAGCACCTGTTCCCGGGTGTAGGCGACGAGTGACTTGTGGACGGCGAGGATCAGGTGGGCGGCGGCGGCCGCGTCCTCGCCGAGCGTGGTGGTGCGCGCGATCACCTCGGTCAGGGCGAGCGCGGCGTGGTCGTAGGAGGCCCGCTCGCGGGCGAGCAGGGCGGGACTTGCGGCGATCATGCGGCTGATCGCGGCCAGCCGCTCCTCGTGTTCCGGCGACAGGGACGTGGGCTCCTGGCTCAGCAGGAACGTCTCGGCCGCGTCCACGATCCCCTGGCCGCCGGGGCGGTGCTCGATCGCGTCGATGAGGCGGGTCCAGAACCGGTCGAGCCGCTCGAAGACCAGGTCCTCCTTGGTGCGGAAGTAGTTGAACACGGTCGCCTCGGACACCCCGGCCGCCCGCGCGACCTCGGCGACCTTGACCTCGTCGAAGCCTCTGGCGAGGAACAGCTCCAGCGCCGCGTCGGCGATCGCGGCACGGGTGCGCTGCTTCTTCAGCTCACGGAGCCCGCTCATGCCGCGGCCAGGGGGCCCGCGTGCGGCTCTGCCTCATCGACGCGGGCCTGCGCCGCGAGCACGTCGTCCATGACGAACCTCCTCAAGCCGGGGTCAGTAAAGCTTAGAGTAACTCTAAATTTAGAGACACCGTAAGATTGGTCTCATGGTCTGGACCGCTCCTCCTGTCACCCGTGCCGACGAGCCCTTCGTCGCCGGCGAGCGCGCGATGCTGGAAGGGTTCCTCGACTGGCATCGCGGCACGCTGCTGCACAAGTGCGCCGGGCTCACCGCTGAGCAGCTCGCCGAGCGGGCGCTGCCGCCGTCCAAGCTGTCGCTGCTCGGCCTCGTACGCCACCTCACCGACGTCGAGCGCACCTGGTTCCGCCGCCGCTTCGCGGGCGAGCCGATACCCAGCCTCTACAGCAGCCCCGAGAAACCGGACGCGGCCTTCGACGAGGTCGATCCCGCACGGGCGGAGGAGGATCTGGCCGCGCTGGTCGCCGAGCAGGAGGCGGCGCGCAAGGCCGTCGCGGGGCTCTCGCTGGATGCGATCTTCGACAGCCCGCGCTGGGGGCCGATGTGCCTGCGCTGGGCGTACGTCCACATGAACGGCGAGTACGCCCGCCACAACGGCCACGCCGACATGCTGCGCGAGCGCATCGACGGCAGCACCGGGACATGACGCTCATCCGGCGCCTGCGACGATGGCAGGCGCGGAGCGCCCGGTACCTCGTCCCCGCGCCCGCGGCGCTCCTCGTCTAACCGCCGAGATCGACCGGCAGGTTCCCGGCGTACGGCGACAGGTCGACCGCCGGGCCCAGCACGTACGGCAGCAGCACGCCCAGCCCCAGCCCGGCCACGGCGGTGACGAGCACCACGGGCAGGACCTCCAGCGCGGTCAGCCGCCGCGCCTGCCGGTCCGACAGCCCCAGCGGACGCAGGTGCGACACCGCTCTGGCCCGCTCGGGCGCGCCGACGAGCAGCGCCAGGACGACGGCGATCATCGCGTACGCGGCCAGCGCCGCCGTCACCACCACGAACGACCGGCGGACCGCGCTCGTCAGCGGATCGTCCCTGATGGCGGCCAGCTCGGACTCCTGGGACGTGACGGTGCCGGACGGGACCAGGCGGGCCAGCTCGGGCAGGGCGGCGTCGCCGTCGATGAGCAGCGTGTTCACGGCGGGGCGGAGCTGCACGCCGATGGGCACGATCAGGAACCGGCCCTCGTCGAAAAAGCCGGGCACGGTCTCGGCGACGCCGCGCACGGGCAGCGTCAGCCGGGACTGCCAGCCGATCTCCAGCGTGTCCCGGCCGCGCAGCGCGGGGGAGACGAGCGCGCCGTCGGTCAGAGCGGGCAGGCCGACCGGGGTGCCGCGCAGGATGCGCCGCCATCGGCCGACGTCCACGGCGATGGCCTGGGCGCGCTCGCCGCCGTACCCGATCTGCACCTCGCCGGTCTGCGCGACCACCACCTCGCGTACCCCCGGGGTCCTGCGGACTTTCTCGATCGCGTCCTCGGGGATCTCGATGTCCGAGGTGATCTTGATGGGGGCGCCGGTGCGCTGCCAGGACGCCAGCCACTGCGTACGGGCGACGTCTCCGGACACCACCGCCGCGAACACCGACACGCCCAGCGCGGGCAGCAGGATCAGCACCGGCAGCACCCCGGCGGGACGCGCCCGCGCCGCCCTGGTCAGCCCCAGGAACGGCACCGCCGCCCGGCCCCGCGCGACCAGCCGGACGGCCAGCCGCAGCGGGTACGGGTAGCAGCGCAGCAGCACCAGTGCCGCCGCCACCGTCAGCGCCACCGGCACCACCAGCAGGAACGGGTCCTGCCCCGTGGCCTGGCCCAGCCCGCGGGCCCGCAGCAGGTACGCCCCCGCCAGCGCCAGCACCACGATCAGCACCTCCAGCGTCACGCGCCGGGCGGACGGGCGGGCGGCGACCAGGTCGTCACGCCGCTCGCGCAGCGGCAGGCGGTGCACGAACGCCGGGCGCAGGGCCGCGTACCCGACGGCCGCGAGCACCACGAACGGCGGCCCCGCGTGCACGATCGGCGGCACGGGCCCCGGCACGAGGAAGGACAGCGCGTACCCGAGCGCGGCGGCGGGCACCACCGCGATCGCCGCCAGCGCGGCGGGCACGGCGGCCACCTGCCGCAGCGCGCCGCCTCGCGCCCGCACCAGCGCCAGCGTGCCTTCGAGCCGTTCGGCGAGGAGGTGCACGGCCAGCACGATCACGCCCGCCGCCACGGCGAGCAGGCCGCCCAGCACCAGGTACATCACGGTCTGCGCGGTGGACAGCGCGGCGCCGAAGTCGCGCAGCAGCTTGGGCAGGCCGGTCTGGAGCTGGACCAGGCCGTTCGAGCGCAGGCCCACGGCACGGCCGAAGTCATCGACGGCCGTCCGCACGTCGGGCACGGCCGACGCGGCGGCCGCCCCCGCGTTCACCGGCAGGACCCAGCGGTAGGTGAGGAAGCGCCCCTCGCCGCTCAGCGCGCCCAGCCCCGCGTCGGAGATCAGCGCGGTGACGTGCTTCTCCAGCGGGCGCAGGCTCCGTACGTGCAGGACGTCCACGTTGTGCGACCAGTAGCGGTCGCCGGGGTCCCTGGCACGGAACACGCCGACGATCTTCGCGGCGGCGTAGTCGCTCTCGCCGACGACCTTCGTCTGGCCCAGCCGCAGATCCATCTTCTGCAGGGCCTCCTCGACGACCCCCACCTCGAACACGGGGATCGTCCGGCCCTCGTACCGCATCGTCGAGGGCGCGCCGGGCGGCCGTCCGGCGACCCAGGTCACGCGCCGGTCCGCGTCGGAGAGCCAGCCCAGGTTCAGGTACGCCTGGCCGCTCGTGCCGGTGATCGGCGTGAGGTACGTCTTGGCGCTCATGTGGCCGCCGGACACCAGGGTGCGCAGCGGCGCGGGCAGGGCCTCGCGCCAGAGCCGGTCGCTCGCGGCGAACTCGCGGCGTTCGTGCAGCTCGTGCTCGCGGGCCCGGACCTCCTGCGTCACGGTCAGGTCGGCCAGCTCGGCCGGCGCGGTGGTCAGCTTGCGGTGCAGCGCCTCGTCGTACGACGCCTGCATGGCCCTGGGCAGGCCCGCGGCGAGCAGGCATGCGCTGGACGCCAGCACGAGGAGCACGATCATCATGGCCCTGTGCTCCCGGGCGAGTAACCAGATCCGCACCGCTCCTCCCGACCCGCCTGATCGCCATTCTCGTCCGGTCTCGGCGTGAAACGCCGGACCGCTCCGACCTTTCCACGACTTATCCCGTACGCCAAGGAGTGAACCGCGGATCGGCCCGCCCGGCCTGAAGGCGGTGCGCGGAAACGCCGCCCGCTGAAACGGCGGGTGGCACCGGCCCGGTGCCGGTGCCACCCGTGGCAGCGGTCAGCGGACGTAGATGTCGGGTCGCGGCGGGGCCGGCATGCGGTCGCCGAGGAAGAAGCTCGTGTGCGGGGGCTGGTTGTAGGCGGTGTTCTGCCAGGCCACGGAGACGCGGTAGAGCGGGTCGTGCATCAGCGTGTAGATGCGCCGGTCCGTGGGCGTGGGGGTGGAGTAGATGCGCAGGGCGCGGTCGTCGGAGGTGGGCCAGATGACCTCCTCGCGCCAGTCGCCGAGGATGTCGGCCGACAGCGACGGGGTGGCCTTGGTGCCGTTGTTGGAGTGGACGCCGGAGGCGGTCAGCAGGCGGGTGTCGCCGTCGGTGCCGTACTTGTCGATGTGGGTCTGGTCGAGCAGCTCACGTACGGGGTCGCCGTCCCACCAGATGAGGAAGTTGATCGAGGACGGCTTGCGGCCGGCGTTGTTGCCGGTGACGCTGCGCAGGTTGCCGTCGGCGGCGGACCAGAACTCGCTGGCCACCCTGACCGTCGAGATGTCGCCGGCGACGCCGCGCCCGTTGTCGGAGCCGGACGAGGTGGACCACAGGATCTGGCCGTTGCGCGGGTCGATGTAGAGGGAGCCGGGCTGCGAGGTGGACTCGCTGACCTTGAAGTACTCCAGGCCGGACCTGGCGGGGTCGAAGTCGCCGAGGTGCTGGGCGTCGCCGTGGCCGGTGCGGGTGGACCACATGCCGGTGCCGTTGTCGTCCACGGCCATGGCGCCGTAGACGATCTCGTCGCGGCCGTCCTGGTCGATGTCGCCGACGGACAGGCTGTGGCTGCCCTGGCCGGCGTACTGGGAGCCGGCGTTGTCGCTGTCGAACGTCCAGCGCTTGGTGAGCGAGCCGTTGCGGAAGTCCCAGGCGGCGATGACGCTGCGGGTGTAGTAGCCGCGCGCCATGATCAGCGACGGGCGCTCACCGTCCAGGTACGCGGTCCCGGCGAGGAACCTGTCCACCCGGTTGCCGTAGTTGTCGCCCCAGGAGGAGACGTTGCCGCGCGGCGGGTCGTAGTCGACGGTGGACATCGCGGCCCCGGTCTCGCCGTTGAACATGGTGAGGTACTCGGGGCCGGACAGGATGTAGCCGCTGGAGTTGCGGTAGTCGGCGCCGGCGTTGCCGATGACGGTGCCGCGGCCGTCGATGGTGCCGTCGGCGGTCTTCATGGCGACCTCGGCCTTGCCGTCGCCGTCGTAGTCGTAGACCTGGAACTGCGTGTAGTGGGCGCCGGCGCGGATGTTGCGGCCCAGGTCGATACGCCACAGGCGGGTGCCGTCGAGGCGGTAGGCGTCGACGTAGACGTTGCCGGTGTAGCCGGACTGGGAGTTGTCCTTGGCGTTGGACGGGTCCCACTTGAGCACGATCTCGTACCGGCCGTCGCCGTCGAGGTCGCCGACGGAGGCGTCGTTGGCGCTGTAGGTGTAGGAGACGCCGTCGGGGGTGGTGCCGCCGGACGGCGGCTGGATCGGCACGTCGAGGTAGGAGCCGCCGGTGAAGCGGATGGAGGCGGGTGAGGCGGCCTGCTCGGAGCCGTTGACGACGGCCCGCACGGTGTAGGAGGCGTCGGCGGGTGCGCCGTCGTCGAGGTAGTTGGTGCCGCCGCTCAGCTCGGAGGCGATCCGGGTGGAGCCGCGGTAGAGGTTGAACGTGACGCCGTCGGGGTCGGTGCCGAGCAGCCGCCAGGAGACGAGGTTGCCCGACCCGGACCGTACGCTGATCAGGCCCCGGTCGAGGTCCTCCATCTGCTTGGCGGGGGCGGCGTGTGCGGGTTCGGGGGCGGCGGTGGCGGTGGCGGTCAGGGCGAGTACGGCGGCCGCAGCGGCCAGGCTTAAGCGCATGGTGGTGTCCTTTGCTCGGGGTAAGCGCTTTCCCAAGGGGCGAAAAGAAACTTTCATGCGGCGCTACGGCGGCGTGGTAGCGCTAACACTGCTGCGCCGGCGCTGGGGGAGGGGGTTCTACCTGCGGAGACGGTCACGGAGACTCCTTCGGCTGAGCGGGGAACGGGTGGGGCGCTGTTCGCGCGTATTAAAGCCACCGGGTGCCCCTGGCTCAAGCCCCGTTCTGCAACTCCCAGCGGATCTCGCCGTCCTGCGATCGCCCGGTCGGGCACAGCCCGGCCGCCGCGGCGACCGCCTGGGAGGCGGCGTGGGCGGGATGGATGTGCGCGATCACCGTGTCCACCTCGTCCAGGAGCCGCCCGACCAGCGCGGTGGCGGCCTCTTTTGCCAGGCCGCGGCCCTGCCACGGGGTGCCGATCACCCAGGCCACCTCGGCCGTGCGGCCCTCGACGGTCGCCTGCACGTAACCGACCAGCCGGTCCTCCGAGCGAAGCCGCAGCACCCAGTTGCGCCAGCCGGCCGGGCCCGTGGCCAGCCGCGCGTAGCGGGCACGCAGCTCCAGGGCGGTCAGCGGGGAGCCGCCGGTGAACTCGTGCAGCGCCGGATCGGAGAGCACGCCGGCCATCTCGCCGGCGTGCTCGGGCTGCAAGGGCACGAGAGTGAGCTGGTCGGTCTCGATGGTCTCCACCTCCCCATTCTGCAGGACATGCCGGACGTGGCGGCCGGGGCAGGCTCCGGCTCAGTCCGCCAGCAGCTCGTCGACCGCCTGGATGATGCCGAGCGTGTCCAGGACCGAGACGGTGGTGCTCGACTGCGACACCTGGCCGGGCCGCACGCAGAACAGCGGGCTGGTCAGCACCGTGTCGATCAGGCGCGGCACGCCGATCGCCGCGAGGAGCGTGGCCGGCGTCTGCGTGGGAGCGGGCGTCGCGGTGGCGGGGCAGATGGGCTTGGTGGTGACGAGCGCCTCGAAGTAGCGGGTGACGGGCTCGTTCTCGGCCTCCTGCGTACCGGTCCCGGACTGTGCGGGACGCTGCTGCGCGTCCGGGAGCGGCGTGGTGCGGGCGCAGGCGATGGCCCGGTCGACCAGTGCCTCCAGCAGGGCCTCCACCCGCGAGGACGGCGAGGCGGGGTCGGCGGCCGCCGCGGGGCTCAGGTCCGGCGACGGTGTGACGGTGGGCTCGGGGAGCGGCGACGGTGTGACGGTGGGCGTGGGGAGCGGCGTCGGCAGCGGCGGCAGGCTGGGCGAGGGGACCGGCGGCGTCGGCCCGGCCGCCGACAGCGGCACCGCCTCCCCGGCTGTTTCGGCGGCCGTCTCCCCGGCCGCCGCCTCGCCGGCGGTGGAGACGATCGCGTCGCCCGGCGTGAAGAAGCCCGCGAGCGAGGTGCCGGCCACGATCGACTCCATGAGGCCGCGGATGTCGTCGGCGGTGACGGTCCCGCTCAGGGGCGGCGGCGGGGACACGTTGATCTTGACGCCGTCGAGGTCGCTGCACTGCGCGCGGATGAAGGCCGGGTCGTCCTCCGCGTGCGCCACTGCGGCGGGTGCGAGCAGCGCGGCGGATGTAGCGGTCAGTACGGCGATGGCCTGCCTGTACATGTTGCTCCCCAAGAGTGATGATCGGCTATTCGTTGCGATCATTACCCTTAGTGGCGGTTCGGTTACTTCATGGTTGGATCTAGCCCTCTTTACCGGTGATCGGAGACATGGCCGGGCCGGTATATTCGAGCGCCGCCCTGAACAGAGAGGAAGGAGCCTCCCTTGCGTCCCCCGATCGAGCCGTACGACCACGGCCTGCTCGACACCGGAGACGGCAACCGCATCTACTGGGAGACCTGCGGCAACCCGGACGGCAAGCCCGTGCTGGTCGTGCACGGCGGGCCGGGATCAGGGTGCACGACCGCCGCGCGCCGCAGGTTCGACCCCGCGGTGTTCCGCACGGTCCTGTTCGACCAGCGCAACTGCGGCCGCAGCCTGCCGCACGCCGCCGACCACGACACCGACCTGACCAACAACACCACCCACCACCTCATCGCCGACATGGAGCGGCTGCGCGAGCACCTCGGCATCGACAGGTGGCTGCTGTACGGGGGCTCGTGGGGCTCGACGCTGATCCTCGCGTACGCCGAGACCCACCCCGAGCGCGTCTCGGAGATCATCATCACCGGCGTCACCATGACCCGCCGCTCCGAGACCGACTGGCTCTACCGGGGCGTCGGCCGCTTCTTCCCCGAGGCGTGGGAGCGGTTCCGGCAGGGCGTGCCCCCGGAGGACCGCGACGGCGACCTCGTCAGCGCGTACGCGCGGCTGCTGAACGACCCCGACCCGAAGGTCCGCGAGCGCGCCGCCATCGACTGGGTCACCTGGGAGGACGCGGTGATCTCCATGGAGGTGAACGGCTCGCCCGGCGCCTACAGCGGCCGCCCGCCGCGCGACGTCATGGCCCTGACCAGGATCTGCTCCCACTACTTCGCCAACGGCGCCTGGCTGGAGGAGGGCGTGCTGCTGCGCAACGCCCACCGGCTGGCCGGCATCCCCGGCGCGCTCATCCACGGCCGCCTCGACCTGAGCAGCCCGGTCCAGACGGCCTGGGAGCTGGTCCAGGCCTGGCCGGACGCCGAGCTGACCGTCATCGGCGACGCGGGACACACCGGCAGCGGGGCGTTCAAGCAGGCGGTGGACGCCGCCATCGAGCGCTTCACGCCCCGCTGACCGGCATCAGAGCGGCGGCACCACCTCGGCCTCCCGCCGCGAACGTGTCGCCGCGTGCATGATCCTCACTCTGCCCGGACGGGCGGGCCGGTCTCGACCTGGGTTCGCGGGCGGCTGAGGAACGGGCGGGTGGCGGCGGCGATGAGCAGCGCCGGCGCCACCAGCCCGGCGCTCACCCACAGCGGCGCGCGGAAGCCGAGCCCGGCGTCCATCGCCAGGCCGCCCAGCCAGGGGCCGAGCACCGCGCCGACGTTGAGCGCCGCCGTGGCGAAGCCGCCGGCCAGCGTGGGCGCGCCGGTGGCGGCGTACAGGACCTGGGAGATGAGCGTCGAGCCGACCGCGAACGACAGCGTCCCCTGGACGAAGACCAGCGCCACGGCCGGCCACGGAGCCCCGGCCACCAGACCGAAGACCGCCCATCCCGCGCCCAGCGCGAGCCCGCCGGGCAGCAGCAGCGCCATGGGACGCGTGTCGGCGAGCCGGCCGCTGATCGTCACCCCGGCGAACGAGCCGAGCCCGAACAGCGCGAGCAGGCCGGGCAGCCACGCCTGCCCGATCCCGGTGACGCCGGTGAGCAGCGGCGCGAGGTAGGTGAACGTGGCGAACGTGGCGCCGTTCACCAGCGCGGCCAGCAGCAGGAGCAGCAGCAGGCGGGGCCGGCGCAGCGCCCGCGCCTCGCCGCGTACGGTGCCGCCGGGGGCGCCGCCCGGCACCGACCGCAGCACCGCGACGATCGCCGGCACCAGCGCCAGCGCGACGGCCCAGAAGGCCGAGCGCCACCCCCACAGCCCGCCGAGCGCCGCGCCGCCGGGCACCCCGGCCACGCAGGCGATCGTGACCCCGCTGAGCAGGATCGACGTGGCCCGTCCCTTGGCATGCGGCGGGGCGAGCGCGACCGCGGTGGCCATGGCCACCGCGAGGAACCCGGCGTTGGCCAGCGCCGCCACCACGCGCGTGGCGAGCAGCACCGCGTAGTCGGTGGTGACCGCGCCGATCACGTGGGCCAGCAGGAACGCGATCAGGAAGGACAGCAGCGCGGCCCGCCGGGACCAGCGCAGGCTCAGCGCGGCCGCGAGCGGCGCGCCCGCCACCATCCCGGCGGCGAAGGCCGAGGTGAGCAGCCCGGCGGCGGGGATGGAGACGCCCAGCTCGCGGGCGATGCCGGGCACCAGCCCGGCCAGCATGAACTCGGACGTTCCCTGGGCGAAGACCGCCAGCCCGAGCAGATAGATGACGAAAGGCATGTGAAACTCCGCGACCCCGATCCAGGGATCGGCACAGGCAGGGCGCGCGGGAGCCCGGCTCCCGGCGCGCGGTGGACGGCCCAGGGGAGCGCCCTGGGCGAGGACCTGTGTCGCCGGTGGTCCGGACGGCTGTGCTCGGGATCAGCCCATGGCTGAGCGGCCCCTCACCTGGAGGGGGCGATGCGGAGCAGCCACCGGACGACCGGTGGCCGGCGTCTTGACGCCTCGGGGCTGTTCACGGGCCGCAACCTAGCAACGCAGGGCCGCGGCTGTCGAATCATTTCAGCGGGTGCCGGGCCAGGAACTCCAGCACCATCGGGCTCGCGACATGCCGGAACTCCTCGAAGTACGCATGCCGCGCGCCCTCGATGAGCCGCAGCTCGGCGCCGGGGATGCGCTCGGCGATCAGCGGCGCGTTGGCGGCCGGGTTGAAGACGTCGTCGGTGCCGTGGACGACGAGCGTGGGCGCGGTGATGCGGGGCAGCGCGTCCCAGGCGTCGTGCTCGGCGCTGGCGGCCAGGTGGCGGCGGCGGGCGTGGGCGGGCATGCCGGGGTCGCCGGTCGTGTGGTACGGGCCAGGGTGCCCGGCCAGCCAGGCGGGGGTGTACATGAGCTCGAGCAGGGCCCGCTCGGCGGCGGTGCGGTCGCGCTGCGCGAGCGACCTGCGGACCTCGTTGCTCCGCTCAATGCCGTGGGCGCCGCCGGGCGAGGTGCAGCCGAGCACCAGCGCCCCGACCCTGGCAGGGTGATCGGCGGCCAGCCACTGGGCGACCCGCCCGCCCATCGAGGTGCCGTAGACGTGGGCGCGCTCCACTCCGGCGTCGTCGAGCACGCACACCACGTCGGCGGCGAACCCGCGCGTGGTGTACGGCTCGTCCGGCTTGTCGCTGCCGCCGGTGCCGCGCCAGTCGAGCGTGATCGTCGTGTACGCGGCGTCGAAGTCGTCGCGTACGGAGTCCCACCAGCGATGCTCGTTGGCCTGGCCCTGGAGCAGCACGAGCGGCTCGCCATGGCCCCGGACCTGGTAGGACAGCTTCACCCCGTCGGGCGTCGTCGCGTACGGCACGCTTCCGATAGTGCCCGACGCCAGGTCTCGAAGAAAATTCGGGGGATGATGTCCGGTACGCGCCTCCTGCTCCGGCGTCTGCGTTGCGCGCGCGGGAGACAGGCTCCGGGCTGGAGTTCCGGATTCTTTCGGCGTGCCAGGGAATGACAGGGCCCCGGGTGTGGTTACATACAGCGTGGCCGGTGTGCCCAGTGTCCCCGGGCCTCACCTATTGCCTTCGCGGACTACCGTTCGGCTGGAGCCGCGTTGTGCCTTTCGCCGAGAGGCGACACGCACACCGGTACGCACACGTCGGGCGCCCGCCCTCCTCGGAGGGCGGGCGCTCACGCGTGTTCAGGCCCGCGACGTGTAGTAAGGGTCGGTGACGCCGCCGGGGGAGGCGAGCGCCGCCGTGTCCAGCCCGGTCAGCCGGGCCCCCGCCTGGTAGGCGCTCTCCAGGAACTCCAGCACGGTCCCCACGGGGTCGTCCATGACCCGCACGTCGTCATACCGCAGCACGGCCAGGTGGCTGCCGCGCGCGGGGATCCACTCGGCCCTGGCGGGCCGCAGCGGCTCGCGGGCCAGCCCCTCGGGCTCCGGCGCGGTGTAGGAGTAGAACGCCGGCCAGGGGCGCTCTCTGTCGCCGAACCAGAACCCCGAGCTGATCACCTCCCAGCTGTAGGCCTCCCGCGTGACCGGGTCGGCCTCGGGCGAGACCTTGACCACCCGCCCGGTGAACCTGGTCACCGCGATGTCGAAGGTGTGCCAGAAGTGGTGCACCGGGCTGGTCTTGCCGGCGAACTCGGCGGCGAACCTGTCGAGGAGCTGCGCGACCTGCGACAGGATCCGCCAGTAGCGGTTGATGAGCGCCGGGTCGTAGCGGGCGTGCAGCGTGTCCTCCGGGAACGGCGTGTCGTCGCCGAGGTCGAACGGCACCGGCCGGATCTCCGGCCGGATGCCCAGCGCGGCCAGGGTGTCGAAGAGCCGCCGGTAGAACGAGGCCACGCTCCTGCCGATGAGGCTGAACTCGGCGCTGCGGCCGTCGGAGACGTCGATCACCAGGCGGTGGCGTACGAGGTCGAAGTCGACGCAGAACAGCGGCTGCTCGCCGAGCCCGCCCATGGGCCGCGTGGTGAGCCCGCGGCCCGTCAGGTGGAACGGCACCTGCCACCAGTGGTTGCGCCGGTTGCTCGATGCCAGCCTGATCTTCCCCACGATCTGCGCGAACCGGTGAAAGGTCTCCTTTGCCTCGGTCCACTCCGCCAGCGGCATGGGCGGGAACAGCTCCATGACGGTCCCCCTCCGACATAGGGCGTATCCCGACAATCGTAACTACGGGGAGTATTCGCCCGTTTGCCCGGGGTGTCGGGCCGTCACCCGGAGCTGACGTACTTCCTCGGCCGCAGCGCGTGGGCCCGCAGCGCCGCCAGCGCCGCGAGCTGGCCGGGACGGTCCATCCGCACCACCAGCTCGTCGCTGAACGCCAGCCCCAGCGCCGTGAGCTGCGCCACCAGGTCCGTCACCGGGCCCCTGACGTCGTCCACGCTCGTCGTGGGATGCCAGCCCTCGCCGCCGACCACCTCGGCCACCCGCTCGATGAGCTTGGCCGGCGACATCAGCGTGCCGTCCGCGAGCAGCATCAGCGCGGCCTCCCTGGCCGACACCTCGAACTCGTGCTCGCCCCTGGCCAGCAGCAGCCGCGTGACCGCCGTCCACATGGCCGTCTTCGAGCGCAGCAGCCGCAGCCCGTAGTCGGTGATGGTGAGCTTGGCGCCGTCGCGGCGGATCGCGCCCAGCTCGCGCTCTGCCAGGTCGCGCAGCCGCAGTGCCTCGGGCGACGGCGCGAGCCGCAGCGGCAGCGTCTCGCCGGAGGCGGCCACCGACAGCAGCCGGTGCAGCGCGGGCAGCGGCTGCGGCTTGATGGGGGCGTGCAGCCGCACCTCGAACGGCTGCGCCAGCTCCCGCCTGGCCGGGCCGCGCCCCAGCACCCAGCGGTTGAGCCGCTCGCCGTGCACGCGATTGAGCCAGCTGTCGCCGCCCAGCTCGGCGCGCGGCTCGGTGAGCCAGCGCCGGGTCAGCGCCGTGCGGTCGACGTCCTCGCCGGCCACGATGGCCAGCTCGAGCGCGGCGGAGCAGGCGATGTGGGCGCCCAGCTCCTCCGGCCCCATGATCATGCTCCACTGCAGCTCCGGCACGTCGGGCGGAAGCACGCCCGTGGCCTCGAGAGCCTGCTGATAGGCGCTGGTGCCGGCCTCCTCGCCCTCGGTGGCGTACGTGCGCAGGATCTGCATCGTGGTGGGCGACACGCACAGATCGGCGTAACGGTCCATACCGCCGAGCCGGAGCAGCTGCCCCAGCGAGCGCGCCAGCCGCTCGTGGTCGCCGCCCTGCGGGCCGACCTTGAGCGGCAACGTGTACCAGAGGAACTCGCACACGTCGAGCTGGGTCACCGACTCCAGAGGCTCCCCGCCCGTCAGCCACTCGACGGCGGTCCTGGCCTCCTCGGCCACATCCGGTTGAGATCGCTCCAACTCGGTGAGAAGGGCGGTGACATCCGGTGCACTCATGCCTCGAAGTTTGCCGTATCGACCCCGGGCCTGACGATGACCGAAACCAGTGCGTATTGGGTCTTGCACAGCGACTACCTAAGAAATCCCTATCGAGCCGACTGTAAGATGATCATATCCACCGTTTCTCGAAGAGCATCCGCGCCTTCCACTCCGTGTAGGTGATGAGCTCGCCCGTCAGCACGGGATGCAGCCACCAGAAGTTGATCAGGGCGAGCAGCGCGAACGCGCCGACCACGGCGGCCCCGACGGTGCGCCGCGTCGGCATGGCCCCGGTCGCCGTCGGCGTCGCGGGCCCGATGATCAGCCCCGCGCACAGCGTGATCGCCAGGATCATGAACGGCACCATGGGGATGGCGTAGAACAGGAACATCGTCCGGTTGTCGGCGATGGCGAAGTAGAACCACGGCAGCCAGCCCATCGCGTAGCTGAGCAGCACCGCGCCCGCCCGCCAGTCGCGCGAGGAGACGTACCAGGCGATGAGGGCCACCAGCGCGGCCACCGCGCCGAACCAGATCACCGGCGTGCCCACGCCGAGCACCGCCTCCGAGCAGTTGTCGGCCCCGCAGCCGGCCTTCTTGCCCTCGTAGTAGAAGGCGACGGGACGCAGCAGCAGCGGCCACGACCACGGCTCCGACATGTAGTTGTGCGGCGTCTGCAGCCCGCTGTGGAAGGTGAAGACCTGCCACTGGTACTGGATCCACGACCGCATGGAGTCGACGAGGAAGAACAGCGGGTTGCCGCTCGAGGTGGCCTGGTCCCAGTTGCGGCCGTAGCCGGAGTCGGTGGCGAACCAGCCGATCCAGGTCAGCATGTACGTCACGAACGGCACCAGGCCGAACGCCAGCGTCGCCTGCGGCACGTCCTTGTTGAACGCCCCCACGTACGGCTGCCGCAGCCCGAGCGCGCGGCGGGCGCCGTGGTCCCATGCGAGCGACATCGCGGCGAACGCCACCAGGAACGCAAGGCCCGACCACTTGACCGACATCGCGAAGGCCAGGCACACCCCGGCCGCGATCCGCCACCACCTGATGCCGAGCGACGGGCCCTGCGCGGTGATCGGCGACGTCTCGTACCAGGTGGCCAGGCGTTCGCGGGCCTGGTCGCGATCCACCACCAGGCAGGCGAACGCGGCGAGCACCCAGAACATCAGGAAGATGTCGAGCAGCGCCGTGCGCGAGAGCACGAAGTGCAGGCCGTCCAGCGCGAGCAGCAGGCCCGCGAAGCAGCCGAGCAGCGTCGAGCGGGTCATCCTACGCGCCACCCTGGCCAGGACCAGGATCGACAAGGTGCCGATCAGCGCGGCGGCGAAGCGCCAGCCGAACGGGTTGAGCCCGAAGAGCCACTCGCCGGCGCCGATCATCCACTTGCCGAGCGGCGGGTGCACCACGTACGAGGCGCACTTGTCCAGCTCCTGCGGGGCGCACGACTGGAAGATGTCGGTGCTGCCCGCCATGACGGCCTCGTCGGCCTTCTTGATCGTGACGTGCTCGACGCCGTAGGTGATCAGCGAGTACGCGTCCTTCATGTAATACGTCTCGTCGAACACCACGGCGTTGGGATGTCCGAGCTGCATGAAGCGCAGGATCCCGCCGAAGAGCGTGACCAGCAGCGGGCCGATCCACCCCCACAGGACGCTGCCGCGCATGGGAGGCACGAGACGATCACGTACGGAACGAGCGGGGGAAGGGGCAGGGTCCTTCATGTGCTCGTATCCCTGGTACGGAGAATCGGTCACCGCCATTCGGACATCGTACGGGCCCCAGAGCGGTGGTTACCCAAGAAACACGGTCCAATTGGGATGCCCTGCCACAATGGTCGGGTGACAGGGAACGGCAGGTTGGTGCTGGCAGGAGCGCCCATCGGACAGGTGGGCGACGTGTCCCCGCGGCTGCGCGAGACGCTGGCGAGCGCCGACGTCATCGCGGCCGAGGACACCCGGCGGCTGCGCAGGCTCGCGGCCGACCTCGGGGTCGAGCTGACCGGCCGGGTCGTGTCCTACTACGACCAGAACGAGGCGGGCCGCGCACAGGAGCTGATCGAGGTACTCAGGCAGGGCCGCACGGTCGTGGTGATCACCGACGCCGGCATGCCCGGCGTCTCCGACCCCGGCTACCGCCTCACCAGCCTGGCCGTCGAGGCGGGCGTCCCGGTCACCGCGCTGCCGGGGCCGAGCGCCGTCACCACCGCGCTCGCGGTGTCCGGCCTGGCCAGCGACCGGTTCTGCTTCGAGGGCTTCCCGCCGCGCAAGCCGGGCGACCGGGCCCGCAGGCTGGCCGCGCTGGCCACCGAGGAGCGCACCATGGTCTTCTTCGAGGCGCCCCACCGGCTGGCGAGCAGTCTCGCGGCGATGGCCGAGGCGTTCGGTCCCGACCGCAGGGCGGCCGTGTGCCGCGAGCTGACCAAGACGTACGAGGAGGTCCGCAGGGGCGGGCTCGGCGAGCTGGCCGCGTGGGCGGAGGACGGCGTCAAGGGCGAGATCACGATCGTGGTGGCCGGCCACGTGCCGGGCCAGGCGGAGCGCGACCCCGCCGAGCTGGTCGCGGAGGTGGAGCGCAGGGTCGCGGAGGGCGAGAAGCGCAACGCCGCCATCGCCGGCGTGGCCAAGGAGGCGGGCATGCCCAAACGGGAGCTGTACGACCTGGTCCACCGGGGGAGTCACACCTCCTAGGCGGCGCAGGCTAGGGTGCGCAGGGTGCGTCATCAGGGGTTATCACCGCGCCGGCTGGTCCCTCCGTTCCAGGGCGGCGCGCTCGCCGGCTGGCTCGGGCCGCTCGCGGTCGCCCTCTTCGGGGGCCTGCTCCGCTTCATCAGGCTCGGCGAGCCGAGGGCCGTCGTCTTCGACGAGACCTATTACGCCAAGGACGCCTACTCGCTGCTGGTCGAGGGCGTCGAGCGCAGCATGCTCGGCGACGCCGAGAACCCGATCGCCGACCGGCGGCTGCTCGCCGGCAACCTCGACATCTTCCGCCAGTGCGCCCAGCCGGATGACTGCGCGTCGTTCGTGGCGCATCCGCCGCTCGGCAAGTGGATGATCGCCGTGGGCGAGTGGCTGTTCGGCATGAACCCGTTCGGCTGGCGCTTCGCCGCGGCCCTGGCCGGCACCCTGTCCATCCTGATCCTGGCCAGGGTGGCGCGCAGGATGACCCGCTCGACGCTGCTCGGCTGCCTGGCCGGGCTGCTGCTGGCGCTGGACGGCCTGCACTTCGTGCTCTCGCGCACGGCGCTGCTCGACGTCTTCCTGATGTTCTGGGTGCTGGCCGGGTTCGCCTGCCTGGTGGCCGACCGCGATCACGCGCGGACGCGCCTCGCCGACCGGTACGCGCCCGAGCCGCTGCGCGGGCCTCGCCTCGGATGGCGGCCGTGGCGGCTGGCCGCCGGAGTGTGCCTGGGCGCCGCCTGCGCTGTGAAGTGGTCGGGGATCTTCTTCCTGCTGGCCTTCGCCGTGCTGTCGCTCATGTGGGACGCCGGGGCCAGGCGGGCGACGGGGGCGCGCGAGCCCTACCGCGGGGCGTTCGCCTACGACGCGCCGGGCGCGCTCGGCTCCTTCGCGCTCGCGCCCGCCCTGATGTACGTGGCCTCGTGGACCGGCTGGTTCGCCACCTCGCGCGGCTGGGGCCGCAACTGGGACCAGGCCGCCTCGGGCAGCCCGGTGCACTTCGTCGTCGACTCGGCCCGCTCGTGGTTCCACTACCACATGGAGGTCCTCGGCTTTCACAGCAACCTGCAGACGCCGCACCCCTACATGTCGGAGCCGTGGACCTGGCCGCTGCTGCTGCGGCCCGTCGCCTTCTACTACGAGGGCGACAAGGGCGGCTGCGGCGCCGCCGAGTGCTCGCAGGCCGTGTTCGGCGTGGGCACCCCCGCGCTCTGGTACGGCTCGGCCATCGCCCTGATCGGCCTCATCGCGTGGTACGTCGCCACCCGCGACTGGCGGGCCGGGGCCGTGCTGCTCGGCTACGCCGCCGGCTGGCTGCCGTGGTTCTACTACGCGGTCGCCGACAACCGCACGATGTACCTGTTCTACATGGCGCCCGTGCTGCCGTTCATGGTGCTGGCCGTGGTGCTCATGGCCGGGCTCGTGCTCGGGCGGAGCTCGGCGGCGCCCACGAGGCGGGCCGTCGGGGCCGCGGTCGTCGGCGCGTTCGCGCTCATCGTGCTCGTCAACTTCTGGTGGCTGTCGCCCGTGCTGAGCGCCGAGGCCGTCACGCACGCACAGTACTGGGCTCGGATGCTGCTGTCCTCTTGGGTGACCACTTCGACCACCTCGGCCACGTGACGCCGCGGCGCAGCGTGATCGCCGCGGCGATGCAGGCCAGCGGGACGGCGGGCAGCACGTAGCGGTAGTCGAACTCGGCCGTCGCCGCCGGCGCGAGCAGCAGGCCCATCGCGCCCAGCCACGGCAGCACCACGGGGCCGCCGAACCTGCGCCAGCGCACGACCACGCCGTACAGGCCGATGAGCAGGATGCCGCCGAGCATGATGCCGCGCAGGTAGACCACCTTCTGGTAGGCGCTCATGATGTCGGCCCACGGGTGCACGATGCGGGTCTCCGGCGGGCCCTGCTCGTAGGCGAACGCGTCGGTGTCGGTGCGGCCGCCCGCGTAGGAGGCCCACTTCGGCAGCCGCTTCGGCTGGCCGTTGCCGTCGATCTCGACGTACGGCTTGAACTGGTACATGTTGTACGTCGACTCGTCGGGGAAGCGCGGCCTGGCCCAGTGGAACGAGCGGAAGAAGTCGCGCGCCACCACCTTCAGATAGTCGCCGGGCTGCGACAGGATGGCCCGCGTGGCGAACGCGCTGGCCGCCTCGTTGGTGATCTCGCTCCACTTCTTGTCGGCGCCCCACCGGTGCAGCACCTCGCCGGTGCCGGTGCCGTCGCCGTTGCCCTGACCCCACAGGTACCACTGCGCGTAGTCTTTGCGCTGGCTGATCGGGTCGTTGATGCACAGCAGCAGGAGCTGGACCTCTTTGTACTTGTCGATGTTCATCTTGTTGCAGTCGGCGAAGATCGCCGTGCGCATGTAGAGGATCAGCCCGTCGCTGTTGGTCATGGCGAATTTCCCGTGAACGGCGGCGAACCACCCCATGTACGCCATGACCGGCACCGCGCACGCCGTCACCACCGCCGTGATCGGCCGCCATCCCGTCCGCTTGACCAGGAGATAGAGCACCACGAGCGCGAGGATCGGCAGACCGATGGAACGCGTCAGCCAGGTGAGCGCCAGGAGCAGGCCGACGACCACGCCCGCCTTCCACGACAGCCGGCGTTTCCACAGCACCAGCGTGATCACGCCCACGACCAGCAGCGTGAACTGCGTGTCGGACATCACGAGCTGTTCGAGCTGGATCTGGTAGGCGTCGAACAGCACGGGCGCGGCCGCCAGCGTGGCCCCCCACTTCGGCAGCCGGAACTTGATGCGCAGCAGCGCGTAGATCAGGCAGGCCGTGGCCAGGCCCATGAGGTGCTGGGTGAAGACCACCAGCGTGAAGCTGTGAAACGGCTTCAGCAGCAGCAGCCAGAAGCTGTAGCCGTCGGGCCTGATGGGGTGCGGCCGCGGGTGCAGCGCCACCGAGACGTACTCGTAGGAGTCGTTGAACCACATCGCCGGCCCGTAGCCGAGCATGGTGATGAGCCGCAGCACGGCACCGGCGCCGAAGGCCGCGGCGAACACCCGATGCCTGCGCAGCATGGACAGCGCACGTGCTGCCCGACCTGGGGCGGAGTGGTCCACAGGGGTAATCTCCGCGACGCTCACCATGTTGTAAAGAATGCCAGCCGTTTTCGGGTCCGTGCCCGACCACCGTTACGTTCAAGGCATCATGGTTCACTGGAAGAGCCTTAACTGAAGGGTAGACACGTGGAACTGACGGTGGTCATGCCCTGCCTCAACGAGGCGGAGACCGTGGAAGTCTGTGTGCGCAAAGCGCTCGCGTGCATGGAGGAGCACGGCATCGAGGGCGAGGTGCTGATCGCCGACAACGGCAGCACGGACGGCTCCCAGCAGCTCGCCCGCGACGCCGGTGCCCGCGTTGTCCATGTCGATGAAAAGGGCTATGGAAACGCCCTCATGGGGGGCATCAGGGCGGCTCGCGGCAAATACGTCATTATGGGCGACGCCGACGATTCCTATGACTTCACCGCGCTGATGCCGTTCGTCGAGCAGCTCCGCGACGGCGCCGATCTGGTGATGGGCAACCGCTTCAAGGGCGGCATCGCCCCCGGCGCCATGCCGCCGCTGCACCGCTACCTCGGCAACCCGGTGCTGTCGTTCATCGGGCGGCTGTTCTTCCCCTCCAAGATCGGCGACTTCCACTGCGGGCTGCGCGGCTTCCGCCGCGACTCCATCCTGAAGCTCCAGCTCCAGACCGGCGGCATGGAGTTCGCCTCCGAGATGGTGGTCCGCGCGACGCTGGCCGGCCTCGACGTGCGCGAGGTGCCCACCACGCTCTCGCCCGACGGGCGCTCCCGCCCGCCGCACCTGCGCTCCTGGCGCGACGGCTGGCGCCACCTGCGCTTCCTGCTGCTCTACAGCCCCAAGTGGCTGTTCTTCTACCCCGGCGTGGTGATGATGCTGATCGGCCTGGTGGCCGGCACCGCGCTGACGTTCGGCCCGGTCGAGATCGGCGAGCTCGCCTTCGACGTCGACACCCTGGTCGGCACATCCGCCCTGGTGGTGATCGGTTTCCAGGCGGCGCTGTTCGCGGTCTTCACCAAGGTCTACGCGGCCGAGGAGGGCTTCCTGCCCGAGTCGCCGCGCATCCGCAGGCTGATCGACATGGTGAGCCTGGAGAAGGGCCTGGTCGCGGGCGGCCTGCTCGCCCTCGCCGGTCTCATCGGCCTGGTCATGTCGCTCGTCCACTGGCAGGTGCGCAGCTTCGGCGAGCTCGACCCGCGCGAGTCGCTGCGCATCGTCGTGCCCTCGGCGACCGCGCTCATCATGAGCTTCCAGACCATCTTCGCCTCGCTGTTCATCAGCATCCTCGGCATCCGCCGCACCCGCGAGACGCCCGTCGACAACGCCGCCGCCGCTGCCGAGGAGGCCGCCGCGGCCATCTCGCTCGAAGAGCCGACCACCAAGCGATGACCGTCCGCGCGCCGGCGCGCGCGTGCCCCGCGGGTTCCGCTTCCGGCGGCACGCGCCCCGCCGCGGACAGGGAGTCGCGGAACAAACGATCGCCAACCACCCCGTAGGCTTGGAACCATGTCCCAGCACATCTTGACCGCCGTTGCCTGGCCCTATGCCAACGGCCCCCGTCACATCGGGCACGTGTCCGGTTTCGGCGTGCCGTCCGACGTCTTCAGCCGTTACCAGCGGATGGCGGGCAACAAGGTGCTGATGGTGTCCGGCACCGACGAGCACGGCACCCCGATCCAGGTGCAGGCCGACAAGGAAGGCGTGACGGCGAAGGAGCTCGCCGACCGCTACAACCGCGTCATCGCCGAGGACCTGACCGGGCTCGGGCTGTCCTACGACCTGTTCACCAGGACGACGACGAAGAACCACTACGCCGTCACGCAGGAGATCTTCAAGGGTCTCTACGACAACGGCTACATCATCCCCAAGACCACGATGGGGGCCATCTCGCCGTCCACCGGCCGTACGCTGCCGGACCGCTACATCGAGGGCACCTGCCCCATCTGCGGCTACGACGGCGCGCGCGGCGACCAGTGCGACAACTGCGGCAACCAGCTCGACCCGATCCAGCTCATCAACCCCAAGAGCCGCATCAACGGCGAGGCGCCGACGTTCGTCGAGACCGAGCACTTCATGCTCGACCTGCCGGCCTTCTCCGAGGTGCTGGGCTCCTACCTGCAGTCCAAGCAGGGCGAGTGGCGGCCCAACGTGCTGAAGTTCGCGCTCAACCTGCTCGGCGACCTCCAGCCGCGGGCCATCAGCCGCGACCTCGACTGGGGCGTGCCGATCCCGCTCGACGGCTGGCGCGACCAGCCCAACAAGCGCCTGTACGTGTGGTTCGACGCGGTCATCGGCTACCTGTCGGCCTCCATCGAGTGGGCCAGGCGCTCCGGCGACCCCGACGCCTGGCGCCAGTGGTGGCAGAACCCCGACGCGCGCGGCTACTACTTCATGGGCAAGGACAACATCGTCTTCCACGCCGAGATCTGGCCGGCGATGCTGTTCGGCTACAACGGCCAGGGCGCCCGCAACGGCACGCCCGGCTCGCTCGGCGCGCTCAACGTGCCGTCCGAGGTGGTCTCCAGCGAGTTCCTGACCATGGAGGGCCGCAAGTTCTCCTCCTCACGCCAGGTCGTCATCTACGTCCGCGACTTCCTCGAGCGCTACGACGCCGACGCCCTGCGCTACTACATCGCCGTCGCCGGTCCGGAGAACCAGGACACCGACTTCACCTGGCAGGAGTTCGTCAACCGCAACAACGGCGAGCTGGTCGCGGCCTGGGGCAACCTCGTCAACCGCTCGATCTCCATGGCGGCGAAGAACTTCGGCGCGGTGCCCGAGGCCGGGCAGCTCACCGACGCCGACCGCGCCCTGCTGGAGCGCTCGCGCAACGCCTTCGGCCCCGTGGGCGCCGAGCTCAGCCGTTCCCGCTTCAAGAACGCCATCACCGAGGCGTTCGACGTCATCCGCGAGGCCAACAAGTACCTCGCCGAGCAGGAGCCGTGGAAGCTCAAGGACGACCCCGAGCGGCAGAAGTCGATCCTGCACGTCGCGCTGCAGGTGGTCGACGACGCCAAGACGCTGCTGACGCCGTTCCTGCCCAGCTCGTCCAACAAGGTCTACGCCATGCTGGGCGGCGAGGGCGTCTGGTCCGGCATGCCGGAGATCCGCGAGGTCGACGAGGACGGCGGCACGCCGTACCCCGTCATCACCGGCGACTACGACGGCGCCGCCCGCTGGGAGCACCGGCCGATCAAGCCCGGCACCCCGCTCGCGCCGCCGTCGCCGCTGTTCAAGAAGCTCGACCCGAAGGTCGTCGACGAGGAGCTGGCCCGGCTGGCCGAGTGAGCCGCCACGGCGCGGCGGGGCTACCGTAGATCCCGTGAGCAAGCTTCCCGCCGCGCCAGAGCCGCTTTCCTCGCCCGTCTTCGACAGCCACTGCCACCTCGACATCATGGTGGGCGACCGGCAGGCGTCATCGGGCGACCCGGTCGCGCAGGCCGCTCAGGCGGCCGAGGCCAGCGTGCGCAGCATCCTCGCCGACGCCCGCGCGGTCGGTGTGACGCGGCTCGTCACCATCGGCTACGACCTGACCTCCTCGCGCTGGAACGCCGACGCCGCGGCCGGGCAGGAGGGCGTGTACGCCGGGGTGGCCATCCACCCCAACGAGGCCCACGCCGCCACCCCCGAGGCGCTCGCGGAGATCGAGGAGCTGGCCCGGCGGCCCGAGGTGCGGGCGGTCGGTGAGACCGGCCTCGACTACTACCGTGACTGGGCGAGCAAGGACGACCAGCACGCGAGCTTCCGCGCGCACATCGAGATCGCCAAGCGCACCGGCAAGGCCCTCGTCATCCACGACCGCGAGGCGCACGACGACGTGCTGAAGGTGCTGGCCGCCGAGGGCGCGCCGGACGTGGTGGTGTTCCACAGCTTCTCCGGTGACGCCGAGATGGCCAAGAAGTGCGTCGAAGCCGGATATTTCATGTCGTTCTCTGGGCCCGTGACGTACAAGAACGCCCACTACCTGCGCGAGGCCGCCGCGGTCGCGCCGCCCGAGCTGATGCTGGTCGAGACCGACGCCCCCTACCTGCCGCCGGTCCCGCACCGCGGCAAGCCCAACGCCCCCTACCTCATCCCGCTCACCCTGCGCTGCCTCGCCGAGGTCAAGAACGTCCATCCCGACCGGTTGTGCGAGGCGATCAGCGCCAACGGAGTCACGGTCTTCGGCGAGTGGTGACCATATTCCGGTGAAGTCACGCGGGCGTTCGTCGCGTCCTCGCTAGCGTTCGGGCCGTTTCCTGCTATCGGAGGTGGCCCGTTGCGAGGAAAGAGGCGTGCGCCCCGCCCACCCATCCCGTGGCGTTCCCCGTGGACGCCCGTCGTCTGCGCGGCCGGCGCGCTGGCCGTCGGAACGCTCGTGACCGTCTCGCTCCTGGTCAAAGAGGTCACGGTCGTCGTGGACGGCGAACGCAGGCCCGTGCACGCCATGGCCGCCACCGTCGGGGAGGTGCTCGACGACACCGGCGTACGGCTCGCAGCCGGCGACGTCGTACGCCCCGCCGCGCACAAAGAGGTCACCGACGGCACCACCATCGAGGTGCGCCGCGCCCGCCCCATCACGCTGACCCTCGACGGCCGGACCACCACCCACCTCGTCACCGCCACCAACGTCGGCGACGCGCTCGCCGAGCTCGACCTCACCCCCGCCGCCGGGCGGCTGTCCGCGCCCCCCGCGTACGAGGTGCCGCTCGAAGGCATGGCGCTGACCTTCTACACCCTGCGCAAAGTGCACGTCGTGACCGGCAACACCCGGCGCACCGCGCAGACCACCGCCAAGACCGTGCGCGGCGTGCTCCGCGAGCACGGCATCCGGGCACGGCGCGGCTACCTCGTCGATCCGCCGCTCGACAGCTTCCCCGAGGAGGGGACCGTCATCAGGGTCGCGCCGCCGCGTACCGTGACCATCCCGCGCGACGTGGCCAGGCTCGACTGGGAGGCGCTGGCCGGCTGCCAGTCCGGCGGCGACCCCGAGGCGTACAACCCGGACGGGCCCTACTACGGGATGTACCAGTTCAGCCTGCCCGTCTGGAGGTCGGTCGGCGGCATGGGGCTGCCGTCGGAGTGGCCGGAGGAGGAGCAGACGTATCGGGCGCAGGTGCTGTATCGGCAGGTCGGCGGGAGGTGGCAGGGCGTGTGGCCGGCGTGCGGCGACCGTCTCTTCCACACGACCTGACCCTTCTTGCCCGCCGCCCGACCCCGGTTCGGCCAGCCTCGTGACCGCTGCCCGATCCCGGTTCGGCCAGGCTCGTGACCGCCGCCTGATCCCGGTTCGGCCAGGCTCGTGACCGCTGCCTGATCCCGCTCAGCCGGCGAGGCCGGCGCCGAAGTCGGCGCCCTGCTGCGGCTGCAGCGGGTCGAACGTCTCGGCGTTGCGCCCCGCCACCGCGACCCGCCCGTACGGCCGCGCGTCCGGCTGGCCCACGTACAGCCTGTTCCCGCTGAACGCCACCGACCAGCCGAACAGCCCACCCGCGTCCTCCAGCCGCCGGTCCTCGGCCTCGTTCTTCCACGAGATCACCCGCACGCCGCCCCCGTACGGGGCGCCGATCGCCAGCCGCCCGTCCGCCGAGGCCGCCAGCGAGAAGCCGAACGCCTGCCCGCCCTCCTGCGCCACCCGCCGCAGGGGCTTCCTGTCCGTGCCGAGCAGATCGACGTACCCGGGGCCGGGGGCGCCGATCGCGTACCCGGAGCCCTCGGAGTAGGCGACCGCGTAGCCGTACCGGTCGCCGGTGACGCCGGTCGGGGAGTCCCGCTTCTGCGAGGTGAGCTTCGCCGCCAGCACGTCGTCGATGAACACCACCGCGCCCGAATCGATCCTCCCGTCCTCGACCTGGCGGCCCAGGCCGTCGTCGTTCTCGTACGGGACGCCGACGACCAGCGCGTTCTTCGGGCCGAACGCCAGCGACCAGCCGAACTGGTCGCCCGCCTCGCCGGTGCCCCGCACGCCCACGCTCTCCTGACTGATGCGGCGCAGCTCGCCCGCGCCCTTGCGGACGTACACGGCTCCGGTGTCGGGCAGGTCCCCCTCGTCCTCGTACGGCGCGCCGATCGCCACCAGGTCGCCCTTGGCGGCCAGCGACCAGCCGAAGTGGGCGAACCGCTGCGGGCGCGGCGCGGTCAGCCGCTGCGGGGCCGCGACCCGGCCGCCGTAGACCACGAACACCGCGCCGGCGTCCTCCACGCCGTCCACGTCCGCGTACGGGGCCCCGATCACCAGGTCGGCGCAGGAGTCGCCGTTGAGCTGCGCCAGCCGTACCGACCAGCCGAGCCCGTCGCCCCGCGCCGCGCCCGGCACCGTGACCGGCACGACCTCGCCCGCCGAGAGAACGTGCACGGCCCCTTTCTGCCCGTCCCCGAACGGGTCACCGGCCACCACATCGCCTGCCCCGTCACCGTCGAAGTCGGCGTCACCGGCGCACGCGGCACGCTCCGCTGCCGCCGTCCGTCCATGGGACGAGTAGGCGGCGGTCACCGGCGTGATCGCCAGCACCAGCGCCACCAAGAGCACAGCGTTCCTGATCACCCCAGGGCCACCTCAATCTGGCGGCCGTCCCGGAGCATGGCCGCCGTCATCTTCACCGGCTTGCGGTACGGGGCCAGGTCGAACACGAACGCGCTGTCCAGCCGCCCGCCCGGAGGGATCGCCGGAGGCAGCGCGAAAGCCGCCGCGCCGTGCTCGGCGCCCCGATCGTCCACCATCGTCACCACGGGCCGGATCAGCTTCCGCCGTGTCCCGCTCGGGTTGATCATCGTCCAGCGGATCACGCAGAGCTGCCCCTTGGTGGCCGTCATGTCCTGGTACGTCCGTAGTCCGCACTGCGGCGCCTCCGGGACGATCGCCACCGGATCATCGAAGCCGGGGCCCAGGGCGAACCTGCGTCCCACGTCATCGGGCCGCCCGCTGCCCGCGACCTGGGAGGGGGCGCCGGGATTCGCGGTGACGGCGGTGTCGCGCCCGGACGTCGCCACCAGTACCGCCACCGTCACGACGATCGCCGCCACGGCCGCCGCGGCGGCGATGAGCCGGCGCGTGCCCGGCGTACGGGTGCCGTCGAGGGTGTCGGGTTCGTCGGCCGGGGCGAGCGGAGGCGGCGTCCCCGGAAGCGTTTCCGTGCCTGACTTTCGCCCGGGACGTGGGACGCCCGGCTCCCGCCTGGCCGCCACTTCCTCCTGCCGCGCCCGCTCCCCGGCGGACGCCTGGCCCGACCGAGCGTCCGAAGCGGCGGCGCCGAAAGACGCGGGCGGCACGGTCGGCCGCGCGCCGCCACCTGGAGGGGCGCCCGCCGCAGCACGCGGGGGCGGGGTGGGGAAAGCGGCCGTGGCGTCCGCCTCGTCGAGGACGTTCCGGGGCGGCTCCCACTCGCCCAGCATCTCGGTCGCCACCAGCGTCGGCGGATCGGCCGGAGCGGCGGCGGTCGCCGGCGTGCCGCCCACCAGGGCGATCAGCAGATCCTGCGCGCTGGGCCGCAGGGCGGGGTCCATGGAGGTGGCCCGGCGTACGAGGTCGTTGAGCGGAGCGGGCAGCGCCCCCAGGTCGGGCGGCGTGTTGAGCACCCGGTGCGCCAGCGTGACGGGGTCACCGCGCCCGAACGGGTGGCGCCCGTTCCCGGCGTACGCCACCAGGCAGCCCCAGGCGAAGATGTCGGCCGCCGGGCTGACCGGCTCACCGCGTACCTGCTCGGGAGCCCACCACCCCGGACTGCCCAGCAGCTCGCCGGACAGCGTGAACCCCGTCTCGCGATCGAGCGCCCGCGCGATTCCGAAGTCGATCACGCGCGGCCCGGAGATGGACAGGATCACGTTCGCCGGCTTGAGATCCCTGTGCACCAGCCCGGCCACGTGGATCGCCGCCAGCGCCGCCGCCACGCCCAGCGCGACGCCGTGCAGCGGCCCGGGGTCGAGCGCCCCGTGGTTCGCGATCTGCGCGGACAGGGGAGTGCCCGAGATGTACTCGGTCACCATGTACGGCCGGCCGTCGGCGGTGGTGCCGTTGCCGAGCACCTGGGCCGTGCAGAACGACGCCACCCGCCGGGCGTTCTCGACCTCGGCATGGAAGCGTGCCGCGAACCCCTCCTGATCGGCGTACGCCGCCTTCACCACCTTGACCGCGACGAAACGCCCGGTCGGTGCCTTGGCGAGGAACACGGTCCCCATGCCGCCCTCGCCGAGGCGGCCCAGCAGCCGGTACGGCCCGATCTCCCGTAAGTCGGTCGGCCGGAGCGGCGCGGCGCCCGTTGGCTCCATGAGGGACGTCCCTTCCTGTTCCCCGCCATCCTCTCCTTTGATCTCCCCACGCGCCATCGCACGTTCTTCATGCGGGAGACTGGTTGGATGATGAGGCTGTTGGGCCCTGCAGAAATACGTATTTTGGCGGACAAGCTAGATCTTCGTCCGACAAAGAAGCTCGGGCAGAACTTCGTGATCGATGCCGGAACGGTCCGGCGCATCGTCCGCGTCGCCGACCTCTCACCCGACGACGTCGTCATCGAGGTCGGGCCCGGCCTCGGCTCGCTCACCCTCGCGCTGCTGCCGTCGGCCGCTCACGTGGTCGCCGTCGAGATCGACCCGGTGCTCGCCACCCAGCTCCCCATCACCGTCGCCGAGCGCGCCGATGCCGCAAACCTCACGGTCGTCAACGCCGACGCGATGAAGGTCACGCCCGGCGACCTGTCCGGCCACCGGCCCACCGCGCTCGTGGCGAACCTCCCGTACAACGTGGCCGTCCCGGTGGTGCTGCACCTGCTGGAGGTGCTGCCCTCGCTGCGCAAGGGGCTGGTCATGGTGCAGTCGGAGGTCGCCGACCGCCTCGCCGCCGGGCCGGGCTCCAAGGTGTACGGCGTTCCGTCGGTCAAAGCCGCCTGGTACGCCGACGTGCGCAGGGCCGGGCCCGTCGGCCGCAGCGTCTTCTGGCCCATACCCAACGTCGACTCCGGCCTGGTCTCCCTCGTCCGCCGCGACCCGCCGCCCACCACGGCCACCCGCGAGGAAGTCTTCGAGGTGGTGGACGCCGCCTTCGCCCAACGCCGCAAAACCCTCCGCGCCGCCCTCGCGACCTGGGCCGGCAGCGCCGCGGACGCGGAACGCGCGCTGAGAGCGGCCGGCGTCGACCCGTCGGCGCGCGGCGAGCAACTCGACATCCAAGCCTTCGCCCGCATCGCCGAACACCGCCCCTGACCACGCCGCACAGTCGAAAGCCTGGTGGGCCGCCTGCGCGGCACCACCTGGCCCGCACCCGCCCTTCGGTCCCGCACATCCCGCTCCGGGCCTGCCATTTGGGGCCTGCCCCTCCACCCTCCGCTCACCACCGGGGCCTGGCCTCCACCAGACCCCGCTCCTGCCCGTTCCCTGTGATCGGCGTGGTCTGTGCGGGTTCCGTTTCCTGTGATCGGCGTGGTCTGTGCGGGTTCCGTTTCCTGTGATCGGCGTGGTCTGTGCGGGTTCCGTTTCCTGTGATCGGCGTGGTTTGCGCGGGTCCCGTTTCCTGCGATTGGCGTGGTCTGTGCGGGTCCCGCCTCCGTGATCGGCGTGGTCTGTGCGGGCCCCTGCCCCCGCGTAACCACGCTTCGTGGGCCTGCCGCACGTCGCATGCGCCAGTTCTGTGCCTCGCGCTCAGCAGCGTGACTTCTCAGCTAGGCGATGACCAGGTGACCACAAAGGCAATGAGCAGGCGAGAACCGGGTGGTGAGCAGGCGAGAACCGGGTGGTGAGCAGGTGAGAACCAGGTGATGAGCGGACGGAGAAACGGGTGATGAGCGGACGGAGAAACGGGTGATGAGCTGGCGAGAAGCAGGTGGTGAGCCGGCGAGAAGCAGGTGGTGACCCGGGGGATTTCCACAGGCCTGGCCTCCCGCCCTCCCGGATCCACAGAACCGCGTTCGGCCCCATCCCGCCCCCGCCCGGCACCGGATCCTGGCCTCCCACCCCCGTTCAACCTGGGAGGCACCCATGACCAAGAACTCCTTCTTCCTCGGGTTCACCCTCCGCCCCGCCCTGCTCGTCGCGTTCGTCGTAACTCTCCTCACCGCCACGGCCACCCCCGCCGAAGCCGCCCGCAAGAAGAAGGCCCTGACGAAGGGACAGATCGCCGCCGCAGCCGCCCTCACCCAGCTGGGCGTCGCCTTCTCTTGGGGCGGAGGCTCACCCAAGGGCCCCACGTTCGGCATCGGCAGAGGCGCGAGAACCAGGGGCTTCGACTGCAGCGGCCTGACCCTCTACGCCTGGTCCAAAGCCGGCGTACGGCTGAGTCATTACACGGGAGCCCAATTCCGCCAAGGCCGCCGCATCCCGCTCTCGGCCCGCCGCACCGGCGACCTGCTCTTCTTCGGCGGCGGCACCGGCGCGCCCACCCACGTCGCCCTCTATCTCGGCCACGGCCTCATGATCCACGCCCCCAAGACCGGCGACGTGGTCAGAACGACAAGCTTCCTCAACATCCCCTACTACCGCTCCTCGTTCCGAGGAGCCGTCCGCCCAGGCTGAGGATTCCAGCCGCCCCCGCGGGTGTCTCGACTGCGCGGCGTTCGTGTTGCCCCTGCGGGTGTCTGATTGTGCGGCGTTCGTGTCGCCCCCACAGGCGTCCCGACTACGCAGCGTCCGCGCCACCCCTCCGGCCCTCGCATGCCCTCCAAGCTCCGACGTCCGACCTTCGATGTGCGGACAGGGCGGGACGTGCGCGGCCCATCCTGCCGGCAACGTTCCGGCCCCGGCCCGGAACCGGGTCGGCGGGTGTGATGGCCGCTTTCACGGTCCTGGAACCGGGTCGGCGGGTGTGATGGCCGCTTTCACGGTCCTGGAACCGGGTCGGCGGGCCTGACGACCGCCTTCACGGTCCCGAGACCGGTCGGCGGGCCAGACGGCCGCCTCACCTCGGCTCGCCCGGCGCGCTCGACGCTCTTCCCGGTGTGCTGTCGAGCCCGCGAGTGCTTTGCGTGCCGGCTGGATTCCGGCGCTCGGGCACGGTCCTGCGGCAGGTTCCGGGCATGCGGGGCGGCGGAGCGGGCGGTGGTGGTTGCGGGACACCGAGCCAGAGCGCAGACCTCCGATGTACGGTTCCTTGGCGCCCGGTCGCGGCTCCGCTCGCGCCGAGGCTGCACCGAGCGTGATCGGAGGCCCGGTTCTACATCACTCGCCGGGACGTAACCCCGCAGCGGCCTGAGCCGCCGTAGCTCGCTGGCTCCGGGGGTAGTGCTGCTGCGGGACTGTTGCAGTGGTGGCGGTGGTGGAGCGGGGCTGGCTCAGCTGTGGCCCTGTCGGCTCCGGGGGTAGTCCCGCTGCGGGGCTGCTGCAGTGGTGGTGGTGGAGCGGGGCGGGGGCTCAGCCGTAGCTCTGCCGGCTCCGGGAGCAGCGTCGCTACCTGGCCCTGCAACGATGGCGTCGGCGGGAGCGGGGCGGGGGCTCAGCCGTAGCTCTGCCGGCTCCGGGAGCAGTGCGCTGTGGGGCCGTTGCAACGGCGGTGTCGGTGGGAGCGGGGCAAGACAGCCGTAGCCCTGTCGGCTCTGGCATCAGCGTCACTGCCTGGTCGGCGCACGATGGTGTCGGCCGGGACGGGGCAGGTTTGACCGGCTACGAGGTCATCGCCGCTGCCCGAGCGTCATGACGGCGGTGTGCGCCAGGCGGTGGCGAGCTCAGCCGGTGCATGCCTGCACCAGGTCGCCCACCAGGGGAGACAGCAGTTTCTGGTCTTCCTCGCGGGACGGCTCGTACTCCGTGAGTCCGAGCCCGACCACCTTGAACCGCTCACCCACGGCGCGCACCAGCGACAGCAGGTCTTCGGGGCGCAGTCCGTCGGGCGCGGGCGATCCCACGCTGGCGAAGATCTGCGGGTCCAGCACGTCGAAGTCGATGTGTATGTAGACGACGGTGTCGTCGTCCGGTGCCGCCGCTGCCTCCCGGGGAGGGCTTGTTGCGGTGCCCGCGTCCGTTCCCGAGGATGACACGCCCTCTTCGCGGCGGGACTCGATCGCCTTGATCAGAGCCTCCGGGGCCGCGCCCGGTGCAAGGAGCGGCACCTCCGCGCTGTCGATGAACTCCTTCTCCCCGGCGTCCAGGTCGCGTACGCCGGCCAGGACGATCTGCCGCGACGTCAGCGGCTCTCCGGCCACCAGGCCCGTGGGGCCGTCCCCGGTGAGGGCGCGCAGGACCATGCCGTGGTAGCACCCGAGGGCGAGGTGGCGGGTGTGTTCAAGTCGCCGTGGGCGTCGAATCAGATGACGACCAGCCGGTCCCCGTACCGCCTCCGCGCCGCCGCGATCGGCTGCAGCTCGACACCGCAGTCCCCGCCCGCGGTGACCACGAAGCCGTCGGACGTTTGCTCAATCGCGGCCCGCACCCGCGACGCCGTGGTCACGAGATCGTCCTCGACGGCGACCCGTACCCGGCTCTCGGCGACCACCATGTCGGCCAGCAGCCGCGCTCCTTCCTTCAGGCGTTCGGCGGTACGCGAGCCCGATCCTCGCCACTGCGGCACCTCGACCACTGTCACCATGTCGTTCACCCCTTTTCATCAGGAAGGACATCATCGAGCAGGAAGGGGGCGTCATCGACATCCCCTTGGTAACAGCCCTTGCCCCTGCTCCTGTCCGTGTCCGGGTCCGGGTTTCGTCCCTGTCCAACCTCCACCGCGACGACGTGGTCGGTGTCGGTGTCCGTGTCGGTGGCGTTCGCGATGGTGGTGGCGGTGGTGGGGTGGCTCGGAGTGCGGCGTGGGCGGGTGGGTGCGGCTTCGTGATCTGGTGGTGCGGTGTGCTGGCGTGGGGCGGTCGGGGTGCTGGGCTTCGTGACCTGGGTGGCGCTGGTGGTGGGGCGGCTGGGGTGGGTGCGTGCTGCTCCGCGCCTGATGACGCGGTGCGGGTGGGAGGGCACCTGGCTTGTAGGCCCCGTCGGGGCGGGTGTAGGTGTCCGGCGCGGGTGAGTGGTGCGGGTCCGGCGTGCGTGAGTTGGCGTGTGGATCTGGCGTGCGTGGGGTGGCGTGTGGGTCTGTCGTGCGTGCGGGTCCGGCGTGTGTGAGTGGTGCGTGGGTGGCTGAGGCTTGCTAGCGGGCCTGTAGGAGGCGCTGTGGGCTGGGCGAGGATGCCGGGGCGGGCAAGGACGCACGCTTGGGCGGCTGTGCTTGGCAGCCCGTGCGGGGAGTCGCGGCAAGTTTGTGTTCGGTCTGCGCGGGGTGCCGTGGCGAGTGTGTGTTCGGCCTGGAGGAGGTGCTGCGGCGGGGGTGCGTGTTCGGCCCGTGTGAGGTGTCGCGGCGGTTGTGTGTGTTCGGCCTGCGCGAAGTGCCGTGGCGGGTGTCTGTGTTCGCCTGAGTGAGGTGTCGGGGCGGTGTGTGCCTGTGGGGCGGGGCTTATGCGTTCGGGGCTTCGTGTGGGTGTGCGGATAGCGCGGCAAATCGCGCGGAGTTCTCGTTTCTGCGCATAAGTCGTCGGAGGGGTTCACGCGCTGTCATCACGGAGGTTCGGGGTAATTGGTGACCAACTTGACTCTCCGTGGTGAGGAGTCGAGAGACCTCGGCGTCATATTTCGAGAACCGCATGTCAGGGCTCCGCGCCCCGATAACATCGAGTGTCCTTGACCCCGGCAAGTAGTGAGAGTGGCAGAAGATCGATGAGTTCGGTGACCGTACGTGTGCCCGCGAAGGTCAACGTGCAGCTTTCTGTCGGCCCGCTCAGGGAAGATGGCTACCACGACCTGGTCAACGTCTTCCACGCCGTGTCGATCTTCGATGAGGTGGTGGCGAAGGAGTCCGAGGGGATCACCGTTCAGGTGAACGGGAAGTGGTCCGACCAGGTGCCGATCGACGACAGCAACCTCGCCATCCGGGCCGCTCGCGCTCTCGCCAAGCACGCCGGGCGGAGCTACGGCGCCGAGCTGATCATCCACAAGAGCATCCCGGTCGCGGGCGGCATGGCGGGCGGCAGCGCCGACGCGGCCGGCGCGCTCGTGGCCTGCAACGAGCTGTGGGGTCTCGGGCTGCCCATGGACGATCTCATGGAGATCGCCGGCGACCTGGGCAGCGACGTTCCGTTCTCGCTCATCGGTGGTACGGCGGTCGGCACCGGGCGCGGCGAGCAACTGACCGAGCTGCCCACCGGGGGCACGTTCCACTGGGTGTTCGCCCTGGCCGACGGCGGGCTTTCGACGGCCACGGTGTACGCCGAGTGCGACCGTCTCCGGGCGGAGTCCAACGCCGAGGTGCCGTGGCCGACGCTCAACGACTCCCTGATGGAGGCGCTCGGCACCGGCGACGCGTACGCGCTCGGCGCCCACCTCAGCAACGACCTTCAGCCCGCCGCGCTCAACCTCCGCCCCGAGCTTGGCCCGACCCTCGAACTCGGCCGCCAGCACGGCGCGCTCGGCGCGATCGTCTCCGGGTCGGGGCCGACCTGCGCGTTCCTCGCCATCGACGCCACCCACGCCCGCGACCTGGCCGAAAGCCTCACCGCCACGGGCGCCGCCCACACGGCCGTCGCCGCCCACGGCCCGGTCCAGGGCGCCACCGTGATCTGAGCCTCGTCACCTTCGGCTTCCAAGAATTCGGGCTGTCGAGAAGTCGTCTTCGACTTTTGAGAAGTCGGGCGAGACTCCCCAGGTTCCGGGGTTGGCGGGCGGGCGTGCCCAGGCTCCGGGGTTGGCGGGTGCGGCGTGTTCAGGTTCCGGGGTCGGTCGGCGGGACGCGCTCAGGTTCCGGGGTTGGTGGGTGGGGCGTGCTCAGGCTCCGGGGGTGGCGGGCGGGGCGTGTTCAGGTTCCGGGGTTGGTCGGCGGGACGCGCTCAGGCTTCGGGGTTGGTGGGTGGGGCGTGCTCAGGGTCCGAGGTGGGTGAGGCGCGTTCAGGTTTCGGGGTGCGTGGTCGAGAGGGTTTCCGAGAGTGGTCGTCAAGTGGGTTCTCGCGGGCTCCCAGGTGCGCCATCGGCGGTGCCGACGCGGGCGGGCGGTACGTGGGGAGCCGATACCCTGGGAAGGCCATGAATCTGGTCAATCTCGAGTCGGTCTCCCACGCCTACGGCCCCAAGCCGCTCCTCACCGACGTCTCCCTCGGCGTCGAGGAAGGCGACCGCATCGGTGTCGTCGGGCGTAACGGAGGCGGCAAGACGACGCTGCTGTCCGTGCTCGCGGGCACGCTACGTCCCGACAGCGGCCGCGTCACCCACAGCCGTGGCCTGCGGGTGGGGTTCCTGACGCAGCAGGACACCCTCGACCACACGCTCACCGTGCGCGAGACGGTGCTCGGCGGGCTGGCGGAGCACGAGTGGGCGGGCGACCAGCGCGTACGCGACATCCTCGCCAACCTGATCGGCGACCTCGACCTCGACGGCAAGGCGGGCGACCTGTCGGGCGGTGAGCGCCGGCGTACGGCGCTGGCCAAGCTGCTCATCGACGACCACGACCTGATCATGCTGGACGAGCCCACCAACCACCTCGATATCGAGGCCATCGCGTGGCTGGCCGGGCACCTCGCGGGCCGCAAGAGCGCGCTGGTGGTCGTCACGCACGACCGGTGGTTCCTCGACGCGGTCTCGACCCGTACGTGGGAGGTCGTGGACGGCCGGGTGGAGCGCTACGAGGGCGGCTACGCGGCGTACGTCCTGGCGAAGGCCGAGCGGGCCCGCATCGCCCAGGCCGCCGAGGAGCGCCGCCAGAACCTCATGCGCAAAGAGATCGCCTGGCTGCGGCGCGGCCCGCCCGCCCGTACGTCCAAGCCGAAGTTCCGCGTCGAGGCCGCTCAGGCGCTGATCGCGAACGAGCCGCCGCCCCGCGAGACCGTCGAGCTGATGCGCTTCGCCGCGGCCCGGCTCGGCAAGACGGTGTACGACCTCGAAGACGTCACGCTCCACGCCGGTGGCCCCGGCACCGGTCCGCTGGTGCTCGACCGCCTCACGTACCAGTTCGGCCCCGGTGACCGCATCGGTCTGATCGGGGTGAACGGGTCGGGCAAGTCGTCGGTGCTGCGCCTGCTCGCCGGCACGATCGAGCCCGACTCGGGGCGGGTGATCAGGGGTAAGACCGTACGTCTTGCCCACCTGTCGCAGGAGCTGGGCGAGCTCGACCCGACGCGGCGGGTGCTGGAGTCGGTGGAGGAGGTCCGCAAGTACCTCAAGGTCGGCAAGCGCGAGTGGACCGCCTCCCAGCTGCTCGAACGCCTCGGCTTCCGTGGCGAGGCGCAGTGGAAGGTGGTCGGCGATCTGTCCGGCGGTGAGCGGCGGCGGCTGCAGTTGCTGCGGCTGCTCATGGACGACCCCAACGTGCTGCTGCTCGACGAGCCCACCAACGACCTCGACATCGAGACGCTCAACGAGCTCGAAGACCTGCTGGACGGGTGGCCGGGCACGCTGGTCCTGGTGAGCCACGACCGCTACTTCCTGGAGCGGGTCACCGACAAGTGCGTGGCGCTGCTGGGTGACGGCAAGCTGTCGCTGCTGCCGGGCGGGGTGGACGAGTATCTCGAACGCCGCGCCGCCGGTACGGCCGTGACCGCCCGCCTCGGGGTGGGGGCCGCGCCCGCCGCGTCCGAGCCTGCCGCCGCGCAGCCGAGCCCGTCCAGCGCGCCGAGCGGGCTCTCGGCCAAGGAGGAGCGCGAGCTTCGCAAGGAGCTCAACCGCCTGGAACGCCAGCTCGACAAGTTGAGCGACCAGGAGGCCAAGCTGCATGCGGCCATGGCGGAGGCGGCCAGCGACTACGCCAAGCTGGGCGAACTCGACGCGCAGCTCCGCGAGATCACGGCCCAGAAGGACGCGATCGAGGCCGAGTGGCTCGAAGTCGCCGACCGCCTGGGCGAGTGACCGCCTCTCCGGACAGGCCCGCCGGCGCCGTCTGAGAGCGCCTCGGCGGGTGCCGGCGGCGCTCACGCATGCCGGGTGACACGAATGCCGGGCGATCAGCGCGATGGCCCCGATCCCACGCCGGATCGGGGCCATCGTCGTTTCCGGCGGGGAGGCGGTGTCTGCGGGAGGCGGTGTCTGCGGGAGGCGGTGTCGGATGGGCGGGGCGGTGTCGGGATAGGGCGGTGTCGGATGGGAGGGGCGGTGTCGGCGGGCTCGTCGGGTGCGCTCGCCGAGCCGGCGGGCGATCGGAGCCCGCCGGTTCTGTGCGGGGCGGGTCGCAAGCGGGAGCTTCGCCCGGAGTGCGGGGTCAGAGGCGGAGTGCGGGGCGGGTGGAGTGCGGGGTCAGAGAGGGGAGTCGAAGGGGGTGAGGAGGGTGCGGAGGAGGCCGGCGAGGGTGCGCTGGTCGTCGGGTCCGAGGCCGGACAGCAGCTCCCGCTCCCTCCGCAGGAGGTCGGCGAAGGCCGCGTCCACCCGCTGCAGTCCCGTCTCGGTGAGGGAGACGAGCACGCCACGCCGGTCTTCGGGGTCGGGCCGCCGGCGGACGAGCCCGGCCTGGGCGAGGCGGTCGATGCGGTTGGTCATGGTGCCGGAGGTCACCAGCGTGGCCCTGAGCAGGGCGCCGGGGCTGAGCTCGTAGGGCTTGCCGGCCCGGCGCAGCGCCGTCAGCACGTCGAACTCCCACGGCTCCAGATCGTGCTCGGCGAACGCCGCGCGCCGTGCACGGTCGAGATGCTTGGCCAGTCGTGACACCCTAGAGAGCACCTGGAGCGGCTCGACGTCGAGATCGGGGCGCTCCGTCCGCCAAGCCGCGACGAGGCGATCGACCTCGTCCCTAGCATCTTCCGTCATGACACACAAGTGTACTGTCTTGACATCGAGATATCTCTCTCGATATCCATTATCTTCATGTCGAGAGATATTTGGGACCCGGTCACGTACGCCATCTACGCGGACGAGCGGTCGCGGCCGTTCATCGAGCTCATCTCGAGAGTGGGGGCGGTAGAGCCCGACTATGTCGTGGACATGGGCTGCGGCAGCGGTGACCTCACCGTCGAGCTGGCCAATCGCTGGCCCAACGCGACGATCGAGGGCTTCGACTCCTCCCCGGCGATGATCGGCAAGGCCAGGAGGCTGCAGTCGCAGGTCAGGTTCCAGGTCGCCGACGCCGCCACCTGGCGTCCTGACCGGCCCGTCGACGTGCTCATCTCGAACGCGTTGCTGCAGTGGGTGCCCGACCACCACTCCGTGCTGGAGCACTGGATGGAGGAGCTGGCCCCGGGCGGCTGGCTGGCCTTCCAGGTGCCGGGCAACTTCGACGCGCCCAGCCACGTGGCCATCCGCGAGCTGTGCAACTCCCGCGCCTGGTCCGACAAGCTCGGCGGCTACACGCGGGGCAAGCCGGTGAGCGAGCCCCTGGAGTACGTCGACCTGCTCAACCAGGGCGGCTCGCAGGTCGACGCCTGGGAGACCACGTACATCCACATCCTTCAGGGCGAGAACCCGGTGCTCGAATGGGTCTCCGGCACGGCGCTGCGCCCGATCTTCGACCGGCTCGACGAGGACGACCAGCGGCGGTTCAAGCACGATCTGGGCAAGCTGCTCGCCGAGGCGTATCCGGCGAGGAGCTACGGGACGCCCTTCCCGTTCCGGAGGATCTTCGTGGTCGTTCAGAAGTAGGAGCGCCTTCCCGGTCGTCGAGAAGGTCGTCCAGAAACAGGCGCGTGTTCGTGGCCGTCCGGGAACGGCCCGCCTTCTGACGCGCCCGTCCGGGTGGCATCATGGTCCGGACCAGGACTTTTGCGAGGCGCGGTGGGCATCGAGATCGAGGACAAGTACGACGTCCAGGCGGACTTCGAGCTCCCGGACCTCAGTGGCCTGGCCGAGGTGACCGGGCCGAAGAGCCACCGGCTCGTGGCCCTGTACTACGACACCCCCGATCTGCGCCTGGCCGCGCGCGGTGTGACGCTCAGGAGGCGGCGCGGCGGCGACGACCCCGGCTGGCACCTCAAACTGCCCAGGGCCAAGGGCGTACGCCAGGAGATCACCCACCCGCTCACCCGCAGCACCAAGAGCGTTCCCGCCGAGCTGGCCGAGCTGGTCCGCGCCTACACCCGCGGCGCCGAGCTGGTGGCCGTGGCCGAGCTGGAGACCCGCAGGAGCGTCACCGTGCTGAGCGCCGACGGCACGGGGCTGGCGGAGATCGCCGACGACCGGGTCAAAGGCACCGTGCTCGGCGGCGAGCCGAGGGTGGTGCGCTGGCGCGAGGTGGAGGCCGAGCTGCTCGAAGGCGGCACCAGGAAGCTGCTGACGAGGGTCGGCAAGCGGCTGCGCGCGGCCGGAGCCGTGCCGTCGCAGGCGGGCAACAAGCTCGCCAAGCTCCTCGAACCCGCGCCGCCGCCCGTGGCCGCCACGAAGCCGGGCAGCGCGGGCGATGTCGTGATGGCGTACCTGGCCGAGCAGGTGCAGGCCCTGCTGGCGCAGGACCCGAGGGTGCGGCGCGCCGAGGAGGACGCCGTGCACCAGATGCGGGTGGCCGCCCGCAGGCTGCGCAGCGCGCTCAAGGCGTTCAAGACCGTCGTGACCGGCACGCGCGGGCTGCAGGACGAGCTGCGCCGGCTCGGCAACGTGCTCGGCGAGGCCCGCGACCTCGAGGTGATCAGGGTCAGGTTCGCCAGGGCGCTGGAGGGGCTGGAGCCCGAGCTGGTCGTCGGCGACGTCGCGACCCGGCTGGGCGCCGGCCTGCTGGAACGCGAGCGGCACGCGTACGAGCGGATCAAGGAGGAGCTGAGCGGCGAGCGCTACTACCGCCTCCTCGACGCTCTGGACACCCTGATCGCCGCCCCCGAGCTGGGCAAGGCGGCGGCCAAGCCCGCGCAGGAGACGCTGCGCGACCTCGCCAGGGCCGGCTGGGAGCGGGTGATCGCCGCCTACGAGCGCGCGCAGGCCATCGACGACCCGGAGCGCCGCGGGATCGCCTTGCACGACGTGCGCAAGGCGGCCAAGCGCGCCCGCTACACCGCCGAAGCGCTCCGGCCGAGCCTCGGCGACGACATGGGCGCGCTGGCCGGGGCGGCGGAGGACATCCAGGAGGCGCTGGGCGCGTACCAGGACGGCGTGGTCGCGCAGGAGCTGCTGGCCAGGGAGGCGGCGAGCGCCCGCGAGGCGGGTGCGGACACCTTCACCTACGGCCTGCTCATCGGCCTCGAACGCGCCGCCGCGGAACGCGCGCACGCCGGCTTCCCCAAGGTGTGGAAGAAGACCCGCAAGGCGGTCGAGGCCGTGCTGTGACCGGAGGCAGGTCCGGCTCCTCACCCGAGGGCGCACCACCACGGCCCGGCCCGTCGCCGGGCGCCCGCCGTCAGGTCGCGTGCTGCTCCACGGCGACGACCCGCCCGTCCGCCCGGTGCAGCACGGCGAAGCCGCCCTTGCGCAGCCGGACGTCCTCCCCGGCCAGCGCCTGGATGAGGCCGGGCAGCACCTTGCGGTGGCTGCACACGGCGGCGGGCCCGGACAGCGAGGACACCAGGGCGGGGGTCTTGCGCGGGTCCTGGCCCTCCTCGCTGAGCAGCGGATCGACCCCGATCTCGAGCCCGGAGATCCGCGCGTACGGCTCCAGCGTCTGCACGCAGCGGACGCTCGGCGACGACAGCAGCCGGCCGGGCCGCCAGGCGGGCAGGACGGCGGAGAGCACCCCCGCCTGGGCGAGGCCGTGCCGGTCGAGCGGCCGGGCGTCGTCGTCGCCCTCCCACTCGTCCCTGGAGCCCGCGGAGGCGTGCCGTACGAGGACGAGCGGCGTGGTGTCGAGCGGCGCGTCGGCGAGGGCCGGCAGCAGCGGCGTGTCCCAGCTGTACGACAGCAGCCGCTCCGCCTCGCCGATCGGCACCCAGCGCAGCTCGCCCACCTCGTCGCCCGGCGTGAACCCGGCGTCGGCGGCCACCCGGGCCACCCAGTAGTCGACCCGCTTGAGCCGCCCTCCGGGGCGGTAGAAGACGGTCGGCAGCGGCCGGCCGAGCGTGACGGTGAGGCCGGTCTCCTCGCGCACCTCGCGTACGGCGGCGGCGACGACGTGCTCGCCAGGCTCCAGCTTGCCTTTGGGGAACGTCCAGTCGTCGTAGCGGGGACGGTAGATGACGGCAACCTCGGCGTCGTCGCCCGAGCCGCGCACGATCACGGCGCCGGCGGCCCTGATGGGCTCGTCAGTTGTCAACGGTCCTCCAGCGGCGGGTGCTGATCAGGTGGCTTTGCAGGTCCTCGCCGGGGTGGCGGGTCCAGGTGCCGTCGGAGTTGAGCCACCAGGTGCCGGTGGCGTCGTCCATGGCCCGGTTCATCAGCTCGATGAGGTACGCCTTGTGCTTCTGCGAGGTCACCTTGACCAGGGCCTCGACGCGGCGGTCCAGGTTGCGGCGCATGAGGTCGGCGCTGCCGATCCACACCTCGGGGCGGCGGCCGAGCCCGAACTCGTAGACGCGCGAGTGCTCAAGGAAGCGCCCCAGGATGGAGCGGACCCGGATGTTCTCCGACAGGTCGGGGATGCCGGGGCGCAGGGTGCAGACGCCGCGTACCCAGAGGTCCACCGGCACGCCGGCCCTGGAGGCCCGGTAGAGGGCGTCGATGATCGGCTCGTCCACCAGCGCGTTGGTCTTGATCCTGATCCGCGCGGGGCGGCCGGCCCGCTGGTGGGCGATCTCCCGCTCGATGCGCGCCACCAGGCCGCTGCGCAGGGAGTGGGGCGCGACGAGCAGCCGCCGGTAGGCCGAGTGGTGGGAGTAGCCGGTCAGGTGGATGAACAGGTCCGTGACGTCCTCGCCGACCAGCGGGTCCGCGGTGAGCAGGCCGAAGTCCTCGTACTGGCGGGCGGTCTTGGGGTTGTAGTTGCCGGTGCCGATGTGGCAGTAGCGGCGCAGCTCGCCGGACGGCTCCTGACGTACGACGAGGGCCAGCTTGCAGTGGGTCTTCAGGCCGACCACGCCGTAGACGACGTGGCAGCCGGCGCGTTCGAGCTTGCGCGCCCAGGAGATGTTGGCGTGCTCGTCGAACCGGGCCTTGATCTCGACGACCACCACGACCTGCTTGCCCGCCTCGGCGGCGTCGATGAGGGCGTTGACGATGGGGGAGTCGCCGCTGGTGCGGTAGAGGGTCTGCTTGATCGCGAGCACTCTCGGGTCGGCGGCGGCGTCCTCGATGAAGCGCTGCACGCTGGTGCTGAAGGAGTCGTACGGGTGGTGCAGCAGCACGTCGCGCTCGCGCAGCACCGAGAAGATGTCGTCCTCGGCGTTGATCACCTCGGCGGGCACGAACGGGCGGTAGCTCAGCTCGCCGCGGTCGAGATCGGCGATCGCGTGGAGGCCCGACAGGTCGAGCGGGCCGGGCAGGCGGTAGATCTCGTACGGGTCGAGTTCGAGCTCCTCCACGAGCGGGGCCAGCACCTCCGGCGTGATGCTCTCCTCGACCTCCAGCCGCACGGGCGGCCCGAACCGCCGCTTGAGCAGCTCCTTCTCCAGGGCCTGCATGAGGTTCTCCGTGACGTCCTCGTCGACGTCGAGGTCCTCGTTCCTGGTGACGCGGAAGGCGTGGTGCTGCAGGATCTCCATGCCGCGGAAGAGCTGCCCGAGGTGGGCGGCGATGACGTCTTCGAGTGGCACGAAACGGTCTTTGGACGCCTGGACGAACCTCGGCAGCTGCGAGGGCACCTTGACGCGGGCGAACACGGTGTGGCCCGTCGCGGGGTTGCGCACCAGGACGGCGAGGTTGAGGCTCAGCCCGGAGATGTAGGGGAACGGGTGCGCGGGGTCCACGGCCAGCGGCGTGAGCACGGGCCTGATGCGCTCTTTGAACAGCCTGCGCAGCTCGGTGCGCTCTTCGCGGCTCAGGTCGTCCCAGCGCACGATCTCGATGCCCGCATCGGCGAGCTGGGGGCTGATCCGCTCGTGGAAGGCGGCGGCGTGCCGCCTGGCCAGCTCGTCGGCCACGGCGGCGATCCTGACCAGCTCTTCCTGCGGTTTGAGCCCGCTCTTGGTGCGCAGCAGCAGTCCGGTCGCCATCCGCCGCTTCAGCCCGGCCACCCGGACGCGGAAGAACTCATCGAGGTTGCTGGCGAAGATCGCCAGGAAGCGTACGCGTTCGAGCAGGGGCAGGGAGGGGTCCTCGGCCAGTTCCAGCACCCGCTCGTTGAACTGGAGCCAGCTTTCCTCGCGGTTGAGGAACCGCTCCTGCGGAAGGGGCAGGTCGGAGGCGGACGGGAACGGTTCCGCAGACATATGGCGTATGGTGCCCCGTTCGGTTGAACAGCACGTTAACGTCGCCGCAACGGCTCACCATGGAAGGTCAGCCCTGCTCAACCTCATCGTCACTCCGCGGGACCGCGCCGTTCAAGGGTCACTCGGGATGATCTACCTGCTCGAGGCGGGCGGCGCGCTCGGCCAGGCGAGCCTCGCGCTGGCGGAGCTTCTCCTCCCGTTCACGGGCCTTCTCCGCCTCCTTCAGCAGGCGTTCGCGCTCTTTCAGCTCGCGTATACGGGCTTTTTCCGCCTCCTTGAGCTCGCGCTGGCGGGCCTTCTCCGCCTCCTTGAGCTCCTTCTCACGTGCCTTCTCCAGCTCGCGCAGTTCCTTCTCGCTGACCGCGCGCGGCTTGGCCGGGGCGACGCGGTCGCGCAGCGAGACCGTCAGCGACGGGTTGGGGTCGAGCGCGGTCAGGCCGTTCCAGGCCAGGTTGACCAGGTGGGCCGCGACCTCCTCGCGGCTCGGCTTGCGCACGTCGAGCCACCACTGCCCGGTCAGCGCCACCATGCCGACCAGCATCTGGGCGTACATGGGGGCGAGCTTGGGGTCGTAGCCCCTGGCCGCGAACTCGTCGGCGAGCACGTCCTCGACCTGGCTCGCGATCTCGCTGATCAGGCTGGCGAACGTGCCGGTGCCCGACGCGGCGTGGGAGTCGCGGACCAGGATGCGGAAGCCCTCGCTGCTCTCCTCGATGTAGCGGAGCAGGGCCAGCGCGGCCCGCTCCAGCTTCACCAGGGAGTGCGCGGCCGACAGCGCCTCGGTGATCATGCCGAGCAGCTTCTGCATCTCGCGGTCGACGACGACCGCGTACAGCCCTTCCTTGCCGCCGAAATGCTCGTACACCACCGGCTTCGACACCTGTGCGGTAGCTGCGATCTCTTCGATAGAGGTCCCGTCGAACCCCTTTTCCGCGAAGAGCGTGCGGCTGATGCGGATCAGCTGCTCTCTGCGCTCGGCACCGGACATACGCCTGCGGGATCGGGGTTCGGTCACGGTTTCCATAATGACGGCCGTTGCGGGGCCGCCGCTCACCGGCTGATCGTCAGGCAATGCGCTTCGCCGCCAGACGCTCGGGCGTCGGCCAGCGGACGTCGTACACCCACCCGAGCTTCTCGAAGATCCGGATGAGGCCGGCGCTCAGGTCGATCTGGCCCTTGAGCGCGCCGTGACGGGCGCAGGTGGGGTCGCTGTGGTGCAGGTTGTGCCAGGACTCGCCGAAGGACGGGATGGCGAGCCACCAGACGTTGCGCGACTTGTCGCGGACCTGGAAGGCCTCCTCGCCGAAGACGTGGCAGATCGAGTTGATGGACCAGGTGACGTGGTGCAGCAGCCCGATGCGGACGAGCGAGCCCCAGAACAGCGCGGTCAGCGCGCCCTGCCAGGACCAGGTAAGCAGCAGGCCGAGCACGCCGGGCAGCAGGATCGAGGTGAGCGCGAGCGCGGGGAACCACTTGTGCAGCTTCTGCACGTCCTCGTCCTTGCACAGGTCGGGGGCGTACTTCTCCCTGTTGGTGCGCTCGCTTTCGAACAGCCAGCCCATGTGGGCGTAGAGCAGGCCCTTGGTCATGTTCTTGAAGCCGGGGCCGAAGCGCCACGGCGAGTGCGGGTCGCCCTCCTTGTCGGAGAACTTGTGGTGCTTGCGGTGGGTGGCCACCCAGTCGAGCACCGACATCTCCAGGGAGAGGCTGCCGGCGATGCCGAGGGCGATCTTCAGCGGCCGCTTGGCCTTGAACGAGCCGTGCGTGAAGTAGCGGTGCAGGCCGACGGTGACGCCGAGCCCGGAGACCACATAGAAGACGAAGGCGATGGCGATGTCCGTCCAGCCGAGTCCCCATCCCCATGCGAACGGTACGGCCGCGGCGATCGCCACGAGAGGCAGGGTGACCACGAGCCCGAAGGTGATGAGCTCGGATCGGGACTTCGGTTCCGGTTCGAAGTCCGGCTTGGGGGCAGGGGTGGAACGCTCGGCGACAACGGTCATTGGCAGTCCTCCGCGAGGTATGTAGGTGAATGTCCTGGCTACGCAACCGTAACCTACGCCAGCGTAGGTAAGGAAGGGCCGAGCCCGGAATGTCGAGAACGTGACGGCGGGACCACCGATCGGCGTGGGAATCGTGGCTTGCGCGGTTTGCGAAGGTCTGTTATAGGCCCGCGCGGGCGCGGGCGGGGATGAGCGGCAATAGGGGCGCGCGGCGGCGTGCGAGGTCGGTATCGTAGGGAGTGCCGGACATCACGTGTCCGATCTGTCCCGGATCGTCTAATCGGCAGGACAAGTGGTTTTGGTCCACTTTGTAGGGGTTCGAGTCCTCTTCCGGGAGCCTTAACGGGCTCCCCCCGGCGGAAAGTTCGGGGGGAGTCCAGGTATCCTCACGGTGTCGGGAGGGTAGCTGCACAATGTGCAGCGGTGCGGATGTCGTACCGAATGCCCTGATCTGTCCAGTCACAGGGAGCCTCAGTCCGTGAGTGTGCCGCGCCCGGCAGCCGTCATCGTCCTCGCCGCCGGCGAGGGCACCCGGATGAAGAGCCAGACCCCGAAAGTCCTGCACGAGCTGTGCGGCCGTGCGCTGGTCGACCACATGCTCGCCGCCGCCCGCGACCTTGAGCCCGAGCAGCTCATCGTGGTGATCGGCCACGCGCTCGAGCGGGTCGGCGGCCACCTGGCCGCCACCAGCCCCGACGCGCGCACCGTCGTCCAGCGCGAGCAGCGCGGCACCGGCCACGCCGTGCGCACGGTGCTCGAAGAGATCGGCACGATCTCCGGCACCGTCCTCGTCACCTACGGCGACGTGCCGCTGCTGCGCACCCAGACCCTCGCCGGGCTGCTCGACCGGCACGCCGCCGAGAACAACGCGGTCACCGTGCTGACCGCCGAAGTGCCCGACCCGACCGGATACGGCCGGATCATCCGCGACGAGAGCGGCGCCGTCCTGGAGATCGTCGAAGAGAAGGACGCGACTCCGGAGCAGCGCGCGATCAAGGAGATGAACTCCGGCATCTACGCCTTCGACGGCCTGCTGCTCGCCGACGCCGTCAAGCGCGTCTCCACCGACAACGCCCAGGGCGAGGAGTACCTCACCGACGTCCTCGCCATCCTGCGCCGCGACGGCCACCGGGTGGGCGCGTGCGTCGCCGCCGACCATGTCGAGGTCGAAGGCGTCAACGACCGCGTGCAGCTCGCCGCCGCCCGCAAGATCCTTAACCGGCGCCTGCTGGAGCAGCACATGCGCGCCGGCGTCACGATCATCGACCCCGACAGCACCTGGATCGACGTCGGCGTCCGCATCGAGCCCGACGCGGTCGTGCACCCCGGCACCCAGCTTCACGGCGAGACCGTCATCAAGACCGGCGCCGAGGTCGGGCCGGGCACCACGCTCACCTCGACCGTCGTCGGCGAGGGCGCGGTGGTGCGCAACGCGGTCTGCGACCACGCCGAGATCGGCCCGGAGGCCAGCGTCGGCCCCTACGCCTACCTGCGCCCCGGCACCGTGCTCGGGCGCAAGTCCAAGGCGGGCACCTTCGTCGAGATGAAGAACACCAAGGTCGGCGAACGCTCCAAGGTGCCGCACCTGTCCTACGCGGGGGACGCCACCATCGGCAACGACGCCAACATCGGCGCCTCCACGGTCTTCGTCAACTACGACGGCGTCGAAAAGCACCGCACCACGGTGGGCGACGGCGCCTTCGTCGGTTGCGACACCATGCTCGTCGCCCCGGTGACAGTCCACGACGGCGCCTACACGGCGGCCGGCTCGACCATCGTCGACGACGTACCCCCCGGCGCCATCGGCGTGGCGCGTGCGCGGCAGCGCAACATCGAGAAATGGGTCTTGCGCAGGCGCGCGGGCACGAAGTCGGCGGCGGCCGCCCAGCGGGCGCTGGCCGAGCGAGAGCAGCAGGAGAGCACGAAGTGACCAGCATGAAGCAGCCCGGGGAGAAGAACCTCATGCTCTTCTCCGGGCGAGCACACCCCGAGCTGGCAGAGGAGGTCGCCAAGCACGTCGGCGTCTCCCTCACCCCCACCAAACTCATCGACTTCGCCAACGGCGAGATCTACGCCCGCTACCTGGAGTCCGTGCGCGGCTGTGACGCCTTCGTCATCCAGAGCCACACCACGCCCATCAACAAGTGGATCATGGAACAGCTGATCATGGTCGACGCGCTCAAGCGGGCATCCGCCAAGCGCATCACCGTGGTCATGCCGTTCTTCGGCTACTCCAGGCAGGACAAGAAGGGCCGCGGCCGCGAGCCCATCACCGCCCGGCTCATCGCCGACCTGTTCAAGACCGCGGGCGCCGACCGGCTCATGTCGATCGACCTGCACACCTCGCAGATCCAGGGCTTCTTCGACGGCCCGGTCGACCACCTGTTCGCCATGCCGGTCCTGGAGAGCTACCTCAAGAACAAGCTCGACCTCGCCAACACCACCGTCGTCTCGCCCGACACCGGCCGCGTGCGCCTGTCGGAGCGCTGGGCCGACACGCTCGGCACGCCGCTCGCGTTCATCCACAAGCGGCGCGACCTCGACGTCGCCAACTCGGTGAAGGTCAACGAGGTCGTCGGCAAGGTGCGCGGGCGCACCTGCGTGCTCATCGACGACATGATCGACACCGCCGGCACCATCTGCAAGGCGGCCGACGCCCTCTACGAGCAGGGCGCCACCAACGTCATCGTGGCGGCCACCCACGCGGTCTTCTCCGACCCGGCCGTCGACCGGCTGAAGAACTCCCGCATCTCCGAGGTCATCGTCACCAACACGCTGCCGCTGACGCAGGAGAGCCGCTTCGACAAGCTCACCGTGCTGTCGATCGCGCCGCTGATCGCGCGGGCGATCACCGAGATCTTCCAGGACGGCTCGGTCACGAGCCTGTTCGAGGGAGACACCTGAGCCCCTTAGACTGAACAGGTTGCGCTCGTAACGCCTTCCGCTAGGGCGGGTGAGGGGGAGCGCGATGAACCGTCCACATCTACATCCCTAGGAGATGTCGTGTCTGAAGTACGTATCGCCGCCGAACAGCGCACCACGTTCGGCAAGGGCGCCGCTCGCAAGATCCGCCGCGCCGACAAGGTGCCCGCCGTTCTCTACGGGCACGGCATCGAGCCCAAGCACCTCACGCTCCCCGGCCACGAGGTCCTGCTCGCCCTGCGCACGCCCAACGTGCTGATCCACCTCAAGGGCGACGGCGTCGACGAGCTGGCGCTGCCCAAGGGCGTCCAGCGCGACCCGATCAAGGGCTTCGTCGAGCACGTCGACCTGCTGCTGGTCCGCCGCGGCGAGAAGGTCACCGTCGAGATCCCGGTCACCCCGGTCGGCGACGTCCACTCCGACGGCCTGCTGGAGCAGCAGGTGACCACCATCGCCGTCGAGACCGAGGCCACCCACATCCCGACCGGCGTCGAGGTCGACGTCGAGGGCCTGGAGGTCGGCACCTCCATCACCGCCGGCCAGCTCAAGCTGCCGCAGGGCACCTCGCTGGCCGCCGACGCCGAGACCATCGTGCTGCAGGTCATCGCCAAGCCGGTCGAGGCGCCCGCCGAGGGCGAGGAGGCCGCCGAGGGCGAGGGCGAGGCCGCGGAGGCTCCCGCCGCCGAGTGAGCGACGGGTTCATTCGTGAACGGGGCGGCCGGACTCGAGCCGTCCCGTTCCGCTATGAGGGGACTTCATGGATCGCTGGCTGATCGCCGGGTTGGGCAACCCGGGGCCCGAATACGCGGGCAACCGGCACAACGCGGGCTTCATGGTGCTCGATGAGCTGGCCGCCAGGGCGGGCGGGCGGTTCAAGGCGCACAAGAGCAGGGCCGCGGTGTGCGAGACGCGGGCCGCCGTGCTCGCCAAGCCCCTGACGTACATGAACCTGTCCGGCGGGCCCGTCAAGGCGCTCTGCGACTTCTACAAGATCGGCCCCGAGCGGCTCATCGTCGTGCACGACGAGCTCGACGTCCCCTACGGCGCGCTGCGCGCCAAGCTGGGCGGCGGCGACAACGGCCACAACGGGCTCAAGTCCATCTCCAAGGCCCTCGGCACCCGCGACTACCTGCGGGTCCGCTTCGGCATCGGGCGGCCGCCCGGCCGCATGGATCCCGCCTCCTACGTGCTCAGAGACTTCGCCACCGCCGAGCGCAAGGACCTGCCGTTCCTCATCGACAGGGCCGCCGACGTGGTCGAGTCGCTGATGACCCGCGGCCTTGAGGCGACCCAGAACGACTTCCACCGGGCTGATCTCCACATATCCGGCCCTCCTCGCTGATCCCCGCATAGCTTCGTTCCGCCGAATACCGGGACGCGGCGCGGCTACGATCGGTCACTGTCCGTTCAGGAGTGGTCACCTGGAGGCACGCGTGCGCGGTGAGGGGCTCATGGTCGTGAGGACCGGCCATGGGGGCTGCTGGGGGAAGGCAGCACCGCGCACGCGCTCCTGGATGCGCACATATCGGCTGCAGGCCGTGCTGGGCGATCTGTGCGGGGCCGGCGCGGGCGCCTGCGCCGCGTTCGCCGTCAGGTTCGGCTGGCCCACCCCCTACGTCCTTCCGTACCTGCTGGTCAGCCTCGTGCTGCCGGTCGTGTGGTGCGGGGCGGTGGCGCTCAACCGCGCGTACGAGCCGCGCATGCTCGGCGACGGCCCCGAGGAGTTCCGCCGCGTGGCCCAGGCCGGCCTGGCGCTCACCGCGGCCACCGCCATCTGCTCCTACCTCACCAAGACCGACGTCGCCCGCGGCTACGTCGTGCTCGCGCTGCCCCTGGTCACCCTCCTCACCCTCGCCTTCCGCTACGCGCTGCGCCGCAACCTGCACCGGCGCAGGGCCGCGGGCCAGTGCATGCGGAGAGTGATCGCCGTCGGCCACGCCGCCTCCGTCGCCGAGCTGGTCGGCCTCTTCCGCAGGGAACGCCACCACGGCATGGAGGTCGTCGCCGCCTGCCTGCCGGGCGGGCACGAAGGGCAGAGCCTCGCGGGCGTGACCGTGGCAGGAGACCTCGGCGACGTGCCGCTGGCCGTCGAGCGGCACGACGCGGACACCGTGGCCGTGCTCGCCTGCCCCGAGATGGACGGCCAGGCGCTGCGCCGGCTGGCCTGGCGGCTGGAGCGCACGCTCACCGAGCTGGTGGTCGCCCCCGCGCTGATGGACGTCGCGGGCCCGCGCACCATGATCAGACCGGTCGCCGGCATGCCGCTGCTGCACGTCGAGCACCCCGAGCTGGCCGGCGCGCGGCAGCTCGTCAAGAACGTCTTCGACCGCGTGGTGGCCGCCGCGCTGCTGGTGCTGCTCGCGCCGCTCATGATCGGCCTCGCGGTGGCCGTGCGCGCGACGAGCCCGGGACCCGCGCTGTTCCGCCAGACCCGGGTGGGCAGGGACGGCAGGCTCTTCACGATCCTGAAGTTCCGCACCATGCGGCGCGGCTCGGAGCAGCAGAAGGTCACGCTCGTCAGTGACCGCGACGGCGTGCTCTTCAAGATCAGGAACGACCCGCGGGTCACACCGCTCGGCGCGTTCATGCGCCGCCATTCGCTCGATGAGCTGCCGCAGCTCATCAACGTCGTGCTCGGACACATGTCGCTCGTCGGGCCGCGCCCGCCGCTGCCGGAAGAGGTGGCGCGTTACGGTGACGATGTGCGCAGACGGCTCCTCGTCCGCCCGGGGCTGACCGGGCTATGGCAGGTCAGTGGCAGATCTGACCTATCGTGGGAGGAATCCGTCCGTCTCGACCTACGTTACGTGGAGAACTGGTCCCTCACTTTGGACCTCCAGATCCTGTGGAAGACTTGGTCGGCCGTCGCCCGCGGGCAAGGAGCTTATTGATGACGATTCGCGACGACCACGCCCTCGCCGCAGACCTGGCGACCGAGGCGGGACAGCGGCTGCTGAGGGTTCGTGAGCGGCTGGGATACGACGACCCGGCCGCGCTGCGCGCCGAGGGCGACCGATCCTCCCACCTGTTCCTCATGGAGAGCCTGTCGCGGCTGCGCCCGAGCGACAGCGTGCTGTCGGAGGAGGCCACCCGCGAGGAGCGGCTCGACCCGCGCAGGCTGAGCGCCGAGCGGGTGTGGATCATCGACCCGCTCGACGGCACTCGGGAGTTCTCCGAGCAGACCCCCGAGGGGCAGGGGCGCAGCGACTGGGCGGTGCACGTGGCGCTGTGGGAGCGCGGGCGGCTCACCGCCGGGGCGGTGGCGCTGCCGGCCCAGGGCCGTACGCTGACGACCGCCGACCCGCCCAAGCCGCCCGCCTACGACGGCAAGGGGCGCTTTCGCATCGCGGTGAGCCGCAGCAGGCCGCCGGAGTTCGTACAGAAGCTGGCCTACCTCGTGGGCGCCGACCTGGTGCCGATCGGCTCGGCCGGGGCCAAGATCTCGGCGGTGCTCACCGGCGAGGCCGAGGCGTACGTTCACGCGGGCGGCCAGTACGAGTGGGACTCAGCGGCGCCGGTCGCCGTCGCGCTCGCCGCCGGAGTTCACGCCAGCCGCATCGACGGCTCGGAGCTGACCTATAACCAAGCCGATCCGTCCCTACCGGATATCCTGGTTTCCCTACCGGAGCTGGCGACATCCCTGCTCGCCGGCATCCGTGACCTGCACCGCTGACCCGCCGGAGGAAGCTTCCATGCTCCAGCGCGACTACACGACGTCGCAGCTCGACGTGCTCGAGGCCGAGGCCATCCACATTATGCGCGAGGTGGCCGCCGAGTTCGAGCGGCCGTGTCTGCTCTTCTCCGGCGGCAAAGACTCGATCGTCATGCTCCGCATCGCCGAGAAGGCGTTCTGGCCCGCGCCGATCCCGTTCCCGCTGATGCACGTCGACACGGGACACAACTTCAAAGAGGTCATCGAGTTCCGTGACCGGCGCGCCGCCGAGCTGGGGGCCCGGCTGATCGTCGCCAGCGTCCAGGACTCCATCGACGCGGGCCGCGTCGTCGAGGACACCGGCAAGCGCGCCTCACGCAACCGGCTGCAGACCACGACGCTGCTCGACGCGATCGAGGAGCACGAGTTCGACGCGGTCTTCGGCGGCGCCAGGCGCGACGAGGAGAAGGCGCGCGCCAAGGAGCGGGTGTTCTCCTTCCGCGACGACTTCGGGCAGTGGGACCCGAAGAACCAGCGCCCCGAGCTGTGGAACCTCTACAACGCCCGCATCCGCAAGGGCGAGCACATCCGGGTCTTCCCGCTGTCCAACTGGACCGAGCTCGACGTCTGGGACTACATCAGGCGCGAGGGCATCGAGATCCCGTCCATCTACTTCGCCCACACCCGCAAGGTCTTCGAGCGCGACGGCATGCTGCTGCCCGACTCCGAGGTGGTGCCGCGCGACGACGACGAGCCGCTGTTCGAAGCGGTGGTGCGCTACCGCACGGTGGGCGACATGACCTGCACCGGCGCCGTGCAGTCCACGGCCAGCACGGTCGAGGAGATCATCCAGGAGATCGCGGCCACCCGTATCACCGAGCGGGGGGCCACGCGGGCCGACGACCGCTCGTCCGAGGCCGCCATGGAGGACCGCAAGCGAGAGGGCTACTTCTGATGGACATTCTGCGCTTTGCCACCGCAGGAAGCGTCGATGACGGCAAGTCCACCCTCATCGGGCGGTTGTTGTACGACTCCAAGGCGATCTTCGAGGACCAGCTCGAGGCGGTCGAGCGGACCTCCCGCGACCGGGGCACCGAGTACACCGACCTGTCGCTGCTGACCGACGGCCTGCGGGCCGAGCGGGAGCAGGGCATCACGATCGACGTGGCGTACCGGTACTTCGCGACCCCGCGCAGGAAGTTCATCATCGCCGACACGCCGGGGCACATCCAGTACACCCGCAACATGGTGACCGGCGCCTCCACGGCCGACCTCGCCATCATCCTCATCGACGCCCGCAAGGGCGTGCTCGAGCAATCGCGGCGCCATGCGTTCCTGACCTCGCTGCTGCGCGTGCCGCACCTGGTCCTCGCGGTCAACAAGATGGACCTGGTCGGCTACTCCCAGGAGCGCTTCGAGGAGATCCGCGAGGAGTTCACCGCGTTCGCCTCCAAGCTCAACGTCTCCGACCTGACGTTCATCCCGATCTCGGCGCTCAACGGCGACAACGTCGTGTCGCGGTCGGAGAACATGCCGTGGTACGCGGGCACGTCGCTGCTGCACCACCTGGAGAACGTCCACATCGCCTCCGACCGCAACCTGACCGACGTGCGCTTCCCCGTGCAGTACGTCATCAGGCCGCAGCGCGCCACCGACCCGGCCTTCCACGACTACCGCGGCTACGCGGGCCAGGTGGCGGGCGGCGTGCTCAAGCCGGGCGACGAGGTGGTGCACCTGCCGTCGGGCCTGACCACCCGCATCGCCTCGATCGACACCTACGACGGGCCGGTCGAGGAGGCGTTCCCGCCCATGTCGGTGACGCTGCGCTTCGAGGACGACCTCGACATCTCGCGCGGCGACATGATCGCCAGGCCCAACAACCAGCCGAGGGTGGCCCAGGAGCTGGAGGCGATGGTCTGCTGGATGGCCGACGGCGTCAAGCTCACGCCGCGCTCCAAGCTGGCCATCAAGCACACCACCAGGACCGCCCGCGCGCTGGTGCGCGACCTGCACTACCGGCTCGACATCAACACGCTGCACCGCGACGAGGAGGCGACCGCGCTCGGCCTCAACGAGATCGGCCGCGTCTCGCTGCGGATCACCCAGCCGCTGTTCGTGGACGACTACGCGCGCAACCGGCTGACCGGCGGATTCATCCTGATCGACGAGGCCACCAACGGCACCGTCGGCGCCGGGATGATCATCGACTCGTCCAGGTAGATCTTTAGGCGTTCCGTGACCTGACGATTACTGTCCGCGCTAGGGTCATCGCGTTCGGTGTTCGACGACGCGAAAGCCCCCTCGTTCCGTGACAGATCGCGCTAGTCCCCGGGTCGTCTACCTGGGCGGTCTCGGCCGCAGCGGCACCACTCTGCTGGAAAGGCTCCTCGGAGAGCTTCCCGGAGTGGTGGCGCTGGGCGAGGTGGTGCACCTGTGGGAGCGAGGGGTGCTCGCGGGGGAGCCGTGCGGGTGCGGCACGGCCTTCCCCGCATGTCCCTTCTGGCGGCAGGTGGGGGAGCGCGCCTTCGGCGGCTGGTCCCGCCTGCTGGCCGAGCGCGTGCTCGCCCTGCGCGGACGCATCGACCGCACGCGCAGGATTCCCCGCATCGGCCACCCCGACCTGGCCGAGTACACCCGCGCCTATCTGCGGCTCTACGCCGCCGCCGGCGCGCCGGTCGTGATCGACTCCAGCAAGCACGCCTCGCTGGCCTGCTGCCTCGTCGAGAGCGGGGCCGACGTCCACGTCGTGCACGTGGTCCGCGACCCGCGCGCCGTCGCGCACTCCTGGAGCAGGACCGTCCACCGGCCGGAGAACGGCCGGCCGATGACCCGGTGGAGCCCCGCCCGCACGGCCGTCCACTGGTCCGCGCAGAACGCCGCGATCGAGCTGCTCGCCGCACGCGGTGCCCGCGTCACCAGGATCCGGTACGAAGACCTGCTCGCCGCCCCCGGCCCCGCTCTGGCCGCGCTGGCCCGTGGCCTCGGCCTGCCCGAGCCCGGCTTCCTCGACGGCCGCACGGCGTGGCTGAGCGCGTCGCACACGGTGTCGGGCAACCCCATGCGCTTCCGGGTCGGGCCGGTGGAGCTGCGGCGCGACGACTCCTGGCGGTCGGCGCTGCCCGGCGCCGACCGGCGGCTGGTCGCCGCGCTCACCTGGCCCCTTCGCGCCCGTTACGGCTACCGGGGCGTGGCCGCGTGAGCGGGCCGGGGTTTCCGGGGTCCGGCCGGGTGAGCGGGCCGGGGTTTCCGGGGTCCGGCCGGGTGAGCGGGCCGGGGCGGCCGGGGCGCGGCCGCGTGAGCGCGCCGCCGTCGGTCGGGGTGGTCATCCCGACCCGTGGCGACCGTCCAGGGCAGCTGCGCGAGGCCGTGGAGGCCGTGCTCGCCCAGCGGTACGCCGGGCCGCTGGAGGTGGTCGTGGTCGCCGACGGCGGCCCCGCACTCGCCGCTGAGGCGGCGCGGTCGCTCGACGGCCTGCCGTTACGGGTGCTGCCCAACACCCGCACCCCCGGGCTGCCCGGCGCGCGCAACACCGGCATCGACGCCTGCGCGACCGAGCTCATCGCGTTCTGCGACGACGACGACGTGTGGCTGCCCGGCAAGCTCGCCGCGCAGGCCGAGGCGCTGGAGCGGGCCGGAGGCGAGTTCGCGAGCTGCGCGATCGAGGTCGAGCACGCCGGCCGCCGCGTCGCCCGGCTGGCCGGCACCGGCACGGTGACGGCCGCCGACCTGACCCGCTCGCGCATGATGATGGTGCACTCATCGACGTTCCTGTTCCGGCGCGGCGCGCTCCGCCCCGACGAGAGCGCCCCCGCGGGACAGAACGAAGACTGGGACCTGGCCCTGCGCGCCGCCAAGCGGCGGCCTCTCGTCCACATCGACCGCCCGCTCGTGCTGGTGCGCTGGGCCAGGTCCCACTACGCGGCCCGGTGGGCCGACCGCATTGCCGGGCTCGAGTGGATGCTCGCCCGGCATCCCGAACTGGCCGTGGATCCGTGCGGCGCGGCGCGGGTCTACGGCCAGCTCGCCTTCAGCCACGCGGCGCTGGGGCAGCGGCGGGCGGCCCTGCGGTGGGCCGCCCGCACCGTCACCACCCGGCTCCTGGAGCCGCGCGGCGCGATCGCCGCCGCCGTGGCGGCCGGTCTGGTCCCGGCCTCCGCCGTGCTGTCGGCGCTGCAGCGGCGGGGACACGGCATATGACCGCGCCCACCCCCGCGCCCACCGCCGCGCCCACTCCCGCGCCCACCGCCGCGCTCACTCCCGCGCCCACCGCCGCGCTCACTTCCGCTCCGCCCCTCTCGCCTCCGGCGCCGGGCAGGGTGCGCGTCGGCGGCGTCGAGGTGGACGCCGTACGCGAGGAGGACGTGCTGCGGCGGGTGGCGGCGGCCATGGACGCCGGGCGGGGCGGCCACATCGTCACCCCGAACGTCGACATCTGCCGGGCCGCCTCCGCCGACCCCGCGCTGCGCAGGCTCATCGGGTCGGCCGATCTGGTCGTCGCCGACGGCATGCCGCTGGTGTGGGCGGCCAGGCTGCTCGGCACGCCCGTGCCCGAGCGGGTCACCGGAGCCGATCTCATCTGGTCGCTCAGCGGGCTCGCCGCCGCCCGGGGCTGGCCGGTGTACCTGCTCGGCGGCGGCCCGCCCGAGGTGGCCGAGCGGGCGGCCGGCCGGCTCGCCGCCGCCTGCCCCGGGCTGCGGGTGTGCGGGGCGTACGCGCCGCCGTACGGATTCGACCGCACGCCCGAGGGCGTGGCCGAGGTGCGCGCGAAGGTGGTGGCGGCGGCGCCCCGGCTGGTGTTCGCCGGGCTCGGCTTCCCCCGGCAGGACCTCCTCATCGCCGGGTTACGGCGGGAGCTGCCCGGGGCGTGGTTCCTGGGGTGCGGCGCGGCCATCGCGTTCGCCGCCGGGACCGTGGCCAGGGCGCCGCTGTGGGTCCGGCGGGCCGGGCTCGAATGGGCGTTCCGGCTCGCCGGCGAGCCGGGACGGCTGGCGCGGCGGTACCTGGTGGACGACCTGCCGTTCGCGGCCCGCCTGCTGGGCGGCTGCCTGGCCGCCCGCCTGCGCCGCCGCTGACCCGGCCGCCCGCCCGCCTGGCCGTCCGCCTGGCCGCCCACCCGGGCCCCGTCGCCGACCTCGCTACCGGCCCGCCCGCGCCGTCGTCGGCCCGGGGGTCCAGGCCGTGGCGGTCAGGGTGCGGACGCGTTCGGCGTCCTCGCCGGTGAGCCCTCTCGCGGGGTCGGCCAGGGCGAGCTTGGGGTCCATGCGCCGGTAGGCCGTACGCGACAGGCCCGACCAGGCGAACGCCGCCGCCCGACCGCCGCCGGTGCAGGCCCGCGCGATGCGCCGCTCGGCGGCCGGGGTCCAGCGCAGCCCCGCGTAGCCGTACAGGTCGCGGAAGCCGGGGACGGGGTCGGCGGCCAGCGACTCGTACGAGACGAGCCTGATCCCCGGGGTACGGCGCAGGACGCCCGTCGTGACCCGCCACAGCGCCGCCGCCTTGGCCACCCGGTCCTGCGAGCCGACCAGCTCCCGCAGCTCGAGCAGCTCGGGATGGTCGCGGACGAGCAGCGGCTGGTCGAGCAGCTCGTGGAAGTGGACGGTCCAGCCGAGCCGCTGCCAGCTCGCCACGAACGACACCGGGTCACGGACCAGGGCGATGACCCGGCAGCCCAGCCGCCGCGCGAACCACCCGGCGCTCAGCACCGCGAACGGGTCGTCGAGCAGCGCCCGCCGCCCGGTGAGCCTGCCGTACGCGAACGCCGTGCCGTAGCGCAGCATCCGCGCCAGGTCGTACGGTGAGCGGTTCGCGCGCAGCTCGGCGAGCCACCGGTAGCGCAGGGCCGCCGTGTCGCGGAAGGCGGGCAGCCAGACGTCCGCGTTGTCGTCGCAGATGTACTGGAAGCGGTGCGTCACCTGGGCGGCGAGCACGCCGGGGCAGCGGCCCGGCGGGTGCTGGGGGTTGAGCGGCTCGTTGACGTAGATCAGCTCGCGGCCAGCGGTCAGCATGCGGCCCGTCCAGCTCGTGCCGCTGCGCGGCAGCCCGGTGACCAGCACCGTCATGCGGGCCTCCGCGGCAGCGGGCCGCGCAGCGCGGTCAGCGTGTGGCGGCCGAACGGGTGGAGCCGGTAGCGGCGGTGGAGCTGCCACAGCGGCAGCAGGTTCTTCACCAGCATGCCGCCCGACCAGCCGGCGACCGCGCCGAGCGCCCCGTGGGCGGGGATCAGCGCGAGGTCGAGCAGCACCGTGCAGCCGATGGCGGCCAGCAGGTTGAGCAGGCTGACGCCGGTGTGGCCGGCGGCGGTCAGGACGACGTCCACCATGCCGCAGGCGGTCGCCACCATCATCGTGCCGGCCAGGACCAGCGCGATGGGGGCGGCGGCGCCGTACGAGGGGCCGAACACGCGCAGCAGCCACGGCGCGAGCCCCGCGTACGCGAGCCAGAGCGGCCAGGTGAGCACCACGAGCCACGCCGTGGCGGCCTGGTACAGCTCCCTGGCCCGCTCCCGTTCGCCGTCGGCCAGCGCCCTGACCAGCCCCGCCTGCACGGCCTGCGCGAGCCCCTGGTTGGCGAGCTGCCCGACGACCTTGACCCGGGTGGCGGCGGTGTAGACGGCGGCGGCGGCCGGCCCGGCGAGCAGCGCCACGATCACGATGTCCACCCGCTGGAAGACGGCCTGGATGGCGCCGGCGAGCGAGCGCGGCGCGGTGTGCCGCCACAGGTCGAGCGCGGTCCCCGGCAGATAGGGCGTCCACGTGACGCGCCTGCGCAGCCAGAAGGCGGCGAGCACCAGCACCGGCACGTACGGCGCGGCCCACGCGGGCAGCAGCCACCAGCCGCCCAACCCGGCCAGCGCGGCGGCGGAGACCAGCAGGAGCTGGCCGCCGGGCACGAGCAGCCCGTCGAGCAGCACGGTCGGGCGCAGCGCCCCGAACCCGCGCCCGGCCGCGAGCAGCACGTCGGCGGCCACCATGACGGGCAGCAGCCCGGCGGCGGGCCCGAGCCGCGGGAACAGCACGGCCGCCGCCGCCACGGCCACGACCAGGCAGGGCAGCACGGCGGCCCTGATGTAGCCGGAGACGCCGCGGTAGCCGTACGACCTGGCGCGGGCGATGAAGTAGACGAGCCCGTTGCCGGCGTCGAGCTTGGCGATCCCGGCCGCCATCAGCGCCAGCGCGGTCGCGGTGAAGAACGCCCCGGCCTCGGCTGCCGGGTACGTTCTGGTCACCACCACGACGAGCACGACCTGCGCCACCGCGCCGAACGCGGCCCCCGACAGCCCGGCGAGCCCCCTGCGGGCGGTCAGCGCCGCCACGAGGGCTCACCGTCCAGCCAGCGCACCAGCCGCGCGTCCCAGGGCTCGAAGTGGTCGCGCAGCCGCCCGGCCAGCGCCCGCGGCACGGGACGCGGCAGCGAACGCCGGTTGTAGCGCTCGAAGACGGGATAGCCGAGGTGCGGCATGCCGAGGAACTCCAGCACCCGGTCGTAGGCGGTCTCCGGCTCGGCGAAGAAGCGGTGGCTGTCGAGCACCAGAATGCGGTCGCGGCCGAACAGCGGCTCCAGCCGGTCGAGCTGGTCGGCGTAGCGGCCCCTCGCGAGGTAGGCGTGGTGGCGGTGCGAGTGGTGCAGCGCGTGCGGCGAGGTGCGCAGCAGCTCCTCGGCCCCGGCCAGCCGCTCCTCCTCCAGCTCCAGCGCCCGCTCGAAGTGCGACTCGGTCTCGTAGCCCCTGGCCAGCTCGTGGGCGTGGGCGGAGCAGGCCCGCTCGACGGGGTCGCGGACGAGCACGATCAGCTTCACGCCGGGCAGGTCGGCGGCGATGCGCTGCCCGGCCAGCGGATGGAACAGGTAGTACGGGGACGACTCGTACGCCTGGGGGCGGTGGCCGTACCGGTGGGTGAGCAGCGCGGCGCCCACCCGCAGCGGGAAGTGCCCCTGATACCAGGACATGCCGCGCCAGTAGTCCACGTCGAAGTAGTGCACGCCCTTGTGCAGCACGGGCTTGAGCAGCAGCGGGTGCTGGGCGAGCGCGCGGTAGAGCGAGGTGGTGCCGCAGCGCTGCGCGCCCGCGATCAGGAACGACGGCAGCACGCGGGCGGCCGAGGTGAACCGTCCCGTGGTCCGCGACAGCGACAGGACCGAGCGCTTCGTGCTCCTCATATCAGCAGCTCCTCGTGATCGACGGCCGGGTTGAGCCACGACCGCGGCGGGCCGAACGGCGCGTGACCGTCGGCGGCGTGCCGGTCGGCCAGCGCGATGAGGTAGCGCAGCGCGGTCCGCCTGGCCGTGGCCGACGACAGGCCCAGCGGGGCCAGCAGGCATACGGACTGGGCGAGGCAGGCCTTGGCCGCGACCGGCGGGCGCATCCTGCGCAGGGCCCGGTGGAAGAAGTGGTGCAGCACGTCGAAGCCGAGGGGGACGCCCACCTCGTAGCGCTCCCAATCCCACACCAGCAGCCGCCCGCCGGGGCCGCGGCTGAGGTTCCACGGCGTGAAGTCGCCGTGCCAGGCGGGCCGGGCGCCGCCGGTGGCGGCGATCTCCCTGGCCGCCTCCAGCAGCAGCGGCGCGGGCACCCGGCCCCTGCGCACCGGTAGCGGGGAGAGCGCGAGCACCGACATGCCGCGCCAGTCGCCGTGGTGCAGCACGGCCGGGACGGTGACGGTGCGCAGGGGGAGCGCGGCCAGCCTGCGCAGGGTCGCCGCCTCGGCGTCGACGAGCCCGCGCGCCCGCTCGGTGTCGCCGATCTTCACGAACGCCAGCAGCCGGCCGTCCGCGCGGGCCTCCAGGATGGGCTTGCGGTTGGCCCGCCGCGCCGGGCGTACGTGCAGGACGGTCTCGACCGGGCGCTGGAAGACCTCGCCCAGGTGGTCGGCGATCGACCCCTCGACCGGCACCACCACCCGCGACCCGAGGTGCCACCAGCGGCGCGGCGCCAGCCTGCGGGGCAGGGCGGGGTGCGGCAGCACCGTGTACGGGCGGGGCGCGCCGGCCCCCGGATACAGCAGGCGTACGGTGTCGGCGAGGTAGCCGAGCCGCACGGCGGCGTCGTTCATGACGGTCCCCCGGCCGTGTGCGCGTTCCTCCACAGGAGGGCGAACGAGATGAGGTAGAGGCTGAGCGGCGTGACGAGCCCGTCGTAGATGAACATGTAGAGCAGCACGAAGCCCATCACGAGCACCCCGCCCAGCCCGATCGGGCTGCGGTCGCGCCAGTGGCGGCGGATCGCCCCCACGAAGAACGCCACGTACAGCGCGGCCCCTGTGAACCCCTGGGTGATGATCAGCAGCCAGAGCTGGCCGTCGCTGCCGAGCGGCGGATGCCCGCAGCCGGGGCACCAGCCGGTCTTGCCGGTGGTGATCGAGCGGTGGTTGCCGGTGGCGTTGCGGGTGTTGCCGTAACCGATCACAGGGGAGTGGGCGGCGGCGGCGAGGGTGGCGCTCACCGTGAAGGCGCGGATGTCGTTGGAGTGCGGCCGGTCGAGCCGCTGCGCGAACAGCGGTGCGAGCGGGCTCAGCAGGAACGCGAGCACGGCGGCCGCGACCGTCGCGCACAGCGCCACCCTGGTCCTGCCGCCCACCCGGACGATCAGGTAGAGCACGGCGAGCCCCAGGCCGATCCACAGCCCGCGGTTGAGCGAGTAGACGATCGGCACCGCGGCCAGGGCGACCACCACGGCCACGAAGATCTTCTGCCGCGCCCGGCCGTACACCCACCATCCGACGACGAACCAGACCAGCAGCACCGACGCGTTGCTGCCCCAGGCGTTGGCCCACTCGTACGGCGCCTCCGGCCTGGGCAGCGAGAACCCGAGCACCTTCTGGGTCTGCGCGGCCGTCGGATGGATGAGGTTCTGCACGAACGGGTTCCCGGCGATCCACTCGGGCAGCAGCCGCTCGACCGGCGAGGTGAACTCGAATCCGGGGGCCAGCACGCCGAGCAGCCCCCCGGCCACGGTGATGACGAACAAGACGCCCAGCATCCGCACCAGCCGCAGCTGCGGCAGCTCGCGCTCGGTGAGGTTGCCGAGGTAGAGCACCATGATCAGGACCGCGCAGTAGAGCGCGAAGCGCATGCCGTAGCCGATCAGCCGGCCCGCGCCGAACTCGCCGTACGTGCCCGGCGGCGACTCGCCCAGCATCAGGCCGCTCACCAGGTAGCCGGCGAGCAGCAGCAGCCACAGGCCGAAGCCGCGCGGCACCTTGACCGGCCGCCGCCGCCACAGCAGCACGGCCATGGGCACGGCGAGCACCACCACCGACAGTCCGCCGAACCCCAGCGCCCACCACAGCGGGTAGCCGACCAGCAGCGCCGCGATGGGCCACGCGGGCCCGATCACGTCGATCGGCCATGACGGCGGCGCAGCGTCTGCAGCGGGCCGGTCTCGTCCTGCGCTCCTGGCCGGGCGGCGCGCAGCTCGCCGGTGGCGACGAGCTTGCCGAGCGAGGCGGGCGGGTGCGGCTCGAGCAGCGGCACGAACGACGGGACGGCGTCGGTGGCGGTCACCGCGCCGACGAGCGGCACGCTGTGCCTGGCCAGGCGGCGCGCGGCGGCGGCCACCTCGCGCGAGGTGACCCGGCCCAGGCCGATGAGCAGCACGGCGGCGTCGGCTCTGGACAGGTCGCGCACGTCGGTGCCGTCGAGCACGACCAGCGGCGCGCTCACCGCGAGCGGCTCGGACAGCGACGCGGAGTACAGGTCGGCGGGCAGCGCGACGACCAGCAGCCGCTTGCCGGGGCAGGCGGCGACGAGCGAGCTCGCCAGGTCATGCAGCACGCCGGGCCGGCGCGGGCCCGACAGGTCGCCGAGCACGGGCAGGCCGGTGAGCCGCTCGACGTCGGCGGGCGTGCGCAGGCGGGTGTCGAGGCGGTCGCGCACGTACGCGGCGGCCACGCCGGCCAGCAGGCCGAGCATGAGGCCGGTCCCGAGGTAGAGGGGCAGGCTGGGGGAGCTGGGCGCGGCGGGCGGCACGGGCCTGCTGATGATCGTGCCCGGGGTGACGGCGACGGTGCGCAGGGCGTCGTACTTGACGGCGAGGCCGGCCGCCTGCCGGTTGAGCACGCCGTGGCGCTGCACGGCGATCGCGCGCTCCGGGCCCTTGGGCAGGGTGGCGAGCTGCCTGATCACCCGGTCGATGGCGGCGTTGACCTGCTTGAGCTTGGTCAGCACCGCCTCCTGCTGGCGGGCCATGGCGGTCAGCGCGCTCTCGCGGCGGTGTGCGAGGTAGGCCTCGGCGTACGCGGTGGCGCGCGCCGCCGCGGCTTCGGGGTCGGCGGCGGTCACCGACAGCAGCAGCACCGAGGAGTTGGGCGGCACGGCCGCCTCGACCGGCTCGACGGCGTCGACGCCCAGCGTGCGGGCGGCGCGCGCGGCGACCACGGCCGACCGGGCGATCTGTGCCTCGGTGTCGAGGTTGAGCGCCTCGCGGTGCCGGGCGGTCACCTGGTTGACCTGCTCGCCCGCGCCGATCGGCAGCACGAGCACCTGCGCGGTCGCGGTGTAGGCGGGCGGGACGATCCGCAGCAGCGCGAGCGCTGCCGTGCCGCCCACGACGACGCAGCCCACCAGGACCAGCCATCGCCTGCGCAGCAGCGAGAGGTGTGCGTCCAGGTCGGTACCGGAGCTCATGGGGGATGGTCTCCTGAGTGTGTACGTTGCGTGGCCGCCTGGCGCCATCGCGTCACCGCCGAAGTGGTGCGCCCACTATAGGGCGGCGTCTGATCACCCCGGTTCAATACTTCAAGATTTTTCCCGGATAAGCCGCCCGGGAAATGCTCATATTTCGGTTTCTAGGGTTATTTCCCGGGCCGCCTTTTACCCGCCACGAGCAGGGCTAACTCTCACACTGGCTGAAGTTCCTGGAATGACATGGCAAGGTTCAGGTGTGACAGCCGGGGTCGTTCGACGAAGGGGTTGGAAGACTTTGCTGCTACGGGGAATTTCGCGGAAAGCGACGTCCGGTGTTCTCGCGCCGCCGCCGGCCTCTGCGCGGGGGGCCATGGCCGGCGTGCTCGTCACAGCGCTCGTCACAGTGCTCGTCACTGCGCTGGCCGCCGGGCTGGCCGCCTGCTCCACCGCCGCGGGCTCACCCGTCCCCGCGCCGGTCCAGGCTCCCGCGGCCAAGCAGGCGGCGGGGTCGCCCGCCTGCACGGCCACCTCCAAGCTGATCCCGTCCTGCGGCGCCTGGTGGGGCCTCGCGCCCGAGGTGTTCACCGGCGTGCCGATCGAGCAGGCCCTGCACGGCGCGGAGATGCGCATGGGCGCTGCGGCCGACGTGGTGCACGTCTATCACCGGGGCCGCGAGCTGTTCCCCACGCCCGCCGAGGTCAGGCTGGCCCGCGACCCCGAAAGGCCGCGGCTGCTGATGATCAACTGGAAGCCGTCGTTCCAGCACACCTGGGCGCAGATCGCCGCGGGCAAGCTCGACCGCAGGATCGACCGGCTCGCCGCGCACATCAGGCGCACGTTCCCCGAGCGGTTCTTCCTCACCCTGCACCACGAGCCGGAGGACGACGTCGACGCCTCCGCCCGCTCCGGCATGCAGGCCACCGACTACGCCGCCATGTTCCGCCACGTCGTGCTGCGGCTGCGGGCGCAGGGCGTGCGCAATGCGGTCATCGTCATGACGTACATGGGGGCGCCCAACTGGGCGGCCAAGCCGTGGTTCGAGGACCTCTACCCGGGTGACGACGTGGTCGACTGGGTGGCGATGGACCCGTACGCCGACGACCGGGTCCAGGACTTCGACGGGCTGGTCAACAAGACACGCAAGGAGTACCCGGACTGGCCGGGCTTCTACCGGTGGATGCAGGCGCGCTTCCCCGGCAAGCCGGTCATGGTGGCCGAGTGGGGCGTGTTCGAGCGCTCGTACGACCGCGGGTTCAAGCGCACGTTCTTCGAGTCCGTGCTGCGCCAGATCAAGCGATACCCGCAGATCAAGGCGCTGATCTACTTCGACTCGCCGCAGGCGCCGCGCGGCGACACCAGCTTCGACTCCGACGGCGGCGCCGACCGCGCCTTCACCCGGCTGGCCCGCGACCCCTACTTCCGCTCCACGCCCGTCCCCAGGCCCTGACGCGGGCACGGCGAGGCGCCGCGCCGGGGCGCAGTGGCCGGGTGCCGTGATGGGATGCCGCGCTGGGGCGCTCAGCGCACCCAGCCGCCGGCCTTGATCGTGTCGAGCACGCGGGAGACGGCCGCCTCGATCGACAGGTGCGTGGTGTCGATCACCAGGTCGGCGTCGTCGGGCTCCTCGTAGGGGTCGGAGATGCCGGTGAACTCGGGGATCAGGCCGGCGCGGGCCTTGGCGTACAGGCCCTTGCGGTCGCGCCGCTCGCACTCCTCGAGCGGGGTCGCGACGTGGATCAGCAGGAAGTCGGCGCCCACCGACTCGACCATCTCGCGCACCTCCGCGCGGGTGGCCGCATACGGCGCGATGGGGGCGCAGATGGCCAGGCCGCCATGGCGGGCCGCCTCGGCGGCGACGAAGCCGATGCGGCGGATGTTGAGGTCGCGATCGGCCTTGGAGAACGTCAGGCCCTTCGACAGCAGCTTGCGCACCACGTCGCCGTCGAGGTAGGTGATCGTGCGGCTGCCGGACTCCAGCAGCGCGTCGCGCAGGCCGCGCGCGATCGTCGACTTGCCCGAGCCCGACAGGCCGGTGAAGAAGACCACCAGGCCGCGGCGGTGCGGCGGGCCGGGGATGTGCACCGGGTCGGGGCCCGCCATGTGCTCGGCGGCGCCGTACGCGGCGGCGACGTGTTCGCGCAGCTCCAGGTCGATCTCCGGCTCATCGCGCGGCGCGAGCGGCACCGGGACCACCAGCGTGCCCTCGGGCAGCCGCTCCTTGGCGCGCAGCGCGGCGCGCACGACGGCCGGGCCCGCCTCGCCGTACGCGAGCGGCAGCAGCAGGACGACCGCGTCGAGCTCCTTGGCGGTGGCCGTCACCTCGTCCAGGTCGTCGAGCGGCCCGCGCATGGTGACGGCGAGCGCGGGACGCCCGCCGAGCTCCTCCTTGACCTGGGCGGGAGTGCGCCGCAGCCGGGCGAACGGGCCGTGCTCGGGCGTGCCGAGCGCCTTGACCGGGCCCGAGGTCAGCCCGTCGGGCTCGTGGCCGGTCACGGTGAGCGCCGCGAGCGGCAGCCCCTCGGGATCGAGCAGCGTGACCTCGTCGCCGGGGGACAGGTCGGCGCCGATGTGGAGGGTGACGGGCGCGGGCCATGGAGTGCCGTCGGCCAGCGTGCCGCGCTCGTACACGGAGTGCAGGTCGTCATGGCCCAGGAACCCCGTCAGCGGTTCGAACGCGCCCGACAGCAGGAGTTCGAGGTCGGCCAGCTCGCGCGGGTCGGGGGTCCACTCCACGTTCTGCATCCCAACTCTTCAGAGTGTGCTCGGTCCGTACCAGACCAGTGTGCCGCTCCCCGGCCCCTGACTCGACCGCTAGATGAGGCGGGCGAAGTGGTGCTGAGGCTTCCTGATCACCATCGTGATCTCGTCGTGGGAGGCGGGGAAGCGGCCGCTGGTCAGCTTGGACACCAGGGACACGAGAGCGGCGACGGGGCGGCGGGCGCGGGCGGGGCCGCTGACGGCGCGCTCGTCGTCGGTGATCATCAGGCCCCGGCTCAGGCAGAACGCGTGGAGGCCGTCGCTGGACGCCAGCGGCTCGTACACGGCGGGCAGCGGGCCCGGCGTGCCCGGACCGACCAGCGCCCGCCACAGCGGCTTGCGCAGCCAGCCCGGCGTGAGGCGGTCGAGCAGGCCGTAGGCGGAGCGGCGGTCGCGCACCCGCAGCAGCACCAGCCCGCCCGGCCGCAGCGCCTGCAGCAGCCGGTCGAACACCAGCTCCGCGTGGCGCACCCGCTCCAGCAGGAACGACAGCTGGATCACGTCGAAGCCGCGCGGCGGCAGCGGCACCGAGCGCAGGTCGCCGAGCGAGTAGGAGACGAGGTCGGCCCGCTCCTCCACGACCTTCCTGACCGCGGGCAGGTCCTCGTCGGCTCCGGTGGCCCTGGTCTCGATGTGGTCGAGCACCAGCGGCTCGCCGTGCGCGCACCCGGCGACCAGCACGTCGAGCCGCCGGATCGGCTGGCCGGCGCAGTGCTCGCGGAGCCGCTGCTCGAAGAGGTCGCCGCTGCAGGCGACCGATCGCACCTCAGACATGTCACCTACAGTAATCAACCAAGTGGAATCGGTAAGGCATTTCCCTGCTAGCGTCCTGCCCCGTGAGCGATCAGGCGGACGACCAGGTCTACGACGGCGTCTACGTGGGCAACGCCAACGTCGACGCCCCCCTCGACAGGGGGTGGCTGCTCGGTCACTTCAAACCCCCGGGCGACCCGAGACACAGCGAAGACGTCGAGATCAAGTGGGGCGTGCACCCCGCGGGCGACGAGCGGGCCGCGTGGGTGGAGAACGAAGTGCGCACCGCGCTGCTCATCCTGATCAGCGGGCGCTTCCGCGTCGAGCTGCCGGGCCGCAGCGTGCTGCTGGAGAAGCCGGGCGACTACGTGGTGTGGGGCAAGGGCATCGGCCACTCCTGGCGGGCCGAGGAGCCGTCCACGGTCCTCACCGTGCGCTGGCCCTCCGTGCCTGGTTACCGCGTCGGCTGAGGTTTCACGGCGAGTAGTCTGGTACGGAACCCCCGCGACATTCCCCGTCCGGGGGTAGTCGTGTTGCCGTCGTGGGGCTGTGGGCGTATCTGATGAGTCTTTCCGGGCTACTTGACCTTGTTCGCGCCGACCCGAAGCTGACCGCCGCTCTCGAAGAGGGAGGCGACGTCGCGCTGGTCGCGCCCTCCTCGCTGCGTCCGTTCGGTGTGGCCGCCCTCGCCGCGCACGACCAGCGCACGGTGCTCGCCGTGACCTCCACAGAGCGCGAGGCCGAGGACCTGGCCGCGGCACTCACCAGCTTGATCGAGCCGTCGTCGGTCGCGGTGTTCCCCGCGTGGGAGACGCTGCCGCACGAGCGGCTGTCGCCGCGCAGCGACACCGTGGGCCAGCGGCTGGCGGTGCTGCGCAGGCTGGCCCACCCGGTCAAGGGCGACGCCGCCGCCGGGCCGCTCAGCGTGATCGTCGCGCCGGTGCGCGCCCTGCTGCAGCCCATCGTGAAGGGACTCGGCGACCTCGAGCCCATCAGGCTGCGCGCCGGCGACGACGCCGACCTCGACGAGGTGGTGCGCGCCCTGGTCGACAACGGCTACCACCGGGTCGACATGGTGGAGCGGCGCGGCGAGGTGGCGGTGCGCGGCGGCCTGCTCGACGTGTTCCCGCCCACCGAGGAGCACCCGCTGCGCCTTGAGTTCTGGGGCGACACGGTCGAGGAGATCCGCTGGTTCAAGGTGGCAGACCAGCGCTCGCTCGAAGCGGCCGACGAGGGGCTGTTCGCGCCGCCGTGCCGCGAGCTGCTGCTGACCGACGAGGTGCGGGCCAGGGCGCGCGAGCTGGCCGCCGAGTACCCGGCGCTCGCCGAGGTGCTCGACCAGCTCGCCGGCGGCACCCCCGTCGAGGGCATGGAGGCGTTCGCGCCCGCGCTGGCCGGCGAGATGGACCTGCTGCTCGACCACCTGCCCGCGCACTCGGCGGTGTTCGTGTGCGACCCCGAGCGGATCAGGGGGCGGGCGGAAGAGCTGGTACGCACCTCGCAGGAGTTCCTCGAAGCCTCGTGGATCAACGCGGCGGCCGGCGGCGAGGCCCCCATCGACCTCGGCGCCGCCGCGTTCCGGACGCTGGAGGAGATCCGCGACCACGCCTCCGCGCTCGGCCGGCCGTGGTGGACGATGGCGCCGTTCGGCGGCGGCATCGAGCTCGACGCGCAGGACTCCGAGGCCTACCGCGGCGACACCTCCAAGGCCCTCGCCGACATCAAGGGCTGGCTGGCCGAGGACAAGGCCGTCGTGCTGCTCAGCGAGGGCCACGGCCCCGCCGAGCGCATGGTCGAGCTGCTCAAGGGCGTCGACGTGCCGGCCAGGCTGCACGCCTCCCTCGACAAGGCGCCGGAGCCGAAGGTCGTCCACGTCACGACCGGCCGCATCGAGCACGGCTTCATCACCCCCGGCCTGGCCGTGCTCACCCACCTCGACCTGGTCGGCCAGAAGGCGTCCACCAAGGACATGCGGCGCCTGCCCTCGCGCCGCCGCAACATGGTCGATCCGCTCCAGCTCAAGGTCGGCGACTACGTCGTCCACGAGCAGCACGGCGTCGGCCGCTACGTCGAGATGGTGCAGCGCACCGTGCAGGGTGCCACCCGCGAATACCTGGTCATCGAGTACGCCAAGGGCGACCGCCTCTACGTGCCCACCGACCAGCTCGACGAGGTCACCCGCTACGTCGGCGGCGAGTCGCCCACGCTCAACCGCATGGGCGGCGCCGACTGGGCCAAGGCCAAGTCGCGGGCGAAGAAGGCGGTCAAGGAGATCGCCGGCGAGCTGATCAGGCTCTACTCCGCGCGCATGGCGTCGCCGGGCCACGCCTTCAGCCCCGACACGCCGTGGCAGCGCGAAATGGAGGACGCCTTCCCGTACGCCGAGACCGCCGACCAGCTCGAAGCCATCGACGAGGTCAAGCGCGACATGGAGCGCGGCGTCCCGATGGACCGGCTGATCTGCGGCGACGTCGGCTACGGCAAGACCGAAATCGCGGTGCGCGCGGCGTTCAAGGCGGTGCAGGACGGCAAGCAGGTCGCGGTGCTGGTGCCCACGACGCTGCTGGTGCAGCAGCACATGTCCACGTTCACCGAACGGTTCTCCAGCTTCCCCGTCACGGTCAAGCCGGTCTCCCGCTTCCAGACCGACGCCGAGATCAAGGGCACGCTCGACGGCCTGCGCACGGGCGCGGTCGACGTCGTCATCGGCACCCACCGGCTGCTCAGCCCCGAGGTGCGCTTCAAGGACCTCGGGCTCATCATCATCGACGAGGAGCAGCGCTTCGGCGTCGAGCACAAGGAGGCCATGAAGCACCTGCGCACGCAGGTCGACGTGCTGGCGATGTCCGCCACGCCGATCCCGCGCACGCTGGAGATGGGCCTGACCGGCATCCGCGAGATGTCCACCATCCTCACCCCGCCGGAGGAGCGGCATCCGATCCTCACGTTCGTGGGGCCGTACGACGAGAAGCAGATCGCCGCCGCGATCCGGCGCGAGCTGATGCGCGACGGCCAGATCTTCTTCGTGCACAACCGCGTGGCCTCGATCAACCGGGTCGCCGCGCGGCTGCGCGAGCTGGTGCCCGAGGCCCGTATCGCGGTCGCGCACGGGCAGATGAACGAGCACCAGCTCGAAAAGATCATGGTGGGCTTCTGGGAGCGCGAGTACGACCTGCTCGTCTCCACCACGATCGTCGAGTCGGGCCTCGACGTGCCCAACGCCAACACGCTGATCGTCGACAGGGCCGACAACTACGGCCTGTCGCAGCTCCACCAGCTGCGCGGGCGCGTCGGCCGGGGCAGGGAGCGCGGCTACGCCTACTTCCTCTACCCGCCGGAGAAGCCGCTGACCGAGACCGCGCACGAGCGGCTCGCCACGATCTCCCAGCACACCGAGATGGGCGCCGGCATGTACGTCGCCATGAAGGACCTGGAGATCCGCGGCGCGGGCAACGTGCTGGGCGCCGAGCAGTCGGGCCACATCGCGGGCGTCGGCTTCGACCTGTACGTCCGCCTCATGGCCGAGGCCGTGCAGGAGCAGAAGGCCAAGCTGTCCGGCGGCGAGGTGCAGGAGGAGCAGCAGGACGTCAAGGTCGAGCTGCCGATCAACGCCCACATCCCGCACGACTACGTCACCTCCGAGCGGCTGCGGCTGGAGGCGTACAAGCGGATCGCGGCCATCGCCACCCCGGTCCACATCGACGAGGTGCGCGCCGAGCTGACCGACCGCTACGGCAAGCCGCCGGTGGAGGTGGAGAACCTCCTGGAGGTCGCGCGGTTCCGCATCAAGGCGCGGGCGGCCGGGCTCACCGACGTCACCCTGCAGGGGCAGAACATCAAGTTCGGTCCGGTACGGCTCAAGGAGTCGCAGCAGGTGCGGCTCGACCGGCTGTACAAGAAGGCGATATACAAGCAGGCCGCGGAGACGCTGCTGGTGCCGGTGCCCAAGACCAAGCCGCTGGGCGGGCAGCCGCTGCGCGACCTCGACTTGCTCACATGGTGTGGTGACCTGGTCGAGGCGATGTTCCTCGAACCCGCCCGGGTAAGCTAGCGGCGGTTTCCGGTCGGAAGGGACGTACGTGAAGTCGATACGAGTGGCTGTGGCCGCCGCGGCGGCCGCCGTGGCGCTGTCCGCCTGCTCCTCGCCCATGCAGGCCGGAGCCGCGGCCGTTGTGGGCAGCGAGCGCATCTCCATGAGCAAGCTCCACGATGACACCCAGGAGTACATCGCCGCGCTCAAGCGGGCGAACCTGGACGAGTCAGCGCTGAGCGTGCCGGTCTCCCAGGCGGTGCTGCGCCGGCTGGTCGACGTGGCCGCCTCCAAGCAGCTCATGGCCCGCTACAACGTGCAGGTGACCGAGAGCGAGGTGGACGCCACGCTCAAGGACCCCGGGCAGTACGAGTCCGCCGAGATCAACCTCCTGGCCAACGCCGTCTCCCCGGCGGACGCCCGCGACTACGGCCGGGCGATGACCGGCCTGCGGAAGCTGCAGGAGCAGTTCGGCCAGTCCGGGCAGCAGCGGCTGCTCGATGAGTTCAACTCGGTCAAGCGGGTCATCAACCCGCGCTTCGGCAAGCTCAACACCGACCAGAGCCAGCCGGGGCTGTTCGTCGACGCCGGCAGGTTCGGCAAGGCGGGCGAGCAGGCGGCGCAGGGCTGATCCGTGCCGCTGATCGTCGTCACCACCTCGCCCCGGGTCGCGCCGGGCCTGCTGAGCCATCAGGCGTGGCAGGCGCTGCGGTCCGGCCCGGTGCTGACGGGCTCGGCCGAGCACCCGCAGCTGCCCTACCTCGCCGACGCCGGCATCGCCGCCGAGGTCGTCGAGCCCGACCCGGCGGCGCTGGCCCGCCGGGCGGTGGCCGAGACCGTGGTGTGGCTGGCCGAGCACGACGGCGAGGACTTCATGCGGGCGGTCGGGCAGGCGGCGATCTCGCTCGACGAGCCGCCGGTCATCGAGGTCGTCCCCGGCTCCTATGACCTGCCGGGGGCGCGGCTGCTCGACCTGGTGGCGGTGATGGACCGGCTGCGCACCGAGTGCCCGTGGGACCGCAAGCAGACCCACGAGTCGCTGGTGCCGTACCTGCTCGAAGAGGCGTACGAGGTGCTGGAGACCATCGAGCAGGGCGACTACCCGGCGCTGCGCGAGGAGCTGGGCGACCTGCTGCTCCAGGTGGTCTTCCACGCCCGCGTGGCCGAGGACTTCGACATCGACGACGTGGCGGCCGGCATCGTGGAGAAGCTGGTCAGGCGGCATCCCCACGTGTTCGGGTCCGTGCGCGCGGAGAGCGCCGACGAGGTCAACGCCAACTGGGAGGCGATCAAGGCGGCGGAGCGCGCGGCCAAGGGCACCGAGTCGGTGCTCGACGGCGTGCCGATGGGACAGCCCGCGCTGTCGCTGGTGGCGCAGCTGCTGCGCAGGGCCGAGCGTGCGGGCGCGCCGCAGTCGCTGTCGGCGGCGGTCGGCCAGGGGGTGGCCAGGGAGCTGTTCGACCTCGTACGCAGGGCCGCCGACGCGGGGATCGACGCCGAGAAGGAGCTGCGCGGCGCGGCCCGCGCCTACCGCGAGCGCGTGCGGGCCTGGGAGTCCTCGAGCCCCCAGTAGAACGACGCGGAAGGTCGCCGCGCGAGTGCGCCGCGGTGACCTGGAAGCCTGCGCGGGGTGGCCGTACCGATAGGCTCTGATGGCATATCAGCTTTCGATTGAGGAGCGCATCCCGTGGCTACCATCGAGGTCGTATACGCGCGCGAGATCCTCGACTCCCGGGGCAACCCGACGGTCGAGGTCGAGGTCATTCTCGACGACGGCAGCAGGGGCCGGGCGGCCGTGCCGAGCGGGGCGTCCACCGGCCAGTTCGAGGCGGTCGAGCTGCGCGACGGCGGCAAGCGTTACGGCGGCAAGGGCGTGGAGAAGGCCGTGCTCGCCGTGACCGACGAGATCCAGGAGGAGATCAACGGGATCGAGGCCGAGGACCAGCGGATCATCGACCAGATCATGATCGATCTGGACCGCACGCCCAACAAGGCCAAGCTCGGCGCCAACGCCATCCTGGGCGTCTCGCTCGCCGTGGCCAAGGCCGCGGCCGACAGCGCCGAGCTGCCGCTCTTCCGCTACCTCGGCGGCCCCAACGCCCACCTGCTGCCGGTGCCGATGATGAACATCCTCAACGGCGGCGCCCACGCCGACACCAACGTCGACATCCAGGAGTTCATGATCGCGCCGATCGGCGCGGAGTCCTTCCGCGAGGCCGTGCGCATGGGCACCGAGGTCTACCACGCGCTCAAGGGCGTGCTGAAGGAGAAGGGCTACGCCACGGGCCTGGGCGACGAGGGCGGCTTCGCGCCCAACCTGCCCTCCAACCGCGACGCGCTCGACCTCATCCTGACCGCCATCGAGCGGGCCGGCTACGTGCCGGGCGACGACGTCGCGCTGGCGCTCGACGTGGCGGCGTCGGAGTTCCACAAGGACGGCGTCTACACGATCGACGGCAAGGGCCTGTCGTCGCAGGAGCTGATCGCCTTCTACGAGGACCTGGTCGCGAACTACCCGCTCGTCTCCATCGAGGACCCGCTCGACGAGGAGGACTGGGAGGGCTGGAAGGCCATCACCGCCAAGCTGGGCGACAAGGTGCAGCTCGTCGGCGACGACCTCTTCGTCACCAACCCCGAGCGGCTCGAGCGCGGCATCAAGGAGGGCGCGGCCAACGCCCTGCTGGTCAAGGTCAACCAGATCGGCACGCTGTCGGAGACCCTCGACGCGGTCGACCTGGCCCACCGCAACGGCTACCGCTGCATGATGAGCCACCGCTCCGGCGAGACCGAGGACACGACGATCGCCGACCTGGCCGTCGCGGTCAACTGCGGCCAGATCAAGACGGGTGCTCCGGCCCGCTCCGACCGGGTGGCCAAGTACAACCAGCTGCTGCGCATCGAGGAGCTGCTCGACGACGCCGCCCGCTACGCGGGTCGCGCGGCGTTCCCGCGTTTCCGGCGCTAGGTTCGAGTACGGCTCGCGGCACCCCGATTCTCCGGCCGCGAGCCGCACTTGAGGGGGTGTGCAGCAAGTGGCGAAGAGACCGCAGCTCACCGGGCGGGCGGCCATCCTGGCCGTCGTGGTGTGCGCGATCGCGATGAGCCTGGCCTACCCTGTGCGCGAGTACATCAGCCTGCGCCGCAGCATCGCGGAGCTGCGTGCCGAGAAGGCCAGGGTCGAGGCCGAGAAGCAGGCGCTGCTGGCTCGCGACAGGCAGAGCGACGACCCCAACTGGATCAAGAAGACGGCGAAGGAGCGGCTGCATTACTGCGGTCCCGGCGAGAAGTGCTACGTGGTGATGGAGCCCGAGCAGGGCAAGGCGCAGGCGGCGGTGAAGCAGCCCGCGCAGGTGCCGCCGTGGTACGAGACGCTGTGGGAGTCGGTGCAGGCCGCCGACAAGGGCACCGGCCGCAGGGCGGTGACCGGGCGGCAGGGCGCCGCTCCTTCCGGGAAGCCGGGTGCGGAGCCGAGCGGGAAGCCCGCCAAGGGGTCCAGCGGGAAGCCCTCCGCGGAGCCGAGCGGGAAGCCCGAGCAGAAGCCGACCGGTGAGCCTTCCGGGCAGGCCACGAAAGAGCCCGCGCAGCCGGCGAAGGAGCCCACGCAGAAGCCGGCGGAGCAGCCGGGCGGTAAGCCCGCGCAGGCGACGGCGGAGCCGGCCGGGGAGCCCACGGGGCAGCCGGCCGGAGGGCAGGCGACAGGAAGGGAACGCCTTGGACAGTAAGGACGTCGAGATCGTCGAGCGGCAGCTCGGACGGCCGCCGAGAGGCCTGCGCGCGGTCGCGCACCGGTGCCCGTGCGGCAACCCCGACGTGGTGGAGACCGCGCCGCGGCTGCCCGACGGCTCGCCCTTCCCGACTCTTTACTACCTGACCTGTCCCAAGGCCGCCTCGGCCATCGGCACCCTCGAGGGTTCCGGCCTGATGCGGGAGATGCAGGCCAGGCTGGCGACCGAGCCGGAGCTGGCGGAGGCCTACCGCGCGGCGCACGAGGACTATCTGGCGCGGCGCGACCAGGCGGCCCGTGAGCAGGGCATCGAGCCGCTGCCGCCCGGCATGCAGAGCACGGGCGGCATGCCGGAGCGGGTCAAGTGCCTGCACGCGCTCGTGGCCCACGAGCTGGCGGTGCCCGGGATCAACCCGTTCGGCAGGGAGGCGCTGGACGCACTCCCCGAGTGGTGGAGTGACGGACCATGCGTGTAGCGGCCATCGATTGCGGCACCAACTCCGTGCGCCTGCTCATCGCCGACGTCGGCGATGACGCGATCACCGACGTCGAGCGGCGGATGGAGATCGTCCGGCTCGGCCAGGGCGTCGATCGCACGGGCATGATCGCGCCCGAGGCCCTGGAGCGCACGTTCGCCGCGATGCGCGGCTACCAGGAGCTGATCGAGCGCCACGGCGTCACCGCGACGCGCGTGGTGGCGACGAGCGCGACGCGCGATGCGGCCAACCGGCAGGACTTCGTGACCGGCGTACGGAAGATCTTCGGGGTGGAGCCCGAGGTGATCACGGGCGCCGAGGAGGCCGAGCTGTCGTTCACGGGCGCCACCAGGGGCCTGACGCGCCTGTCGCCCGAGACCGAGGTGGCGCGTGGCCCGCTCGCGCCCTACCTGGTGGTGGACATCGGCGGCGGCTCCACGGAGTTCGTGGTCGGTTCCGTGCACGCCGAGGGCGCGCTGTCGGTCGACATCGGCTGCGTGCGGCTGACCGAGCGGCACCTGCGCGACGCCGGAGACCCGCCCAAGGCGGAGGCGCTCGAGGCGGTCGTCGCCGACATCGAGGCCGCGCTCGACCGGGTCGAGGCCGAGGTGCCGGTGCGCAAGGCGAAGACGCTGGTCGGGCTGGCGGGCTCGGTGACGACGGTGTCGGGCATCGCGCAGGACCTGCCGTACTACGACCCGGAGCGCATCCACCACTCCCGGCTGTCGGCCGAGCAGGTGCACGAGGTGACGCGGCGGCTGCTCGCGATGACCCACGAGGAGCGGGCGCGGATCCCGGTGATGCATCCGGGGCGGGTGGACGTGATCGGCGCCGGCGCGCTGATTCTCGACCGTATCGTGCGCCGTTTCGCGTTTTCGCAGGTCGTCGTCAGTGAGCACGACATCCTCGATGGAATGGCGTGGTCGCTCGTCCGAAGCTGAAGAAATCCGGACATTTCCGGATTCGTGATCATATTGAGCCCGCGATCAGTATTGTGTTTCAGTAGAGAGGCAAAACGGGGGCTTTGCCATGTGTCATGCGCGAAAGGCGCAGGCTTGGCGACCGTTCCCGGGCGCGTCTCTTCCCTCAAGGAATGGAGCACTCTCACATGATGTCTGTTGGGTTAGCGCGTAAGGCTGTGGCGTTCAGCGCCTCGTCCGCGGCCCTGGCGGCGCTCGCCGCGGGCCTGGTCGCCGGTCCCGCCCAGGCCGCCACCGCGTCGAAGCCCAAGGTCACGGCCTCCGCGCCGAAGGCCTCCCCGCGGGCCCACGAAGGGTCCTGTCCGGTCAAGGTCGACTTCTCGGCCAAGATCAAGGTGCCGGTCAACGGCAAGACCAAGCTGGCCTACCGCTGGCTGCACGGCGACGGCTCCAAGAGCAAGGTCAAGACGCTCACCGTCAAGGGCAAGGGCACCAAGACGGTCACGATCAAGCAGTCCATCACCTTCAAGGACGACGTCAAGGGCTGGGAGGCCGTCCAGGTCCTCGGGCCGAAGAAGGTCACCTCGAAGAAGGGCTACTTCTCCGTCTCCTGCGTCTCGCTCAAGGAGGTCGTGCGCAACCACGGCCCCAAGATCGACGCCCGCGCCTGGACGAGCTACAGCAAGTACGGCCGCAGCTGTGCCCCCGGTGGCAGGGTCGACTTCAGCGGCGTGATCAGCTCCTCGCGTCCGGCCTGGGTGCGTTACCGCTGGGTCCTCGACGGCCGCACCGCCGACTACGGCAAGATCAAGGTGCGTGACTCGCGCAAGGTCGGTTTCAGCATCTCCCCGCGTCACAGCCAGAGCGGCTGGGCGCAGCTGCAGGTGCTGAGCCCGAAGCGCGAGTACTCCAACAAGACGTACTACAAGGTGTCGTGCAAGGACGGGCACGAGACCTCCAAGCCGCACGGCAAGGTCTCCGCGTCCGCCGACGCCACGGTCGCCCGCGACTGCACGGTGAAGGCCACCGGCTCCATCACCTCCACCGGTGCCGGCAGCGTCTCCTACCGCTGGTCGCTCAACGGCCGCACGGTGAGCAACGGCCAGACCTACTTCGGCCGTGACGGCGGCAAGATCATCATCCCGTCCTTCTCCACCAAGCTGAGCGGCGCGGACGCCAACGGCGGCGTGGTGACGCTGACCGTCACCGGCCCCAACAACAGCGACTCCTCCAGCGACCGCTACCCGGCCTGCCGTAAGGCGCCGGCTGACAAGCCGGAGCCCAAGCCGTCGGCCACCACCCTGCCCGCGCCTGAGGCCACGACGCTGCCCGCGCCCGAGGCCACGACGCTGCCCGCGCCCAAGGACAGCAAGGCCTGACAGGCATCGACCGAGCGGAACGGCACGGACGCCGCCGGGTAGAGCCTGCGGCGGCGTCCTGGGCCCGTCAGGACGGCACCGGTCGGTGCCGCCGGGCGACGTCCGGGCGGGCCGCGCCGTGACGCGCGACCGAACGGTTCAACCGGGCGGCTCCTTCGGGAGCCGCCCGGTTTTCCTTTGTGCGCTCCTGCTCCAACGCGCGCTGCGAGCGCGCCGCCCGTACGTGTGCGGTGAGCCGGCGTTGCCCGTACGTGCTGCGAGCGCGCATTGCTCGCGCGTGCGCTGTCAGGGCGCATGCCCCGCAGCGTGCTGCGGGTGCGCGGGGGCTCCGGGAGGGGCACCGGGTTCTGCGCGGGGATCGGGTCAGGGTGAGGGTGCCGCGTCGGGGTGCGGGTGCGCGGGGGCTCCGGGAGGGGCACCGGGTCTGCGCGAGGATCGCGTCAGGGTGCGGGTGCCGCGTCGGGGTGCGGGTGCGCGGGGGCTCCGGGAGGGGCACCGGGTCTGCGCGAGGATCGCGTCAGGGTGCGGGCGCCATGTTGGGGTCTGGGTGTTGCGTTGGGGTGTGGGCGCTCGGGGTGGTCCGGGAGGGTTGCCGCGTCTTGCCCGAGGATCGGGTCAGGGCGCGGATGCCGCGTTGGGGTCTGGGTGCTGCGTCGGGGTGTAGGCGCCAGTCGGGTTCTGGGTGCTGTGTCGGGGTGTGGGTGCCGCGGTGGGTTCGGGTGGGTGGGGTGATCGGGCACCATCGGTGTCATGAGTTTCGTCCCTCCCGGCACCGGCTGGCCTGAAGACCCCGCGACCGCCGACACGCCGGTGGCGCGCGACCCCGCCGACGTGCGCCGTCTCGCCGCCGCCAGCGGCACGCTCGCGGAGCTCACCGCCGTGCAGTCCGTCTGCCGCGCCTGCCCGCGCCTGGTGGAGTGGCGCGAGGAGGTCGCGCGGGTGAAGCGGCGCGCGTTCGCGGACGAGACGTACTGGGGCCGCCCCGTGCCGGGGTGGGGCGACGAGCGGCCCCGCATCCTGCTGGTGGGCCTGGCGCCGGCGGCTCACGGGGGCAACAGGACCGGGCGCATCTTCACCGGCGACCGCAGCGGCGACTGGCTGTTCGCCTCGCTCTACCGGTGCGGCCTGGCCGCCCAGGAGACCAGCACGCACGCGGGCGACGGCCAGCGGCTGATCGGCGCCCGCGTGGTGGCGTCGGTGCGCTGCGCGCCGCCGGACAACAAGCCGACGCCGCAGGAGAAGGCCACCTGCTTTCCTTGGATGGCCAGGGAGATCGCGCTGGTCGCCCCCACCGTACGGGTGATCGTGGCGCTCGGCGGCTACGCCTGGCAGGCGGTGTGGCCGGCGCTCAAGGAGGCGGGCTACGAGCTGCCGCGCCCCCGCCCGCCGTTCGGCCACGGGGCAGAGGTGCCGATCAGGCGCGGCGACGCCCGGGTGACGCTCATGGGCTGCTATCACCCGAGCCAGCAGAACACGTTCACCGGCCGGGTCACCGCCCAGATGCTGGACGACGTCTTCTCAAAGGCCAGGTCACTGGCGGTGTGACGCGTTACACCACTTATCGGCTGGCTTCCGCGGAACCCGCTGACGTAGGCTTGTGAATGCTTTCACAAGCGACCACGAGGGATGTGGCCTCAGGATGAACAAGCACATTCTGATCGTCGGCGGTGGATACGTCGGCCTCTACACCGCGCTACGGCTCCAGCGCAGGCTCCGTCGCGAACTCCGCGACGGCGAAGCCCGCGTCACGATCATCGACCCCCAGTCCTACATGACCTACCAGCCGTTCCTGCCGGAGGCCGCCGCGGGCAACCTCTCGCCCCGCCACATGGTGGCCCCGCTGCGGCGGGTGCTGCCCAAGGTGCACATCCTGAACGGCACCGTCACCAAGGTCGACCACGCCGGCCGCGTCGTCACCTTCCAGCCGGCCGAGGGCGAGCCGCGCCAGATCGCGTACGACGTGATCGTGATGGCCGCCGGGTCGATCTCCCGCACCCTGCCCATCCCCGGGCTCACCGACATCGGCATCGGCTTCAAGACGGTCGGTGAGGCGATCGCGCTGCGCAACCGCGTGCTGCACCTGCTCGACGTGGCCGAGTCGACCGACGACCCGGAGGTGCGGCGGAGGGCGCTGACGTTCGTGGTGGTCGGGGCCGGGTTCGCCGGTGTGGAGGCGCTGGCCGAGCTGGAGGACATGGCCAAGCACTCCACCCGCTACTACCGCAACATCAAGCCGTCGGACATCCGCTGGGTGCTCGTCGAGGCGACGAACCGGGTGCTGCCCGAGGTCGGGCCCGAGATGGGCAAGTGGACCTTGGAGCAGCTGCGCGAGCGCGGCATCGACGTACGGCTGGAGACCCGCCTGGAGAGCTGCGTGGGCGGCCACGTGGTGCTCTCGGACGGCACCGAGTTCGAGGCGGAGACGCTCGTCTGGACGGCCGGCGTCAAGCCCAGCCCGGTGGTCAACGACAGCGACCTGCCGCTCGACGAGCGCGGCCGGATCAAGACCACGCCGATGCTGACCGTGGCGGGCACGCCGGGCGCGTTCGCCGCCGGCGACGCCGCCGGGGTGCCCGACGTGACCAACCCGGGCAAGTACTGCGCGCCCAACGCCCAGCACGCCGTCCGGCAGGCGAAGGTGCTGGCGGACAACATCGTCCGCTACCTCCGCGGGGAGGAACTCATTCAATACCGCCACAAGTACGTCGGATCGGTCGCCGGACTCGGCCTGCACCGGGGCGTCGCCAATGTCTATGGCGTCAAGCTGCGCGGTTTCCCTGCGTGGTTCATGCACCGCACCTACCATCTGTCGCGGGTGCCGACGCTGAACCGCAAGGTCCGTGTCGTCGTCGACTGGACGCTGGCTCTGTTCTTCAAGCGGGAGACGATCTCGCTGGGAGAGATGGAGCACCCCCGCGACGGCTTCAGGGCCGCGGTGGCGACGACTCGCCGCTAGCTCGGGTACGGCAGCGCCCCGGTGAACCACGCCGCCGGGGCGTTCACGGCACCCATGTCGCAAGCGGAAGGGGTGCCACGAGTGGGTCTGTCAGCGGTGACCGTGCTGGGCGTCGACCGGCCAGGCGTGATCGCCGCGGTAACCGGGTCGCTCGCCGACTGCGGCGTGAACATCCAGGACTCGACCATGACGCTGCTGGGCGGGCACGTCGCGATGATGCTGCTGGTCTCCGGCGACCTGGATCCCGCCGAGCTGACCAAACGGGTGGGCGCCCCCGACCTCGTGGTCACCGCCTCCGCGATCGCCGCCAGGCGCCACTTCTGCGCCGGCGGCGGCCAGGGCGGCGGGCTGGAGTACGTGCTGACCGTGCACGGCCCGGACCGTCCCGGCATCGTCTCGGCCGTGAGCGCCGTGCTGGCCGAGGACGGCGGCAACATCACCGGCATGAGCACGCGGCTCACCGGCCGCCTGTACGTGCTCATCGCGGATGTCGAGCTGCCCAAGGACGTCGACGTGGCGGCGCTCATGCGCAGGCTGGCCGCCGTCGGCGCGAGCCTCGACTCCGAGATCACGTTCCGTCCCGTCGAACCGGATCTGCTGTGAACCCGCGGGGCCCGAGACCGACCGGCACCGTGCGGGACGTGCTCGGCGCCCCGCACCCCCTCCTGTCCGCCGTGGCGGCGCCCGTGGACCCGGGCGCGCCGGAGGTCGTGGCCGCCGCGGCGGATCTGCTGGCGACACTGCGCGACACGCCTGCCGCGACGGGGCTGGCGGCCCCTCAGATCGGGCTGAGCTGGCGCCTGATCGCCTTTGACGCCCGCCGGCATCCCAGGAGTCGTTCCTGGGCCGGAGAGACCGTCCTCGTCAATCCCAGGCTCGCGGGGGCGGCCGATTGGGAGGAGGGCCGGGAGGGGTGTACGTCGATCCCCGGACTGACCGCCGATGTCCGCAGAGCCACGCGTATCACCGTACATGGGCATTTGCCAGGAACCGGGGAGAGCGTCACCATCGAAGCGGATGCCGTGGAAGCTCGCTGCATTCAGCACCAACTGGACCATCTCGACGGTCTACTCTTCTTGGACAGAGTCCCTGGGGCGCTATCACTTCACCGCAAGCTTCACACTTGTGACGCTTGATGCGAAGTTGTGCTCCTCGGAAGCATGGTCTGTTTCGTATGATTGCGGCGCCCCCGTAGCCCAATGGCAGAGGCAAACCCCTTAAAAGGGTTGACGTGCGGGTTCGAATCCCGCCGGGGGCACTTGCCTTCTCCATTGACTTCAGGTCTCTGACCTGGAGCTTTACCGCGATCGGCGGGACGGGCGCGGCCGAGCCGTTACCTGGCGATATCGAGTTGTTATCGATTTTGCCCTGTCACCGTGCGATCACTGCTTGTTAGAGCCGGTGTCGTACGGTCCGGGCCGCCCGCCCCGGGGGCCTCCGGGCGCCTGCTCCCACCGGCCGGGCGACGCCCGCTGTTTGGCCGGCCGAAAAGTTTCCGTCGGCCGTCCGATATTGACAAGCCCGAGGTTTTCTGCTTTCTCCCGGCATTGCGGACGCCCTTTCTGTGAATGCCCGGCCGGCTCTGACTGCCATCCTTTCCTGCTCCCGAATGCGGCCATACTCGCCGCCGGGCGTATCGGCGCACGTCGGCGCGCCACCGGGCACCGGGAGAGGCGGAATTCCGGCCGCACGGCGCCCCCGGGAACTCCGCGCGGGCCCGGATCGTTGTGAACGCAGCCGAAGTCCCGTATGAACATCGTTATGAGCGTCAGTTGACCAAGGTGGCGGCGCGCACCGTAGGCTCGTCGTCACAGGAGGCAGCGATGGAGAGCAAGAACCCCGTTTTCAGCAGGTCGCGGCAGCAGGCCGCGACGGGCTGGGCCGGTCCCACCCCGTCACCCGACCAGCTGCAGCACATGTACGACGCGCCGTCGTACGCACCACCGTCCCGGCCGGCGTACCGGACCATGACGCTCGACGACGTCGTGGTCCGAGGATTCCTGACCCTCGGCGTGCTGGTCGTGGCGGCCGCCGCGGCCTGGATGCTCAACGTCCCCCCGATGGTCGCCATCGGCGCCGCGGTCGTGGCGCTGGTCCTCGGCTTGATCGCCTCGTTCACGATGAGCACCAACCCGGCGCTCATCCTGGCGTACGCGGCGTTCGAGGGCGTTTTCCTCGGCAAGATCAGCTCGGTCTTCGAGGGGTTGATCAGCGGCATCGTGCTGCAGGCGGTGCTCGGCACGGCGTTCGCGTTCGGCGCGGTGCTGACCGTCTACGCGCTGCGCATCGTGCGCGTCACGCCCAAGCTGGTGAAGTTCACCATCGCGGCCGGCCTCGCCGCGCTCGGCCTCGTCGTCGTCAACCTCATCGTGGGCATCTTCCACGACGGCGGCCTCGGCCTGCGCACCGACAGCCCGCTCGGCTGGATCTTCAGCGTCGTGATGATCCTGCTCGGCTGCTTCTTCCTGCTGCTCGACTTCGACTCGATCGAGCAGGGCGTCAAGCAGGGCGCTCCGGACAAGTACGCCTGGCAGTGCGCCTTCGGCCTCACCCTGAGCCTGGTGTGGATCTACCTCGAGGTGCTGCGCTTCATCAGCTACTTCACCAATAGCGACTGACGTGACCAGGCAGTCATGCGAAAGGGCCCCGCCGCACCGGCGGGGCCCTTTCGCTCTGCGATGGAAAATCTACCTGCCGTCACGAAATGCTGCCGGGCCGAGGGGTTGCCAACCTCACTTCCGTGTTGCAGTGTCAAGCAAAGGAGCTAATCCGCGGAGGTGCCCATGTCCTTGAACCACTCACCGGAGACGCAGACGAAGCTGATCGCAAGGGTCCCGGCCATCACGGGGCGCGAACTCCCAGAGTGGTTCCAAGCAATCGACAACGGCCCGGCCTTCCTGAGGTGCGACGAGCGTGCCAACTGGCTCGCAGACGAGCACGGGCTGTCCCACGGCTATGCCGCCGCGATCGTCCACGAGCACGAGCGGCACCGTCGTAACCGCATGGGCTTCATCTGAGCCCGACCCGTCCCAGCCGCGCCCGTGCCGCAAGCGCGGGCGCGTCATCATGAGGGTATGGATCTCAATAAGGCCCTCGGCTTCCTCCGTGATCATCACCACGCCGTCCTGCTGACCCGGCACCGCGATGGGCGCCCGCAGATGTCGCCGGTCCTCGCAGGCGTGCAAGGCGACCACGTGGTGATCAGCAGCCGCGAGACCGCGGCCAAGGTGCGCAACGCCATCCGGGACCCCCAGGTCTCGTTGTGCGCGTTCACCGACCGCTTCTACGGCGACTGGATCCAGATCGACGGCACGGCCGAGATCGTCCACCTGCCCGAGGCCATGGAGCTCCTGGTCGCCTACTACCGCGACATCTCGGGCGAGCACCCCAATTGGGACGACTATCGGGCCGCGATGGAGCGTGAGCGGCGCGTCCTGATGCGCATCACCCCGCTCAAGGCCGGCCCCGACCGCCACGGCTGACGGCTGTGACCGCACTGCTGAGGCCGCGCGCCCCGACCAGGGCGCGCGGCCTCGCCGCTTCGAGCAGCCCGTGCCAGAGCCGCCGCAGGACCGTACGGAACCGCTCAGGACGGTCTGAACCGCTCAGGGCGGTCTGGACCGCTCAGGACGAGCTCGGCACAGGCGCTTGGGACCGCCTCTCAGCTCAGGCGCTCGAGGACCATGGCCATGCCCTGGCCACCGCCCACGCACATCGTCTCCAGGCCGATGCTCTTGTCGTGGTGCTGGAGGCTGTTGATCAGCGTCGAGGTGATGCGCGCGCCGGTCATGCCGAACGGGTGGCCCACCGCGATGGCGCCGCCGTTGACGTTCAGCCGGTCGATGTCGATGCCGAGCTCCCGGTACGACGGGATGACCTGCGCGGCGAACGCCTCGTTGATCTCCACCAGGTCGATGTCGCCGATCGCCATGCCGGCCCTGGCCAGCGCCTGCTTCGACGCCTCGACCGGACCGAGCCCCATGATCTCGGGCGACAGCGCGGAGACGCCGGTCGAGACGATCCTGGCCAGCGGCGTGATGCCCAGCTCCGCGGCCTTGGTGTCGCTCATGATGACGACCGCGGCGGCGCCGTCGTTCAGCGGGCAGCAGTTGGCGGCCGTGACCGTGCCGTCGGGGCGGAAGGCCGGCTGGAGCGTGGAGACCTTCTCGTACGTGGTGCCGGGCCGCGGCCCGTCGTCCTTGCTGACCACCGTGCCGTCGGGCAGGGTCACCGGCGTGATGTCCTTCTGCCAGAACCCGTCGGCGATCGCCTTCTCGGCGAGGTTCTGCGAGCGCACGCCGAACTCGTCCTGCTCCTTGCGCGAGATGCCCTTGAGCTGGGCGACGTTCTCGGCGGTCTGGCCCATGGCGATGTAGATGTCGGGCACCCTGTCGTCCTCGCGCGGGTCGTGCCAGACCTGCCCGCCCTCGGCGAACTGCTTCGTGCGCTCCCGGGCCTCGGCGAAGATCGGGTTGTGCGTGTCGGGCAGCGAGTCGGAGTTGCCCTTGGTGAAGCGGGAGACGGTCTCGACGCCGGCGGAGATGAACACGTCGCCCTCGCCCGCCTTGATGGCGTGGAAGGCCATCCGGGTGGTCTGCAACGACGAGGAGCAGTAGCGGGTCACGGTGGTGCCGGGCACGTTGTCCAGGCCCAGCAGGATCGCCACGACCCTGGCCATGTTGAAGCCCTGCTCGCCGCCGGGCAGGCCGCACCCGAGCATGATGTCATCGATCGAGGCGGGGTCGAGCTGGGGCACCTTGGCCAGCGCCGCCTTGATCATCTGGACGGTCAGGTCATCGGGCCGGATGTCCTTGAGCGACCCCTTGAAGGCCCGTCCGATCGGGGAACGCGCGGTTGCGACGATGACTGCCTCGGGCATGGCCCCTCCTTTGTCGGCGCTAATAGTAGAACTATATTCCAGTTCTTAGCGCAAGAGCCGACAGCCCCGCACACTCCAATCCGTAGCCGCCCGGTGGGCCGCTGGTGGGGGAGGGGAGGGGTGCCCGCGCTGGTAGGCCCGCACGTTTCGGTCCGTGGTGCTCGGCGGGCTGCTGGTGAGGGGTGCACGCGCGGGTAGGCCCGCGAGTTTCGGTCCATAGGTGTCCGGGGTGGCTGCTGGTGGGGGAGGGGTGAACGCGCCGGTAGGGGCCGCATGTTTCGGTCCGTGGGTGTCCGGCGGGTCGCTGATGGGAGGGGGAGGGGTGCACGGGATTGGCGGCTTTGGCCCGTGGGCGTTCGGTGGGCTGTTGTGGGGGCGCATGGGGCGCCACCGGCCGCGCGCTCCCGCTCGATCGGGATCGTGTTTCTGGGCGAACTCCCAGAGAGGGCGTAGGCGTGCGGTGGGTCGGCTTCGGCCCGCCCGTACAGCTGGGCGGGCCGAGAGCGCGGAGAACCGTAAGAGCAGGCAGGGCGCGCGTTGGTGCGGGACGGGTCTGAGGAGGGGGTGCGGTGTGAGGGCGCTGCGGGGTCGCTCATCCGTAACCGGGGCTGTTCGCCGGTGGCGCCCGCGTCGGCGGGTCAGCCGTACATGCCGGGGGCGTCGGCTGTCTGGTCGTTGACCGCGTGCAGGCCGCCGCGCTCGTCGCGCCAGAGGCGCCAGCCGTCCTGGCTGCCGGTGTACCAGGAGGGCGGGGTGGAGGCGGGGGCGACCCGCTTGCCGGTGCCGAGGTCGTACTCGCAGAGCGCGGCCGTGGAGTAGAAGCCGGGCGGCTGGCCGCGCAGCGGCAGCGGCTTGGGGTCGGTGACGCAGAACGACCATGCGCGCACGTTCTCCGGCGGCACGGGACGCCCGGCCGCCAGGTCGAAGGCCGAGCCCTTGGCGCGGTGCTGCAGGAAGCCGAGCTTGTCCATGCGGTCGGGGAAGGCCAGCCACCAGCCCGATCCCGGTACGTCGGAGGCGGTGATCTGGCCGACGACCCGCCCGGTGACCGGGTCGAGCCTGGCGAAGCCGCCGTAGGAGCCGTGGCGGTCGACGGGCCGTACGACGGGGGCGAGGCCGGGGTTGCCACTCGGATAGACGCGTACGACCGACGGACGCATCCAGTTGATGGTCCCGTCCGCGATCTTGATGGAGAACAGCCCGAACGCGGAGACCTTCTTCGTGCGCGGGTTGGTGTAGGGCGCGACGTAGCCCACCAGGTCGTCGCCGGCCGCGCCGAACGCCCAGCCGCCCGACAGGTCGATGCCGGGCCCGAGCGCCTGCTCGATCGGCTGCTGCCACTGGAGCCTGCCGGTCTTCAGCTCGTACGACTCCACCATGGGGTTGCCGGCGAGCCGCAGCAGCAGCGCGCGGTTGTCGTCCGACCACTCGACCTCGGAGATGCCGGGCAGCTTCCACAGCACCTTGCCGGTCGCCGGGTCGAGCACCACCATGCGCGCCTTGGCCAGCGCGGTGTGCTCGGACAGGCACACGTACGGGCCGCAGCGCTGCGGCCCGAACGTCGAGTGCACCGGCCTGCTCCACTTGGCGGCGCCGGTGCGGGCGTCGTGGGCGATGAGCGTGGCGTTCCAGCGGCCCTTCTTGCCCGGGTCGAGCGCGACGACGATGGTCTGGTCGCCGCTGCGCACGAGCGCGGGGGTGGAGACGCCCATGCCGGGCAGGCGGCCCGCCATGGTGGCCGGGTGCGCCCACAGCCGCCGCCCGTCGCGCAGGCTGAGCGCGACGGTCTCCAGCGTGCCTTCGGGCTTCATGGAGGTGACGGCGACCACGTCGCCGCCCACGGCCATCCTGCTGACGACGTTGACCTGGCTGTTGTGCCAGGAGGGGAAGGCGGAGGTGGCGGCGTCGCTGCCGGAGCAGGCACTGGCGGCGAGGCAGGCGGTGAGGCTTCCTGCGAGGGCGAGTGACGGTTTCCACGAGGGCCGGCGCACGGGCAATCCACTCCAATGAGGACGGGGAGTGGCGGCTCGGACGCGGAAGGTGACCGGCTGAGGGTGTGCGGGTGTCAGGGCTCGTTGACCGCCTCGCCGAGCCGCCGGCGGAACAGCGTGGCCCACTTGCCGTGCAGGCCCGTCGCCCGCCCGTCGACCCGGGTCGCGGAGACCTCGGTGCCGGGCTCCTCCGCGGCCGTCGCCGCCGCGAGGTAGATCGGTTGCAGTGCTTCGCCGCGCGCGGGACGCGGCTCAGGCCACAGCCCCAACGCAGCGCACACCGACGGTAGCACCGCGTTAGCGGCCTGCGCGTAACCTCGGTCAGATGGATGGAAACGATCCGGTCCGAACATTTCTGTCGGATTTGTCGCGAACTCGGGGCCGAGAACGTCGGCGAACGCCACCGTACGGCCGCCCGCGTCCACCACCGCCACCGTCTGCGCCGCGGCGAGCTGCCGGCTCCAGCGCCGCGTCACCCAGCGCAGCGGCTGCGCGATCGGGCGTACGGTGCCGAGGTCGGGACACGTGCCCACGACCACCTCCGCCCCCGCGTCCCGCAGCCGCCGCACGGCCTTGGTCAGGTGGCGTACGGCGATCGCGGGCGGCGTCTGCGTGATGATGTCGTTGGCCCCCACGAAGATCACCGCCAGGTCGGGCTTCATGGGCAGCACCGCGTCGACCTGCTCGGCCAGCTCGGCCGACGGCGCGCCCGACTTGCCCACGACCTTCAGCTCGACCGGCCGCTCGGCCACCACGGCCAGGCCGTTGGCCAGCATGACCGCGGGCGTCTTGGCCGGGTCGGTCATGCCGAGGCCCACCGAGGTGGAGTCGCCCAGCATCGCCATCTTGATCGGCTCGCCGGGGAAGTCGGTGCCGTAGACGCCGTCGGACGGCGGCCCGTCCAGGCCGTGCGGGCGGCCGATGGCCTTACGCGCGAGCAGGCTCTCCGCGATCAGCAGCCCGTAGGCGGTGGCTCCGAGCGCCGTCAGCCCGCCGCCCCCGAACGCCGCTGCCGTCGCGATCTTCTTCGCCGCTCGTGCCATGCCGGCAGGCCACACCACGTACGTGCCCTCCTCAGTCGAACTCGGCGGTAGCGTTTGCTTGAAACTAACCGAGGGCCGGCCACCCCCACTGGACCTCGGCCATCGGCAAGCTGACCAAGCTTCGGTAAAGAAGGTGAACACCCCGGTGCGCGTTTACGATTCCCTTGTCGACCTGATGGGCAACACGCCACTCGTCAGGCTGCACAAAGTCAACGCGGGCGTGCCCGCACAGGTGCTCGCCAAGGTCGAGTACTTCAACCCTGGGGGTTCGGTCAAGGACCGCATCGCGGTACGCATGATCGAGGCCGCCGAGAAGTCCGGCGAGCTGCGCCCCGGCGGCGTGATCGTCGAGCCGACCTCGGGCAACACCGGCGTCGGCCTCGCCATCGTGGCCCAGCAGAAGGGCTACAGGTGCCTGTTCGTGGTGCCCGACAAGGTGGCCCAGGACAAGATCGCGGTGTTGCGCGCGTACGGCGCCGAGGTGGTGGTGTGCCCGACCGCGGTCGCGCCCGACCACCCCGAGTCCTACTACTCGGTCTCCGACCGGCTGGCCCGGGAGATCCCCAACGCCTGGAAGCCCGACCAGTACTCCAACCCGAACAACCCCGACTCCCACTACCACTCGACGGGGCCGGAGATCTGGGAGCAGACCGAGGGCCGGGTCACGCACTTCGTGGCCGGCATCGGCACCGGCGGCACGATCAGCGGCACCGGCCGCTACCTCAAGGAGGTCTCCGACGGCCGGGTGAAGGTCATCGGTGCCGACCCTGAGGGCTCGGTCTACTCCGGCGGCACCGGGCGTCCCTATCTCGTGGAGGGCGTCGGCGAGGACATCTGGCCGGCCACGTACGACAGGAACATCTGCGACGAGATCATCGCGGTGTCCGACAAGGACTCCTTCACCATGACCCGCAGGCTCGCCCGCGAGGAGGGGCTGCTGGTCGGTGGGTCCTGCGGCATGGCCGTGGTGGCGGCGCTGCGGGTGGCGGCCACGGCCTCGCCCGACGACGTGGTGGTGGTCCTGCTGCCCGACGGCGGCCGCGGCTACCTGTCGAAGATCTTCAACGACGACTGGATGGCCGACTACGGCTTCCTGACCACCACCTCCGACGAGGGGCTGGTCGGCGACGTGCTGGCGCGTAAGGGCGGCGGGCTGCCGGAGTTCGTGCACGTGCACCCGCACGAGACGGTCGGCACGGCCATCTCGATCATGCGCGAGTACTCCGTGTCGCAGCTCCCGGTCATGAAGGAGGAGCCGCCGGTCATGGCGGCCGAGGTGGTCGGCTCCATCGTCGAGCGCGATCTCCTCGAAGCCCTCTACCACGGCAGGCTCTCCTCCGACGACCCGATCTCCGATCACATGTCGGCGCCGCTACCCACGATCGGCAGCGGTGAACCTGTGGCCATCGCGGTGGAAGCGCTGGAAAAGGCGGATGCGGCGGTTGTGCTGACCGACGGCAAGCCGACCGGCCTGATCACCCGCCAGGACCTGCTGGCCTTCCTCGCCAACCATTGACGCTCCCGGCACTCAGGCGGCACACCCCGGGGACCGGGCCGAGACCGGCGGGCGGTTCTCCGGGGAGGCGCCGCGGCTCGGCTTCGTCCCGCCCGCGCCGGCCGGGTCAGGGGAGCGGGAACTCGGCGACGACCTCCCACGCGCCCTCGGGGGTCGGGCCCGCGTGGAGCCTGCCGCCCAGCGCCTCGACGCGTTCGGCCATGCCCACCAGCCCGAACCCGCCGCCGAGCCGGGAGATGCGCGGGTCGGCGTCCGAGCCGAAGTTCCGCACCCGCAGCACCACCAGCCGGTCCACGCGGCGCAGGCTCGCCTCCACCCAGGCGGTGCGGGAGGCGTGCTTGCGCACGTTCGTCAGCGCCTCGAGCAGCACCCGGTGCAGGGTGGTCATGACCTCGGGCGGCAGCGTACGGTCGTCCAGGCCCTGGCCGATCTCGAAGGCCACCTTCGGCCCTTCGGCCGAGAACCGGTCGGTCATCATGCGCAGGTCGGCCAGCGTGACGCCCGGCGTCCTGTCGGCGCCGTCCTCGGCTCGTAAAACGGTGACCATGCGGCGCATCGAGGTCAGCGCGTCCGTCCCCGCCGTCGCGATCGCATCCAGCGCGGGCAGCACGGCCTGCGGGTCGGTCTCGGCGACCGTACGCGCCGCCTGGGCCTGGACGACGATGCCGGTGATGTGGTGTGCGACCAGGTCGTGCAGCTCCCGGGCCAGCTCCAGCCGCTCCGCCCTGCGTACGGAGTGGACCGCCTCCTTGCGCCGTTCCTGCTGGAAGCGCAGGTAGCCGCCGACGCCCGCGGTCATCGACCAGCTCGCGAACAGCAGGAACGAGACCGGCAGCCCCGACTCGACGCGCCCGTTGGCCTCCATCATCAGCACGAACAGGTCGAGACAGGCCAGCAGGGCGGCATGCCGCACGGGCTCGACATGGCGCAGCACGCCGAGCATGAGGATGAGCAGCGCGCCGGTCTCCGCCATGCCCGGCAGGCCGCGCTGGCCCGTGATGATGATCGCCGCCGTCGCCACGAACGACAGTCCGAGCACGGCGAGGAACACCTGTGTCCGGTATTTCTGCCGCAGCATGAGCGCCACGCAGCCGGCGAGCCCGCAGACCGGCACCAGCCACTGCGCGCCCCCGAGCTGCCAGGCGGCCGCGAGGTCGCCCAGCAGAAGCAGGCCGAGCCAGCCGTACATGGCCAGCTCGCTGAGCCGGCGGATCCAGTACACGACGCGTTTGGAGCTCACCACGGCGTCGAGCCTAAGCCGGAAGTCGGACATCTCGTATCAACCGTTCGGCCGAGCGAGCCTCCCGGAGACCAGCCCTAGAGCCGAGGTGGAACAGGCGGTGCCTGGACGATGCTGAATCATGTCGGAAAGGGGACAGACATGATGGTCATCGGATTCACCCTTCTCGGGGCCGGGCTGGTCGTCGCGGCATTGCTCGCGCTGGCCGATCCGATCCTGCTCTCCCGCATCAACGGCGAGCCCGCCGAGGGCGCCAGGGGGCGCTTCATCAAGGCCGAGCCCGTACGCGAGGCCGAGGCCGGACATGAGACGGCCGCCGTGCGCGAGGCGAAGGTCGTGCCGCTGCCCGCGCGGTCCGGCGGGGACCGGCACGCGACCCGGGCGGCCTGACCGCTGCTCCGGGCACGCGTTCCGGCAGGCTCAGGGCGGGTTCCGGGCACCGCCCGGAGGCCGTTTCGGACACCGCCCGGAGGGCTGTTTCGGGCACCGCCCGGAGGGCTGTTTCGGGCACAGTCCGGGGGTTGTTTCGGGCACGGCCTAAAGCGGGGGCGTAGGACGTCTTGAGCGCTGCCGGCGTCCACTAACGTGGCTGGTATGAGCAACGGTTTTGAGACCCTGGCCATTCACGCAGGTCAGGAGCCCGACCCGCTGACCGGCGCGGTCGTGCCGCCGATCTACGCCACCTCGACCTACAAGCAGGACGGCGTGGGCGGCCTGCGGTCCGGATATGAATACAGCCGCTCGGCCAACCCGACCAGGACCGCGCTCGAAACCGCGCTGGCCGCTGTGGAGGGCGGGGCACGCGGGCTCGCGTTCGCGTCGGGCCTGGCCGCCGAGGACACCCTCCTGCGCACGGTGTGCAAGCCGCAGGACCACGTCATCATCCCCGGCGACGCCTACGGCGGCACCTACCGGCTCTTCGACAAGGTCCTCCGGCGCTGGGACCTCCACTACGACCCCGTGCCGCTGCACGACCTCGACGCCGTCGCCTCCGCGATGACGCAGAAGACCAGGGTCGTCTGGGTCGAGACGCCCACCAACCCGCTGCTCGGCATCGCCGACATCGCAGGACTCGCGCAGCTCGCCCACGACAACGGTGCGCTGCTGGTCGTCGACAACACCTTCGCATCGCCGTACCTCCAGCAGCCCATCACGCTGGGGGCCGACGTGGTCGTCCACTCCACCACCAAGTACGTCGGCGGGCACTCCGACGTGGTGGGCGGCGCGCTGGTGGCCGCCGACGCGGGGCTCGGCGAGGAGCTGGCCTTCCACCAGAACTCGATGGGCGCGGTGGCCGGGCCGTTCGACGCCTGGCTGACGCTGCGCGGGCTCAAGACGCTCGGCATCCGCATGGACCGCCACTGCGACAACGCCGAGCGCGTCGTCGATCTGCTGCTCTCCCACCCGAGGGTGACCGAGGTGTTCTACCCGGGGCTGCCCGACCATCCCGGCCACGTGGTGGCGTCCAAGCAGATGCGCAGGTTCGGCGGCATGGTGTCGTTCCGCGTCGCCGGCGGCGAGGCGGAGGCCGTGGAGGTGTGCAACCGCGCCGAGCTGTTCACGCTGGGGGAGTCGCTCGGGGGAGTGGAGTCGCTCATCGAGCACCCCGGCCGCATGACCCACGCCTCGGCCGCGGGATCGCCGCTCGAGGTGCCCTCCGACCTGGTGCGGCTGTCGGTCGGCATCGAGACCATCGACGACCTGCTCGCCGACCTCACCCAGGCGCTGGGCTGAGCCGCCCGCGGCGGTGGGCCCGCGGCGGGCCCACCGCTACTCCGGCACCACCATCAGGAAGAGGATCACCAGCCAGATCACCGACAGCAGGCTGCTGATCGCGGCGATCCGCCCCTTCTCCACCTTCGCGTCGTCCTCGGGGCTCTCGTTGGAGAGCGCCTGTACGGCGGCGCGCAGGTCGCGGTCGATGATGAAGAGCAGCACGATGCCCACGATGAACAGCGTCATCGACGCGCTCATGTACCACCGGCCGAGCACCCCGTTGCCCATCACGATGCCGAGCACCAGGCCGAAGACGAACACGCCGATGCTGCCGATGGCGTAGATCCTGGTCGTGCGCTGGATGAAGCTCAGCGCTTGCACGTTCTTCTGCCGGATCACCCGGGGCGCGGCCATCGTCGTGGCGACGATCGGGCCGAGCGTGAAGATCGCGAATCCGATGTGCAGCCAGAGAAGCAGGGACATGCCGGAGAGACTAGTCCCCGGTGATCTCGCTGCGGGACTCGACACTCTCTTTGCTCTTCACCGAAGAGTGCAGGCACAGCTCCATGGCCGCCACCGTGACGACCATCAGCACGACGAGGAGCACCGCGAGCATCATGGGTCCCCCTCCTTCCCCGTCACGGACGTAAATATCGTCCGTAATGACTAGACGGCTGTGCATCGGAATAAGTTCGGCGCCGGTATGGTTGTTCAACGCCGCTTTTTCCTTACCGTTTGGGCACAAGGGGGTGCCGTCCGTGGCCATCAGGCATGTCGAGCCGTACACCGAGGAGTGGCTGCACCAGCCGATCAGCTACGTGCAGCGCGTCGTCGAGGTGCTCGGGTCAGAGGTCACGGACTGGTGGGAAGGGCCCTGTGACCCGCGCTGCGCCACGGTGCGGCTGAGCGATGGCGGCGCGCTGGTGTGGGACGAGGAGAGCGGGTGGCGCTTCGGCCGGTTCGTCTCCGGCGGTCGCGGCCTGCCGACCGAGCTTTCCGGCGTACGTTACCTCGGCCACGGCCTGCTGCCGCGGCCCGAGCGGGTGCCCGAGGCGCTGCGCGACGCGCGGGCCGGGGTGGGAGCCAGCTCGGCCTGGCGGCCCTGCTACCGCTCCCACCGCAACTGCCGCGACGGGTTCGACGTCGCACTCGACTTCTACTCCCGCCTCGTCGACGCCTGACCCCCGCGCCCCCGCGCACGGCCGCTGCGCGCGCCGTTCAGTCCAGGCAGAACTCGTTGCCCTCGGGGTCGAGCATCACAATGAAGCCGGCGCTCATCAGATTGTCGGGCTCGTGCCTGCGCACCCGGGTGGCGCCCAGCTTGAGCAGCCGCTCGCACTCCGCCTCCAGCGCCGCCATCCGCTCGTCACCCTTGAGGCCGGGCGCCACACGTACGTCGAGATGCACGCGGTTCTTCGCGGCCTTGCCCTCGGGCACCCGCTGGAAGAACACGCGCGGCCCGACGCCGTCCGGGTCCTCGATGGCCGAGGCCATGTTGCGCTGCTCCTCGGGCACTCCTGAGCGCTCCAGGAACTCGTCCCACGCGGCCAGCGGATCCGCGCCGTCGGGCAGCTCCACGCCGGGCGGCGCCGGATGGACGTAGCCCAGCACGTCCCGCCAGAAGGTGGACAGCGCCTTGGGGTCGTGGGCGTCGAAGGTGATCTGGACGTGACGGCTCATCGCTGGGCGCCTTCCGTGGCGGCGTGGGTGTGCAGGTAGAGGTCGCGCAGCAGGCAGACCTCCGCCAGATGGTGGATCAGCTCGCGGTGGATGTGCTGGATCAGGGCGGCCATGGGCGCGTCGGGGAAGGCCTCCTGCTCGCCGATCGGGCGGCGCAGCTCCTCATCGCTCAGGCCGCGCACCCCCGTCAGCCAGCGGTCGAGCTCGGTGTCGAGCTGGTCGAGCGCCTCGGCCGCGGTGCCGGCGTACGCCCAGGTCTCGTACGACGCCGGCGGGCCGCCGAAGTGGGTCGCGTTGCGGACGGCGAGCACGCCGACGATGACGTGGCCGAGCCGCCAGGCGATGGTGGTGAACGGCGCGGGCTTCGGCTCGGGGAAGGCGAAGTCGATGGTGAAGTCCCCGGAGCCGGCCTGGACGGGCGCCGTGGACTTGCCGCGCGGCCACACGTTCCAGGAGTTCGGCACCGGCGACCAGAAGTACTCGTCGTCGGTCAGGCCCTCGAGGCGGGGACGCAGCTGGTCGGCCCAGTGCCATTCGATCTGCTCGCGCAGCGTCCGGTTCCAGTCGATCTCTTTCGTGCTCATGCGCCCAGGCTGGCACCCCTAGCGGACAGGATCGGTCCGCATTCTCTGGCATGGTGAAGAAATGACTCTGGCGGGCGAGGACGAGCGCGGCACGACCGAACGAGTGCTCACGCTGCTCGGGCTGCTCCAGCAGCGCCGCGTCTGGACCGGGCCCGAGCTGGCCGAGCGGCTCGGCGTGACGCCGCGCACCGTACGGCGCGACGTCGAGCGCCTGCGCACGCTCGGCTACCCGGTGCACGCGAGCCAGGGCGTCGGCGGCGGCTACCAGCTCGGCTCCGGCCAGGCCCTGCCGCCGCTGCTGCTCGACGACGAGGAGGCGATCGCCACCGCCGTCTCGCTGCTGGTCGGCGCGGGCGGCGCGGTGGCCAGCGCGGGCGACGCGGCGCTGCGGGCGCTCACCAAGCTCGACCGGGTGCTGCCGGCCCGGCTGCGGCACGAGGTACGCGCGCTGGCCGACTCCGTCGAGTCCTTCGCGGGAGGCGGGCGTCCGCCGATCGACCCCAAGGTGCTCATGACCCTGGCCAGGGCGTGCCGCGACGAGGTCGAGGTCGCCTTCTCCTACCCGTCCCGGGAGGGGCGGCGGACGCGGACGGTCGAGCCGTACCGGCTGGTCGCCTCCGACCGGCGCTGGTACCTGCTCGCCTTCGACCTCGACCGCGACGACTGGCGCACCTTCCGGGTCGATCGGATGAGCGAGGTGGCCGCCCGCACGCGGCGGTTCCGGGCCCGGGAGGCGCCCGACGCGGCGGCGTTCGTGCAGGAGGGCGTGGCCAGCCGGGTCTACCGGTACCAGGCGCGCTTCCTCGTGCACGCGCCGTACGACACGGTGCGGGCGCAGGTGCCGTCGTCGGCGGGCGTCGTGCTCGACCTGGGCGGCGGGCGCTGCGAGGTGCGCACCGGCGCGGACAACCTCGACCACATCCTCATGCACATGATGCTGCTCGGGCACGGCTTCAAGGTGATCGAACCGCCCGAGCTCGCCGCCCGCTGCCGGGAACTGGCCGCCCGCCTTCTCGCGGCCGTACCGGGAGACTCATAGGGTGGGGACGTGACCGCCGGCTCGCGCCGCCGCCGGCAGCTCAAGGACTTCCTGCGCGCCAAGCGCGGGGCGCTCACGCCCGCCGGCGCCGGGCTGCCCGACGCCGGCCGCCGCCGCACCCCCGGGCTGCGGCGGGAGGAGGTGGCGGTGCTCGCCGGGGTCGGCGTACAGCGGCCGGATGGTCTCTCCGGCGAGGAAGAGCGCCATGGCCCGGCTGCCGACGCCGCGCCCCCAGAACGCGCGCCCGAACCAGTAGCCGATGAACCGCCGACCCTCCTCCCACCAGGCCACCACGCTGCCCGCCAGGTCGTCGCCGGCCGGCACGGCGCGTCCGAGGACCGCCGGGTCGCCGAGGACGTTGCTCAGCCGTACCTCCATGCCCGGAGTCTTCCAGCCGGCACCGACGGTTTCCGCCGCCCCGGCGGAGCCGGGCGGAGAGGTCAGCGCCGGGCGCGGCGCAGGCGCAGGAAGTCGCTCACGACGTACTCGCCGAGCCGGTCGGCGCTGGGCGAGAAGACCCGGCCGCCGTTGCGCCGCGCCACCTCGTCCACGAATTCGCGCAGCCGGTCGTCGGCGGCCAGCATGAAGATGTTGATCGTGGCCCGCCGCCGGGTCATCTTGTCGACCTCGGCCAGCGTCAGCTCCAGCGTCTCGTGCGAGGGCGGCCATTCGAACGCCGAGCGGCCGTTGCGCATGAGGTGGGCGGTCGGCTCGCCGTCGGTGACGACCAGCACCACCGGCTCGAAGTCGGGGTGGCGGTCGAGGTGGCGTCCGGCGATGAGCAGGGCGTGGTGCAGGTTGGTGCCCTGGACCATGTCCCAGTCGAGTCCGGCCAGCTCGTCGGGCTGCAGCACCCTGGCGTAGTTGGAGAAGCCGATGATCTGTACGGCGTCCTGCGGGAACTTCGAGGCCACCAGCGCCTGCAGGGCGAGCGCGGTCTGCTTGGCGGCGGCCCACGTGCCGCGCAGCGCCATCGAGTACGACAGGTCCACCAGCAGGCAGACGGCCGCCGCGCTGCGCCGCTCGGTCTCGGCCACCTCGAAGTCGTCGACGGACAGCCGCACGCCGACCCGGTCGCCGAACGTGACGCCGCCCCTGCGCACGCCGTTGACCAGCGTGCGGACGACGTCGATGGGCTGCTCGTCGCCGAACCGCCACGGCCGCGACGACCCGGTCAGCTCCCCGGCCGCGCCCGCGTCGTGCTGGTCGTGGTCGCCCCTGCGGCCGGCGTCGAGTGACGAGAAGACCCGGCGCAGCGCGGTCTCGCCGAGCCTGCGCACGGCCTTGGGCGTCAGCTCCAGCTTGCCGCGCTTGCGCAGCAGGTAGCCCTGCTCCTCCAGCTCGCGTTCGATGCGCTTGAGCGCTTCGAGGTCGTCGACCGCGGAACGGCCGAGCGCACGGCGTACGGCGGCCTCGTCGATGTCGTCGAGCCGCGCGCCCGGGTAGTCCTGGCGCAGGGCGGTCTCCAGCTGGGTGAGGTCGGCCAGCTCCTCGAGGGCGGTGACGGCGTCGCCCATGGCGAGCGGTTCTTCGCCGGTGAGGCGTTCGGGGGCGTTCCAGGCCAGGTCGGGACGGCGGGCGTAGAGGGCGTCGCCGAGGCGGCGCATCTCGTCGGCCAGGCCCGCCTGTTCCAAAGTCTGGTGCATGAGGTTGGCCAGCTCCTCGCGCTGGCGCGGCGTCATCGAGGCCAGCATGCGCTGGGTGGCGGCGGCGCGGCGGGCGAGGATGTCGACCAGCTCGTCCAGGTTCCTGGGCTTCTCCGGGAACAGGTCGCCGTACTTCGCCATGAACTGCTCGAAGTCGGCCTGGGTGTGCTCGCCGCGGGCGTCTTTGTCGAGCATCTCGTTGAGGTCCGCCATCATCCGGCGGATGCGCTCCATCGCCTGCGGGTCGGGGTTGGCCAGAGCGTCGCGCAGGCCCCTGAACTGGCTGTCGAGCACCTCCCGGCGCAGCAGGTCGCGCAGCTCCTCGAAGGTCTGCCTGGCCGCCTGGGAGCGCCAGTCGTACGTGCTCAGCTCCTGGATCGCGCTCGCGGTGTCCTCCGGCAGCGCGTCGAGGCCCGCCTCCCGCAGCCGCGCCTCGTCGGACGGGTCGGGGAACAGCTCGGCGCGCTCCTGGCCGATCGCCTTGTCCAGCAGCGCCCTGGCCCGCTCCAGTGTGCCGTCGAGCCGGCCGCGCTCGCGCAGGTCGCGGCGGCGCTTGCGGACCTCCCTGAGCATGTCGTCGAGCCCGCGCCGCTCCCGCGCGCCCGGCAGGCCGCGCCTGAGCAGGTCGCGCAGGGCGCGGACCGGGGTCGATCCCGACAGGATGGCATCGCCCATCTCGTCGAGCGCGGCGCGTACGTCGTAAGGAGGCGCCAGGGGATCGGGGCCGTCGTGGTACTCGCCATAGCGGAAGGCCATCACGAACCCACGCTAACCCCGAAAACCCTCCCATGGCTTACGCCCACGGCTGAGGAGCCCGAAACCCGCCTCTGCGCGCCGGGAAGCTCGTCTTCGGGGCGCGCAGGTGCCAGGAGCGGCGCGCTCGGCGGTGCGGGCCGGTTCAGAGTGCGGGCGCGCTCGGCGGTGCGGGCCGGTTCAGAGTGCGTGCGCGCTCGGCGGTGCGGGCCGGCGCAAAGTGCGGGCGTGGAGCGCCGCGCGCGCCGCCCCGGGTCGCCGCCCGGATCCCCGGCCTGTCGATCGTGGCCGGACACGACGGCGCGGTCGTCTCGGCGGCACGGCCGGAGAGGACCCCAGGGCCCGCGCCGGTCGGGGTCAGGCGTCGCCGTAGACCTCCCAGACCTGGTTGAGCGCGCCGGACCCGGGCGTGTAATCGATTTTCACCAGGACGGGGTGCTTGACGGTCTTCAGGGCCTTCGTCAAGTCCTTCCACGTGCACGCCTTCTTGCCCAGTCCGTTCTTGCCGGCGTTGACCGGGCGGCCGGCGAGCCAGCCGTCGCCGCAGCGGGCGGTGGTGCGCAGGAACGACGTCATGTACGTGGAGCCGAGCTTGACCGTCTTTCCGCCGCTCGCGAACAGCACGGTCGTGTCGTTGACCCGCTTGATCGTGCCGGTGGCCGTCCGCGGCTCGGGCCACTCGTCGAGCAGGATCTCGTTGATCCTGGTCGCCGTGCCGCCGCGGTATTCGACGCGCACGGGGACCGGCCCCTGGGCGAGCGTGGCGGTCAGGTCGGAGGGGGTGCAGCGGGTACGCCCGAGGCCGTTGCCGTCGAGCGCGACCCTGCCCTCGGTCTCCTTCAGGTCGCAGGCGGTGGTGACCCGGCCGTAGGCCGCCTTGGCGTAGCCGAGCCGCAGCTCCTTGACCCCGGTGGCGCTCGCCAGCCGGTGGAACTTCGTGCCCTTGACCCGGGTCGCCTTCTGCGGCACCAGCCGCAGGTGACCTTGCCCGTCGGCCCAGGCGTACCCGTACGCGGACGTGGCGGCCGCGGCGGGCACGGCGAAGGCGCCCATGACGAGAGCGGCGGCGGTGGCACAGGCAAGCAGGCGCATGACGGTCTCCCCCGGCGAAGTGAACGAACTCACCCCGTTTGACGCGGGAGACCGCCCGCTTGTTCACGTGCGGTAAACGGTCATCCCGTCAAGATCTTCCTTGGAAAGCCGCCGCATCAGGTAAAGACCTTCGAGCGCGAACTCCAGGGCCGCCGCCGCGTGCCCGGGGGACTCCTCGCCCTCGCCCATGCCGAGCCGCGACATGATCTTGGCGAGCCCGGCCACAGGACCGATGCGGGTCAGCAGCTCGCGGGCGGGCACCAGCTCGCCCGACTCCACCTGGTTGCCCTCGGCGAACTTGTCGGTCACCGCCGACAGGTCCATGCCGCCCAGCCGGCTCCTGAACGTCTCGGCCGTCGCCCGCCGCAGCAGGTGGGCCAGGATCTCGGTCTCCCTGCCCTCCTCGCTGACCTCGAACTCCACCTTGCCGCGCAGGCTGTGGACCACGCAGGCGAGGTCGACCACCCGGGTGACCGGCTGGTCCTCGCCCGCGATGGCGGCGCGGCGCACCGCCGAGGCGGCCGCGGTCTCGGCGGCGGCGATCGAGAAGCGCGCCGACACGCCGGACCTGGCGTCCACCGCCGTCGACTCGCGCACGAGGCGGGTGAAGCGGGCGATCACCTCGATGAGGTGCTCGGGGACGTCGGCTCCGATGTCCGGCATGGACTCCTGGCGGATCAGCCGCAGCTCGTCCTCGACCGTCAGCGGGTAGTGGGTGCGGATCTCGGCGCCGAACCGGTCCTTCAGCGGCGTGATGATCCGGCCCCTGTTGGTGTAGTCCTCGGGGTTGGCACTGGCGATGAGCAGCAGGTCGAGCGGCAGGCGCAGGTTGTAGCCGCGCACCTGGACGTCGCGCTCCTCCAGCACGTTGAGCAGCGACACCTGGATGCGCTCCGCCAGGTCGGGCAGCTCGTTGACGGAGAAGATGCCCCGGTTGGTGCGGGGCACCAGCCCGTAGTGGACCGTTTCAGGGTCGCCGAGCCGGCGCCCTTCCGCGATCTTGATGGGGTCGACGTCACCGATCAGGTCGCCCACGGAGGTGTCGGGGGTGGCGAGCTTCTCGCCGTAGCGCTCGTCGCGGTGCTTCCACGCCACCGGCAACTCCTCACCCAGCTCGCGCGCCAGAGCCTGGCAGCGGGTGCAGACCGGCGCGTACGGGTGGTCGTTGATCTCGCAGCCGTCGATCACCGGGGTCCACTCGTCGAGCAGGCCGGCGATCGTACGGATGAGCCGGGTCTTGCCCTGGCCGCGCTCGCCCAGCAGAACCAGGTCGTGCCCGGCGAGCAGCGCCCGCTCGAGGTGGGGCAGGACGGTGTCGTCGAAGCCCACGATGCCGGGGAACCGGGGCTCACCCGCTCGCAGCTTGGCCAGCAGGTTTTCCCGGATCTCGGCTTTGACGCTGCGATGAACGTGGCCGCTCTCTCGCAACTCGCGGAGAATTCGTGGCTGTTGCACGGGATCGAGACTACGTCCCCTGCGCGGAATGTGGCAGAGACTTTCGCACCTGGCGGAGATTTCGGATCTTGACTATTAGGTGACGGTTCGTGCGCGTGCTTGTCCCTTTAGTGGGGAGAATCGGGCCTAGGGAACTTGGACATGTCGAGGGAGGCGAGTTCCGTGGCCTTGATGACAAGCCGCATCGCCGACGGCCTCGCCGTGGGTTCCGACCTGGTGGAGGCCGCGGAGAACGCCGTCGGCCAGGCACTGTCGAGGCTCAGCGGCCAAGCAGATCTGGTCTGCTTCTTCATTTGCGGCGACGACCCGGATGACGTCGCCAGGGCCGGCGAGGCCGCGATGAAACTCGCGCCCGAGGCGCACGTCATCGGGTGCAGTGCCACCGGGGTGATCGGGGACGGCCAGGGGGTGGAGCTCACGCCCTCCGTCAGTGCGCTGGCGGCGACCCTGGAAGGGGCGCGGCTCACCACGTTCGCACTCGAGACCCTGGCCGCCGAGGACCGGTTCGTGGTCGTGGGGCTGCCGGAGCGCAGCCCGGACGACCACGTGGCGATCCTGCTCGCCGACCCGTACAGCTTCCCGACCGACGCCTTCGTGGAGCGCTCGGCCGACGTGCTCGGCGAGCTGCCGCTCATCGGCGGCCTCGCCAACGGCCTGCAAGGACGTGGCTCCGTACGCCTCTTCGCCGACGGCGAGATCTACACCGAGGGCGCGATCGGCGTGATACTCAGCGGGCCCATCAAGATCAGCACCGTGGTGAGCCAGGGCTGCCGCCCGATCGGCCCGAGCATGGTCGTGACCGCCGCCGAGGACAACCTGCTGCTCGAACTCGCCGGCCAGCCCGCGCTCGCCCGTCTTGAGGACATCGTCAGCGACCTCGACGAGGACGACCGCGAGCTGGTCGCCTCCGGGCTGCAGATCGGCCTGGCCATGGACGAGTACGCGGAGCGCCACGAACGCGGCGACTTCCTCATCCGCGGCGTCATCGGCATCGACCCCGACAGGGAGGCCGTCGCCATCGGCGACATCGCCGAGGTCGGCAGGACCGTACGCTTTCAGGTCCGCGACGCCGCCACCGCCGACGAGGACCTCTACGACCTGCTCGACGCCCACCGGGAGGAGATCGGCAAGGTGGACGGGGCGCTGCTGTTCTCCTGCAACGGCCGCGGCTCGGCCATGTTCGGCACCTCCGACCACGACGCGGTCGCGCTGCGCGACACGCTGGGCCCGATCGGCGTGGCCGGCTTCTTCGCCGCGGGCGAGGTCGGCCCGGTCGCCGGGCACAACCACGTCCACGGCTTCACGGCCTCCGTCCTGGTCTTCTCCAGCACTTCGGGCAACCCGTGACGGCGCGCTCAGAGGCGCTCGGGCGGCCGGGGCCGGGTGTCCGGTAACGGCGCAGGTGCTCGGGCGGCCGGGGCCGGTGTTCAGTAGCGGCGCGCCCCGGCCGGGTGGCCCGGGACAGGATCTGCGCGCAAGGGAAGCCGCCGGCCTGCCGCACCGGGAGCCCAAGAGCGCGACAGGCCGGCGGATTCGGTGCCCCCGAGCTGCTCGGGAGGAGGGGGCACCAGGTGATCGGAACCCGTCAGGGGTTCGTGGTGGCGGTGATCGTGGGGCCGTCGCCCGGCTGGATCTGCGAGGTCTGCGGGCCGTCCTCAGGCCCCTTGAACCGCTCGACGGTGCTGCCGTCCTTCGGCTTCTCCTCGCCCTTGTCGTCCTGGGTCTTCTCGTGGGTGTAGCCGTCGGCGGGCGGCGCCTGCGGAGCGGAGACGGGCTCGCACTCCGACACCGGCCCCTGGACGATCTCCATGGCGGTGGCCGACGGGGGCGCCGAGTCTCCGCCGGCGCTCTTGGTGACGGACAGGACCAGCGTGAACCCCTCGGGCACCTGCCCCTTCTCGATCTCGAAGGCGATGCCGACACCGTTCCTGCGGATGGCGGTGGCGAACCCGTTTCCACGGTCGCCGTGCTCGCCGCGCGGCCCCTTGCAGGTCTGCCCCTCGGGCAGGTAGTCGACATGCGCCGCGACGCCGGCCTCGGCCAGCTCGCGTTCGAGCCCTTCGGGGTCGGTGAAGGAGTTGATCCGCACGCTGACCCCGCCGTCGGCCGAGGTGGACACCGCGTACGCCGGCTCGCTGCCGGCGCCGCCCAGCACGACCACCGCCGCCGTGGAGGCCGCCGCGACCCCCGCCACCGCGGCGGCGAGCCCCACCAGCCGGCGCGAGCGCCGCGCGGGCGCAGGTGCCACGGTCGTCGTCCCGTTCGCCATCCGAGTCCTCATTTCGTCCTTGAGTGCACTGAGAAGGCGGTCCTCGAAGTTGCTCATGTCTGTCCTTCCAGGTACACGGTCGATGGCGAGGCGACGGTCGAGAGGGCACGCCTGGCCCGGTGGAGCCTGACCCGCGCGGTCACCTGCCTGATGCCCAGGGCCGCCGCGGCCTCGGAGACGGTGAGCTGGTCGATCGCCACCAGCTCCAGCACCGCCCGTTCGCCCTCGGGAAGGTCCGCCATGGCCTGCCAGGCGGCGCGCATCTGCCGCTCGGCGTCGATGCGCTCCTCCATCCTGGCCACGTCGTCGTCGTCCATCAGGCGGCGGCCGGCGATGCGTCCCGTGGCCTTGGCCTCCCTGGCCGCCTTGCGGTGCTGCGCCGACACGACGTTGCGTGCGATGCCGAACAGCCAGGCGACCTCGCTGCCCCGTCCGGGGCGGTAGGTGTCCGCCGAGTTGAGCACCGCCAGGAAGACATCCGCCGTGAGGTCCGCCGCCACGTGGGGGTCGCTGACCCGGCGGACCACGAATCTCTGGACGGCGTCGACGTGGCGGCGATAGAAGGCCTCAAAGGCCCCAGGGTCTTCGTTGAGGCGCACGGGCCTCGCTCCCTTCGTCGTTCGCCCTTACACCCCTTCTTGGACCGAGCGACGGAGAGCGTTTCCGGGTCGTCAGGCGGGTCGTCAGGCGGGGCGTTCGGGCCGGAAGAGCCAGGCGTCGAAGAGCGGGCCGAGGTCCTTGCCCGACAGCCGCTCGGCGAGGTCGATGAACTGCTCGGTGGTGACGTTGCCGTACCGATGTTCGGACGTCCACGTTCTGAGCAGCGTGAAGAACGTCTCGTCGCCGATGGCCTTGCGCAGCGCGTGGAGCGTCATGCCGCCGCGGGTGTAGACGGACTGGTTGAACAGGTCGTCGGGCTTGGCGCGGCCGGGCGGGTAGGCCCACATGGGGTCGGACGCGGGACGCTGGAGGAGCTCGTTGAACGTGGCCTCGGCGGTTCTCTTGCCCTTGTGCTCCGCCCACAGCCACTCGGCGTAGGTGGCGAAGCCCTCGTTGAGCCAGAGGTCCTTCCACCGCTTGATCGTCAGGCTGTTGCCGAACCACTGGTGCGCCAGCTCGTGCGCGATGATCGCCTCGTCGGGCGCGAAGCCGCCGTACAGGGGCTTGGTCTGGTTCTCCAGGGCGTAGCCCGCGGAGTAGTCGTCGATGATGCCGCCGGTGGAGGAGAACGGGTAAGGGCCGAAGACCGTCGCCCAGTAGTCGGTGATCTCGGCCGACTTGGTGTAGAGGGCGTCGAGCGAGCGCTTGAACCGGGGGTCGGTGGCGGCCAGGGTGGGGATGCCGGAGGCGCTCTTGCCCTGGCGCAGCTCGAACTTGCCGAGCGTGGCCGTGGCGAGGTAGGTGGCCATGGGGTGGCGCTCGCTCCACCGGTAGGTGGTCTTGCCGCCCTTGGTGGCGGGTGGGGCGGTCATCTCGCCGTTGGCCAGCGCGGTCACCCCGGCGGGCACGGTGATGGTGAAGTCGAACGTGGCCTTGTCGGCGGGATGGTCGTTGGCCGGGAACCAGGTCTTGGAGCCGTTGGGCTCCGAGGCCACGAAGGCGCCGTCGGAGGTGGGGATGAAGCCGTACGTGCCGAGGTTCGCGCTGTCGTTGGCGGGCCGCGGCCGGCCGGAGTAGGAGACCTTGACCGTGAAATCGGAGCGTGCGTTGATCATCTTCGCCGGGCGCACGGTCAGCTCGTCGCCCTGCCGGGTGAAGGTGGCGGGTGCGCCGTCGACGGTGACCCCGCGCACGTGGAGGCCGGTGAAGTCGAGGTTGAAGCTGATGAGGTCCTGGGTGGCCGCGGCGCGGATGGTGGCGGTGCCGTCGAGCCGCTTGTCGGCGGGGGAGTAGTCGACCGCGAGGTCGTAGTGGGCGACGTCGTAGCCGCCGTTGCCGTCCTTCGGGAAGTCGGGGTCGCCGATGCCCGCGGCCCCGACGTGTTCTTCCGCGACGACGGAGTTGCCCATCGGCGGTGGCTCGTCGCCTGGTGAGCAGGCGACCAGCGTGGTGAGCGCGGTGACCACGGCCAGCCCGCCCCTTGCCAAACGCATACGAGCCCCCTTCGCATCGTGACCAGGATATTACGCTGAGTCAGGCGATGACGACGGCGGTCCTCGCTGCCTTGTCGTGCAGTGCCTGCTTGCGCGGGTCGAAGAGGATCCGGCCGAGACCGAGCGGAGCGCCCGCGTGGCGCAGCCGGATGAGCGCCCTCCCGGCGGCCTGCGGACGGCCGCCTGCCCCCACACCCAGTCTGCCGCTGCTTTCCCGCACGACACGGATGCCGGAGAGTTTCTTGCCCGGGGGCTGACCGTCCCAGAACGCGTGCAGGGGCCGGATATCGAAAAAGGCCGCCAAACCGGTGAAGAACGTGTGCTCCACGGGATGGCGGGCCCGCACGCCGCTGCCCCGGAGGCCGTGCCGGCCGGGGGTGGCCGAAGGGGGCGGTGACGGCGTCGATGAGCGGCCGGCCGAGGACGCCGGCGAGCAGCCGCCGCCGGCGTCCGATCGGCCCCGGTGGCGGCGGCCCCATGCTCGGTGGACGACCGCCGCCTGCTCGCGGGAGGCCTAAAGGTTGCCCCTGCGTTCCTGCTCCCGCTCGATGGCCTCGAAGAGCGCCTTGAAGTTGCCCTTGCCGAAGCCGAGCGAGCCGTGCCGCTCGATGAGCTCGAAGAAGACCGTGGGCCTGTCCTGCACCGGCTCGGTGAAGATCTGCAGCAGGTAGCCGTCCTCGTCGCGGTCCACGAGGATCCTGCGCTTCTTCAGCTCCTCGATCGGCACCCGCACCTGCCCGATGCGCTCGCGCAGCTCGGGGTCGTCGTAGTACGAGTCGGGCGTGTCGAGGAAGCGCACCCCGTTCGCCCGCATGTGGTCGACCGTGGTGAGAATGTCGTTGGTGGCGAGCGCGATGTGCTGCACGCCGGGACCGCCGTAATACTCCAGGTACTCGTCGATCTGCGACTTCCTGCGGCTGATCGCCGGCTCGTTGAGCGGGAACTTCACCTTGCGGCTGCCGTCGGCGACCACCTTCGACATCAGTGCGGAGTACTCGGTGGCGATGTCGTCGCCGATGAACTCCGCCATGTTGGTGAAGCCCATGACCCGGCGGTAGAACTCCACCCACTCGTCCATCTTGCCCAGCTCGACGTTGCCGACGCAGTGGTCGATCGCCTGGAAGAGCCGGCCGTTCTTGGTGGCGGGCGGGGCGACCAGCGGCTCGGCGGCCACGTAGCCGGGCAGGTAGGGCCCGTCGTAGTTGGACCTGTCGATCAGGGTGTGCCGGGTCTCGCCGTACGCGGCGATCGCCGCGATCATCACCTTGCCGTGCTCGTCCTCCACCGTGTACGGCTTCGCCAGCCCCTTGGCGCCGTTCGCGACCGCGTGGGCGTAGGCGGCCTCCACGTCGGGCACCTGCAGCGCCAGGTCGATCACGCCGTCGCCGTGCGCGGCCACATGCCGTGCGAGGTCGGTGCCGGGCCGCAGCGAGCCGCGGAACTCGAAGACGGCGCTGCCCGAGGTCAGGACGTACGCGGCCGTGTCCCTGTCGCCGTTCTCCGGGCCGCGGTAGGCCACCAGCCGCATGCCGAAGGCGGTCGAGTAGTAGTGGGCCGCCTGGCGGGCGTTCCCGACGGCGAACACCACGGCGTCCATGCCGTTGACAGGAAAGACATCGCTCATGCCACCAACTGTCGATTTCTCTGGACGAGTTGCGCAAGAGTTACCTGAATGAGTGCACAATCTGCCTAGTGAAAAGCCGGTATCGCCGGTAAATCTGTACAGCATGACAATCGACGAGCTCGACGCTCGCCTCATCGCCCTGCTCGCGGCCGAGCCCAGGCTCGGCGTGCTGGAGTGCTCGCGCCGCCTGGGCGTGGCGCGCGGCACGGTGCAGGCCAGGCTCGACCGCCTCATGGACCGGGGTGTGATCACCGGTTTCGGCCCCGACGTCTCGCCCGCCGCGCTCGGCTACGGCGTGACCGCGTTCGTGACGCTGGAGATCAGGCAGGTGGCCGGGCACGACCCGGTGGCCGACCGGCTCGCGGCGATTCCCGAAGTTCTGGAAGTGCACACGATCACCGGCGATAGCGATCTTCTCTGCCGCGTGGTGGCGCGGACGAACGCCGATTTGCAGCGCGTTATCGATTTGATCGTCGATGTACGAGGCGTACTCAGGACTAATTCGATCATCGCCCTTGACACGCCGGTTCCCTACCGAGTGCTGCCTTTGGTCGCCGATGTGCCGCGTCGCGAGAGCGGGCGGTCGTAGTATCGCTAGGGACGAGGCACCGTTGTGGATCGTTTACCCTTGGCATTCGCCCAGCTTGCGGGGGTTGGGCGAGGCTCGACGAGGGGGGTGGCCGAGGGGTGCGGAGCAGCAAGGGAATGCGAAAGCGGCGGATTCTCCGAATAGTCCTGATATCCGGCGGCGCGACAATCCTCGTACTCGCCGGACTATTCGCCGTCGCGTGGGCGCTGACCCCCATTCCCGACGAGACGCAGAAGCAGGCGACCGCACAGGGTTCGGTGATCTATTACCGCGACGGAAAGACCGTGCTCGCCCGGCAGGGCGTCGATCGCCGCCGAGTCGATCTCTCGCAGGTGCCCGAACACGTGCGCGATGCCGTCATCGCCGCCGAAAACCGCTCGTTCTACGAGGACGCCGGTGTGTCGATCAAGGGCACCGCGCGCGCCGTCTGGTCCACGATCACCGGCCGCCAGCTCCAGGGCGGCTCCACCATCACCCAGCAGCTCGTCCGCAACTACTACAGCGGCCTGAGCCAAGAGCGCTCCATCACCCGCAAGTTCAAAGAGATCCTCATCGCGATGAAGGTCGACCAGTCCAAGTCGAAGGACTGGGTGCTGGAGCAGTACCTCAACACGATCTACTTCGGCCGGGGCGCCAACGGCATCCAGTCGGCCGCCCGCGCCTACTTCGGCAAGGACGTCGAGAAGCTCACCGTCGCCGAAGGCGCCTACCTGGCGGCGGTGATCCAGCAGCCCAGCCGCTTCGCCGACCCCAAGGGCTCCGACCTCGCCGCGGCCAAGGCCCGCTGGCAGTCGGTGATCAAGGCGATGGGCCAGACCGGCGCGCTCGCCCCCGAGCAGGTGGCCGCCCAGCGCTTCCCCAAGCTGGCCGAGCCGAAGAAGCCGTTCGAGCTCAAGGGCCAGGCCCAGTACATGCTCGAACAGGTCACCGCCGAGCTCAACCGGCGCGGCTACAGCGACGAGGACATCAACAGCGGCGGCCTCAAGATCGTCACGACGTTCGACAAGAAGCTCATGCAGGCCGCCAAGAAGGCCGTCGACGAGGTGCTGCCCGACAACACGCCGAAGAAGGTGCGCACCGGCCTCGCCGCCGTCGACCCCGCCACGGGCGAGGTCGTGGCCTTCTACGGCGGCAAGCCGTCGCAGTCGAAGTACTACGACAGCGCGTTCTCCGCCAAGGTCATGGCCGGATCGACGTTCAAGCCGTACACGCTGGCCGCCGCGCTCGACAACGGCTTCGACCTGTCCACCAGGGTCAACGGCAACTCGCCGCTGCGGGTCGCCTCGGCGCCGCAGGCCATTCCCAACGACGGCGGACGCTCCTACGGGCAGATCGACCTCGTCGCCGCCACCCGGAACTCCGTCAACACCGCCTTCGTCGACCTCGGGCAGAAGGTCGGGCTCGACAAGGTGGCCAAGGTCGCCGAGCTGGCCGGCATCCCCGCGGCGCAGCTCGAGCAGCACAAGAACGCCGCCGCCTTCCCGCTCGGCGTGGCCTCCGTCAGCGCCGTCCAGAACGCCTCCGGCTTCTCCACGTTCGCCAACAAGGGCGTGCACATGGAGGCCCACGTGGTGAAGTCGGTCACCGACGCCGAGGGCCGCGAGCAGGTCGTCGAGCCGGTCGCCACGCGGGTGGTCAGCGAGCAGGCCGCCGCCGACACCACGTACGCGATGCAGCAGGTCGTCAAGTACGGCACCGGCACCGCCGCCCGCCTCTACGACCGCCCGGTCGCCGGCAAGACCGGCACCACCGACGACTCGAAGTCCGTCTGGTTCAACGGCTACACCCCGCAGCTCGCGGTCGCGGTCGACATGTTCCGCGACGACAACGCCACCGTCACCATCCCCGGCTACGGCACCCAGTTCGGCGGCCAGCTCCCCGCGCAGATCTGGCGGGCGTTCATGACCGAGGCGATGGCGGGCAAGCCCGTCGAGGAGTTCCCCGAGCCGTCCGACTACGGCTGGTCGTCCGGCTACTCCGACCCCGGCTTCGACCGCGACGAGCCCAGGCACGACTACACGCCGCCGGCCGAGCCCGACTGGGACCGGCCCGAGCCCGACCCCGAGATGCCGCCGCCCGACGGCCCCGAGCAGGACGAGCAGCAGCAGCCCGACGACCTCGGCCGCTCCGGCGAGCCGCCGGCCGAGGTGGGGCCGCCCGAGCTCGACGAGCCGGACCCGCCGTCCCTCCAGGAGGACGTGCGCCCGCAGGAGGGCCGCTCGCAGGACACCGGCCGCGGCCGCGAACGCCAGCCCGCGGCCTGACCCGGGCGGGCCGGCGGCGGCCGTGACGGCTGGGGCGTGGAGCGGCCGTGACGGCCTGGTGAACGGCGTTCTTCCGCGGCGGCCGTGACGGCCCGGTGAACGGCGCCCTTCCGGAGGCCGGGGTCAGCCCGCCAGCTCCGCCTTGAGGTCCTCGACGGTCGTCACCGGCATCCGGCACGTGAAGTCCCTGCACACGTACGCCGCGGGCGCGCCGCCCACCAGATCGCGGCCCTCCAGCAGCGCGGGATAGCCGTCACCGCCCGGCCGGCCGAGCGCCACCACCAGGCCGGGCGCGCCGGACAGCAGCGCCGCCCGGTGCAGCTCACGCGTGCGCGGATCGTCATCGGGACCCACCACCGCGACCTCCACCGGCCCCGACAGCGCCGCACGCGCCACGGCCAGCCCCCACCCGGCGAACCTGGCATGCCGGGGAGCGAGCACCGACACCGTGCCCAGAGCCGCCTGCGCGGCCACGCGGTGCCGGGCCGAGCCGGTCAGCGCGGCGTACGACAGCAGCGCCCCCGCGGCCGCGTACTGGCCTGAGGGGGTGGCGTTGTCGGTCGGGTCCTGCGGCCGCTGGAAGAGGCGTTCGGCGTCGTCGGCGGTGTCGTAGAAGCCGCCGGTGCCGTCGGCGAACCTGTCGAGCACGGTGTCCAGCAGCGCGCCCGCCAGCCGCAGCCACCTGGCCTCTCCCGTGACGCCGTACAGGGTGATCAGGCCCTCGGCGACGTCGCCGTAGTCCTCGAGCACGCCCGCGTTGCCGCCGGGACGGCCGTCCTTCGACGTGCGCAGCAGCCGCCCGCCGTCGATGTGGACGCGTTCGAGCAGCTCGGCCGCCGTCGTGGCCGCCTCGACCAGGTCGGGCCGGTCGAAGGCGACGCCGGTCTCGGCCAGCGCCGCGATGGCCAGGCCGTTCCACGCGGCCACCACCTTGTCGTCGCGGCCCGGCCGTACCCGCCGCTCCCGGGCGGCCAGCAGCCTCGCGCGGACATCGGCGTAGCGGGCCGGGTCCTCGGGGTCGCGCAGGAGCTGCAGCACCGACGTGCCGTGCTCGAACGTGCCCTGCGGCGTCACCTCGAACAGCCCGGCCGCCCACCGGCCGTCGTCCTCGCCGAGCACCTCGCGCAGCTCGTCCGGCGTCCAGACGTAGAACTTGCCCTCCTCGCCCTCGCTGTCGGCGTCGAGCGCGGAGGCGAAGCCGCCCTCCGGCGTGCGCAGCTCGCGCAGCATCCAGCCGGCGGTCTCCAGCGCCACCCGCCCGGCCAGGTCGCCGCCGCCGTCGCGCCACCAGTGCGTGTAGACGCGCAGCAGCAGGGCGTTGTCGTAGAGCATCTTCTCGAAGTGCGGCACCACCCACATGTCGTCCACGCTGTAGCGGGCGAAGCCGCCGCCGAGCTGGTCGTAGATGCCGCCGCGGGCCATCGCCTCCAGCGTCGCGCCGCTCATCTCGCGCTCGCCCGAGCGCAGCAGGAACTCCAGCACCATCGACGGTGGGAACTTGGGCGCCCCGCCGAACCCGCCACGGGCCGCGTCGAACGACTCCCGCAGGTTGGCCACGGCCTGCCGCAGCGTCTCCTCCGACGGCAGCGGCCCGCTGGGCAGCGAGGCGTGCGCGTTCAGCGCCTCGACCACCTTGGCGCCCTGCGTGAGCACCGTCTCGCGGTCGCCCGTCCAGACGCGGTGCACCTCCTGCAGCAGGCGGCGGAACTGCGGGCGCGGGAAGTAGGTGCCGCAGTAGAACGGGTGCCCATCGGGCGTCGCGAACACCGTCATCGGCCAGCCGCCCTGCTGGGTCATGGCCTGGGTGGCGTTCATGTAGACGGCGTCCACGTCGGGACGCTCCTCGCGGTCGACCTTGACGTTGACGAAGTACGCGTTCATCAACTCGGCCGTCTCGGGGTCCTCGAAGCTCTCGTGGGCCATGACGTGACACCAGTGACACGCCGAGTAGCCGACGCTGATCAGCAGCGGCACGTCGCGGCGGCGCGCCTCCGCGAACGCCTCCTCGCCCCACGGGAACCAGTCGACGGGGTTGCCCGCGTGCTGCAGCAGGTAGGGGCTCGTCGCGTCTTTCAAGCGGTTCATCATGACCTCCACGGCCCACACTAAACGCCCCGATCACCCTCCCCCTTCCCCGCAACCCCTCCCCGCTGCCGCCGCCGTGGACCCCTCGCCCACCCCACCGCCCCGCGGACGTCCCCCGCCCACCGGTCGTTTCCCGCCGCCTGACGCTGACGGCGCGCCCCCCGACGCCGGCCGCTTGGCTCCTGACGCGGTCTCCGTCGTGAACCGGGTCGCCCTGCCGGGCCGGTGGTGCGGTGTGCGCACCGCAGACGGGTGCCGAGGGGCGCGGTCTCCGAGTGGCGGTCTGACGGGTGGCTTGAGGGCGGCGTAGGTTACGAGGGGTGGATATCGAGTACGTCTGCACGCACGCCGCCCGCCCCGCGACGGCCGTCACCCGCAGGGACGTCGCGCGCGCCCTGCTCGCCGTGCCGTCCGGCGTGGCCCTCGTGGCTCTGCCCGACCTGAGGCGCGCCATGGAGGCTGCGGGCAACCCGTTGTCCCCCCGCTTCTGGCAGTCCGCCAGAACGACGCTCAGCGCCATCGAGGCGGGCCTGGCGACGGTGGGGGACGTGCAGCACTGGCTGGAGTCCACCGGCACCGAGCCGATCATCCTGACGCCCTCGTACTTCAGCTGGCCTGAGGAGGACGAGCGCGGGCCGGTGGCGACGGAGATGCACGGGAAGCTGGTCGCCTACCTGGAGGAAAGGGTCGCGAAGGGGGAGATCGACCCCGACGCGCTGGCGGCGGGCGACGCCGAGGCCCGCACGGCGTACGAGGACATCCAGGAGCGCTGGCTGAGCACGCCGCTGCCCGACGGCCGGGTGCCGAGGGACGCGGTGAGCGACGAGACGGACCAGGCGGTGCTGCAGGACTGGCGGTTCGAGGACGAGGTCGCGCTGCAGGAGCTGGACGGCATACTCGCCGAGCTGCCCGCGCAGCCGGAGGCGCCGGCGGCGGAGCTGGCGGAGGCGGCGGCCAGGCTGCGCGCGCTGCTGATCATGCCCGGCTACCCGGCGAACGTGCTGCGTGCCTGCGCAGGGCTGGACGACCGGCCGATGCCCGACGACGACCGGCTGCTGTGGCTGGAGGTCGTGGCGGGGCTGGTGCGGCCGGTCGGCGACCTGCCGGAGGACGAGGACACGCTGGAGGAGTTCATCGATCTCGACGGCGAGCTGAGCGAGGAGGACATCGCGCTGGCCAACATCTGCGCGCTCCAGCACGGTGACTGGCTGGCCGGGGTGGGCGAGCTGGTCAGGATGGGGCCGGGCGCGTCGGCCTCGCCCGAGCGCATCGCGCAGCTGATCGCCGAGGCGGAGGAGGCCGGGGGCGACGAGCCGGACGAGGACGAGCTGCGCACGGTCGAGGAGCTGTTCGCGTCGGTGGTGAGCATGTGGGCGCTGCTCGGCATCGTGGACGCCGACAACGCGCTGACCCCGCTGGGCTGGTGGGGCCTGCCCGGCGCGCTCAAACTGGCTTGGGGCGAGCGCTGAGCCGAGGGCGAGCACTTCACGCCGGGGCGAGTGCTGCGAGCCGAGGGTGAGCACTTCACTCCAAGGCGAGTGCTCCGAGCCGAGGGTGAACGCTGAGCCGGTCTAACCGTCGACGAGCTCCTGGAACTCGGGGTGGCGCTCGATGTAGCCGGCGACGTACGGGCACTCCGGCTTGACCTTCAGCCCCGCGTCGGCGCTGGCCCGCAGGGCGTGGGCGACGAGCGCGGAGGCCAGCCCCTTGCCCTCGTAGGCGGGCTTGATCTCGGTGTGCAGAAAAATGATCTTGGTGGGCAGCAGGCGATAGACGGCGAAGCCGGCGACCTCGCCGTCCACGTGGATCTCGAAGCGGCTCTCCGCGGTGTTGTCGACGATCTCGTGGGTCATCTACGAGCCGGCCTTGCCGTCGGCCTTGTCGGCACCCGCCTTGGCCCCAGCGGTCTCCGCCTTCGGGGCCTCCGGAGCCTTCGAGGTCTTCGAGGCCTCGCCCGCGGCCTGCTCGTCCTCGCGCGGCACCTCGATCTTCGACATCTGCTTGTTCATCGACTTGATCAGCCAGTAGAGCGCGAAGCCGAGCAGGGCCACGACGACGAACCCGAGCAGACCCGGGCTGACTTCACCTGCTGCTAGAACGGTCACGACTCCAGTCTGCCACCGGGATGCGGTGGTCGGGTCAGTGGCAGGCCGGTTCGACCTCGTCGGCGTGGATGCCGGCGAACAGGTCGTCCTCGGGCAGCGAGGTCTCGACCAGCGAGCGCGCGAGGTGGTAGTCCTCGGTCGGCCAGATCTCCTCCTGCAGCTCGCGCGGGCAGACGAACCAGAAGCCGTCCTCGGGGTCGACCTGGGTGGCGTGCGCCAGCAGGGCCTGGTCGCGGATCTCGAAGTACTCGCCGCACGGCACGCGGGTGGTGACCGGCCACTTGGCCGGGCGGTCCTCCCAGCGGGCGATCCAGTCGGCGTACGGGGAGCCGAGGCCGCGCGCCATCATGGCCTCGTGCAGCGCCTCGAAGCGCTCCTTGGTGAAGCCCATGTGGTAGTAGAGCTTGAGCGGCTGCCACGGCTCGCCGGTGCCCGGGTAGCGGTCGGGGTCGCCGGCCGCCTCGAACGCCTCCACCGAGACCCGGTTGGTCATGATGTGGTCGGGGTGCGGGTAGCCGCCGTCGTCGTCGTACGTGATGATCACGTGCGGGCGGAACTCCCTGACCGCGGCCACCAGCGGCGCCGCCGCGTCCTCCAGCTTCTGCACGGCGAAGCAGCCCTCGGGCAGCGGCTCGTCCTCGCTCTCCGGCAGCCCGGAGTCGACGAAGCCCAGGAAACGCTGCTGCACACCGAGGATCTCGCGCGCCTTGGCCATCTCGGCCTTGCGCACCTCGGCGATGTTGGCCACGATCTCGGGCCGGTCCATCTTCTTGTTGAGCACGGATCCGCGCTCACCGCCCGTGCACGTACAGACCAGAACTTCCACACCCTCACGCACGTAGCGCGCCATCGTGGCGGCGCCCTTGCTCGACTCGTCATCGGGGTGGGCGTGTACGGCCATCAGCCTCAACGGTGCACTCACGGGCTCGAAGCTCCTCAGTCACGGACCGGTCACCCGCCCAGACAGGTTAGTTTCTGCTGGGCGGTCGCGAGGGCACACCCCCCGCGGGCGACAATTGTCTCGGATAACGCCGAGGGAGTGCAGGGAGATTCCGCCATGGTCACCAGAGATGCCGGGGACGGGCCAGTCCTCGGCACGCCCGACGACTTCCCAGATCGGCCCAGGAAGGGCGGCCGGCTCGTCGTCCATGTGGTGATCGGCGTGCTGGTGGCCATCATCGCGGGCGGATGGGGCTACGTGATGTGGTCGATGACGTCGGGCGGGTCCGAGGCGCCGTCGCAGGTGGTGGCGTTCGAGATCGTCAGCCCCACGCGGGCGGAGATCACCTTCCAGGTCTACAAGCCCGACGATAGGGTGGCGGTCTGCCGGATCAGGGCGCTGGACGTCGATCATGCGGAAGTGGGCAGCAAGGAAGTAAGAATCCCGGCTGGTGAGGGTAATAAGCAGCTCAAGGAAAGCCTCGACACGAGCGGTCAGGCGACTTCCGTCCACATCCAGTACTGCAATCTCGTATAGTGAGACATTTGGGGAAGCGTTCGGGCGGTTGACTTGTTAGCCTTTCGCAATTCAACCGTACGTAACCTCAAGTGATCTCAGGGCCCCCTAGGCAAGCAAGGAGAACCCGTGGCCGACTCTCGCGATGAGAACGTCACATGGCTGACGCAGGAGGCGTACGACCGCCTGAAGGCGGAGTACGAATATCTCTCTGGTCCCGGGCGCGTCGACATCGCCAAGAAGATCGAGGCCGCTCGGGAAGAGGGCGACCTGCGTGAGAACGGCGGTTACCACGCCGCCAAGGACGAGCAGGGCAAGATGGAGGCCCGGATCTTCCACCTCAGGCAGATCCTCGACAACGCTCAGGTGGGAGAGGCCCCCAAGGCCGAAGGCGTCGTCGGCCCCGGTATGACGGTGACCATCCGGTTCGTCGGCGACGACGAAGAGGTGACCTTCCTGCTCGCCTCCCGTGAGGAGAGCGGCGCGCCGATCGATGTCTACTCGCCCAAGTCCCCGCTCGGGGCGGCGATCAACGGCAAGAAGGTCGGCGAGAAGGCCACCTACTCCCTGCCCAACGGACGGCAGAACACCGTCGAGATCCTCGAGGCTGTGCCGTACATCGGCAACTGACACCACCGCACGACGACCGCCGGGTCCCCGCTGGCCCGGCGGCATTTTCGCATGGGTCGGGAATTCGCCAGGATCTCAGCTACCTGGTGAGGAGCCGCAGGAGGCGTGACACGACGAGGCTGGTGCCGTTCATCGTGGTGGCGCTGGTCGCGGTGCTGACCGCCGACGTGCTGTTACTCGCGCGGCCCGAAGGCCTCATGGAGCCCGAGGCGCCGCGCGCCATGCCGAAGCAGTCGCTGCTGGCTCAAAAGCGCCCCCAGAGACAGCCGCAGCGCGCCCAGGCGACGCCGACGGCGGCGGCCGTGCAGCCGGTCGCGCCACTGCGCAAGCTGCACAAACCCCACCTATTCGTGCTCACCCGCAAGCCGTTCACGCAGCAGATGCTGGAGCGGGTCGCCAAGGTGCCCGGTGTGCGGGCTCTCGAGCTGGCCGACGCGGCCTCGATCATGCTGGACGGCAAGCGGGTGCAGACGCTGGCGGTCGATCCGTCCACGTTCCGCTCGTACACCCCCAAGGTGACCGCCGCGTCCGACGCGCTGTGGCAGAACATCGCGGCCGGCGACGTGGCCGTGTCGTTCGTGCTGGGCAACGACGGCGGTCTCGCGCTGCACAGCCGTGTCACCGCCGGTTCGTCGATGCAGCTGCGGGTGGGCGCGTACGCCACCACCGGCTTCGGCGCCGTGGACGCGGTCGTCTCCAAGGACGTGGGCCGCCGCCTGGGCCTGCCGCGTGACAACGCGCTCATCGTCAGCGCCCCCAAGGCCGACTCCGAGGTGCTGCGCAAGCGCATCCTCGCCAGGCTGCCCAAGGGCACCCAGGTCGCGCTGGTCAACCCGGTGCTGCGGCAGCCGAAGCAGAACACGGCCCAGAACTGGCCCGCGGGGTCGTTCATGACGGGCGAGCAGCTCACGACGGCGCTCAGGGCGGCCGCGTCGAAGCTGGGGCGTCCGTACGTGTGGGGCGCCGAGGGCCCCGACTCCTTCGACTGCTCGGGGCTCGTGCAGTGGGCCTACGCGCAGGCCGGGGTGCGCATGCCCCGGGTGACCCACCAGCAGTGGGTGACGGGGCCGCAGGTGCCGCTGAGCCAGGCGCAGCCGGGCGACCTGCTGTTCTGGCGGAACGATCCGACAAATCCCGATTACATTTCCCATGTGGCGATTTATTGGGGTAACGGGCAAATGCTGCATGCGCCGCGTACCGGAGACGTCGTGAAGATCGCCCCCGTGAACACCCGGAACCTGGCCGGCGTGGTCCGCGTCAGCCCCATCACCGCCGCGCGAGTCCGCTGACCCTTTCGCGGCCATGATGGATCCGCCGGCCGGGACCGAGCCTTGCCGGGGTGGTGACAGGCCTTCCGGTCCGAACCGGGCCTGAGCGCGGCCGCGAGAGATCCGCTGACCGGAATCCCGCCCCGCCGCCGCGAGGGGCCGGCCGGTCGGGAACCTGTCCCACCGTGACAGGCCCGCTGGTCGGGAACCTGTCCCACGGTGACAGGCCCGCTGGTCGGGAGCCTGTCCCACCGTGACAGGCCCGCTGGTCGGGAGCCTGTCCCGTCGCGTCGGGTCGGCCGACCGGCGGGGGCCGGTCCGTCGGTGGGGAGCCGCGGACGAGAGACGCTCGGCCTCCTGCTCGCGCGAGCCGCAAGCATGTAATGTTGATTACATGGCAACAGACGACGTGACGGCGCAGGTGCGCGGGTGGTTCGCCGGGCGGCTGCCCGACGGCTGGTTCACCGGCGCCCCCGAGATCATCATCGACCGCGAGGAGATCGCGGTCATCGGCACGCTCCCCGACCCGCCGCAGGACGTGCCCGAGGCCGAGCGGGCCGCGCTCATCGACGGCCTCGTCCGCCGCTTCAGGGAGGAGACCAGGGAGCGGCGCATCGAGATCGCCAGGGAGGCGGAGCACAAGTTCCGCCAGAAGGTGTCCTGGGGCGTGGTGTGCGGCGGCGAGACTGTGATGTTCACCACACTCTCCGTGCCCGTCATGACCCGCCTGCGCCAGGCCGAGCGCCAGGTTCTCGACACGCTCGTGGCCGCCGGCGTGGCGAGAAGCCGCAGCGACGCGCTCGCCTGGTGCGTACGGCTCGTCGGGCGACACACCGACACCTGGCTCGCAGATCTGCGAGAGGCGCTTCAGCATGTCGATCGCGTGCGCGCCGCGGGCCCCGACATCAATTCCTGAGACCCGCCAGCGGAAACGGGCCGACGAATGGACTAAACCACTCCGGAAATTGGTTTAGACCAGGGTGAATGGTTTGGACCACTGCCCGGAAAATCACTCTTTTAAATCTCCTCCGGTTGGGTAGGCTCCCCCAATCGTCAGGGCCGCTGCCTGCGGCGACGTCCTTGGACGACAGGTCTATGCCAATTGGCGTCAAAGCCGCTTCGTCGTTAATGATGACGTGGCCCTGGGAGAGTGGAGGAGTCAGCGTCGTGTCCGTTTCCGTAGAAGTAACCGCGCCTACCACCAATAAGAAATTGGCGTCGTGGGTGAACGAGATAGCCGCACTCACCCGGCCCGATCGCGTCCATTGGTGCGACGGGTCAGAGGAGGAGTGGACGCGGCTCACCAACCTTCTCGTCGAGCAGGGGACGTTCACGCGTCTCGCCGCCCGGCCCAACAGCTTCTACGCCAAGTCCGACCCCAGCGACGTGGCCAGGGTCGAGGACCGCACGTTCATCTGCTCCGAGCGCGAGGAGGACGCGGGGCCGACCAACAACTGGATCGCCCCCGACGAGATGCGCCGCACGTTCGGCGAGCTGTTCAAGGGCTGCATGCGCGGCAGGACCATGTACGTCGTCCCGTTCTGCATGGGCCCGCTCGGCGGCGAGATCTCCCAGCTCGGCGTCGAGATCACCGACTCCGCGTACGTCGCCGTCTCCATGCGCATCATGACCCGCATGGGCGACAGGGCGCTGCGGCTCATCGAGGAGCGCGGCGACTTCGTCAAGGCCGTGCACTCCGTGGGCGCTCCGCTCGAGCCCGGCCAGGAGGACGTGCCCTGGCCGTGCAACTCGACCAAGTACATCAGCCACTTCCCCGAGACCCGCGAGATCTGGTCCTACGGCTCCGGCTACGGCGGCAACGCGTTGCTCGGCAAGAAGTGCTACGCCTTGCGCATCGCCAGCGTCATGGCCCGCGACGAGGGCTGGCTCGCCGAGCACATGCTCATCCTGAAGCTCACCCCGCCGTCGGGCGAGGTCCGCTACATCGCCGCCGCCTTCCCGAGCGCCTGCGGCAAGACCAACCTCGCCATGCTGCAGCCGACCATCCCCGGCTGGAAGGTCGAGACGATCGGCGACGACATCGCCTGGATGCGCTTCGGCGAGGACGGCCGCCTCTACGCGATCAACCCGGAGGCCGGCTTCTTCGGCGTCGCGCCCGGCACCGGCGAGACCACCAACGCCAACGCGGTCAAGACGCTCTGGGGCAACAGCATCTTCACCAACGTCGCTTTGACCGACGACGGCGACGTCTGGTGGGAGGGGCTGACCGAGAAGCCGCCCGCGCACCTGATCGACTGGCGCGGCCGCGACTGGACGCCCGACAGCGACGAGCCCGCCGCCCACCCGAACGCCCGCTTCACCACCCCTGCCTCCCAGTGCCCCACCATCGCACCGGAGTGGCAGGACCCCAAGGGCGTGCCCATCTCGGCGATCCTCTTCGGCGGCCGGCGCGCCACCGCCGTGCCGCTGGTGACGGAGTCGCTGAGCTGGCAGCACGGCGTCTTCCTCGGAGCCAACGTCGCCTCCGAGAAGACCGCCGCCGCCGAGGGCAAGGTCGGCGAGCTGCGCTACGACCCGTTCGCGATGCTGCCGTTCTGCGGCTACAACATGGGCGACTACTTCGGCCACTGGCTGGAGATCGGCCGCCGACCCGGAGCCAGGCTGCCGCGCATCTACTACGTCAACTGGTTCCGCAAGAACGCCGAAGGCCGGTTCATATGGCCGGGCTTCGGGGAGAACAGCCGGGTGCTCAAGTGGATCGTGGAGCGCCTCAACGGCGAGGCCAAGGCCGTGCCCACGCCGATCGGGCTGCTGCCCGCCGACCTCGACACCGAGGGCCTGGACCTGTCCGAGGAGGACCTGCGCACGCTGCTGACCGTCGACAAGGACGTCTGGCGCGAGGAGGCTGCGCTGATCCCGGCCCACTTCGAGAAGTTCGGCGATCACCTGCCCAAGGAGCTGTGGGACGAGTACCACGCCCTGCTCGATCGCCTCGGCTGATTCCGGTTCCCGGCAGGGGCCCCGCCGCTGAGGCGCACCCTGCCGGGACCACGAACGGCGCCGGCCGCCTCGCAACGGCCGGCGCCGTTCGCGTGCCCGGGGCGACGACGCCGGGCCTGCCCCATGACGCGGCGCGCGCCGAACCCGGAACGGCGGCCCGGCTCCGCGTGTGCCGGGTGGCGGGCCGGTTTCGTGCGTGCTGGGCGGCGGGCCGGGCTCGCGTCATGTGCCGTGACTCGGTGCGCGCCCCGCTGCCGGGCCGCGTGCCTTCCCTCCGGTCACACGGCTTGCTCTTCGTCGCAGAAGCGGGCGGACGGTGGCGACGAAAGCAAGGACGAAAGCAAGGACGAAAGCAAGAAGGTGGCGAGCTAAAGGAGCAAAACCCCCGTTGGGCCGGACGAGCCTCTTACCGTGCAAAGCAGGAGTCATGTCAGGACATGGCGCCGATCGACCGCACGAGGGAGGTCGTTCATGAACGTGTTCCTGCTGCTCGCCGCGGTGGCCGTCGCAATCGTCGCCGCCGCCGCGGCGGCCGCCCGGTGGAGGATCGCGCACACGGGGGCTCGCGCCGCATCCGCCTATCGGGACCTGGGCTGCTACGAGCTGGGGTACCTGGCGGGAGGCCCCGGCCGGGCCGCGGAGACCGTGATCGCGCACCTGGTGAGCACCGGCGCGGCGCGCCTGTCCAGCGGCGGGCGCGTGCACAAGGTCAAGGCGAGCCGGACCGCGGGCGATCCCGTGGAGGAGGCCGTCGCCGGAGTCGTCGCACGCCGGTCCGGGCTGACGGTGGCCGCGCTGAAGGCGGAGGTGGCGCGCAGCGTCGCCGTCGGCGAGCTCGGCAAGAACCTGGCGCAGGAGGGGCTGCTGCTGGCGGACCGGCCCAGGGCGTGGTTGCGCGGGTGGACCCGCCTGCTGCTCTGGGCGGGGGTGGCGGCGCTCGCGGGCTTCGTCGTCACGCTGGTGAGCCTGTTCGGCGGGCCCGGCACGTACGGACTGATCGCCCTGCTCGTCTTCGGGGGCACCGCCGTGGCCGCGGGGATCGCGCTCCGCGGCCACCGGCGGTACATGCGGGCCCCGCTCACCCCGTCGGGCCGTGCGGCCCTGGCGGCGGCGCGGCGAGCTGACGACGCCCGCGACGAGCCCGTGTCCATTGCGCTCAACGGCGTGAACGCGGTGCGCGACACCCGGCTGCGCGTGGAGCTCAGGCGGACGCCGCCGCGGCCGCGCAGGGTCAGTTCGGGCCGGCGGGCCGGCGGGTTCGCCCGTAGCCGGTACCAGGGCGCCGGCTACGGCGTCGTGCCCTACAGCGTCACGAGCATGCCCGGGAGGGGCGCCTGCGGCGGCGGTTCGTCGAGCTGCGGCGGTGGGGGCGGCTGCGGTGGCGGCGGCTGCGGCGGTGGTGGCGGCTGATCGCGGCACAGGCGCGGATCGCGGCGGAGGCTGCTGGTCACGGCAACGGGTGCGGATTGCGGCGGAGGGCGCTGGTCGCGGCAAGAGGGTGGATTGCGGCGGAAAGTGTCGATTGCGCCGCGTGGCGCGGGCGCCCGCTGGGAATGATGTTGATCGACCGCACGAGGGAGGTCGTCCATGAACCTGTTCTTACTCCTGACCGCAGTGGCGCTGGCGCTCGTCGCCGCCGCGGCGGCCGCCGCCAGGTGGCGGATCGCGCACGGGGGTTCCGCCGCCCGGTCCGGCCATCGGAAGCTGGACGTCTACGAGCTGGCGTACCTGGTGGGCGGCCCTGAACGCACCGCGGAGACGGCGATCGTCGGCCTGGTGAGCACCGGCGCGGTCCGCCTCGCGGACGGCGGGCACGTCGAGGAGGTCAGAGCCGGCGGCATCGGCCGTAAGCCCGTCGAAGAGGCCGTCGCCGGACTGATCGCAGAACGGTCGGGGCTGACGGTGGGCACGCTCGAAATGGAGGCGGCCCACAGCTCGGCCGTCCATACGCTCGGCCGGGAGCTCACGGACGAGGGACTGCTCCTGGCGGACGAGCCGAGGGCGCGGCTGCGCCGGTGGGCCCGCCTGCTGCGCTGGACGGGGGCGGCGGCGCTCGCGGGCTTCGTCGTCACGCTGCTCAGGCTGTCCGGCGCGCCCGGCACGTACGGACTGATCGCCCTTGTCGTCTTCGGGGGCACCGCCGTGGCCGCAGGGGTCGCGCTGTGGAACCACGGACGCTACATGCGGGCCCCGCTCACCCCGTCGGGCCGTGCGGCACTGGCGGCGGCGCGGGAGGCGGAGCAGGGTTCCGGCGGAGAACTGCCGGCGGTCGCGCTCAGGGGCATCGGCGCGCTGCCCGGCAGTGTCGTGAGCCGGGAGCTCCCGCGGTCGCGGCGCAAGGAACGACGGCGGCGGCGTACCGCCCGCAGGCTCCTCATCAGCGGCGGCAACGGCTACACCTACGGCGGCTACGAGTACCGCCACACCCACACCCGCAGCCACTTCGGCGTGAAGGCGTGATGATCGGGGGAGCGGAGGCCGCCATGGATCGGCTGGGCGTGGGGATCGGCTGGCGGCCGGAGCTGGACCTGACGATCGAGCGCATGGAGGGCGTCGGCTTCGTCGAAGTGGTCGCGGAGAACGTCTGGCCGGCCGGCCTGCCGGAGTCCTTGGTGAGGCTGCGCGAGAGGGGCCTGCCGGTGATCCCGCACGGCGTCTCGCTCGGGATCGGCGACGCCGAGCCGCCCGACCCCGCCCGGCTCGCCCACCTGGCCGCCTGCGCGGAGGCCTTGGGGTCGCCGCTGGTCAGTGAGCATCTGGCGTTCGTACGCGGCGGCGGCATCGAGGCGGGGCATCTGCTGCCGGTGCCGCGCACCCGCGACGCGCTGCGGGTCGTCATCGAGAACGTGCGCCGCGCCCAGGACGCCCTGCCCGTGCCGCTCGCCCTGGAGAACGTCGCCGCCATCTTCGGCTGGCCCGACGACGAGCTGACCGAGGCGCAGTTCCTGGCCGAGCTGGTGGAGGCCACGGACGTGGGGCTGCTCATCGACGTGGCCAACCTCTACAACAACGAGGTCAACCTGGGCCTGCCCGCCGTGGCGGCGCTGGACGTCCTGCCGCTGGACCACCTCACGTACGTGCACGTCGGCGGCGGCTACGAGGCCCACGGGATCTGGCACGACACCCACACCACGCGGGCCCCGCAGGCGGTGCTCGACCTGCTGACCGAGCTGTGCGCGCGCACCACCCCGCCCGGGGTGCTGCTGGAATGGGACGACGACTACCCGAGCGACGCCGTGCTGGCCGATGAGCTGGCCAGGATCAGGACGGCGATGGCCGCGGCAGGAGCCCGCCGATGACCCCGCGCCGGCCCGCCGTGAAGCCCCCGCAGGACGAGCAGGCGGCGGACGCGGCGCGGGCGGCGCTGGCGGAGCGGCAGGGGCGCGTGGTGGCGGCGCTCGTGGCCGGGGGCGAGCCGCCGCCCGGGTTCGACCGGGAACGGATGCGGGTCCAGGCGCACAGCCTGCTGGCCAAGCGGCGCGCCATCGTGGCCAAACTCCGCCCGGACGCGGCCGAGGCGGCGGGCCCCGACCTCGCGGCCGAGTTCGCCGCGTACGCGCAGGCCAGGGCCGAGCCCCCGCCGGGCTACCGTGCCGACGCCGGCGACTTCGCCGCCTGGCTCAGGGCGCGCGGCAGGACGTTCCCCGAGGACGAGCGGAGCAGGCCGTGGTGGTCCCGCCTGCCCGGCCTGCGCGGCCGCGCGTCCTGACAGGCGCACACGTGGTCCGGCGGGCCTCCGCCGGAAACCGGCGCACACGCCGGCCCGCCGTCCATCGGAGCAGGTGAGGGCGGGTTTAGCAGGCATTCCCCCGGAAATCGTGAGGGGATGGGAGGACTACGTTGTGTCGACGGCTCGTACCTGACCGTCACTCCTGTCGCGTGCACCGACAGCGTCGGCACGCCGTACGAGGTCACCCTTGAGCTGCACCGCGACGGCACGCCCTACGGCAGCGTGGGCGAGCGCTGCGGCTGGTTCCTGGCCCGGCTGGCGCGGGGCGTCGAGGAGGCCCGCGCGGGCCGGGGTGCGGCGCGCAAGTGGGCGGACCCCGACGACCGATTCCCGGGCGACGGGCCCGACGGCGAGCTGTTCTCCTTCCGCTACCGCACCAGGCGCGGCCTGCCGGGCGGCGAGCTGCGCTGCCAGCTCAGGACGATCCCGGTCTGGCAGGCGGGGCGGGGGGAGTGGCGGCTGACCCGCAGGGCGTACGTCGAGGCGTGGGCGGCTTCGGGCGTCGGCGCGCGGGCGGTGCTGACCTCGTCGGAGCTGTCGGCGTTCGTGCGCGAGCTGCTGAATGAGGCGGAAGGGTGCATGGCAGGTAGAGATATGGTGAGGAATCGAAGGGACGGAGCAGGCACGGGCGTTTCGCGGTGATAATTGCCTGTTAGGGCATGAAAGACCGAACGCTGAGGAGGCGCTCCGTGGGCCTGCGCGATCTGGTCTACCGGCTGTACGAACGCCGGCTGGAGGCCAAGCTGTCGAAGGACAGCATCCCTCGGCACGTCGGAGTCATCATCGACGGCAACCGCCGGTGGGCTCGTGCCATGGGCTTCCAGGACGTCTCCTCGGGCCACCGCAAGGGCGCCGACAAGATCTCTGAGCTGCTCACCTGGTGCCGCGACACCGGCGTCGAGGTGGTCACGGTCTGGATGCTCTCCAACGACAACCTCAACCGGCCCAAGGAGGAGCTGGAGCCGCTGCTGCGCATCATCGAGGACGTGACGCAGGAGCTGGTGGCCGAGGGCTGGCGGATCATCCCGGTCGGCGCGCTCGACCTGCTCCCCGACCGCACGGCGAATGTCCTGAAGAACGCAAAAGAAGCGTCATCACACCGTCCCGGCCTGATTGTGAACGTTGCAGTTGGGTATGGAGGAAGGCGTGAGATTGCCGATGCGGTGCGCTCACTGCTCCAAGAGCACGCGAGCAAGGGAGCGAGCATCGAGGACCTCGTCGAGGTGCTCGATGTGGAGCACATCGCGGAGCATCTTTACACTCGCGGCCAGCCCGACCCGGACCTCCTCATCCGGACCTCGGGCGAGCAGCGCCTGTCCGGCTTCATGCTCTGGCAGAGCGCTCATTCTGAGTTCTACTTCCACGAGGCCTACTGGCCGGACTTCCGCAAGGTCGATTTCCTTCGGGCGCTGCGCGACTACGCTGCGAGACACCGACGTTACGGTTCTTAACGCGACAATCGGGTATCTAGGACGTAACGTTGGAAATGTCCGGTCACAGGTCGGACATTTCGGAGAGGGCCCGCCTTTGCACCATCACTTGCCGAGGGGGCCGGACTCCGGCGCCGACGGCGAAGAGCGGTCGGGGACGCGGGTCCGGTCCGATTCCCACCTCGTCTGCAGGGTGCCCGCGCCGACGGGCGCCCGGGGGAGAACGTGTGGCAGTGTCCTCGAGCAACCCTAAGAACCAGCAGGCCAAGCGCACGTACGTGCTGGACACTTCGGTCCTGCTGGCCGACCCGGCGGCCATGACCAGGTTCGCCGAGCACGACGTCGTCCTTCCGATCGTGGTCATCACGGAGCTGGAAGGTAAGCGCCACCATCCGGAACTCGGCTACTTCGCGAGGAAGGCCCTTCGCTACCTCGACGACCTGCGTGTCCAGTACGGCAGGCTGGACGAGCCGATGCCCACGGGGGACGGCACGATCAGGGTTGAGCTCAACCACAGCGACCCATCCATCTTGCCCGCGGGATTCCGTCTGGGCGACAACGACACGCGCATCCTCACCGTGGCCCGCTCGCTGGCCAGCGAGGGCTGCGACGTCGTCCTCGTCTCCAAGGACCTGCCGATGCGGGTCAAGGCCGCCTCGATCGGCCTCGCGGCCGAGGAGTACCGCGCCGAGCTGGTGCACGAGTCGGGCTGGACGGGCATGGCCGAGATCCAGGTGACCGCCGAGGACGTCGAGACGCTCTTCGAGGCGGGCACCGCGGACCTGGAGGAGGCCAGAGAGCTGCCCACGCACACCGGCCTGCGGCTGCTGTCGGCCAAGGGCTCGGCGCTCGGCCGGGTGCAGCCGGACAAGTCCGTACGGCTGGTGCGCGGCGACCGCGAGGTCTTCGGCCTGCACGGCCGCTCCGCCGAGCAGCGCGTCGCGCTCGAACTGCTGATGGACCCGGAGATCGGCATCGTGTCGCTGGGCGGCAGGGCCGGCACCGGCAAGTCGGCGCTGGCGCTGTGCGCGGGTCTCGAGGCCGTCCTGGAGCGCCGCCAGCACCGCAAGGTCGTCGTCTTCCGCCCGATCTACGCGGTCGGCGGGCAGGAGCTCGGCTACCTGCCCGGCACCGAGGGCGAGAAGATGGGCCCGTGGGCGCAGGCGGTCTACGACACGCTCGGCGCGATCACCTCGCCGGAGGTGATCGAGGAGGTGCTGGATCGGGGCATGCTGGAGGTGCTGCCGCTCACGCACATCCGCGGCCGGTCGCTGCACGACGCGTTCGTGATCGTGGACGAGGCCCAGTCGCTCGAGCGCGGGGTGCTGCTCACCGTGCTGAGCCGCATCGGCGCCAACTCGCGGGTGGTGCTCACCCACGACGTGGCCCAGCGCGACAACCTGCGGGTCGGCCGGCACGACGGCGTGGTCGCGGTGGTGGAGAAGCTCAAGGGCCACCCGCTCTTCGCCCACGTCACGCTGACCAGGTCCGAGCGCTCGCCGATCGCCGCGCTGGTCACGGAGATGCTCGAAGACATCACCATGTGATCATTTCAGCTCGCCGCAGGTGAACCGCCCCTCGAGCTTCGGGGGGCGGTGCGGGTTCTCGCGTACGATCCTCACCTGCTCGAACGCCGCGTCCTGCTGCGCGGTGCACACGATCTGCGCGATGCCGATCTTGGTGAGCGTGCCTTCGCCGCTGATGTAGACGGTCAGCGTCGAGGTGCGCGGGAGCTGGATCTCGTCCCGCTGCGGTGGGTTGATGGAGTTCTTGGTCCGCAGGTACGTGAAGCCGCGCAGCGCGGTGTCCCGCCCGTCGAGCAGCGGTTTCCTGGAGGCGTCGAAGAGCGCGCCGAGCAGGCTGTCCACCGTGTCGTCCTCGACGTCGGCGGGCTCCAGCGTGAGCTTGCCGTCCCTGATGAGGTAGATGGTCTTGGACGGCGGCGGGATCTTCGCGGTGGGCGCGTTGCCGCGGTCCTCCACGTCGGTGGGAGAGATGCCGCAGGCCGCCGCCCCGGCCAGCAGGGTCGCGATGGCGAGGACACGGATGGTCTTCATGTGTGCGGTAGCCAGACGGTGAAGAGGGTGCCGGGGCTCTGAGGGCGTACGGAGATCGTGCCGCCGTGCAGCAGCACGTTCGAGCGGGCGATGGACAGGCCGAGCCCGCTGCCCTGGCTGCGGGCGCGACCGGCGCCCGCCTTGAAGAAGCGGTCGAAGACGTGCGGCAGTGCCTCGGGCGGGATGCCCTTGCCGTGGTCGCGCACCTTCACCTCCAGGCCGTTCTCCGTGGTCCTGGCGCTGACGATCACCGGGGGCGCGCCGTGCTTGAGCGCGTTGCCGACCAGGTTGGCCACGATGACGTCGAACCTGCTGGGATCGAGGTTGGCGGTCAGGCCCTGCGACGCCTTGACCGTCACCTGGTCGGTCCAGCCGCGCACCTCCAGGCAGTCGGCGATGCTGTCGGCCACGTTGACCGGCTCCAGGTTGAGCGTGGCGGTGCCGGCGTCGAAGCGGCTGACCTCGATGAGGTGCTCGACCAGCTCGCGCAGCCGTTCGACCTCCCTGAGCACCAGCCTGACGGCCTCGGCGGGCGCTTCGGGCAGGTGCTCGGCCTCCTCCGAGAGCACGTCGGCCACGGCCGTCATCGCGGTCAGCGGCGTGCGCAGCTCGTGGGAGACGTCGGCGACGAACCGGCGCGACATGGCCTCGAGCGAGCGCAGCTCGGCCACGCTCAGCTCCAGCGCGGCCGCGGCGTCGTTGAACCTGGCGGTCAGCCCGGCCAGCTCGTCGTGGCCGTGCACGGGCAGGCGGGTGTCCAGCCTGCCCTCGCCGAGGGCCTTGGCGGCGGCGCTGAGCCGGCGCACCGGCAGCAGCACCTGGCGGGCCGACAGCAGCGCCACGACCAGCGCGATGACCACGATGACGAGGCTGGTCCTGGTCAGCGTGTTGCGCAGGGTGGCGAGCTGGGCCTCGTCGTCGTGCATGGGGAAGAACGCGAAGGCGCGCAGGCCCGTCGGCTCGGGCACGCCGGAGTTCTCCCGGTAGACCTCGGCGCCGACGATGAGGTACAGGTCGCCGTGGATGTACTTGCGCTGGGTGACGACGCTCTGCTTGGCCCGGCCGTACAGCTCGTTGGGCACGTCGCTCATCGACAGCGGGCCCTCGACGGCGAGCATGTTGCCGTACTCGACGAACACGCTGCGTCCGGGACCGCTGAGCGCGTGCGCGACGCGTTCGAGGTCGCGCTGGGTGGGCGGGGCCTCGCCCGGCCTGAGCTTGCCGACGGGGAAGGTGATGCCGCTCAGCTCCCTGGTCACCAGGTCGAGCGCGGTGGCCTCGGCCCTGGTGACGAGCGCGGTCTTGGCCAGCTCGTACCCGATGGTCGCGACGAGCAGGGCCGCGCCGACGGCGACGAGGGTGAAGGTGATGACCAGGCGGCCGCGCAGCCCGGTGGGCCGGAGCAGCCGGGGGAGCCGGCGGAGCAGGGGGATCACGGCGGGCTGAAGCGGTAGCCGAAGCCGCGCACCGTGTGGATGAAGACGGGTTCGCCCGGCTTGGGCTCGATCTTCGCCCTGATGCGCTGCACGCAGGCGTCCACCAGGCGCGAGTCGGCGATGTGGGTGTGATCCCAGACGGCGCGCAGCAGGTAGCGGCGGTTGAGCACCTGCCCGGGGTGGCGGACGAGCTCCAGCAGCAGCCGCAGCTCGGTCGGCGTCAGGTGGATCTCCTTGCCGGACAGCGTGACCTTCAGCGCGCCCCGGTCGATCACGAGCTCGCCGAACGTGATGCGGTCGGAGGCGGCCGACTCGGCCCTGCGCAGCACGGCGCGGATGCGGGCGTCGAGGACGCGCGGCTCGACCGGCTTGACCACGTAGTCGTCGGCGCCCGCTTCGAGTCCCACCACGATGTCCAGGTCGTCGCCGCGCGCGGTGAGCAGGATGACGGGGAGCTGGTCGAGCTTGCGGACGCGGCGGCACACCTCGATGCCGTCGATGCCGGGCAGCATGACGTCGAGGATGGCGATCTCGGGACGGCGGGCTCTGATGTGGTCGAGAGCCTCCTCGCCCGTCGCGTACGACGTGACGGAGTGTCCCTGCCTGGTCAGCGCCAGCTCGAGAGCCGTGCGCACCGAGGGATCGTCTTCTACAAGGAGGATGCCAGCCACGCGCACATTATTATTCCACGTCCTGATTGCACGGGTTGTGTCACCGAACTGTGACATGTTCTCTACAAGATCAATAAGAAGCGCACCCTGGTTCAATGCGCCCTTCAGCTCGCGGCGGCGATCTGTCCGCTAGATGACTCCCATGTGACCAAGGTCACAATATTTCGGAAATCGTGAGCCAACCTGGTGGTTGGTGAAATTTACGGCAAGCAATTCCCCTGTTTCGGTTGCGGAGCACCCCCTAGGACAGGGCAAGCTCATCCATCGTGAGCCCCGGTCCGAAGCTGAAAGAGCGCCCTCCGAAGGAAGACCTTCCGCCGAGGCGCCGGTCTTCGCGCATCACCCCCAAGCGGGTGGTCATCACCGTGGTCTCGCTGGCCGTCGTCGCAGGCGGTGGCGGCTTCGTCGCCTACCGCGCCGTGCAGAACGCCAACGAGACCAAGCCCTCCTTCACCGTGGAGGACCTCGGCCGTCTGGCCAGCGGCGACCTCTACGCCCCCGACCCCAAGGCGGACCTGCTCAAGGCCGAGGCCGAGCAGGCGTACCGGGCCGACCAGCTCAAGAAGAAGAGGTCGGGCGCGGCGGGCAAGGACCTCGACTGGATCATCCCCAAGCGCGCCCCCGGCGGCGACGGCTTCCCCGCCCAGAACTTCCCGCCGGGCAGCACCCCCTCGCCGGGCTCCAACAAGGCCACCGCGAAGCAGATGCTGGCCGCGTTCGGGTTCGGCCAGGACCAGTGGGGCTGCCTGGAGCGGCTCTGGCAGAAGGAGAGCGGCTGGAACGAGCGGGCGATGAACCGCTACTCCGGCGCGTACGGCATCCCGCAGGCCCTGCCGGGCAGCAAGATGGCCAGCGCGGGCAGCGACTGGCAGATCAACGCCGCCACCCAGATCAAGTGGGGTCTCGGCTACATCAAGGGCCGCTACGGGTCGCCCTGCGCCGCATGGGGCCACTCTCAGTCCCGGGGTTGGTATTAACGGGTCAACTTTCCTTCTCCAATCGGCAAGCCGTCGCGCCTGATCCTGTATACGGGCGCACGCTGGCCGCATGGGTCTGAAGGTCAGTGTGATCGTCGATGTCTGCAATCCGGGTGACACCGCCGACGCGAGCATCCGTTCCACCATGGAGCAGACGATGCCCGCGGACGAATACGAAGTGATCTTCGTGGACGACGGGTCCACGGACGGGATCGCCGAGCGCCTCGACGCCATCGCCGCGATCAGGCGGAACGTGCGTGTGCTTCACCTGCCGCACACGGGCTCGCCCATGCGCGGGCGCAACGTGGGGCTCGCCGCGGCGGCCGGTGACTACGTCTTCTTCCTCAGCCAGGGCGACCGGCTGGAGAAGGACGCGCTGGCCCGCATGCACGAGCGCGCCGTGGAGAGCGACGCCGACGTGCTGGTGGGCCGCCTGGTGCGCGACTGGGGCCCGCCCATGACCGCCTTCGAGCGCAGCACGTCGCGTGCCGACATCCTGCGTGACCGGCTGCTGACCGCGCTCGTCCCGCAGCAGCTCTACCGCCGTGCCTTCCTCGAGGAGCACGAGCTCGGCTTCCCCGTGCCGGGCGGCCGCATGGGCGAGCAGGCGTTCGTGACCCGGGCCTACCTGCACGCCAAGGTCATCGCGGTGCTGGCCGAGCACGTCTGCTGCCACCTGGGGGAGCGGCGGCGCTCTGCGGAGGACCCGAGGGCCATCGTCAAGGAGCTGCACCGGCTGCTCGACGACGTCGACAAGTACCTCGGCGAAGGCCGCCAGCGCGACCGCGTCTACGCGCACTGGTTCCGCACGGCCGTGCTGCGCCCGCTGATGACCAGCAAGTTCGCCGACTCCTCCATCGACCGCGGCGCCCTGTTCCGGGTGGCGCAGGAGCTGACCGAGCGGCGCTTCCCCGAGAGCCTGGACCGCCACCTGCCGGTGCAGCTCCGCCTGGTGGCGGCGTACGTGCGGGCGGGCCGCCTCGACCAGATCGTGCTCATGGCCAACGCCACCAAGAAGGCCGGGCTGCGCGCCGACCTCACCGAGGTGCGCTGGGACGCCCACGTGCTGGTGCTCGGCGTGACCGTGGAGGTCGTCACCGGCGACGGCACGCCCGACCGCTACCGGGTGGAGGGCGACCGCCTGCACTGGATCCCGCCGCGCGTCCTCGACACCAGGAAGCTGCCCGACGACATCACCGACATCACCGACGCGGTCGAGCGGGCCCGCGTCGAGCTGTACGTCCGGCACACCGAGACCGGCCTGGTGCACTTCCTGCCGCTGACCCAGGAGGTGGAGCGCATCGAGGACGGCCGGCGCAGGATGCGGGTGCGCATCAAGGCCGAGACCCGGCTGGACGTCACCCAGGCCGCGCTGGGCGAGCCGCTGCGCCCCGGCCAGTGGGAGGTGCACGTGCGCATGTTCTCGGGCGCCAACCAGGCGCGGAGCCGGGTGAGCAGGCCGGAAGGGCCGTTCAACTGCCTGGGCGTGCTGGCCCAGCGGCCCAGGACGCGGCTGGTGGTGCCGTGCTGGAGCGACCAGGGCGAGCTGGGCCTGGCCGTGGAGCCGCGCTCGTTCTCCGAGTCGATCGCGCTGGTCTCGCCGGGCGTGGAGGTCAAGCACATCGGCGGGCACGCCTACGTGGTGCTGCCGGTGCCGTACGTGCCGCCGAGCGGCGGCCCGCCGCTTGAGCTGGTGATGCGCGGCACCGGCAAGCGGGCCCGGGAGGTGTGCGCGCCCGCCCTGGTCGAGGCCGGCGTGCCGGGCAGGTACGCGGGCCAGCTCGTCGCCAAGGTGCCGGTCAAGCGGCTGCTGCCGGGCGTCGAGCACCTCGGCCCCGGCTCGTGGACGTGCTGGCTGCGCTCGGCCGAGGAGGAGGTCGGGCTGCGCTTCGCGCTGGAGATGCGCCGCGGCAAGATCGAGGCCAGGCCCGCCGCGGCCGCCGAGCCCCAGCGCTCGCCCATGGGCCGCGACACGGTGCTGCACAGGATCGGCAGGCGGCTGCCCGGCGCGCGTCACATCGTGCGCCTGGCACGCGCGGGCGGCCACCGCTACCTCACCGACTGACCCAGCGCTCCAGCTCCTCGAAGGCGCTTCTGAAGGCCGGCAGCATGGGCGTGAGCCGGTCGGGATAGACGTCGACGAGGCTGTCGAGATGGTTGCCGCCCTCGATGCGGTGATAGCGGAAGGGGCGGTGCGGGCCGACCATCTTCGCGTACACGTCGGAGTCGCGCGAGATCGGCAGCAGCGTGTCGAGCGTGCCGTGCAGCGTGATCAGCGGCTTGGTGATGCGGCCGGTCAGCGCGATCTTCTTCATGGCCGCGTACGGGCGGCGCGCGTCATAGTCGTAGTCGGCGGGCGCGCCCGTGTAGGAGGGGTCCAGCTCCTTCTGATAGAGCTCCTGGGTCAGCTCCCAGTAGTAGTCGCGGTGGAACGGCCACAGGAACTCCGAGCCCGCCGCGAAGCCGGCCGCCCGCACCCCCGCCTCGTCCGGATACGCCTTCAGCGCCCGCGGCAGGAAGTTCAGCAGGTTGTCGCCCTCGAGCCGCCAGAGCGTGCCCTCCCAGTCCACGCCGCCGTCGTAGAGCCACCCGCGGTTCTCCAGCTGCCACCTGACCAGGTAGCCGCCGTTGGAGATGCCGGCCGCGAACGTGCGCCTGGGCGGCTTGCCGTAGTGCCGCGTGACCACGGCCTTGGCGGCGACCGTGAGCTGGGTGAGCCGCTCGTTCCACTCGGCGATGGCATCGCCGGGGCGGCGGCCGTCGAGGTGGAAGTCCACGCCCACGTTGCCCTTGTCGGTGGCGGCGAACGCGTAGCCCTTCGACAGCACCCAGTCGGAGATCGTGTAGTCGTTCGCGTACTGCTCCCTGTTGCCCGGCGTGCCGCTGACGACCAGGCCGCCGTTCCACTTCTCGGGCAGCCTGATCACGAACTGGGCGTCGTGGTTCCAGCCGTGGGTGGCGTTGCCGGTGGAGGTGTCGGGGAAGTAGCCGTCGATCTGCACGCCGGGCACGCCGGTGGGGTTGACGGTGGCGGCCGAGTGCAGGCCCGCCCAGTCGTCGGGGTCGGTGTGGCCGGTCGCGACCGTGCCCGCCGTGGTGAGGTCGTCAAGCCGGGCGACCACGGCGTGCTCGGCGCCCGGGACGGTGAGCGCCTGTGCCGGCTGCGGCGGCGTCAGCAGGCTCGCCGCCAACGTGAGCGCGACGAACATCTACGCCTCCCCGAGGTGCTCGGCCAGCGCGCGGCGGAAGTCGTCGGGGCGCTCGATGTGCGGGCTGTGGCCGCAGTCGTCCAGCACCACCTCGCGGTAGTCGCCGTAGCGCTCCAGCACCGCCCGCGTCTGCGTCACCATGGGCTGCGCGGGCGTGCCGGGTGAGCCGGGCACCGCGCCGATCCGCCCCAGGTGGGCGAGGTCGAGCAGCGAGGTGTCGGAGACGATCACGTCGTCCGCGCCCCTCAGCCACAGGATCGGCGGCTTGGGGTCGATCTCGTGCAGGTCGTCCAGCCGGAAGTAGACGGGGGAGATGGCGTTCAGCACGCCGGTCCTGCCCGGCGCGACGCCCGGCCAGGCGTCGGAGGCGGCCGCGTCGCCGGGGTAGTTCGACTCGCCGACGCGGGTGGTCAGCATCGAGCGCAGGTAGAAGTCCTCGTCGGGGACCGGGTTCTTGACGTAGGTGGACCTGAAGACGTTACGCGGCGACGTCGGCGACTCATCCGACAGGTCGCCGGCCTTGAGCCTGGCCACGAAGTCGGGGTTGGCCGCGCCCGCGCCCGAGCCGGTGCCGTCGGCGTGCGTCAGCCGCCCGTCGGGGCCCTCGGTGCCGCCCCAGCCGTACGGGGAGACCGGGTTGACCAGCGTGACGCTCGCGACGGCGGACGGCCGGTCGCGCAGCAGTTGCAGCACCACGCCGCCGCCCAGGCTCCAGCCGACCAGGTGCACGCCGTCCAGCTCCAGCGCCTCGATCAGCTCGATGAGGTCGTCGGACCAGTCGCGCACGCCTCTGGTCGCGTCGATCGGCGCCGGGTCGCTGTCGCCGAATCCGCGCAGGTCCACCGCCAGCGGGCGGAAGCCGTCCGGCACCGCGGGCAGGGTGTCGCGCCAGAACGCCGACGAGGAGACGTTGCCGTGCACGAACAGCACCGGCGCGCCGGTGTCCCTGCCCTCGACGGTCATGACGTGCTGGGTGAGCCGGGAGGTGGTGACCTTCATCGCGTGGTGATCCTTTCCGCGAGGTCGCTGCCCCGCGTTTCGCGTGCCGCGTACACGGCGGCCAGCGTGAGCACCGCCGCGAGCGCGAGGTAGAGGGAGATGGGCAGGCTGCTGCCGAAATCGCGCAGCAGGGCAACGGCGATGATCGGGGCCAGCGCCCCGGCCACGATGGCCGACAGCTGCGCGCCGATCGACACGCCGGTGTAGCGGGTCCTGGTACCGAACAGCTCCGAGAAGAACGCCGCCTGCGGACCGTACATCATGCCGTGGAAGAGCAGGCCGACGGTGACCGCCAGTGTGATGACCCAGAAGTTCCCGGTGCCGACCATCGGGAAGAACGCGAAGATCCACACCCCGATGCCGGCCGCGCCGCCCAGGTAGAGCGGGCGGCGGCCGACCCGGTCCGACAGCGCGCCCCACATCGGGATCGTCACGAAGTGGATGGCCGAGGAGACCAGCACCGCGTTCAGCACGGTCGAATCGTCCACGCCGCTCTGCTTGGTGTACGTGATGACGAAGACGGTCAGCAGGTAGAAGGAGATGTTCTCGGCCAGCCGGGCGCCGATCGCCACCACCACGTCCTTGGCGTGGTGGCGCAGCACCCCGACGATCGGGGCGCGCGGCTCCGGCGGCGCCGCCTGGAAGACCGGCGACTCGCTGATCGTCAGCCGGATCCACAGGCCGATCAGCACCAGCACGCCCGACAGCAGGAACGGCACCCGCCACCCCCACGCCAGGAACGTCTCGTCCGGCTGCAGGGCCGCAAGCACGCCGGTGGCCAGCAGGTTGCCGCCCGGCGCGCCCGCCTGCGGCCACGAGGCCCAGAAACCGCGCCGCGCCGTGTCGCCGTGCTCGGAGACGATCAGCACCGCGCCGCCCCACTCGCCGCCGAGCGCGAAGCCCTGCACCAGCCGCAGCGCCGTCAGCACCAGCGCGGCGGCGGGGCCCAGCGTCTCGTACGTCGGCAGGCAGCCGATCAGGAACGTCGCCGTGCCCATCATCAGCAGGCTGACGACCAGCAGCGTCTTGCGGCCGACGCGGTCGCCGAAGTGGCCGAAGACCAGGCCGCCGAGCGGGCGGGCGACGAAGCCGACCGCGTAGGTGAGGAACGACAGCAGCGTGCCGGTCAACGGTTCGGAATCGGGGAAGAAGAGCTTGTTGAACACGAGGGCGGCTGCCGAGCCGTACAGGAAGAAGTCGTACCACTCGATGGTGGTGCCGATCAGGCTCGCGGCGACGATCTTCTTGATGGAAGTGGCCATGCCGGTCACCGTAGGATGTGACCGGAGTCACTCATATGGTGCGAAAGCCCACAGTCTTCCGCTCAGCTGTGTGGTTCGGCGGTGCGGCCCAGCCGGTGCAGCCGGAGCGCGAGCTGGATCTCCAGTGCCCGCTCCGGGTCCGTCCAGTCCCCGCCGAGCAGCTTGGCGACCCGGTCGAGCCGCTGCGTGACGGTGTTGACGTGGATGTGCAGCGCCTCTGCCGTGCGCGACGGCGAGCCGCCGGTGCCGAAGTACGTCGTCAGCGTCTCGGCGAGCGCGGTGCCCCGGCGCGCGTCGTACTCGATGAGCGGGCCGATCACCCTGGTGACGAAGCCGCGCACGTCGCGGCCGTCGCCCATGAGCAGCCCCACGAAGCCCAGCTCCACCGCCCCCGCGCCGTCGCCCTCGCGGCCGAGCGCGATGAGCGCGTCGGCGCACCTGCGCGCCTCCTGGTAGGCTGCCGCGACCGCGTGCGCGCCGCCGGTCTCCATCCGCCGCCCGGGCTGTGCCCAGGCGCCCGCCACGTTGGCCGCACCGGCCGTGGCGGGGCTGTGCAGCGAGGCCGTCAGCTCCGCCGCCACCCGCCTGGCCAGCCTGCCGGGGTCGTCGCCCGGCAGCAGCAGCACGACCTCCTCGCCCCGGCCGGCCGCGAGCCCACGGCGTACCGCCGCCTCGGAGGACGCCCAGAACGCGGCGCGCTCCCGCTGGCCGCCGTGCTTGACCACGACCACGACGTGCGGCGCGCCCAGGTCCATGCCGAGCCTGCGCGCCCGGTCGGCCAGGCCCGGCGAGTCCGGCCGGGAGATCAGGTCGTCCAGCAGCTCACCCCTGACCCGGCCCTCGGCCTCGGCCACGCTCCTGCGGAACAGCAGCAGCAGCGCGCACACCAGCGCCGCACGCTCCAGGATCCGCTCGTCGGCGTCGTCGCTGCGCAGGATCAGCGTGCACAGCGGCTCGCCGCCCACGTCCACCGAGGCGATCAGCAGGTCGCCCCTGCGCACCGTACGGCCCAGCGCCCGCGACGCCTGCGCCGCCTCGAACACCCCGGGGTCCAGCTCGCCCACGTCGCCGCAGATCGCCCTGCCCAGGTCGTCGAGCACCGCCAGCGACCCGCCGAGCACGTCCGTCACCACGGCCGCGACGTCCTCGATCCCGCCGCCGCGCAGCACCAGCGAGGTCATCCTGTCGTGCGCGAGCGCGGCGCGCTCGACCGCCGCGCCGTGCTCCCTCGCCGTCCTGTGCGCCTGGGACAGCTCCTCCAGCGCGTTCCTGGTCTCCTGCAGCAGCCTGGCGTTGTCGATCGCGATCGCCGCGTGCGCCGCCAGGCTCGCAAGCAGCGACACCTCCTCCTGATGGAACGGCCGCGCGCTGCGGTTGGCCGCCATCAGCACCCCGATCACCCGCTGGCCGAGCCGCAGCGGCACGCCGAGGATCGCGACCAGGCCCTCCTCGGTGACCGCCTCGTCGATGTGCTCCTGGTGCTTGAAGCGGGAGTCGGCGAAGTAGTCCGCCGTCGCGTACGGCGTCGCCGTCTGCGCCACGAGACCGCCGAGCCCGTGCCCCATCGCCAGCCGCAGCGCGCGGAACTTCGCCGAGATCGACCCGTCCGTGACCCGCATGTACGTGTCGCCGCGCTCGGGGTCGTGCAGCGTCATGTACGCGATGTCGGTCGCGAGGAGCTGCCTGGCCCGGTGCACGATGGCCTCCAGGACGGCGTCGAGGTCGCGCAGGGCGGCCAGGTCGCCGGCGGTGTCGTACAGGGCCGACAGCTCGGCCTCGCGGCGGGCCCGCCGCTTGAGCATGTCGCGCACCTTCAGCGCCTCGACCTTGGCCCGCTCCAGCTCCTCGATCTCCGCCGGGTCCGCGCCCGCCGCCCTGGCCTCGATGATCGGCCCCTCGAACTCGACCGCCGACGCCTCCCTGGCCAGCAGCTCGAGAAACCGCCTGGCCACTAGTGCGCCGTCCAGCCGCCGTCCACAGGCAGCGACACCCCCGTGATGAACGCGCCGCCGGGACCGCATAGATAGGCCACCAGGCCGGCCACCTCCTCCGGCTCGATCAGCCGCTTGATGGCCGCCGGCTCCAGCATGATGTCGGTGACGACCTGCTCGGGCGGGATGCCGTGCACCCGCGCCTGGTCGGCGATCTGCGCCTCCACCAGCCCGGTCCGCACGTACGCGGGGCAGACGCACACCGAGGTCACCCCATGGGGCGCGCCCTCCAGCGCCACCACCTTGGAGAACCCCTCAAGGGCGTGCTTGGCCGTCGTGTACGCCGACTTGAACGGCGAGGCCCGCAGACCGTGCACCGACGAGATGTTCACGAACCTGCCCCAGCCCCGCTCGTACATGCCGGGCAGCACCTTGCGCGCGATGAGGAACGGCGCCTCCACCATCACCTTCAGCATCGTGGTGAACACCTCGGGCGGGAACTCCTCGATCGGCGCCACATGCTGAAAGCCGGCGTTGTTGACCACGATGTCCACCGGGTCATCGGGCAGCGCCGCCACGAAGCCGGGATCGGCCAGGTCCGCCACCACCGCGGTGCCGCCCACCTCGCCCGCCACCTGCTCGGCGGGCTCCGCCCGCACGTCGACGACCAGCACGTTCGCCCCCGCCTCGGCCAGACGCCGGGCGATGGCCGCCCCGATGCCGCTGCCGGCGCCCGTCACCAGCGCCGTACGCCCCGTCAGCTCCTTCGCCATACTCCGCACCCTAGGCGCTCTCCCGCGCGGGCAGCATGGGGCCGAGCGACATAGATGAGCGGCCTCCTATGTGGATCAGCGGCATCTGCTATGTTGAGCGCATGATCGCGCATTTGTCCCAGTGGTGGTCCGCCTCCTAGGCGGTCCTCCCGGCACGATGCGCGCACGGCCGCCTCGACGAGGCGGCCGTCACCGTGTGGTGGGTGTCCCCCCGTCGAGCACAGACGAGAAGGGGGACCACATGACCACCACCTGGCCGCAGCTCCTCACCACGCTGCTCGACGGCGTGTCGCTCACCTCCCGCCAGGCCGCCTGGGCGATGGAGCAGATCATGTCGGGCCGCGCCACCGACGCCCAGATCGCCGCGTTCGCCGTCGCGCTGCGCGCCAAGGGCGAGAGCGTGGCCGAAGTCTCAGGGCTCGCCGACGGCGTGCTGGCGAGATCGGCGGCCATCCGGGTGCCCGGCGACCCCGTCGACATCGTCGGCACCGGCGGCGACCGGGCCGGCACCGTCAACATCTCCACCATGGCCGCCGTCGTGACCGCCGCCGCGGGGGCCACGGTCGTCAAGCACGGCGGCAGGGCCGCCTCCTCCCAGGCCGGCGCCGCCGACGTGCTGGAAGAGCTGGGCGTGGTCATCGACCTGCCGCCCGCCGCCGTGGTCCGGGTGGTGGCGGAGACCGGCATCACGTTCTGCTTCGCGCCCGCCTTCAACCCGGCGCTCAAACGCACTTCGGGACCGCGCCGCGAGCTGGGCGTGCCGACCGTCTTCAACTTCCTCGCCCCGCTCACCAACCCGGCGCTGCCGCCCGCCCAGGCCGTCGGCGTCTACCACCCGTCCATGGCGCCCGTGATCGCGGGAGTGCTGGCCGAGCGCGGCTGCTCCGCGCTCGTCTTCCGGGGCGACGACGGGCTCGACGAGCTGACCACCTGCGGGCCCTCCACGATCTGGGTGGTACGCAAGGGCAGGGTCACCCGCACCGCCTTCGACCCGCTCGAACTGTCGATACCCCGGGCCCGCCCCGAAGACCTGCGCGGCGGCGACGCCCGGCACAACGCCGAGGTCGCCCGCGCGGTCTTCGCCGGCGAGACCGGGCCCGTGCGCGACGTCGTCCTGCTCAACGCCGCCGCCGCGCTGGTCGCCGCCGGCGGCGCGCCGCCCGCGGCCGACCTGACGCCCGCGCTGGCCGCCGCCGCCAAGCGCGCGGCCGACGCGATCGACTCCGGCGCGGCGCGCACGCTCCTCGCCCGCTGGGCCCAGGCGACCCGGCAGGCCGCCGGCCGGTGACGCAGGCGTCGCGGCAGGCCGCCGGCCGGGTGATCCGCGGTCCTGTCGTGGCGCGTCCTGCGCGCGCCGGAGCCCTCAGGACCTGGTCATGGGGTCACGGCCTGGTCATGGACAGCACGTCGAGCACGGCGTCGAGCTGCTCCTCGGTGATGGTGCCCGCTTCGACGTGACCGCGCTCGATGACGACCTCCTTGATCGTCTTGCGCTCGGCCAGGGCCTGCTTGGCGATCTTCGCGGCCTCCTCGTAGCCGACGTAGCGGTTCAGCGGGGTCACGATGGACGGGGACGACTCGGCGTACTCGCGCAGCCGGTCCACGTTCGCCGTGATCCCGCTGACGCAGCGGTCGGCGAGCAGCCGCGACACGTTCGCCAGCAGCTTGATCGACTCCAGGATGTTGCGGGCGATCAGCGGAAGCTGCACGTTCAGCTCGAAGTTGCCGGACGCGCCCGCGAACGCGATGGCCGCGTCGTTGCCGATCACCTGGGCCGCGACCATCGCCGTGGCCTCCGGGATCACCGGGTTGACCTTGCCCGGCATGATCGACGAACCGGGCTGCAGGTCCGGCAGGTTGATCTCGCCGAGCCCGGCCCGGGGGCCCGAGCCCATCCAGCGCAGGTCGTTCGCGATCTTGGTGAGCGACACCGCGACCACCTTGAGCTGCCCCGACAGCTCCACGATCGAGTCCTGCGCGCTCTGCGCCTCGAAGTGGTCGCGCGCCTCCACGAACGCGATGCCCGTCGCCTCGCGCAGCTTCGCGATCGCCGCCTGCGCGAAACCCTGCGGCGTGTTGATGCCCGTGCCCACCGCCGTGCCGCCGAGCGGCAGCTCGAGCACGCGCTCCAGCGCCGACTCCACCCGGGCCACCGCGTTCTCGATCTGCGTGGCGTAGCCGCCGAACTCCTGGCCCAGCGTCACCGGCGTGGCGTCCATGAGGTGGGTGCGCCCCGACTTCACCACGCCGTCGAACTCCGCCGCCTTCTCCCGCAGCGCCCCCGCCAGGTGGCGCAGCGAGGGCAGCAGGTGGAAGCTGACCTCGGTGGCCGCCGCCACGTGGATCGACGTCGGGAACACGTCGTTGGACGACTGCGAGGCGTTCACGTGGTCGTTCGCGTGCACCGGGCGGCCCAGCCGCTCCTGCGCCAGCGTCGCGATCACCTCGTTGGTGTTCATGTTGGACGAGGTGCCCGAGCCGGTCTGGAACACGTCGATCGGGAACTGGTCGTCGTGCTCGTTCTCCGCCACCTCGGCGGCGGCCTGCGCGATCGCCTCCGCCATGTCCTTCTCGATCACGCCCAGCTCGCCGTTGACCTCCGCCGCCACCGCCTTGATCAGGCCGAGCGCGGCGATGTGCGACGCTTCGAGCGTGCGGCCGGAAATCGGGAAATTCTCCACCGCTCGCTGGGTCTGGGCACGCCACTTCGCGCCGACCGGCACGCGCACCTCGCCCATCGAGTCATGTTCGATCCTGAACTCACTCATGACCTCCAGTCTTACTCACGCCCCCGTATTCCCTTCAGCAGGCGGGTTTCGCGGCGGGCCGCCGTATTTCGGCGGGTCTGGGGTGTCCGTACGCACGGATGCCCTGAGCCTTCGCCGCTTGTCTCGAACGCGACGCCGTGGCGGCGGGCCGCCGAATGGAAGCGTCGCGAGTTCGCCCGCCTGCATCCGGCGAGGACCGCCCGCCCGCCCGGTCCGCCTCGTTCCGCCTTGGACCCGCGCACAGCCCCGCCGGGCCGGGCGCTCTGCCTGGCTGGACGTCCTGCTCGGCCTGGGGCGTCGTTCCCGGCTGAGGCGCGCTGTCCGGCCGAGCGCAGCGTTCTGCGAGCTCTGGTGAGGTTGCTCACGCCTTAAGCGAGGCTTCCGGTCGCGAGGCGCCGTCACCCGTCGCGTCTGACGGGCCGTCCGTCGCCGCCGCCCGTTCGCCGGTGAGCGTGCCGCTCACCGGCCGCTTCGTGTTCCGGTGAGCGGGTCCTTCAGGCGTGGTCAGGTCGCGTGCCGTCGTTCAGGCCGGTCGCCGGGCGCCGGCCGGGGGTCAGCTGGAGAAGTAGGCGACGATGAGGATGGCGATCACCACGGCGGCTGCGGCGGCCCCCGCCATCAGGATGAGCATGCCGTTGCGGTTGGCCGGCGTCTGCTTCTCCGGCGGGCCGGCGATGGCGAACAGGTCCGTGCCCAGGCCGTGGCTCTGGCCAGGGAACTGCTGGCCGGGCTGCTGCGGGCCCTGTTGCTGCGGGCCCTGCTGCTGGGGGTTCGGCTGCTGGGCGTTCGGCTGCCGGCCCGGCTGGGACGGCGGCACGGGGTAGACCTGCTGGCCGGGCGGGTTGGGGATACGGGTGGTGACCACCGCGCCCTCGTCGTTCTGCGGCGGCTGCCCGCCCGGGCCCTGGTCCGCCGGCGGGGGCGGGAACGGGCCCTTGGGGCGTGCGATGCTGATCGTCCGCTCGGGGTCGTAGCCCTCGCCGTCACCGGCACCCTCGCCGGTACCGGCCGCGCCGCCCTGGGCGGCTCCTGGCGCGTTCCCGTGCGGCTGTGCGGATCCCTGCTGTGCGGATCCCTGCTGTGCGGCTCCCTGCGGGCCGGTGCCCGGCGTGTTGCCGTACGGGCCGCCTGGCGCGTTCCCATGGGGGCCGGTACCCGGTCCGCCCTGCGCGGTGCCCGGGGCCGCCGGGGTGGCGAAAGCCTGCGGCCGGCCCGGCGGAGGATAGGGGGTGTTGATGTGCGGCAGAGTCGGCGAGTTCGGGCCGCTCACCGGGCCCTGAGGACCGGATGCCGCCTGAGGACCGGATACCGCTTGCGGGCCTGACACCGCCTGCGGGCCTGATGCGGGGCCACTGCCGCCGGCCGCGGCCGGTCGCCGGCCCGGCCCCACCGGGCCGCCCTGACCGCCCGGGACCTGACCGCCCGGCCCGCCCGGGCCGCTCGGGAGCTGTCCGCCGGGACCTCCGGCCGGGCGTTGAGCGCCGGGTCCGCCCGGTCCGCCGTACACGCCGGGGCCGCCCGGAGCGCCCGGAGCGCCGGGAGCGCCGGGGACGGGGCCGCCGGGGCCGTGAGGTCCCGGCGCGGACGGCCCCTGGGGGCCGCGTCCCTGCCCGGCGGGGCCCTGCGGCCCGTTGCCGGATCCTGCTTGCGTTTTGGCGAACGGGTCGGGCAATGCGGCCTCCTGCGCCTTAAGAGCCTCGGCCGTCAGCGCCGGCATCTCGCTCGTGGGGGTGTCGGCGACCATGCGCAGCAAGGTCTCCGCCTTGGCAGCGGTGAGCCGCTGCCGGTAGTCCTTGTTCAGCAGCCCGTTCAGCACGGGCCGCAGCCGCCCGGCCTGGGTCGGCGGGTCGGCGTTCTCGGTCAGCAGCGCCGCCAGCGTCTCGGCGACCGTGGAACGCTCGTACGCGGGCCGCCCCTCGACGGCGAAGTACAGCGTCGCGCCGAGCGACCAGATGTCGGACTCGGGCCCGGTGTACTCGCCCCTGGCCCGCTCGGGCGCGGTGTAGCCGGGGGAGCCGATGACCATGCCCGTCTTGGTGAGCCGCGAGTCGCCTTCGGCCTTGGCGATGCCGAAGTCGGTCAGCACGACGCGCCCGCTCTCGGTGATGAGCACATTGGCGGGTTTGACGTCGCGGTGGGTGATGCCCTGGGCATGGGCGGCGCGCAGCGCGCCGAGCAGGTCGACGCCGATCTCCGCCACCAGCCGGGGCGGCAGCGGCCCTTCCTCCTCGATCACCTGCTCGAGCGAGCGGGCCTCGATGAGCTCCATGATGATCCACGGGCTGTTGTCATGGATGATGACGTCGTGGATCGCGGCCACGGAAGGGTGGTTGATCCGCGAGGCGATGCGTCCTTCGCGGACCATGCGTTCGCGCAGCTCCGCCCGCTGTTCCTCGGTGAGTCCGGGGTCCTGGCGGATTTCTTTGACCGCCACCTCGCGCCCTAGCGCGCGATCGCGGGCGCGCCACACGGTCCCCATCGTGCCCCGGCCGAGCGGGGCGACGAGCTCGTAGCGCTCCGCGAGCAGGCGTGTCTGCTGTTCCGGCATGAGAAGAAGATATCGATTCTCGCTTGGGAAGTGCTTTACCCTCGCTTGCGAAGTTCTCTTGGCCAGAACCGCCGAGGAAGGAACAACTTTATCACCGTCGCTTTGAAACGGGCATAAGACGACGGCTGAGGCCGCTGTTCGACGCGCCTTCGGTGGACGCCTTCGCTGCTTTTACGATCGAGCCTCGGCGAGGGCACGGAGAACGGCGCCGCGGGCGGGTCGGCGCGGTGCAGCCCCCGGTGCGAGGGCCTGCGTACGAAAGGGGGCTGGGGAAGGGACGCCGGAATCCTGCCGCCCTGGGACTTGCCCTGTGCCTTGCCCGCTGATTTGCCCGCTGATTTGCCCGCCGACTTGTGCGGCGACTTGGCGCGCGGCAGCGGCTCCTCGGCCGAGCCGCCCGCGGCCACCCTGGCGAGCATCAGCGAGGCGCGCACGGAGTCGAGCCTGGTGGCCGGGTCGATCCGCAGCAGCGCGTCGAGCACGGGCGCGAGCGGCCCCGCCTTCGGCATCGGGATCGGCTCGCCGCTGGTGAGCGCGGCCAGCGTGGCGGCGGCCGTACGCCTGCCGCTCAGGCCCCGGCCCTCGACGGCGGTGTAGAGGGTCGCCCCGAGCGACCACAGGTCGGCGGCGGGGCTGGCCTTCGAGCCGAGCACCCGCTCGGGGGCGATGTAACCGGCGGACCCCAAGACGATGCCCGCCTGGGTGATGGAGACGTCACCTTCGAGTGCGGCCAGCCCGAAGTCGGTGAGGACCGCGCGGTCCTCGGTCACCAGCACGTTGCTCGGCTTGACGTCGCGGTGCAGGATGCCCTTGGCGTGCACGGCGCGCAGTGCGCCGAGGATCTGCCGGCCGATCTCGGCGACCCTGCGCGGCTCGAGCGGCCCCTCCTCCTGGATGATCTGCTCCAGCGACCTGGCGTGGAGCAGCTCCATCACGATCCACGGCCGGTCGTCCTCGGTGACGACGTCGAAGACGGTGATGACGGACGGGTGCGCGACCATCGCGGTGGCCCGGCCCTCGCGCTCGGTGCGGGCGCACAACTCGGCGCGCAGCTCCTCGTCGAGCACCTTGGGCAGGCGCACTTCCTTGACCGCCACGTCCCGGTCGAGCAGCTCGTCGTGTGCCCGCCAAACGGTGCCCATGCCGCCACGACCAACCGGCTCAAGAAGCCGATAGCGCGCGGCGAGGAGGTAACCGGAAGGCGCACGCATGGCAGGCAGCTTACCTATTTGTGTAAACCGACCAGTAGAGGCAGGGCCGATTAATTGTTGCGAACTTCAGTCAACCCGCATGACTCGTCGCGTCAGCAAACCCCCTGGTCACATCAGCAACCGGAGGGCCCGGCGGCCCCGCGGCCTGCCTCCGGTAGCCCAGCGTACGCGATCACCTCCCGTTCGTCGTCATCGGGGTCGCTCTTGAGGCTTGGCCGGATCGGAGTTTGCCCAGCTTGTACGCCGGATGTGTCGATCGGCACAGCGTGCGGGCGAACGGTTGTGCATGATGCCTGGTAGGGGGTTTCCGCCGTACGGCAGGCTGGTCGGCATGGACCACGGGGCGCCGTCGGCAACGTGAAAGAGTGCCGTAAGAGGACGGGGGCATGGTCAAGGTGTAGGAACCCGGCGAAGTGCCCAGGCGTACTCGCGGGGAAGTGTCGGTACCCATCGTCAGACTGAAGGCGCAGGCCGAGGTCCCGCCCACCGCGGACACGCGGGCACACCGTGAAGGACGTGATGAAGATGCGACAGAGCCAGGTTCGCCGCCGGCCGAGGAAGCCGGTCAGGGTCGCCGCTCTCGACCTTCGCACGCCGTCGGGCCGCCGCCTGCCCTACTGACCACTTGCCTGCAGCCCGCTGACGGAGATCATGAAGATAACGATCAGGAGCGCTATCTGAGAGGTGCGCGATGTGCAGTCACTACCCGCCTTGCCCGAGTGCCGACTCGCCCGACCGTGAGCGGGCCCACGTCATCGCGGCCCACCCCGATCAGGGCTGGAGCCTGCTCTGCAACGGTGTCGTGCTGTTCGAGGACACCGGCCTGCTGCTTCCCGACGGCAGCGTCGTCGCTCCGCACCGCGCGCCGGTCGCCGCATGAGCGACGCCTGGGTCACCAGGCCTGAGGAGGAGCGCGACGCACGGGCGATCCGTGAGGTCCTGCTCGCCGCGTTCCCGACCGCGCTTGAGGCCGACCTGGTCGACGCGCTGCGCGAAGACGCCGCGTGGATACCCGGCCTGTCGATCGTGACCGAGCACGACGGCACGGTCGTCGGCCACGCGCTGCTCACCCGCTGCCACGTCGGCGACACGCCGGCGCTCGCACTCGCACCCTGCTCCGTGCTGCCCGCCTACCAGCGGCGAGGCGTCGGCACCGCGGCCATCAACGCCGCGCTCGACGCCGCCCGCGCGCTCGGCGAGCGGCTGGTGCTCGTTCTCGGGCACCCGTCCTACTATCCGCGCTTCGGTTTCGTCCGAGCCTCCATCTACGGCATCCGGGCGCCGTTCGACGTGCCTGACGAGGCGATGATGGCCCTGCCGTTCGGGTCGGGGCCGGTGCCGTCGGGCACGATCGCCTATCCCGCGCCGTTCGGCATCGCCGCCTGACCGCCCCGCCGCCGGGGGCGAGCCCCCAGCGGCGAGTCCGGCACGCGGGCCTCAGAAGCCCGGCACCCGGGCCTCGGCGACGTCGGTACGCGTCTCAGCGGCGGCCGATGGTCAGCAGCGGGCCGGTCGTGTCGGCGAAGAAGTCCCCGCCCTTGTCGTCCACGACGATGAACGCGGGGAAGTCGACCACCTCGATCTTCCACACCGCCTCCATGCCCAGCTCCGGATACTCCAGCAGCTCGACCTTCTTGATGCAGTCCTGCGCCAGCCGGGCCGCGGGGCCGCCGATGGAGCCGAGGTAGAAGCCGCCGTACTTCTTGCAGGCCTCGGTGACCTGCTTGGAGCGGTTGCCCTTGGCCAGCATCACCATGGAGCCGCCGGCCGCCTGGAAGCGATCGACGTAGGAGTCCATGCGCCCGGCCGTGGTCGGCCCGAACGAGCCGGACGCGTACCCCTCGGGCGTCTTGGCGGGGCCGGCGTAGTAGACCGCGTGGTCCTTCATGTACTGCGGCATCTCGCCGCCGTTGTCCAGCAGCTCGGCGATCTTGGCGTGGGCGATGTCGCGCGCCACGACGAGCGGGCCGGTGAGCGACAGGCGGGTCTTGACCGGGTACTTCGACAGCTCGGCCAGGATCTCGGGCATCGGCCGGTTGAGGTCGATGCGCACGACGTCGTCGGAGAGCTGCTCGTCGGTGGTGTCGGGCAGGAAGCGGGCCGGGTCGGTCTCCAGCTGCTCCAGGAAGACGCCCTCGGGCGTGATCTTGGCGAGCGCCTGGCGGTCGGCCGAGCAGGAGACGGCGATGGCCACCGGGCAGGACGCGCCGTGGCGGGGCAGGCGGATGACGCGGACGTCGTGGCAGAAGTACTTGCCGCCGAACTGCGCGCCGATGCCGAGCTTCTGCGTCAGCTCGAAGACCTTGGCCTCCATCTCCAGGTCGCGGAAGCCGTGGCCGGAGGTGGAGCCCTCGGTGGGGATGGAGTCGAGGTAGCGGGCGCTTGCGTACTTGGCGGTCTTGAGCGCGTACTCGGCGGAGGTGCCGCCCACGACGACGGCCAGGTGGTACGGCGGGCAGGCGGCCGTGCCGAGCGACCTGATCTTCTCCTCCAGGAAGGCCATCATGCGCTTCTCGTTGAGCACGGCCTTGGTCTCCTGGTACAGGAACGACTTGTTGGCCGAGCCGCCGCCCTTGGCCATGAACAGCAGTTTGTACTCGTCGGGGTGCCCGTGGGGGTCCTCGGCGTAGAGCTCGATCTGGGCGGGCAGGTTGTTGCCGGTGTTCTTCTCCTCCCACATGGTCAGCGGGGCCATCTGGGAGTAGCGCAGGTTGAGCTTGGTGTAGGCGTCGTACACGCCGCGCGAGATGTGCTCGGCGTCGCGCCCGTCGGTCAGCACGTGGCGGCCGCGCTTGCCCATGACGATGGCGGTGCCGGTGTCCTGGCACATCGGCAGCACGCCGCCGGCCGAGATGGAGGCGTTCTTCAGCAGGTCGAGGGCGACGAAGCGGTCGTTGCCGCTGGACTCGGGGTCATCGATGATCTTCCTGAGCTGGGCGAGGTGCGAGGCGCGCAGGAAGTGGGAGATGTCGTGAACGGCGGTCTCGGTCAGCAGCCGCAGCGCCTCAGGATCGACTTCGAGGAACGTCCGCCCGGCCGCTTCGACCTTCCGCACCCCCTCCGAAGTGATCAACCGGTATTCGGTGTCGTCGGCTCCAAGCGGAAGCAGGTCGGTGTAGTCGAACTCGCCCATGTCCATCCTTTCGGTCGCTCCAAGAGATTACGCGCCCTTGAAGCCGGCCTGGGAATGGCTCTACGCAGCTCTGGGCGGCTTTACGCCTCAGAGGGCTGGACGGCGGGTTCCTGGCCGCCGGCGCGTGCCGAGCTCAGGCCCACGAGGATGCCGGTGACGACGAGACCGGCGCCGGCCAGGTCGTACGCGGTGGGCGTGGCGATGCCGAGCACCGCGCCCGTGACGATCGCCGCCACCGGGATGAGCCCGGCGAACAGCCCGGCCCGCCCGGGGCCCAGCTTGGGCAGCGAGCGGTACCACAGGAAGAACGCGATCACCGTCACCACGATCGCGAGGTAGCCGAGCCCGAGCGCCTCGGGCAGGGTGGGCGTGCGCAGCATGGCGGGGCCCTCGGCCACCCAGCCGACCAGGGCCAGCATGGGCACGGCCAGCGCGGTCGAGTACGCCGAGACCCGGATCGGCCCGAGGCGCGGCAGCAGCGGGATGGCGAGCAGGGAGAAGCTGACCTCGCCGACGAGCGCGCCGAGCGCCCACAGCAGGCTCTCGGTGGTGCCGCTGCCGAGCCCGGTGGCCAGTGTCGCGCCGGTCACCACGACGGCGGCGCCGAACAGCAGCCGGGGCGCGGGCCGGCCGCCGGCCAGCGCGAGCGCGAGCGGCACGGTGCCGAGCACGGTGCCGACGAGGGCGGGGCCGGAGGCGCGGGTGGACTCGATGACGCAGACGTTGAAGAAGACCAGGCCGAGCAGCGTGAGCCCGGCCAGGCAGAGCACCTCGCGCCGGGTCATCCGGACGAACCGCAGGCCGAGCGCCCGGGTGATGGAGAGCAGGACGGCGGACGCGACGAGATACCGGACGGCCTGGCCGCCGTAGACGGGGTAGGCGCCGATCAGTCCCGCGACCCCGGCCAGCGTTCCGACGAGGAACATGGCCGCGGCGGCGCCGAGGATGCCGTTTCTTCTCATGCGAGCGATGCTAGGGAGACAATGGTTCGGGAAAGCAGTCCAACACCGACCCGGAAATCCGGACCAATCACGGGACCGTCATGGCCGATCTGCACATTCGTATAGACCGCGCGAAGGGCGGCATCGCCGGGCAGATCGCCGCTGAGCTGCGCGACTCCATCCGCGGCGGGCGGCTCGAGCCCGGCACCCGCCTGCCCGCCACCCGCGATCTCGCCGCCGACCTCCAGGTCTCCAGAGGTGTGGTGGTGGAGGCGTACGAGCAGCTCGTCGCCGAGGGTTTCCTGGTCTCCAAGGTCGGCGCCGGCACCCAGGTGACGCCGGCGAACACCCCGCAGCGCGCCGCCGCGCCGCCCGGCCCGCAGCCGGTGCGCGGCGGGACGGCGAGCGCCGTCGCCGGTCACGTTCCCTATCACGGCCATCGCCCCACTTCCCCCGACCTCAGCCATTTCCCCCGTGAACGCTGGCTGGCGGCCGTCAGGCACGTCCTGACCACCGTACCCTCGGACGCCCTCGATTACGGGGACCCCGGCGGCGTGCCCGAGCTGCGCGAAGAGCTGGCCGGCTACCTCAGGAGGGTCAGGGCGGCCGACGTGCGCCCCGAGAACCTCATCGTCGTGAGCGGCGTGGCCCAGGGCCTGAGCCTGGCCCTTCATGTCATGGCCGGCCGCATCACCGGCCGCCCGCTGCGGCTGGCCGTCGAGGACCCGACGAGCCACCGCCAGGTGCCGCTCATCAAGCGGGCGGGCGCGCGCGTGCTGCCGGTGCCGGTGGACGAGGAGGGACTCGACGTGCGCCGCGCGGGCGGAGACGCCGTGCTGGTCACGCCGGCGCACCAGTTCCCGACCGGGGTGGTGCTGTCGCCGGCGCGCCGGGCCGCGCTCATGGAGTGGGCGTACGCGGGGCGCCGGCTGGTGCTGGAGGACGACTACGACGCCGAGTTCCGCTTCGACCGCGACCCCGTCGGCTGCCTCCAGGGCCTCGCGCCCGACCGGGTGGTCCTGTGCGGCAGCGTGAGCAAGGCGCTCGCCCCCGGTCTGCGCCTCGGCTGGGTGGCCGCGCCGCCCGGTCTGGCCGAGGCGATCCGCAGGGCGCGCGGCGAGCTGGACCTCGGCTCGCCGGTCATCGACCAGTACGCGCTCGCGCACTTCCTGCGTACCGGCGCCTACGACAAGCACCTGCGGCGCATGCGCAGGGAGTACCGCCGCCGCCGCGACGCCCTGGTGAGCGCGCTGGCGGCCGAGCTGCCCGGGGCGCGCGTGCGCGGCATCGAGGCCGGGCTGCACGTCTACCTGGAGCTGCCGGACGGCTGGGACGAGCAGCGCACGGTGCGGGCCGCCGCCGAGCTGGGCCTGCTGGCCGAGGCGGTGGGCCCGATGCGGCGGACGCCGGGGCCGGCGGCCGTGGTCATGGGGTTCGCGCGGCTGCCCGCGCACAAGGCGGAGGCGGCCGTACGAGGCTTGAAGGTCAGAATGTCTGGACAAACCTTGACTGAGGGAGAGAGGCGTGCCTAGAAAGAGAATCTGATTCCAGTGAGAGGGGGAGGACGCCATGCGTGTGGGTTTGCTGGGTCTGGGAAGGATCGGCGCCTTCCACGCCGCCACGCTCGCCGCGCACCCGCTGGTCGACGAGCTGATCGTGGCCGATCCCGTACGCACGTCCCCGTACGGCAGGCCGGGCGACCCCTTCGAGGCGGACGCCGTCGTCATCGCCACGCCGACGGGCACCCACGCCGAGCTGATCATCGCGGCCTGCGAGCGCGGCATCCCCGCCTTCTGCGAGAAACCGGTGGCGGGCACGGTCGCCGAGACCGTCAAGGTGCTGGAGTCGCGCGGGGACAACCGGGTGCAGATCGGGTTCCAGCGGCGATTCGACCCCGGTTACGTGGCCGCGGCCGCCGCGTTGCGCGCCGGGGAGCTGGGGGAGCTGCACCGCGTCCACATGGTCACCGCCGACCCCGCGCCGCCGCCCGCCGAGTACCTGCCGGCGTCCGGCGGGATCTTCCGCGACTGCCACATCCACGACTTCGACATATTGCGCTGGGTCACCGGCAGGGAGGTGGTCTCGGTCTACGCGCGCGGGGCCAACCGCGGCGCCGCGTTCTTCGCCGAGGCCGGCGACGTGGACAACAGCGCCGCGCTGCTCACCCTCGACGACGGCACGCTCGTCACACTGCAGGGCTCGCGCTACAACGGCGGCGGGTACGACGTGCGGATGGAGCTGGCCGGCACCCGCCGCACGCAGGCCGTCGGCCTCGGCCCGCGCGCCCCGCTGCACTCCACCGAGCAGCCCGAGGCCGGCGCCGAGCCCTGGCCGGACTTCGTCACCCGCTTCGAGGCCGCCTACCGCGCCGAGATCGACGCGTTCCTCACCGGCGAGTCCAGCCCGTGCACGATCGAGGACGCGCTCGAGGCCCTGTACGTCGCCGAGGCCGCCGACCTGTCGCTGCGCGAGGGCCGCCCGGTGGAGGTGGCGGAGGTCCGCCGCTGACCCCGGGCCTTACAGCCCCGGCCGGGACGCGGGGTCTTGCAGGCCGGCCGGGGCGACCGCCGGGAGCGCTGGGCGGGAGCGCGGCCCGGCGCCGTCAGGTGGTGGCGGGGGCGCGTTTCGGCTCGAAGCCGGGCGCGAGCGCGATGATCGCCGCCGCCAGCACCAGCGGCGCCGCGAACGCCACCCGCATGTCGGCGGCGTCCGCGATCCCGCCCACCAGGGCCGCGCCCGCGATGAACCCGACGTAGTTGAAGAGGTTCACCCTGGCGATGGCCACGCCGGTGCCCGCGGGGTCGAGCCGGCCCGCCGCCGAGAACGACTGCGGCGCGACCACCGACAGTCCCACCCCGGTCAGGCCGAACGCGACGATGGCGAGCGGCTGGTTCGGCGCGAGCACGACGCCGAGGAACCCGGCCGTGGCGATCACGCCGCCGATCCGCACGATGGCGGCCGGACCGTAGCGGCGCACGGCCAGGTCGCCACCGAGGCGGACGGCCAGCGTGGTCGCCTGGTACGCGACGTAGGCCAGCGGGATCACCCGGGGCCCCGCCTCCAGCACGTCCTTCATGAACACGGTGTTGAAGTTGGAGACGGCGGCGTCGCCGACGTACAGGAAGCCCATGGCCAGGCAGAGCGGGATGATCGGCCGCCACGGGAGGCGCCCCGCGAAGGTCTCCGCCTGCGGCGCGGCCTTCTCCTCCTCGGGAGAGCACAGGTGCCGCCCCGCGTAGAGCGAGCCGGCCACCGCGAGCACCATGGGGACGGCCATGATGACCGGCAGCGGCAGATCGGCGGCCGCCGACGCCCACAGCGCGCCGAGCATGCTGAGCGCGCTCCACACGCAGTGGAAGCCGTTCAGCACCTGCATGCCGTAGCGGCGTTCGACGGCCACGCCCTGCATGTTCATGCCCGCGTCCACCGCGCCCACGGCCACGCCGAACAGCAGCAGCACCGGCAGCAGCAGGGGAACGTTCGGGGCCAGCCCGGCCAGCACCACGGCGGCGGCCACGGCAGGCTGGGCGATGCGCAGCAGCGGCCTGCTGCCCCAGCGGGCGGCGAACGCGCCCGCCGCCACGCTGCCCGCGCCCGCGAACACCGGCACGACCAGCAGCAGCAACGTCAGGCCGCCCTCGTCGAGATCGTGTTCGGACTGCAGCGCGGCGACCTGGATGAGGAGCGAGGCGAAGGACAGGCCCTGGACGCCGTAGACGACATAGGTGGCGATACGGGCCTGGCGATCACGTGAGGACGGCACAGCGGCCTCCTGAAGGGGGGTTTCAAACGTGAGGCTGGGTCAGGTTAGCCCGCCGTCTCCGTCCGGCACCAGCACGAGATCGCCACGGTTACGTGGACGTCTCCATCACCGCCCCGGCCGCTCCGCGTCCAGGTTCGGCCACGTCGATCGGCCGGGCCGCCGCCCACACGCCGAGCGCCAGCAGCGCCGCCACCTCCGTGGCCGCGAGCCCGCGTTCCACCAGCCCCAGCGGCATGACGCGATACCACGGCAGCCCCTCGGCCGAGGCGTAGAACATCATCGAGGCGATGCCTGCCACCCACAGCACCGAGCACACCCCGAAGCCGAACGCCACCAGCGTCGCCCGCGACCGGTGCCGGTGCCACGGCCGGGCGATGAGCACGGCGGCCAGCGGCAGGCACAGGAAGGCCACGAAGCTGCCCGCCCGGTGAATGCTGCCGCTCAGGCTCGGCCCCACCGACCAGTCGTGCTTTTCGAACCAGGCCGTCACGAACAGCCCCAGGCTCCAGCCCATCAACGCGATGGTGCCGAGCACCCCGGCCAGCCGCCTCCTGGCCAGCGACACACCGATGGCGATCGACCCCGCCGCGAGCAGCCCCACGCCGAGGCCGAACACCCAGCCGTCCGGCCCCAGCCCGTGCTCGCTGATGGTCCTGCGGAACGGATCCATCTCGTCCAGGCTGGAGAGGTCCAGCCACACGATCACCGCTATGCCGGCGACTGCCGCGCCGAGTCCCCACCGCGCAGGTCGATGCACACAAGCCTCCCTTTTGCCGGATCAACGACCACAAGGGGCGCCTGGATTCCGAAGAAACGCCGGATACATCACGTGACGAAACGCCGGAGAAAGCGGAACACGCCCGGCACGCGGCCGTTCGCCGAGCTCATCGGACACCTCACCGCCGAGGACGAGCGATCAGGGCGGCCGCCGGATATCGTCGGAGATGTGAACGAACGCGCGGGATCGTGGTTGCCGAAACTTCAGGAAGTCGGGGAGCGGCTGGCCGAGGAGTTCGTGTCCGCCCGCAAGCCGCAGACCCGGAGCGACCTGCCGCAGCCACACGAGCTGCGCGCGTCCGACGCCGACCGCGAGCGCATCGCGCAAGTGCTTCAGGACGCCCACGCCGACGGCCGGCTCCAACTCGACGAGCTGGAGGAACGTCTCAGCGTGCTCTACTCCTCCCGCACGCTCGGCGAGCTGGCCAAGCTCACCGCCGACCTGCTGCCCGCCGACCAGCAGCCGCTCAACCTCGACGGCCGCCCCGTCTCCGCCATCTTCAAGCAGGAAAAGCGCGGCGGACGCTGGGTGGTGCCCGCCGAGGTCGACGTGACCGCCATGTTCGGCACCACCAAGCTCGACTTCCGCGACGCGATCCTGCAGAACCGCCGGATCATCATCAACGCCACCCTCGTCTTCGGCGGGCTGGAGATCCACGTGCCCGAAGGGCTCGAGGTGATCAGGGTCGCCAAGGACAAGACCGTACGGCTGACCAAGCAGCCCACCGAGCCCGGCGCGCCCGTCGTCGAGGTGCGCACCACGAACTTCGCGGGCGAGATCAAGGTCAAGGAGCCGCCGCGCCGCAAGCGCCGCCGGTGACGCGGTCCCTGTGCACGTGTGCGTCCACGCGCGCGGGCCTCAGCCCGCCGTGTCGAAGTTGATGGCGCTGTACGCCCGCAGCTTCCAGAGCTGATGCTCGCTCTCGATCTTCCTGATCGTGCCGGACCGCCCGCGCATCACCAGCGACTCCGTCACCGCCGAGCCGGCGCGGAACCGTACGCCCTTCATCAGCTCGCCCTGCGTGATGCCCGTCGCGGCGAAGAACACGTCGTCGGACTTCACCAGGTCGTTCGTGGTGAGCACCTGGTCGAGGTCGTGGCCCGCGTCGATGGCCCGGGAACGCTCGGCGTCGTCGCGCGGCCACAGCTTGCCCTGGATGACGCCGCCCAGGCACTTGAGCGCGCACGCCGCCACGATGCCCTCCGGCGTGCCGCCGATGCCCAGCATCAGGTCGATGCCCGTGCCCTGGCGGGCCGCCATGATCGCGCCGGCGACGTCGCCGTCGGTGATGAACTTGATCCGCGCGCCCGCCTCCCTGATCTCCTTGACCAGCCGCTCGTGGCGGGGCCGGTCGAGCACGACCACGGTCACGTCGGACGGCGAGCAGTGCTTGGCCCTGGCCACCGCGTTGATGTTCTCCGCGACCGGGGCCTCGATGTCCACCACGTCGGCCGCCTCCGGCCCGGTGACCAGCTTCTCCATGTAGAAGACGGCCGACGGGTCGTACATCGAGCCGCGCTCGCTCACCGCGATCACCGACACCGCGTCCGGCATGCCCAGCGCGGTCAGCCGGGTGCCGTCGATCGGGTCCACCGCCACGTCGCAGTCGGGGCCGCTGCCGTCGCCGACGTGCTCGCCGTTGAAGAGCATCGGCGCGTGGTCCTTCTCGCCCTCGCCGATGACGACCACGCCGTTCATGGAGACCGTGTTGATGAGCTGGCGCATGGCGTTCACGGCGGCGCCGTCCGCGCCGTTCTTGTCGCCCCTGCCCACCCAGCGGGCCGCCGCCATCGCGGCCGCCTCGGTCACGCGTACGAGCTCCAGAGCCAGGTTGCGATCAGGGGCGTGCTCGCTGGTGGCGAGCGCCGGCGGCACGGAAGTCTGGTCGGACATGATGGCTGGCCTCCTCGTGGGACGTCTCCCTCGATCGTAGTTGCCGGTCTATTCCCGGTCGGAGGGGGATAATCTGCAATCGGAGCGCGGAATTTGTGCCATACGCCGTGCGCGCCGGGGATCTCGACTCCACCATGGTGCGTGGCGCCCCGCCGTGGAGGAGATCCCAAATGAGCGAAGTGACCAGCGACGCCGACGCCGTCGCCCTTCAGCCGCGCGTGTCCGAGCGCGGTGCGGCCACCCGCAGCTCGCTGCTCGCCGCCGCCCGGGAGGTGTTCGTCTCCAAAGGGTTCGCCGAGGCCGGGGTGACCGACGTGGTGGCCAGGGCCGAGGCCAGCGTCGGCAGCCTCTACCACCACTTCTCCGGCAAGGCCGACCTCTACCTCACGCTGTGGGAGGAGTTCCAGACCCGGCAGGCCCAGCGCACCAAGGAGGCCGCCCGCGCGGCCCGCGCCGCCGGCGAGAGCGACCCCATGGGCGTGTTCGTCCGCGCCGCCCGCGCGTACCTCGACGGCTGCCTCGAAGAGCGCGAGCTCGCCGCGCTGTTCCTGCGCGGCGACGGGCCGCCCGGATTCGACGTCCTCATGCGCGACCGGCTCCGGCAGTGGGCGCAGCGCAACGCCACGCTCTTCGAGGACGACCACGCGCTCGTCATCGTGATCACCGGCGCGCTCGCGGCGGCCGTCTCCGAGGTCGTACGCACCGGCGACCCGCGACTCGCCGACGACGTCCTCGCCATCATCGGCGGCATCCGCCCGGCCGCTTCGTCGACCGGCCACTCCAGCGGGTAACCTCGCCAGGTGTGCGACGGTTCACCCAAGGTTTCTACGGCTACGCGGTAGCCCTCTTCATCTGCCTCGCGGGGGCCGGGCTCTTCCTGCTGGTCACCCCGCAAAGCCGTGACGAGCACATCCCGCGGCGCGACTACTCCATCACCGTCGCCAACTTCGGCCACAGCGTCCCGTACGGCGTGTGGGCCCCCAAGGAGGACCCGCCCGGCTGGGTGCCCAACAGCAACAGGATCGCCGACGGCGAGAACGGCGCGAAGGTGCTCTACCTCGGCTACGCCACCGCCAAGCGCGAGCACGCCATGTTCGTCCAGAGCAACGAGCAGCCCGCCGCCGGGTTCGCCAGCCGCATGGCCAACAGCGACAAGTCCGTCGGCACCCAGCAGGTCGGCGGCGTCACCTGGGAGCAGCGCTACCGCGCGGACAAGAACCAGCGCTCGCTGATCCGCATCCTGCCCGACGTCACCCTCGTCATCACCGGTACCGCCGACTGGGCAGAACTCGCCGACCTCGCCGCCCGCCTGCAGCAGCGGCCGGTGGGCTGACGCGTCTAGGCTGGGATCCGTGGCAGACGAGAAGGAGCCCGCGGGCGAGAGGAAACTCTCCTACGAGCAGGCGCGCGAAGAGCTGACCGAGGTCGTGCGGCGGCTGGAGACCGGCGGGCTGACCCTGGAACAGTCGATCGAGCTGTGGGAGCGCGGGGAGAAGCTGGCGGCCGTCTGCGAGGAGTGGCTCCAGGGGGCCCGCGTCAAGCTCGCCGCCGCCATGGCCCGCCGCTCCGACCAGCCCTCCTCCGACGACACCCCCTTCTGACCCCCGCGGCTCCTCGCCTTGTGGCGCCTGCCGGCGCACGCCTTCCGCCGGTGGTTCATCCCACCCGCTGCCCGCCGATGCGGTGATCCCGCGATGCCCCCGGACCTGGGGAGCGTCCTGTGAGGGGGTTGGCCGGCGGCGCGGCGCTCCGGGTGTTGACCGGTGTGGCTCCTGTGTGTGGTCAACCCGGGGACCGTCGGCCGGGTGGGCCAGGGGCACGGGGCTCTAGGTATTGACGTATTGACCGGTGTGCCCTCCGGCGCTGTGCCGGTCATCCACGCCCTCTTCGCCTTCCTCGGGCGCCCAGGCCCCCGGTCCTGCCGGGTCGCCTTGTCTCCGTTTTCCGGTGGCGGCGCGTGGCCTGCCCGCTGAGCCCTGCCTAGAGCCGCCGCCATGGCCGAGCGCGACGAGACCGGGCCGGCGGACATCGCCGCCGAGCCGGCCCGCACGGCCGGGCTGTCCACGAAGGACCTGCGCTTCTTCGGCGACCCGGCCGCACGGATCCTTCCCGACGGGTATCCGCGTGTCCGTCGTCGCCGCGCTCAGCCGAGCGTGCCGCCGTCCTGGGCGGCTCTCGCGAGGCCGTGCCGGCCGGACTGCGCGCGCCTCGGCTACGCCGGCACTTCCGGTGACATCGGCTGGGTGCCCGGCGCGCTCGTGCCCCGGCGTACGCACCACGGGCCGCCTTCTGCGGCGGCGGATCCGCCGTGCCCGCTCGCGCGGCGGGCACGCGTCCCCGGAACCCTCGCCCGCCCTGCGGGCGCCGTCCCGGGCGACGCGACCCTGTCCCACCCCGCGCTCCTGACGCGCCCTGAACCTGTCCCCGCACGACGTGGACAGGTGACGCGGCGGTGAACGCAAGGTGGCCGAACGAGACCCCACTTGATCAAGGGCAAAGATCGATGCGAGATTGATTGAGCCTTCAACCAACAACTGGTTGTCGTTCTGTAAGGGCCTGAGTCATCACTCATGCATGGCGCTCACCTAAGGGGAGACATGAAGCGCACTCTTTCCGTCCTCATCGCCGCGGGCGTGCTCGGCACCGCACTGGCCGCCGGCGGCCCCGCCGCGGCGGCCACGTCGTCGATCGACTGCGAGTCCCTGCACAGTGACTGGGACTACGCTTTGGAGCTTTCCCAGAGCAACAACTTCGAGAAGAAGGCGATCACCAACTACCTTTGGCAGGCGAACGGTTACGAGACCACGTACGAGATCTGCCTCGATGTCCCGGACGGTGAGACGCTCCACCTCGTTCTCAGGGACCTCAGAAAGGAGACCCGGGAGCAGGTCCTCCTCACCGACGACCGGCCCGGGGACAAGATCGTCCGGTTCACGATGCCGCCCAACAGCTGGTTCCGGTACGACGGCACGCTGACCGGGCCTGAAGGCCAGAAGGGCCACTACCGCTGGTACGAGAAGCTCACCCCGCACATCCCCTGATCCGGCGGGTCGGCCGACGGGCCGGCAACTGATCGCGAAGGGGCCGCGTCCATCGGCCGGGACGCGGCCTCTTTGTGTTGCGTGGTGCGGGCTTGAACTCATCTCTGCCGGTGCCGGGGCGGGCTCCCGTTCGCCCTGCATGTGCGGGGCGGCTCGGCGGGCCTGCGCGCCTCCACCATGTCCTGCCGTGCGCCGTGCGGGTGTCTCCCGGTCCCGGGTGACCGCGCGATGAACGTGACGGTCAACGGCAGGCGACCGAATGGAACTTTCTTTGTCCGGGCTTGATCAAGAGCGGAGACCGGTGCATCATTAGTTGAGCCTTCAACCAACAGGTTGGATGTCGCTCTTGTAAGGGCATTGTGTCAGCGCTCATCTAAGGGGAGACATGAAGCGCACTCTTTCCGCCCTCATTGCCGCGGGCGTGCTCGGCACCGCACTGGCCGCCGGTGGCCCCGCCTCGGCGGCCACATCGCCGTCGATCGACTGCGAGGCCGTCCGCAGCGACTGGGACTACGTCTGGAAGGATCTCGCCGTGCCCGCCGGCACGGTGAAGAAGGGGCTCGACAACACCACGTGGCACGGAAACGGGTACGAGACCACGTACGAGATCTGCCTCGACGTTCCAGACGGTGAGACGCTCACCTTCCTTGTCACGGACTACAGGAACGCCACCCGGGGCGACATCCTCTATAAGGACGACCGGCCCGGGGACAAGATCGTGCGGTTCACGCTGCCGCCCGACAGCTTCTTCCGCTACGACGGCACGTTCGGGCCTGACGGCAACTCCGGCTCCATCGACTGGTACGAGAAGCGCATCCCGCACGTCAGCTAGGACGGCGCGCCGGCGGACGGACTGGAAGCCGATCACGCAGAGGCCGCATCCCCGGACATCGGGATGCGGCCTCTCCGTGTGATGGCTGCGGATCAGGAGGCGGTGGGGGTGAGGGCGACGACGGGGATGCGGCGGGTGGTCTTCTGCTCGTACTCGGCGAAGGTCGGAGCCTGCTCGACCATGCGGGCGTAGAGCTGGTCGCGCTTGTCGCCCTCCACGAAGGACGCCTTGGCGGAGAACTTCTCCGTGCCCACCTCCAGCGTGGCCTCCGGGGTCGCGCGTAGGTTGTGGTACCAGGCGGGGTGGTTGTCGGCGCCGGCGTTGGAGGCGATCACGATGTAGTCGTCCCCGTCCTTCAGGTACATGACGGGCGTCGTGACGTCCTTGCCGCTCTTGGCTCCCTTGGTGGTGAGCAGGCACAGCGGCTGGCCTTCGAACATGCCGCCCACCCGGCCCTCGTTGGCCCGGAACTCTTCGATGATCTTGGCGTTGAAGTCGTTCATGGCTTCCGCTCCCTCTCGGCTAATCGGAGAAATCTCCGTTTGAGGCAGGGTAACCGGAAGATCCTCCGTTTGTCACGGGTATGCTCGGTCCGTGAGGGAATCTCGATTCCTGCCCGTCGTCGGGCAAAGCCAGCAGGAACGCGCCGACGCGGTGCGCAACCGCAGGAAGATCCTCGACGTGGCGGCCAGGATGCTCGCCGAGCACGGCACCGAGGTCCTGTCGCTCGACGAGGTCGCCCGCGCGGCCGGGGTCGGCGTGGGCACGGTCTACCGGCGCTTCGGCGACCGTACGGGACTGCTGCTCGCGCTGCTTGACGACCACGAGCGGCGCTTTCAGGACGCCTTCATCTCCGGCCCGCCGCCGCTCGGTCCCGGCGCGCCGCCCCGCGAGCGCGCGCTCGCGTTCCTGCACGCGCTCGTCGATCGCGTCGTGGCTCAGGAGGCCCTGTACGTGATGCTGGAACGCAGCCGCAAGTCGAAGGCCGGAACGGGCCCCTACCTGCTGTACCACATGCATCTGGCCGGGCTGCTGTCGGAGGCGCGGCCCGGCCTGCCCGCCGCGTACGTGGCCGACGCGCTGCTCGCCGCCACCGGCGCCGGCCTGATCGCCTACCAGCGCCGCGAGCGCGGCATGAGCACCGAGGACATCAAGGCGGGCCTGACCCTGCTCGCCGAAGCGATCCTCACCTGACGGCCCCTCCGCGCCGCTCCCGCCGCCGCGCACCGGCCTCCACGCCGGACGCCGCTCCGCGCGGGTTCATTCCGCCTCGCCGGGCTCTTCGGTGCGTACGTGCAGCCGATCGTCGCTCAGCCTGATCGTCAAGCGGGAGCCGGGTTTGACGTCCCTGGCCAGGCGTACGACCTCGCCCGACGGATGCTGCACGATCGCGTAGCCGCGCTCCAGCGTCGCGGCGGGGGACAGGGCGACCAGGCGAGCGCGCAGATGGGTCAGGTCGTCCTCGGCGCGGTCCAGCGAGGCCGACAGCGCCCGCCTGGCCCGGTCGCGCAGCGCCTCCGCCTGCTCGGCGCGGCGCTCCAGCTCGCGTACGGGGTCGGCGAGCGAGGGCCGCGAGCGTACGGAGGTCAGCCAGGACATCTCACGATCGAGCCAGCCGCTCAGCACCCGGCGGCCACGGTCGCGGAGCTGGCGGATGAGCGTGAGCTGCTCGCCCACGTCGGGCACCACCTTCTTGGCGGCGTCGGTGGGCGTGGAGGCGCGTACGTCGGCCACCAGGTCGAGCAGCGGGCTGTCCTGCTCGTGGCCGATCGCGCTGACCACGGGGGTGCGGCAGGCGGCGACGGCGCGTACCAGCGTCTCGTCGGAGAACGGCAGCAGGTCTTCGAGCGAGCCGCCGCCCCGGGCGATCACGATCACCTCGACCGCGGGGTCGGCGTCGAGCTTGCGCAGGGCCTCGGTGACCTCGCCCACCGCGTACGGCCCCTGCACGGCGACCTCCTCGACCTTGAACGTCACGGCGGGCCAGCGGCGCCGGGAGTTCTCCAGCACGTCGCGCTCGGCCGCCGACTCGCGCCCGCAGATGAGGCCGATCGTGCCGGGCAGGAACGGCAGCCGCCGCTTCCTGTCGGCGTTGAACAGCCCCTCGGCGGCCAGGAGCTGCCGCAGCCGCTCCAGCCTGACCAGCATCTCGCCGACCCCGACGGGGCGCATCTCCAGCGCGGTGAAGGCGAACGAACCCCTGTTGACCCAGAAGTCGGGCTTGACGTGCATCACCACGCGCGAGCCGTTGGACGGCCTGGGCACCGTCGCCTCGTACACGCCGCGCGGGGCGGTGACCCTGGCCGACACGTTGGCGACCGGGTCGCGCAGGGTCAGGAACACCGTGCCGCCTCGGGCGCTCAGCTCGGTGATCTCACCTTCCACCCAGACCGTGCCGAGTCTGCCGATCCAGCCGCCCACCATCTGCAGGACCGTGCGGATCGGCAGGGGAGACTCGGGCGAGGTCTTCGAGGTCATGCCGGAAGACTACGGGGTCCGCGGCGATTCACTCCGCGGCCTGGAGCTTGGCGAGGCGGTTCTCGAACATGCGGATGACCTCGGGACGCGCCGTGGTCGCCTTCTCGTACTCGAGGAACGCGCTGATCTGCTCGGCCGTCTTGCCGCGCATCCTGGCGCGCAGCGAGGCGATGGTGAGCTGGGAGTAGCCGGGCAGCGGCTCGGCGAGATCGACCTTCGCGGGGGCGGCGGGCTCGGGAGCGGCGGCGGGTTCGGGGGCCTTGGCGGGCTCCGCGGTGGCGGCGGCGGGCTCGGGCGCGGCCACCGGCTCAGCGGCCTTCGTCTCGGCGGGCTTGGTCTCGGCGGGCTTGGTCTCGGCGGGCTTGGTCTCGGCGGGCTTGGTCTCGGTGGGCTTGGTCTCGGTGGGCTTCGTCTCGTCGGGCTTGGCCTCGGCGGCCTTCGGCTTGGAGCTCTTGGCAGCGGCCGGTTTCTCGGAAGCGGCTTCAGCGACGGCGGGCTCGGTCTCGGTGAGCGCGGGCTTCGCGGTGGCCTCGGTGGCGGTCGTCTGCGCCTTCGTCTCGGCGGCGGGCTCGGGCTTGGCAGGCTCGGTGGCGGGCTCGGTCGCGGCGGGCGCGGTCTTGGCGGGCGCGGTCTTGGCGGGCTCGGTCTTGGCGGGGGCGAAGATGACCGGGTCGGGCTTGGTCTTGGCGACGCCGTTCGGCTCGGGCCGCGGCGCGAAGATGACCGGCTCCTTGCGCGCCGGCTTGTCCTGCTCGGATGCGGCCTCGGTCTCGGTGGGCCCGGCGGCGATCTGCTCGGCCGTGGAGGTGCGGGTCTCGCGCTCCTCCTCCTGCTCTTCCTTGGAGCCCAGCCCCTTGATCGAGTTCTTCATCCGATCGACGAGCAGCAGCGCCTGCCCGGCGGCGCTCAGCGTGGTCTGGACGACGAGCAACGGCAGGTCTTTAGCCTTTTCCTTAAGCTCGTCCTTGTTGGTGACGGTCTTAGCGATGTTGCGTAGCACGTCGCTGAAGGACATGTACGTCTCCCTGGGAGGTCAGTTTTGAACGGCCAGTCTGGCGCAAGGCGGGCCGGCATGCACGCGCAGGCCGGATGGCCGCTCCACGTAGCATAAGAAGTATGGAGCCCCAGACCCCCACTTCCCGCCGAGTCCTCGTCGCCAAGCCACGGGGCTACTGCGCCGGAGTCGATCGAGCCGTTGTCGCGGTCGAGAAGGCTCTGGAGCAGTACGGCGCGCCGGTCTACGTCCGTAAGCAGATCGTCCACAACACGCACGTCGTCAAGACCCTTGAGGCCAGGGGCGCCATCTTCGTCGACGAGACAGAGGAGGTGCCGGAGGGCCAGATCGTGGTGTTCTCGGCCCACGGCGTCTCGCCGGCGGTGCACGAGGAGGCGAGGCGGCGCAACCTGCGCACGATCGACGCCACCTGCCCCCTGGTGACGAAGGTGCACAACGAGGCCAAGCGCTTCGCCAAGCAGGACTACGAGATCCTGCTCATCGGCCACGAGGGCCATGAGGAGGTCGAGGGCACCTCGGGCGAGGCGCCCGAGCACATCCAGCTCGTCGACGGCCTCGACGCGGTCGACAAGGTCGAGGTGAAGGACCCCGACAAGCTGGTGTGGCTGTCGCAGACCACGCTGTCGGTCGACGAGACCACCGAGACGGTGGCGCGGCTCAAGCAGCGCTTCCCCAACCTGCTCGACCCGCCGAGCGACGACATCTGCTACGCCACGCAGAACCGCCAGAGTGCGGTGAAGGAGATCGCGGCCGAGGCGCAGCTCGTCATCGTCGTCGGCTCGGAGAACTCCTCCAACTCCAAGCGGCTGGTCGAGGTGGCGAAGGACTACGGCGCCGACGCGGCGTACCTCGTCGACAACGCCGACTACATCCAGGACGAGTGGCTCGAAGGCGTCACCACGGTGGGCGTCACCAGCGGCGCGTCGGTGCCGGAAGAGCTGGTGCAGGGGGTGCTGGCACGGCTGGCCCGCCACGGGTTCGACGACGTCACCGAGGTCGAGCCGGTGCAGGAGAGCATGCGTTTCGCGCTGCCCCACGAGCTGCGCAAGGACCTGCGGGTCGTCTCCTAGACGGGGCCTGGCGGCCGTCAGTCCTCGCCGCGCGGGGTGCCGTAGACCCGGGGCTCGAAGTAGCCCTCGGGCTCGGGTACGAACGTCTGGCGCGGGCGCGCCGCCTCGGCGCCCGCCTTCAGCTCTTCACGCAGCTCGCGTACGTTGTCGCGCAGGCCGCGCCGCCAGGCGACGCCGAGCACGATGGCCGAGCCGGCGAAGAGCCACGGCGCGCCGCGCGTCATCGAGGTGTAAAGGCCGAGCGCCAGCGACTGCACGATCGACACCGATCCGAACGCCCGCCCGAGCTCGACGAAGAGCGTGGCGCAGAAGAACGTCAGCGGCGGCGTCACCACCAGCGACAGCAGATCGCGCTTGTTGACCATCAGCACGCCGAGCGTGCTCGCGAGTACGAACGCGGCCCCCACGATGTGCTCGATGCCGAGCAGGGCGGCGAGCACGTAGCCCGCCAGAGTGGCGACCAGGGCGAGCGCGATGGCACCACGAGCCGTCAGCCTGACGGCGGAACGCCTGCCCTTCTCAGCCACGGTTGGCCCACCCCCATTTACTGCGACCCGTTGGCCAACTTACCGTTCGCGTGGGTTATCGGAGATGAGGTTTCGAGCAGTTCGGGCGAGGCCAGCGGCCTGGGCAGCCCTTCGAGCATCTCGGGTGTGTCGAGTTCGCCGTCCACGACGCCCAGATCGTTGAGTTTGCGCGCGGTGACCAGGACGCGGCTTTCGAGCGATCCGACCGACTTGTTGTACGCCTCCACGGTCCGGGTCAGCGCCCGGCCCAGCGACTCGACGTTCCTGCCCAGCGAGGCCAGCCGCTCGTACAGCTCCTTGCCCAGCTCGAACACGGTCCGCGCGTTCTGGCTGAGCGCCGCCTGCTGCCAGGCGTAGTGCGCGGTGCGCAGCATCGTGATCAGCGTGGTCGGGGTGGCGATGTGGACCCGGCGGGCCATCGCGTACTCCAGCAGGCCCGGGTCGCGTTCGAGCGCCGGGGCGAGGAACGCCTCACCCGGGATGAACAGCACCACGAACTCCGGTGACGGGTTGAACCCCTGCCAGTACGACTTGGCCGCGAGCCGGTCGATGTGCTCGCGCACGTGCCTGGCGTGGGCGTCGAGCCGGGCCGATGCGATCGCCTCGTCGTCGGTTTCGGCCGCCTCCAGATAGGCCGCGAGCGAGACCTTGGAGTCGACCACGATGTTCTTGCCGCCGGCGAGCCTGACGACCATGTCGGGCCGCATGGAGCCCTCGGTGACCTGCTCGTCGAAGTCGCAGTAGCGCTGCATGCCGGCGATCTCGGCGACCCTGCGCAGCTGCAGCTCGCCCCACCGCCCCCGCGCCTCGGGCCGCTGCAGCGCCCTGACCAGCGCGGTCGTCTGGGCGCGCAGCTGCTCGTTGCTCTGCCTGACGAGCTCGATCTGCTTGGCCAGCTCCGCCCTGGCCACCCGCTGGCCCGTCTCGGTGTCGCGCAGCTGCTCCTCGACCCGGGCGAGCGCGTCCTTCAGCGGCTCGACCAGGTGCTCGACGGCCTGCTTGCGCTGCTCGAGCTCGCCGGCCGCCTCCGCACGGGTGGCGGCCAGGCGGGTCTCGGCGAGCTCGAGGAAACGTACGTTGTTCACGTCGAGCGCACGCGTGGACAGCGCCTGGAAGCGCTCGGCGAGCTGCTCTTCGACGTAGGCCAGCTTCTCCTCGGCGGCCTTGGCCCTGGCGTCCGCCTCGGCCACCCGCACCGCCGCGCGGGTGCGCGCCACGAGGAAACCGACGAGCAGCCCGATGGCGAGACCGATGACAAGCGCGACGACGTCCATCCCAGCGATGATGGCAAAACTTGGGCCCTGGCTTCTTCCCGACACGCTTGGGCGTTCCGCTTGTGCCGCGGGTTCGCGGTCACGCAGAGTGAAGCAATGGACACGCTTGCGAAGGCGGCGGCCGCCTGCGGGGCCGTGACGTCCGTGCTGATCGCGCTGGCCGGGGCCGTCATCGCATGTGCGCCGGCGAGCGGGCGCGAGACCCAGCGGCCCGTGCTGCGCTGGTCGCCGGGCGCGTGCGTGACGGCCGAGTACGCGCTGACCGCGTGCAACGGCGGCAGCTCCGAGGTGATCGCGATGGCCCCCGACCCGCCGGGGCCGGGTGACTGCCCGGAGGACACCGACGACGTGCTGCGCGTCGGCCAGGGCAGGACCGCGTGCGTGCGCAACTTCCTCGAACCGCACCCCGGCGCGCCCGGTGGTGGCGGCGGCCTGCTCAGGCCCGGCGACTGCGTCTCGCTCGACGGCCGCGAGCACCCCTGCTCGGGCCCCGGCTGGTACGGCCGCGCCATCGCGATCGTCACCGACCAGGACGCCTGCCCTCCCGGCACCCTCGACACGCTCGACGCCGGCCCCCAGGTCGTCTGCCTCGGGCGGGGCGGGCAGGTGCTGGAGGAGGGCGCCTGCGTGGCCAGGCCGCCCGCCGAGGTGACCGCGAGGTCCGCGCTCGTCCGCGTCCCCTGCGGCGATCCGCGCGCCTGGGCGAAGGTCCTCGCGTTCACCGCCTCGCCCGGCGACTGCCCCCGGCGCTCGCGCCACTACCTCCGCTCCGCCGGTGGCCATCGTCCGGTTACCTGTCTGTACGTCGCCAGCGGATAAACTCGCTGACCGTGAACGAGCGCAGCGAGGCGACCACCAGCAGTCAGAGACTTCCGCGAGAGACGGAGCCGCTCCGATGAGTCTGTCCATCGGCATCGTCGGGCTTCCCAACGTCGGCAAGTCCACGCTGTTCAACGCCCTGACCAAGTCCGGCAACGCGCTCGCGGCCAACTACCCGTTCGCCACCATCGAGCCCAACGTCGGCATCGTCGGCGTCCCCGACGACCGGCTCCCGGTGCTGGCCAAGATCTTCGGCTCGGCCCGCATCCTGCCCGCCAAGGTCGAGTTCGTCGACATCGCGGGGCTGGTCAAGGGCGCCTCCGAGGGCCAGGGGCGAGGCAACCAGTTCCTCGCCAACATCCGCGAGACCGACGCGATCTGCCAGGTCATCCGCGTGTTCAGCGACCCCGACGTCACCCACGTCGACGGCGACGTCTCCCCCAAGCGCGACATCGAGACCATCAACACCGAGCTGATCATGGCCGATTTGCAGACGGTGGAGAAGGCACTGCCGCGCCTGCAGAAGGAGGCCCGCCACAACAAGGACAAGAAGGCCGCTCTCGAGGCCGCCGAGGCCGCGAAGTCCGTCCTGGAGACCGGCAAGACCATCTTCGAAAGCGGTCTCGACAGCGCGGAGCTGCGCGAGCTCCACCTGCTGACCGCCAAGCCGTTCCTGTACGTGTTCAACCTCGACGCCGACGAGCTGACCGACACCGCGCTCAGGGAGCAGCTGTCGGCGCTGGTCGCCCCGGCCGAGGCGGTGTTCCTCGACGCCAAGATCGAGTCGGAGCTCGTCGAGCTCGACGAGGAGGAGGCGCTGGAGCTGCTGCAGTCGGTCGGCCAGGAGGAGTCGGGGCTGCGCCAGCTCGCCAGGGTCGGCTTCGAGACGCTGGGCCTGCAGACGTACCTGACGGCCGGTCCCAAGGAGGCCAGGGCCTGGACGATCCGCAAGGGCGCCACCGCGCCCGAGGCGGCCGGCGTGATCCACACCGACTTCCAGCGCGGCTTCATCAAGGCCGAGGTGGTCTCCTTCGACGACCTGGTGGAGGCCGGCTCCATCGCCGCCGCCCGCGCCGCAGGCAAGGCCAGGATCGAGGGCAAGGACTACGTCATGCAGGACGGAGACGTGGTCGAGTTCCGCTTCAACGTCTGACCGGTCACCGTCACTGACGCCTCGGCGTCCCGCCTGTCGCGTCGCGGACGTTCCGGTGCCTGGTCCGTCGCGTCGCGGACGCCTTGGTGCCCGGCCTGTCGTGTCGCTGAAGCCACCGCGACAGGCCTGGCCAGCCGCTGACACCCCGGCCGCCGCCAATCACCGTAGGTGATCTTGCCTTGCGGTAGGTTACCGACGGCGGTCGGCGGTGCAGCCCGTCTCGGCGCGTGATCTCCCGGTGGCGGCCGGATACCTGCCGCCGGGACAGCTGACGCGTCAACCGTTTTGGGCCCCCGCGCGTCGAATCGTCACGGCGTTCACGCTGACTCGGGAGGCCCTCAATGATCCGGCGCATCATCAGGAAACGACGCCCGGCACCCGCACTGACCGGCATCAGCCTGGAGGAGGAGCTGGCCCTCATCAGGGTCGAGCTCATGTACGGCCTGCGCGTCGACCGCGAGGAGTACCTCCGCAGGAAAGTGGACGAGCGCAACGAGATGATCACCCGCATGCGCGAGCGCGAGCCCGCCGAGATGCTCGCCGACCTGCGCGGCTCGCTGGAGCGTACCGTCCGCCCGACCGTCGTCGACCTGCACAGCCGCCGCCAGGCGCGCAGCCGCCAGGACCCGGAACCGGCCTGACGGAGACGATCCGCACGGCACTTCCGCCGGGCCGCACCTGCCCGGCGGACCGGCGCCACCGCCCGGCCGCCGCGCGGAACCTCCGGCCGATCGCCTGGCACGGCGTTGACGTGCCGGACGGACCCCGGCCGATCAGCGGCGAGACCTCGATGCGCCGGGCGAAAGAGCGCCGCCCGCGACCGTGACCCGCAGGGCTGGATCGCCGGGTGTGACCAGGACGCGCCGGGGGAAGCTTGGTCGGCGCCTTCCGTGCGGGCTCGCCGGGCGAGACCCGTCCCGGCCCCGATGGCGCGGGGCTCGCAGCGGGTACTTGGTCCCTTGTGTGCGACTCATGCCGAATCCGCAGGTCGCGACAGTCCATGCCTGTTTTGGACAGGAATCCGTGGCCTCCGCGCTACCGGTTTTTAGGCGTCTGGCCTGGTCAAAAGGCCTTTCTTCCGGGAACTGACAGGAATCGGCACTGTGGCCTGTCATGCAGGTTCGGTTTGCCGTGCGGACTGTCATGCCGCAGCATGGGCGTGGCTTTCCTGGAAGAATGGCGGAGACCGGATAGGGTGACTACTTCACCGCGGATGATGGGGATCGGCACTGGACGACACCGCGCCAGCCGGGGGGATCGGCGCGAGCGGAGGCGTGATGGCTCGTAGGTCTACCGTCCACGATCCTCGGATCGCTGACGGCCCCGGGCTTCCCGCAACCCTTGACGCAGCCGACTTCGACGCGCCGCCACCGCGCAGGCCGCGGCGCGGCGGCTGGTCGGGTGGCGGCGGCCGCTGGCTGGTGTGGACCGGCCGCGTCATTCTATGGGCGCTTATTGTGGTTATCGTGGTGAATGGGATTCGTGCCCCATTTGAGCGGTTTACCCAACAAGAGCCTGCGACGTCCAATGCCGCCGCGCCGGCCGACCATGGATTCCCGACCGGGCGGGGCATGGCATTCGCCGCCCAGTTCGCCGGGGTCTATCTCAATTTCAGCCCGGAAGACGCCGCGAGCAGGTCGGGCAAGCTCGCCGCATTCCTCGCCGCGGGCATGGATCCCCAGATGGGCTGGGACGGCTACGGCAAGCTGTCCGCCGTCGCGATCCAGCCGTACGACATCGAGGTGAGCGACGCCCACAACGCCGTGGTCAGCGTGGCCTTCCAGTCGGGCCCGCGCCGCATGATCCTCACCGTGCCCATCTATTACTCCGGCGACCCCGGCGGGCGCTTCGCGGTCTCCGGCCGCCCCGCCATCCTGCCCGCGCCCGCACCGGCCGACGTGCCCCAGGCCGCCGGACCGGAGACCGACGACGCGGCGGCGGCAGAGCTCAAGCCCCAGCTCGAAGGCTTCTTCAAGGAATACGCATCCGGCGACACCGCCGGGCTGCAGCGTTACGTCGCCGCCGGCAAGAGCCTGCCCAGCTTCGGCGGCGCGTTCACCTTCTCGCAGCTCAAGGAAGTCGTGGTGCCTGTGGGGGGTGCCACAAGAGAGATTCAGGCGGTCGTGGTGTGGGCCGTGCCGAACGGCACTGCGACGCCCTCTCCCGATGCCACCGACCCCGCCGCGGTCGGCGGCACGCTGGAGCAGGCCTACCGGCTGACCGTCGAGAAGCAGGGCGACAAATGGTTCGTCGCCGACATCCGCGGCGGCGGCCGATCCGTTGGATAGACGCACGGCCGCGCTGCTGAACGGTACCCCCCGGGAGGACAAGAAGTGATCTTGAAGACCATAGCGCTCACCTTGATGGAGATGACGCCGACGCCGACCTCCACGGGCATCGACACCGGGGGCCTCGCCGACTTCCTGCGGGCGTTCTTCGCGCCGCTCTTCCTCGTGGTCGTCTCCGTGGTCGCGTTGTTCTTCCTCTTCACGCGGGAGATCACCCGCTTCGTGCAGTTCCTGATCCTGGCCGTGGCCATCGGCGTGATCTTCTACGTTCCCAACATCATCGAGGTGACGGCGCGGGCGATCGCGGGCGCACTAGGCATCAGGTAAGGGTTGAGACCGTTCTCCGGCGGTCATGAACGAGCGGGTGGAGAGGAGGACCGCGTTGGACCTGCCCACGTATACGAACATCTGGCGTATCGAGAAGCGGCTCTACAAGCTGTACGACCTGCGCCTGCCGATGCCGCTGCCCATCGTCTGGATCGGCGTGTTCGTCGGGGTGTTCGTACCGTGGTCCCTCCTGCTGGTCCTGGTCGGCGTGCCGGTGGAGATGCCCTGGCACGTGCTCTTCCTGGTGCCGCCCGGCATCGTCACCTGGCTGTCCACCCGTCCGGTCATCGAGGGCAAGCGCCTCACCGAGCTGCTGGAGTCCCAGCTGCGCTATCTCGGCGAGCCCAAGGCCTGGTACCGCCTCGCGCCCTCCTCCGAGCCCGACGTCATCACCTTCTCCGGGCGGGTCTGGCGTGCCGCGCCGCGCCGCGCCAAGGCCACCAAGGCCACCCGGGCGGGCAAGGTCGCCAAGACGGCGCGCAAGGAACGCCAGGCGGAGCGCCGCCGCGCGGGCCGTCCCGTCACCGGGCCGCGCCAGGTCCGTCCCGCCGTCGCCGCCGCTGCCGCCGCCGCATCGCAGGCGCCCGTGGCCGAGCCGGCGTCCACCCGTACGGGGTGGGGGGCACGCAGGGGGACAGCGCCCGCTCTGAAGGCTTCGGGGATGCCCGCGGGCACTGGGGCCGGGGGCGGGACCGTACGGCGCGAGGAGGGGCTCTCAGGGGGCTCTGGACGGGTTCAGGAGCCGGTGCCTCTCGTGGACGAGGTCGTCGGCACCGCCCGCCGCGCCGGGGCCGCCGATCGGGCCGTGCCCCGTGACGCCGATTCCGCCGATCGGGCCGTGCCTCGTGACGCCGATTCCGCCGGTCGGGCCGTGCCTCGTGACGCCGATTCCGCCGGTCGGGCCGTGCCTCGTGACGCCGATTCCGCCGGTCGGGCCGTGCCTCGTGACGCCGGCCCCGTCGATCGGGCCGTGCCGCGCGACGCCGACCCCGCCGTACCTCCGGATCTCGAGGACTTCGCCGAACCGACGGACTTCGCGGCGGACGGCCCTGCCGAGGTGACGCACGACTCCGGCTCCGAGCCGGCCGCTCTCGCCGGGGCGGGGCGCCGATCCGAGCCGGACGCCGTCGCCGGGGTGGGACGCGGCTCCGAGCCGGACGCCGTCGCCGGGGCGGGGCGCGGCTCCGAGCAGACCGCTCTCGCCGGGACGGGGCGCGGCTCCCTGGCCGACGCCTCCGGCGAGGCGGCGCATTCCGCAGACGGCCCTGGGGCGAGGAGCAGCGGAGCGGCGAGCTCTGCGGACGGCAGCTCCGTAGGGGGCAAGCCGATCGACACGGAGGCGCTGCGGCGGCTGCGCAAGCTGGCGGCCAGCGCCGACGCGCCGTCCGAGCCGGCGGACCGCACCGACCCGGTGCCCCGGGCGGACGCGCCGTCCCATGCCGAGGGCGACGTACGTACGCGGGACGCACGGCACGAGGAAGAGATCGCCCGCGACCAGCACAGAAGGGGCCAGCCGCCCCGGCTCAACCCCGCGCTGCTGCTGTCGGGCACGCACCGCGTCTGGCCCCCGCTCAACCAGAACGCCAAGCCCGCCCCGCACCTGTCCCGCCGCAAGGACGACGCCCAGACCGCCGATCCTGCCGACACCACCGACCTCGTCCCGGCTTCGCCGGACACGCCGGTAGGCCGCGCCGACACCCCACACGTCGCCCCGGCCGACGCGACCGGGGACCGGGCCGACACCGCGGGCGGCCCGGCCGACACGATGGGTGGCCGCGCGGATGGTCAGGCCGGTGCGGCGGGTGGCCGTCAGGACGGTCTGGTCAACGCGGCGGGTGGCCGTCAGGACGGTCTGGTCAACGCGGCGGGTGGTCATCAGGACGGTCTGGTCAACGCGGCGGGTGGCCGTGGGGACGGTCCGGCCGGTGCGGCCGGTGGCCGCGGGGACGGCCCGGCCGGTGCGGCGGGTGGCCGTGCCGACGTGGCGGGCGCGACCACAGAGACCACAGGTGGCCAGGCCGGCGTTGCAGAAGCCGCGTCAGCGGAGTCCGCGCCGCCGGCTTCGGCGTCGCTGGAGTTCACGTCGCCGGTGGCCGCGTCGCGGTCGGCCGTCGAGCCGAATCCGGACGACGTGCTCCCGCCGCTCCCCAAGATGCCCGCGGACGGGCCCAGGCCGCCGGAGCGTGCGGGGGCGGGCGAGCCGCCGGCCCACGACACCACGTCCGCTGACAAGAGCGACAGCGGGTCCGCAGTCGGTGAGGACGCCGCGCAGGACATCTCCCAGGACGTGGTGCTGCGCGCAGACGGCCGGCGGGCCGTATCCGCAGAGAGGCAGGCCGACGACGCGAAGCAGGCCGACGACGCTCGGAGCGCCGCCTCCTCGGAAGCTCGAGTCGGCGACGATCAGCGCGCGGCCTCCCCGGAGGCCGACGACGGCGAGCCAGGCGCTGCGACGGCGGACCCGGTGGGTGACCTCCGGGACGCTCCGGTTTCCGAGCAGGCGGGTTCCGACCGGCAGAAGGATGCTGCTGTCGAGCCGAGCTCGGCCGCGAGCGATCCCGGCGAGCGCACGGTGGAGCCGGCGGCCGCGCAGACCACCGAAGACGACCGGGCCGACCGGGAACCGGCCCCTGCGGCCGTCGCGACTCACGATGAGTCGGCGGTCGAGCACGAAACCACGGCGGTGACCGTCGCCGATGAGACCGCCGGCCACCCGGCCGATGCGACGGCTCAGGAGGGTCGCGGTGAGCACGCGGCCGAGCCGGCGGACGGCGAGCAGGCCCCGCAGGCGCCCGAGGACGAGCAGCCGGCGGCCACGGCCCGCACACGGCCGCGCTCTGCGGCCGGCGGTGAGGCGGCGGCTGGGCGGTCGGACGCGGGCAGTGAGCCGGCGGCTGCCGGTGGGGCTGGCGAGGTGCGCGTGCGGTCGCGTTCCGAGGCCGGCGGTGAGGCGGCTGGGCGCCCGGCCGCGGGTGATGAGCCGGAGGCGGCTGAGCGGGTGGTCGCCGCCCGTGAGGCCGAGGCGGCCGAAGCTCAGGTGATCCCGCTGGAGCGGGAGCGTCGTGCGCACAGGGAGGCCGCTGCCGAGCGCTCGGGCGAGGATACCGGTCGAGCGGGGACCTCTGAGCGGCCGGTACGCGAACGTCCGAGGCGCGCGGCGGGCACGCAGGAACCCGGACACACGTCGGCGGCCGCCCAGGAACCGGGGCACGCGGCCGCGCGGCACGCTGAGGCCGGTGCCGGCCAGGCCGGGGACCGGGAGGGGCAGCGGCAGCGGGGGGTCGCGCCGGTGCCGGGGCCGAGGGCCGGGGAAGGCCGGGTGCGCAGGGTCGAGTCCGTGGTGGGGCGCGACTCGGGCGGCTGGCGGCGGATCGCCCAGGTGGTCGTCGGCGGCGCCGGCGTCCGTACGGACGGCTCGGAGATCGACGAGGCGCGGGCGCGGGCCGTGTTCAGCGGCAGCCGCAGGATCGTCGTGCTGGGCTGCACCGGCGGAGCCGGGCAGAGCACGACGGCGCTCATGCTGGGGCACACGTTCGCGCAGTACCGGGACGACCGGGTGGTCGCGGTGGACGCGAGCACCGGCGGGGGCGGGCTCACCAGCAAGATCGAGCCGGAGACCCCGGAGACCCTGACGTCGTTGCTGTCGGGTCTCGACCGGGTCAGCGGCTATCTCACGATGAGGGGATACACCACGCGGACCGCCTCGGGGCTCGAGGTGATCAGCGCGGACACCGACGCGGGCGCCGAGCAGCGGCTCGCGGACCGGTCCTTCTTCTCCGACCGCCGGATCGGCGAGTCCATGCGCCTGCTCGACCGCCACTACAAGCTGGCCGTCATCGACCCGGCCGCCGCGCTGGCGGCCAGGCTGCTGCCGTACGCCGACCAGCTCGTGCTGGTGGTGCCGGCGAGCGAGGAGGCGCCGGAAGCGGTCGCGATGACGTACGAGTGGCTCGACGGGCATGGCTGCGCGGAGCTGCGCAGGCGTGCGGTGATGGTGGTCAACGGCGTCAGCAGGCGTTCGATGGCCGACGTCGAGCAGGCGGAGTCGGTGGCCAGGGGCAGGTGCCGGGCCATCGTCAGGGTCCCCTGGGAGGACGACCTGGCGCCGGGCGGCGCCGAGGTGGTCGATCCCGGGCAGTTGCGCGCGGCCGGGCGGCGGGCCTATCTCGCCCTCGCCGGTGTGGTGGTCGCGGGCTTCGCGGCGCAGACCGTACGACCGAGCGAAGAGGAGTTGGCGAGTGACCCCCCGGGCACGAGAATCGGTGAGCGATAAGTGAACAAGCGAGCAGGTCTGGCCCGTTCATGCGCCGAGGGGGCGGCATGAGCAGGGCGTCCCGAGCGCATCAGCGCCTCGCGGTCCGCTATTTCGACGACCGCATCCTGCTCACGGACACCTGCGCATGGGCGTACTTCCGGCTTCCGACGGTCAGCTACGAGTTCGTCACTCCGGAGGAGCGGGAGGCGCTGGCCACCAACATCACGATCGCGCTCGCCGCGATCAGGATGCCCGACGCCGAGGTCCATCTGAGGGTCGCGCACCGGGCGTATCCGGCGGCGGAGTGGGCCATGGCGCTGAACGCCACCTCCGACGAGGGGCCCGGCTGGCGCGACTACCTGGAGGAGATGTACCGGCACGTCTGGGCGAAGGACTTCTGGACGAAGGAGGTCTACCTGGGCGTGCGGCTCGGGCCGCGCGGCAAGCAGCTCGGCAACGGCGTGCTCTCCCAGCTCTTCGGCTTCTACCAGAAGACGGAGAAGGCGCTGGGCATGGAGGACGACCACGTGCCCGACAGCGAGATCAGCCGGTGGACCGAGTCGGCGGAACGCCTCGGCCGGGCTCTGGCGTCCAGTGCCCTGTACGCCAGGCACGCCACCTCGACGGAGGTGGCGTGGTTGTTCCAGCACGCGGCGGCGGGGGCGATCGGCGATCCGCCGCCGTCGGCGAGCCCGCGGCGGCGCTGGGGCAGGGGCGAGATCGAGTCGCTGGTCGAGGGTGAGATCCACAACGGCAGGTCGCTGCTGCGGATCGTGCAGCCGCAGGGCGACTCGTACGTGGCGTACCTGTCGTTCGCCCGCTTTCCCGACCTGATGCCGTTCCCCGACGGCGAGCCGTGGATGCACTTCGCGGACCAGCTGCCGTTCCCGGTGGAGATCTCCTCGCGGATGCGGCTGATCCCGCCGGTCAAGGCGTCGAAGGACGTGGCGCGCAAGCTGGCGCACGCCCGCGACATGGACCACCACATCCGTGAGGCGGGCGCGGAGGCGCCGCTGGCGCTGGCCGAGCAGATCGACGCCGCGCGCATGCTGGAGCACGGCATCACCAAGGAGCGCCTGCCCTTCGTGTACGGCTGGCACCGCCTGATCGTCTCGGCCCCCACCGAGGACATCTGCGTGCAGCGGGTGGAGGCGGTGGTCGAGCACTACCGCGACATGGGCATCGACGTGGTCAACTCGACGGGCGATCAGTTCTCGCTGTTCTGCGAGTCGCTGCCGGGCGAGAAGGTCAGGGTCAACGCCTACGCCCAGAGGCAGCCGCTGCGCACGATCGCGGGCGGCATGGCCACGGCCACGGTGGAGCTGGGCGACCGGCTGGGCGAGGGCAACGAGGGCTGGATCGGCCCGTACATCGGGGAGACGGTCGGCAGGGCGCGCACCATCGTGCACTTCGACCCGCTGGTGGCGGCGACCCGCAACAGGCCGACGGCCATCGCGATCACCGGGGAGCCGGGCGGCGGCAAGACCACGCTGGCGCTGCTGATGATCTACCAGATGGCGCTGCGCGGCGTGACGGTCGCGGTGATCGACCCGAAGGGCGACGCGGAGTCGCTGGTGAAGCTGCTGGAGAAGCGCGGGCGCAAGGCGAGGGTGATCCCGCTCGGCTCGGCGGCGCCGGGACTGCTCGACCCGTTCTCGTTCGGCGACGACATCGCGGCGAAGAAGACGATGGCCACCGAGACGCTGCGGCTGCTGCTGCCGCGCATGTCGGAGGAGCGCGAGTCGGCGATGATCCAGGCGGTGGCGGCGGTCTCCAACGCCCCGAACCCGTCGCTCGGCAAGGTCGTCGACTATCTGGAGCAGGCCGAGGACGCCGCGTCGAAGAACCTGGGCGCGGTGCTGCGCTCGATGTCGGAGATGCATCTGGCGCGGCTCTGCTTCGACCCGTCGGGCGGCGAGCAGATCGACACCGAGGGCTGGACGACGGTGTTCACGCTGGGCGGGCTGACCTTGCCCGACGTGGCCACCAGCAGGGAGGACTACTCCTACGAGCAGCGCCTCTCGGTGGCCCTGCTCTACCTGGTCTCGCAGTTCGCGCGCAGGCTGATGAACGGCCTCGACCGGCGCGCGCCCAAGGCGATCTTCCTGGACGAGGCGTGGGCGATCACCTCCACGCCGGAGGGCGCCAAGCTGGTGCCCGAGGTGAGCAGGATGGGGCGCTCCCGCAACACGGCGCTCGTCCTGGTCTCGCAGAACGCCGGAGACCTGCTGAACGAACAGGTGACCAACTGCCTGTCGTCGGTCTTCGCCTTCAGGTCCACCGAACGGGTGGAGGTGGACCACGTCATGTCCCTGCTCGGGGTGGAGCCGCTGGAAGAGCACAAGGCCGTGCTGCGCTCGCTCGGCAACGGCGAATGCATATTCCGAGATCTGGATGGCAGGGCGGGCCGCATCGGAGTAGACCTGATCTCCGAGGAGCTGCTCCGTTGGCTCGACACGAACCCGACACACGACAAACCCGATGGCGCGGGGCATGATGATCTTCAAGGGGGCGTGGGCAGGGCGCAGGAGGTACGGTCATGAAGATCCGACTACCCAGACGGCTGGCGCTGGCGTTCGCGCTCGTCACCGGGATCCTGGTGGTGCCGATCGTGGTGGGCGCCGCCTCCACGCCGGCGGCCGCGGCCCCCTGTGACCTGTCGGGCCCGCTGTCGCCCGAGATGGTGGGCAGCGGCGTCGACGGCCTGATCCAGCCGCCCCCGCCCGAGGGCGGCCCGCAGGCGCCGAGCACCAACTACGCCCAGTTCGGCATGAGCGGGCAGTTCTGGCACACGCACGAGCTGACCTGCTCCGACTACGTGGCCGTGCTGGGCAACATGTGGGCCAACGGCATCTTCACCGCGGCCAAGGCGATCGACCGGCTCACGATCACCACGTACCAGGCCGCGGCGACCGAAGGACCGCTTCAGTCGATCAAGGACGTCGTCGACGACATCGTCACGAACCTGGCCAACGCCATGTACTGGCCGTTCCTGCGGCCGATCATCATCCTCGGCGCCATCTGGCTGGCCTGGTACGGCCTGATCCGCAAGCGGGCCACCACGACCGCCGAAGGCGTCATCTGGATGGTGCTGGCGGTCACCGTGGCGGTCTGGTTCTTCAGCCGGCCCGGCGACTTCACCGGCCTCGGCAAGGAGGTCACCGACAAGACGGGCGAGGTCGTCAACTCCGCGTTCGCCGGGCTGCCCGGCGCGGGCGGCGCGTCCTGCCTGCAGCCGCCCGGCCAGCCCGACGCGCAGGTCAAGGCGGGCGGCTACGCGCAGGCCGGCACGCCGGGCGTCGAGCAGAACGCCGACGCCCTGTGGTCCACGCTGGTCTGCAAGCCGTGGCTGGTCGGCCTGTTCGGCACCTCCGACCCGCAGCAGCCGATCGTGCGCGACTGGGGCCGCAAGGTGCTGGAGATGCAGTCGGTCCCGCAGGCCGTGGCCGGGGAGCCGGCGCCCGACGTGGGCGCCCGCCAGTCCGCGTACGCCGACTTCGCCGACAAGCTCCGCAACGACCCCCGGTATGCGACCTTCTCCGGCCGCGACTGGTCCAACCGGCTCGGTGTGGCCGTCGGCGCGTTCATCGCCGCGCTGGTGGCGGGGCTGCTCATCTTCCTCGTGGCGGTCTCGCTGCTGGTGCTGAAGGTGGGCTTCCTGCTGCTGCTGATACTCGGGCCGATCTTCCTGCTGATCGGCGTCCATCCGGGCAGCGGCCGCATCATCGCGATGCGCTGGGTGGAGATGCTCATCGGCACGCTGCTGCGGCAGGCCGTGCTGACCATCGTGCTGAGCGTGCTCATCTACGGGTACGCGCTCATCATCTCCACCGCCATGCCGTGGGGCATGCAGGTGCTGTTCATGGCGCTGCTGACGATCGCGGTGTTCTTCTACCGGCGGCCGTTCCAGCACCTGTTCGCCTCGATCAACGGCCACACGGTCACCACCCGCATGCTGGGCGAGGCGGCGAGCTCGCCGGTGCTGGAGCGGTCGGCGGGCGTGCTGCCGCCGGTCGCCTCGGCCAGGATCGGCCGCTGGGGCCTGCGCAAGGCCGAGCCCGTCATCAGGGCGGCCGGCATGGTCAGCGGCACGGGTGCGGCGGCCTCTGCGGCCTCCGCCGCCGCGGCCGGGCAGGTCCGCGTCCAGGAGGGCGAGGGCACACCGTCCGGCGCGCGCGTGCCGGCGACGGCGGCCCCGCTGGACACCGACCAGCAGGGCGGCAAGGCGGCGGGCCGGGCGGTTCCCGAGCCGCGCAGGGGCACCGCGCCGCCGCTCAACCTGGGCGGCGCCTCCGGGCGTACGCGGGGTCCCGGCGGCCCCCGGGTCGGCGGTTCCGGCTCCAACGGCTCGCCGGGCGGCTCGGGCATCGCGGCCGGGTCGGGCGGCGGCTCCGGCGGCGGCTCCGCGGGCGGCTGGTTCGGCGGCGGGTCGGGCGGCGGCTGGGCCCGGCGCGGCGGGTCCGCGAACGGCACCCGCGGCACCCGTACGTCCCGCTTCAGCGGATCGGGCTCGGGAGGCTCCCGGTCGGGCGGCAGCCTGTTCGGCGGCGGGTCGCGCTCGGGCGGCAACGGCTCGCGCTCCGGCGGCGGGCTGTTCGGCGGCTCGGCACGCTCCTCCTCCGGAGGCGGCTCCCGGTCGGGCGGCGGCACCTCGCCGGGCACCAGGATCTTCGGCTCCGGCGAGACCTCGTCGCGCGCCTCCGAGGCGCCCCCGCTCTGGCTGCGCAGCAGCCGCGACGGCGGCGACTCCGGTGGCGACAGCCCTGCCGTGCCGTTCTGGCTCAAGCCGAGTAACCCCGACAAGGACTGAGACCCCGGAGAACTGAGATATGGCGCAGCCAGGTGACAGGCGGGGGGTGGCCTTCGCCGCCGTCGTCGTGGTCATCGCGGCGGTCGGCCTCTACCTGACCATGTGGCCGGACTCGCCCGACCAGGACGCGGCGGAGCCGGCGCCTCCCAGCGCCACCGGCACCGTCGTGGCCACCAGCACGCCGCTGGCGACCGCGAGCTCCGCGCCGTTCGACGTGTACGCGTACCTGCCGATGACCAAGGAGCAGCTCGCGGCGGCGGCGGACCTCGCCGAGCGGTTCACCGCCGAGTACGGCACCTTCCGCTACGACGAGGACCCGGCGGCGTACGCGGCCAGGCTGAAGGCGTACACCACGCCCGAGCTCGGCAACACGCTGGCCAGGACCCTCGCATCGGCGGGCACCGTCGAGCAGAACCGCGACGACGAGATCGTCTCCACCGCCACCGCCCGGATCAAGGAGATCAGGCAGGTCGAGAAGACCTCCATCGTGTTCGTCGTCACCGCCACCAGGCAGATCTCCGCCAAGAGCGGCGATAAGCAGGCGAACGAGGAATACGCCGTCACGGTCAGCCAGTCCGGCAGCGACTGGCGGATCTACGACATCCTGCCGGCCGCCGAGGGCCAGGAGGGAGACACCTCGGGGTGAACCTCACACGAGGCCGCATCGCGCTGCTCCTCGGCCTGGCCGGCTTACTGCTACTGGCCGCGGTCGTCGTCTCGCCGCTGCTGCTCATGTCGATGCCGTCGTTCCTCGGCAACGGCGGCACCACCGTCGACTGCGAGGACCAGGTGCAGGTCGAGGAGGCGTCCGACTCGGCCACCTCCGACATCCCGCCCGAGTACCTGGAGCTGTACAAGGAGTACGGCAAGAAGATCGGCGTCCAGTGGAACGTGCTGGCCGCGGTGGGCAAGCGCGAGACCGACCACGGGCGTTCCAACCTGCCCGGCGTCAAGAGCGGCACCAACCACGCGGGCGCGGCGGGGCCGATGCAGTTCCTCATCTCCACGTGGGGCGGCAAGGCCAGGATCTCGATGTCGTCGAAGTTCAACGGCTACGCCTCCGACGGCGACGGCGACGGCATCGGCGACGTGTACAACCCGGCCGACGCCATCCTCGGCGCCGCCAAGATGCTCAAGCGCAACGGCGCGCCCGAGAACGTGCGCCGGGCGCTGTTCGTCTACAACCGCGCCTGGTGGTACGTCGACCAGGTCGAGGAGATCGCCAGGAGGTACGCCAAGTCGGGTGAGGTGAAGGTGCCGCCGCAGGCGACCGACGACTGCGACGACCCCCTCGTCGAGGCGGCGCCCAGCGACGTGGTGGCCAAGATCCTCGAGTACGCGCTGGCGCAGCGCGGCAAGCCGTACCTGTGGGGCGGCACGGGCCCCGACGCGTTCGACTGCTCCGGCGTCGTCTACGCGGCCTACCGGGCGGCGGGGCTGTCCATCCCGCGTACGACGTTCGGGCAGTGGCCGTTCGGCGTCCGCATCAAGGAGGGCGACGAGCAGCCCGGGGACCTGGTGTTCTTCAACTCCGGGCCGGGCACCTCGCCGAACAACCCCGGCCACGTCGGCCTCGTCGTCTCCAAGGGCAAGATGCTGGAGGCGCGCTGCCGGCTGTGCGGGCCCATCAAGGTCACCAGCTACATGGCCAGGCAGGATCGCGTCGGCTTCACCCGTCCCCTGCAGAACCCCGATGTGCAGGAGCAGCTGAAGAAGCTGCAGAATCCTGCGCTATGAGGACAGTCGTCGCCGCCGTCATCGTGGCTCCCGGCGGGCGGGTGCTGGCCGCGCAGCGCGCCGAACCGGCCGCGCTGGCGGGCGGCTGGGAGTTCCCCGGCGGAAAGGTGGACCCCGGCGAGAGCGAGGAGGCGGCGCTCATCCGCGAGTGCCGCGAGGAGCTCGGGGTCGAGGTCACGGTCGGCCGGCGGGTGGGCGCCGACTGGCCGCTCGCCGAGGGGTACGTCATGCGCGTCTGGCTCTGCTCGCTGGCCTCCGGCGAGCCCGTCGCCAAGGAGCACCTGGCGCTGCGGTGGCTCGGGCCGGGCGAGTACTACGACGTCGCGTGGCTTTCGGCTGATCTGCCCATCATGCGGGCTGTGGAGAACCTGCTCCCCCAGGATTAGGACATCACCTTCTGTGACACAATGATTACTACATGTCATTTGTCGTCGCGGTGGGGGAGTGGAAGCGATGCGGCGTGGGTGGATCGTCGCCGGTGTGCTGATCCTGGTGGCGGTGCCGTCCGTGCCCGTGGCCGCGGCCGGGGTGTCGCTGGTGCTCGAACGGGTGAAGGGGACCGAGGACGTCGGCAAGTGGGTCAGGACCGGAGACGTCCAGCGCTTCCGTGTCCGGCTGAACGGGATGGGCAAGGGCGCCAAGGTGGCGGTCGCGGCCAACCCGGTGGAGGCGCTGACCGAGGTGACGTGCACCGCCGATGCGCGGGTGGCGGCCGGCGGCGGGCACGCGGGCTCTCAGACGACGGTTCACGGAACGGGCGGCGGGGCCGTGGGCGCCGGGGCTTCCGAGGTGCCCGGCTCTGCGGCGTCCGGTCTCGCTGCGCCTGGTGCCGCGGGGGCTGGTGTTCCAGCGTCTGGTTCCGCGGCGTCTGGTTCCGCGGCGTCCGGTTTTGCAGCGCCGGATCTTTCGGCGCCTGGTCTTTCGGCGCCTGGTCTGTCGGGGGCGGGTGACGGAACGGCGGCGGCCTCCGGGGTGGCAGGAGCCCAGGCGGCCGGCCCCAAGGCGGCGGGGAGGCTGGCCGCGCGGGCGCTGATCGCCGCCGGTGCGGCCAAGCCGGACGGTCCGCTGCCGCAGCTGAGCGCGGGGGCGAGCGGGACCGTGCCCACCGCCCCAGGCGTGGCTGCGGCGGTGCCGAAGGAGGCGGTCGTGCCGGGCGCTCGCGTGTGCGCGCTGGGCGAGGTCTCCGGGACGAAGGCGGTCGACGTGACCGTGCGGGCGCCTGAGGGGGCCAGGCGGGTGGTGGTCGCGGCGGTGGCCCGGGTGCGGGACGGCGGAAAGCCGACGACCATGAGCAGGACGGCCGCCGTACGGGTGCGGGGGCCGATCACCGGTGACGCCGCCACCTTCAGCGGCCCCGCCCACCGCCTGCCCGCCGCCACCGCACCGGCCGCCCAGGCCTCGCCCGGACCCGCCGCTCCGCAGAGGACCCTGGCACGTGCGGCCGGAAGCCGGGCGGACGCGACGCGGACGGGTGAGACGCACGCCGGCGTGGTTCGCACCGGCCGGGCGCACGTCGCGGCGACCCCGCGCGACGCAGGCCGCGACGTCGGGGACGCGAAGCCGGGGAAGCGGACGCGCACGAGCACGGGCGCGTCACCAGGAAGACGCGCTCACGCCGGTGCGGCGAACGCCGGGAGGCGCGCCGGTGCCGACGCGGCGACCATCCCCGCCACCCAGGCCGCGACCGCGAGTGGCACTGAGAGGGGCGCGGCCCGAGCGACGGGGAACGAGAGTGCGGATGCGGCGCGCGGCGTGAAAGGGAGCGCGGCCCGCCCTGCGGGCGAGGCGCGTGCGGCTGCGGTGAGCGGCGCGGACAACAATGCGGTGAGCGGCGCGGACAAAGGGGCGGTTGTGGACGCGGGCGCGGGTGTCGCCGGGGGCGTGCGTGCGGGGGCGACCGGTGACGTGGCGGGCGGAGCGCCGGGGCTGGTGCTGCCCGAGGCCGTGCCCGGAGGGCCGGGCGGCACCGGCGGCGTCACGGGCGGCGGGACGGGCACGACGGGGTCCGCGCTGAGCGGGAGCGTGCCCGGTGCGGCCGGGGGCGGAGTGTCTGGTGGGACGGGTGGTCAGCAGCCCGTCGTGCCGAGTGTCGCGCCGCCCGGGAGTGCGGTGGGTGACGCCGGAGCGGCCGGGACGTTGACGGGCGGTGAACCCCCGTTGCCGTGGGAAATGGGCGTACGGGCGAAGCCGGCCAAGCCAATCGCATGGGTGAGCCCGATTGACGGCCCGGCGGCGTTTCCCCTGGTCGTAGCGTCAATCGCCGTTCTGATGTGCGGCTTGTGGCTGGTTGTCACGCTACAAAAACGACGTAAGTGGAGAAAGGTGCTCTAATTCCGTCTTTACTGTTACTTTGACCGGACTAGTATTCCCTTGACCATCGTTACGGGAGTACGCGGAGGGCGCCGGTGGCACGCACACGAGCGACAGCCGTGTCCGCTATCGTCCTTGCGCTCGGGCTGTCGGGTGCCGGTGCCGCGCCGTTCATCATGCAGAGCGCGAGCGCCTCCGTGGTCGCGGCCGATCCGGTCGAGCCCTGTGACGTCGGCGAGGTGTGCGACCTCGACCCGCCCGAAGACGTCACCGTCACGGTCACCACCACCGTCGGACAGCCGCCGCCGCCGGAGGAGGACCAGGAGGCCCCGGCCACGACGGTCACCACAACCGTCACCGCGAGCCCCGAGCCCACGACGACCAAGACGGTCACGGCGACGCCGACCAAGAGCACGAGCACGCCCACCGAGAAGCCGAGCACCCCGGCCACCACCCAGGCCCCTCCGTCGCAGCCGCTGCCCACGCAGCCGGACATCCAGGTCCCTCCGGTGACTCCGACGTCCAGCACGCCCACGGCCGAGGCGTCGGTCGAGATGCCGACCGTGGCGCCGACCGACCCGGTCACCACCGCGCCGCCGCCCAGCCAGTCGCAGGCCGCCTCCACCGAGGAGGTGCCGCTCGAGCTGCGGCAGGCCGCCCCCGAGTACGACCAGCGCACGCTGACGGGAAAGCTCGCCATCCCGGCGCTGGTGATGGTGCTGCTGGCGCTGTTCGGCGTGCTCATCTTCGAGGGACGGCTGCGCAGGATGGCCCACGCGGCGGCCATGCGGAAGGCCGGCCCGCAGCTGCCCCCGGATGTGCCGCCCATGCCGCCCGGCGGCTACCCGGCGGGCCCCGCCTACGCGACGGCGCACATCGCCGCCCCCGGCTACCCGGGCGGCACCGCGTACGCGCCGATCATCAGCTTCGTGCCGGTGCAGACCTTCCCGAGCACGCCGCCACCCGGCTACCAGGACCCCCACCAGCCCTACCCGCACGGCTACGCGCAGGAGCCCGCGCCGTACGCCGAGCCGCCGCAGGAACCGGTGGTGCTCGGCCCGGAGCAGTTCGACTCCTACAGCGAGCCGCCGAAGTCCCGCGAGCGCGACCTGTTCGAGCCGGCGATCCCGCCGGAGCCGCCGGCCTCGGACATTCCGCCGGGCGGGGCCGGCCCGTTCGATCCTGACAAGGACCAGCCGCTCGGGCCGGCCTCGGCTGCGGAGGCGGGTGACTCCGAGCCGTGGCAGCAGCACCAGCGCGGGCTGTTCGAACCGGCCAAGGAGTACGAGCCGCCGCCCTACCTCCCGGCGGATGTCCCGGCGGGCGAGGCGACGGCCGTGCAGCCCGTTCCGCCCCAGCCCGGCTCGGGGCCGCAGGCTCAGGCGGGCGAGCAGCAGGACGCCCAGCAGCAGGAAACACAGCAGCAGGAAGCACAGCAGCAGGACGCGACCCGGGTGATGCCCGGGGGGTCCGGCGCCAAGCGCCGCCTCTTCGGCAGGAAGAAGAAGTAGTAGCGTCCCGCCGCCTCCGACGGCGACGAGCAGCAAAAGGGAAGGGCCGGAACCCCGGTCGGGGTTCCGGCCCTTCGCGTTGGACGAGCCTTTTCGTCGGGTACGCGGCACCGGCGGCCTGTGCGCGGGCGCCCGGCGGGCGAGCCACGTGGGCGGCCCGCCGGGGGCACGGCGGCCTGGCGGCTACGGCTTGGTGGTGCCGGAGCTCGCGCCGCGCTTGAAGATCTTGTTGCCCAGCCACACCAGCGGGTCGTACTTGCGGTCCACCACGCGCTCCTTCATCGGGATCAGCGCGTTGTCGGTGATCTTGATGTGCTCGGGGCAGACCTCGGTGCAGCACTTGGTGATGTTGCAGTAGCCGAGCCCGTGCTCCTGCTGCGCGGCCTCCTTGCGGTCGGCCACGTCGTACGGGTGCATGTCCAGCTCGGCGATCCGCATGAGGAAGCGGGGGCCGGAGAAGTTGGTCTTGTTCTCCTCGTGGTCACGGATGACGTGGCAGACGTTGTTGCACATGAAGCACTCGATGCACTTGCGGAACTCCTGCGAGCGCTCGACGTCCACCTGCTGCATCCGGAACTCGCCGGGCCGCACGTCGGCGGGCGGCGTGAAGGACGGGACCTCACGGGCCTTCTGGTAGTTGAAGGACACGTCGGTGACGAGGTCCTTGATGACGGGGAACGTCCGCATCGGCGTGACCGTGATGGTCTCGTCCTCGGAGAAGGTGGACATGCGGGTCATGCAGCCGAGCCGCGGCTTGCCGTTGATCTCCATGCTGCACGAGCCGCACTTGCCGGCCTTACAGTTCCACCGTACGGCGAGGTCGGGTGCCTGGGTCGCCTGGAGGCGGTGCAGGATGTCGAGGACGACCTCGCCCTCGTTCACCTCGACCGTGAAGTCCTCGAGCCGGCCCTCGCCGCCCTCACCGCGCCAGACCTTGAACTTTGCCTTGTAGTTCATGACGTCTTCGCTATCCTGTCGAATTCGGCCATCTCTTCGTCGGTGAGGTACTTCTTCAGCTCGTCACGGTCGAACAGGGTGATGAGGTCGTCGCGCATCGGCGGCTGCACCTTCACCTCCACGTTGACCGTCGAGCCGTCCTCGGTGGAGCAGACGAGCAGCTTGCGGCGCCATTCCGGGTCCATCGCGGGGAAGTCGTCACGGGTGTGACCGCCGCGGCTCTCCTCGCGCATGAGCGCGGCACGCGCCACGCACTCCGAGACCAGCACCATGTTGCGCAAATCGATGGCGAGGTGCCAGCCGGGGTTGTAGATGCGCGAGCCGCCCGCGCCGACCATGCGCACGCGTTCCTTCAGCTTCTCGATCACGCCGAGGGCCTCGGTGATCTCGTTGGCCTTGCGGATGATGCCGACCAGGTCGTTCATCGTCCGCTGGAGCTCGTGGTGCACCTCGTACGGGTTCTCGCCGCTGCGGCCGAGCGGCGCCAGCGCCTCCTCCTTCGCGGCGTCGACCTGCTCGGCGGCGACCTTGGGCCGGGCGGGCAGCGCGTCGACGTACGCGGCCGCGCCCGCGCCCGCACGGCGGCCGAAGACCAGCAGGTCGGACAGCGAGTTGCCGCCCAGCCGGTTGGAGCCGTGCATGCCGCCGGACACCTCGCCGGCCGCGAACAGGCCGGGCACGCAGGACGCGCCGGTGTCGGCGTCGACCTCGACGCCGCCCATGATGTAGTGGCAGGTCGGGCCGACCTGCATGGGCTCGGTGGTGATGTCGACGTCGGCCAGCTCCTTGAACTGGTGGTGCATCGACGGCAGCCGCCGCTTGATCTCCTCGGCGGGCAGCCGGGTCGAGACGTCGAGGAAGACGCCGCCCTGGGGTGAGCCGCGGCCGGCCTTCACCTCGGCGTTGATGGCCCTGGCCACCTCGTCACGGGGCAGCAGCTCCGGTGGGCGCCGGTTGTTGGCCTGGTCGGTGTACCAGCGGTCGGCCTCTTCCTCCGTGGTCGCGTACTTGTCCTTGAAGACCTCGGGGATGTAGTCGAACATGAAGCGCTTGCCCTCGGAGTTGCGCAGCACGCCGCCGTCGCCGCGGACGGACTCGGTGACGAGGATGCCGCGCACGGAGGGCGGCCAGACCATCCCGGTGGGGTGGAACTGGATGAACTCCATGTTGATGAGCTTCGCGCCGGCGAGCAGGGCCAGCGCGTGGCCGTCGCCGGTGTACTCCCAGGAGTTGGAGGTCACGACGTACGACTTGCCGATGCCGCCGGTGGCGAGGACCACGGCGGGCGCGTCGAAGAGCACGAAGTTGCCGGTCTCGCGCCAGTAGCCGAACGCGCCGGAGATCGCGTCGCCGTCCTTCAGCAGCCGCGTGATCGTGCACTCGGCGAAGACCTTGATGTAGGCCTCGTAGTCGCCGTGCTTTTCGTAGTCCTCCTGCTGGAGCGCGACGACGCGCTGCTGGAGGGTGCGGATGAGCTCCAGGCCGGTACGGTCGCCCACGTGTGCGAGCCGCGGGTACTCGTGACCGCCGAAGTTCCGCTGGCTGATCTTGCCGTCCTTGGTGCGGTCGAACAGCGCGCCCCAGGCCTCCAGCTCCCAGACGCGGTCGGGAGCCTCCTTGGCGTGCAGCTCGGCCATCCGCCAGTTGTTGAGGAACTTGCCGCCCCGCATGGTGTCACGGAAGTGCACCATCCAGTTGTCGTCGGGGTTGACGTTGCCCATCGCGGCGGCGGCGCCGCCCTCGGCCATGACCGTGTGCGCCTTGCCGAACAGCGACTTGCAGACGATGGCCGTGCGCTTGCCCTGCTGGCGGGCCTCGATCGCGGCCCGCAGGCCGGCGCCTCCTGCGCCGATGACGACGACGTCGTACTCGTGGCGCTCGATGTTGTGCGTGTTTTCCACGGTGAAAACTGTCCTTACGCGTACGGGAAGGCGATGATGCCCTTGGCCACCAGGCGGACGTACAGGTCGGCGCCCATGACCGAGAACATCGAGGCCCACGCGAGCTGCTGGTGCTTGGCGTTGAGCTTGGAGACGAACGTCCAGGCCTTGTAGCGCAGCGGGTGGCGGGAGAAGTGGTTGAGCCGGCCCGCCGTGATGTGCCGGCACGAGTGGCAGGAGATCGTGTAGGCGTTGATCAGCACCGCGTTCAGGATGAGGATCCAGGTGCCCAGGCCGAGCGGCTTGTGCACGAGCGCCAGCACCGCGTCGTAGGCCAGGATGAGACCGATGACGATCGCCGCGTAGAAGAAGTAGCGGTGGATGTTCTGCAGGATGAGCGGGAAGCGCCGCTCACCGGTGTACTTGCCGTGCGGCTCCTGCACCGCGCAGGCCGGCGGCGACAGCCAGAACGAGCGGTAGTAGGACTTGCGGTAGTAGTAGCACGTGAGACGGAATCCGCCGGGCAGGCCCAGGATGAGCAGGCCGGGCGAGAGCGTGTACCAGTCGCCGATCGGCGCCCACCCGAACAGCTGGGCACCTTCCGGGCACGTCGCCGCCGCAAGGCACGGCGAGGCGAACGGGGCGATGTACGGATCGTGAAAGATGCTGTTGTCGATGATCGCCCATACGCCGTAGACGAGGAAGGAGGCGAGCCCGAGGAACGTCACGAGCGGGGCCAGCCACCATCTGTCTGTTCGCAGGGTGCGTACTCTGACTTGCGCACGCTGCCGTCGAACCGGAGCTTCGGGTGTCGTCTGGGTCATCGCGGACCTCTCCACCTCCCGCGGACCCGTCGCGCAGGGGGTCCGTGGTGTCGTTTCGCTGGGCGCGCTCACACGGCGGGATCCGCTCGGGCGCGCGTTGGTGGGGGATACGTTACGACGACAGGATCGATTTTTGTGAGCGAGGTCACTCACTTTTTCGATGACTTGCTGTGATTCCCGTCACGTACCCGCGTCAGAGGCGCTGCCCCTGCGTCGGCAACTTAACCACCGATACGAAAAAATCATCGATTTGCCGGACAACACGGATAAACTGCTCGAAATCTACTGGTTTTGTGACATAAGCATTGGCGTGGAGGCGGTAGCTCCGAAGAATGTCCTCCTCCGCCTCTGAGGTCGTCAGCACCACCACCGGGATCGTCCGCAGCACGGCGTCCGCCTTGACCTCGCGCAGCACCTCCGTCCCGCTCATGCGCGGCAGGTTGAGGTCGAGCAGGATCAGGTCGGGGCGCGGCGCGTCCGCGTAGGCGCCCTCCCGGCGCAGGAACGCCATCGCCTGCTCACCGTCGTTGACCACGTTGAGCCGGTTGTGCACCTTGTTGAGGTCGAACGCCTCCCTGGTCAGCAGGATGTCACCGGGGTCGTCCTCCACCAGGAGCACCTCGATGGGCCGCCATCCGTTCATCGCGCGCCCTCCGCCCTGTGCTCCGCCGCGTCCTCCGCTGTGTGGGCCGCTGTGTGGGCCGCTGTGTGGGGCGCTGTGTGGGTCGCTGTGTTGTTCGCCGTGTGGGTTGCCGGGCTGTCCGCCGCCGGCAGCGTCCAGCGGAACGTGGCGCCGGGCCCCGCCGCGCCGCCGTCGAGCCAGAGCCGCCCGCCGTGATACTCGACGATCTTCCGGCACAGCGCCAGCCCGATGCCGGTGCCGGGATAGACGTCGCGGGCGTGCAGCCGCTGGAAGATGAGGAAGATGCGGTCGGCGTACTTGGGCTCGACCCCGATGCCGTTGTCGGAGCAGCTGAACTCCCACATGTCGCCGTCGCGCCGCACCCCGATGTGCACGCGCGGCGGCTCCTCGGAGCGGAACTTCACGGCGTTCTCGATGAGGTTCTGAAAGAGCTGGGTGAGCTGCGTCCGGTTGCCCATGACCGCGGGCAGCTCGTCACGGGTGACCGTGGCCCCCGACTCCTCGATCGCGGCCGACAGGTTGTCCAGCGCCCGGTCCAGCGCCGCGCCGGACTCGGTCGGCGCGCGCCCGGCGGTGACCCTGCCCACCCGGGAGAAGTCCAGCAGGTCGTTGATGAGCAGCTGCATCCGCTTGGCGCCGTCCACGGCGAAATGGATGTACTGCCTGGCCCGGTCGTCGAGCCGGTCGGTGTAGCGCTGCTCCAGCATCTGGGTGAAGCTCGCCACCTTGCGCAGCGGCTCCTGGAGGTCGTGGCTGGCCACGTACGCGAACTGCTCGAGCTCGCCGTTCGACCGGCGCAGCTCCTCGGCCTGGTCCTGGGCCGTCCGCCAGGCCGACAGGATGCGGCCGCGCATGGAGTCGATGTGGCTGGACAGCTCGGCCAGCTCGGAGGGGTGGTCCACGTGCAGGTCGCGGTCGAAGTCGCCGGCGGCGACCGCGCGCACCTGGTCGGTGAGGCGGCCGATGGGCTTGAGCACCGCGTACCTGACGACCAGCGCGAGGCCCGCGGCGCAGACCAGCAGCAGCACGAACACCACGATCAGCGCCACGATCAGCCGATCGACCTGCTCGGCCACCTCGGGGCGCGGCCTCAGCTCGGCCGTGCGCGCGGCCATCGTCATCACCGTCGCGACCCCGGCGGCGAACGTCAGCCCGGCCAGCACCCCGAACAGCAGGAACCAGCGGGCGACCGGCACCCGGCCGAGCCCGATCGGCTCCTTGGGCGGAGGAAGCGGGTGGATGCTCACGTCTTCCTCCTCCGCAGCCTGACCACGGCCAGATCGTCGGTGAGCGTGCCGACCTGGCCGATCAGGGCGTCGAGGTCGGCGATGCCGTGCTCGCGTACCAGATCGACCAGGCCCTCCACACCGAGCATCCTTCCCTGCTCCTGCGCCGACGCCTCGATCAGCCCGTCGGTGTAGAGCATCATCGACCACTCCTCGCCCAGCGGCACGTCGATGACCGACCACGCGGCGTCGGCGAAGATGCCGAGCGGCGGCCCGGACGGCGTGCCGTCCACCACCTCGACCGTGCCCTCCCGCACCAGCACGGGCGGCGGATGGCCGACCACGCGCATGGTCGCGTGGCCCAGGTCCGGCGAGATCGTGGCCATGCACAGCGTGGTGAAGATCTCCGGGGCCTGGCGCTCGGCCCGCAGCAGTGCGTCCAGCGTGCGCAGCAGCGTGTCGCCGGTCTGCCCGGACAGCACCAGCGTGCGCCATGCGATGCGCAGCGCCACGCCCAGCGCGGCCTCGTCGGGGCCGTGCCCGCACACGTCGCCGATCACCACGTGCACCGAGCCGTCGGGGGTCTGCACGGTGTCGAAGAAGTCGCCGGCCAGCGTGCCGCCGCTGCCCGGCAGGTAGCGGGTGACGTGCTCGATCTCCCGCGTACGCAGCAGCGGGTCGGGCAGCAGCGCGCTCTCCAGGCGCGCGTTCTCCCTGGCGATCAGCTCCGCCTGGACGAGCTTGAGCTGCGCCACGTCCGCGCGCTTGCGCTCCATCGCGTACCGGATGGACCTGGCCAGCAGCCTCGCGTCCACGTCGCCCTTGACCAGGTAGTCCTGTGCGCCGGACTGCACGGCCGCGACGCCCACGTGGACGTCCCTGAGCCCGGTCAGCACCAGCACGGCGGTGAACGGCGCGAGCGCGATGACCTCCTCCAGCGCCTCCAGCCTGCTGGCGTCGGGCAGCGACAGGTCCACCAGCACGCACTGGATCTCTGGGGTGAGCCTGCGCCGCGCCTCGCTCAGGCTGCGCGCGCGGAAGATGCGGGGCGGCGCCGCCGCCTCCTTGAGCAGCTCCTCGACCAGGAAGGCGTCGCCGTCGTCATCCTCGATGAGGAGCAACGTCAGCGTTTCGGAGAGAATGGCGGTCAAAACACCTCTTCGGGGGATGTGGCGCCCAGGTGGTGCCCTAGGTGCTCATTCTGCGATGAGCTCTACCCCCTGCGGAAGCGTGCCGTCCCGGCCGGCCTCCACCACGTACGACAGCAGCGTCTGGCGGAACGCCTGCGCGGCGCTGGTCGGCTCCACGTCCTTGCGGTGCGCCAGCGCGATCGTCCTGCTCAATCCCGGCGGCGCGAGCGGCGTGCCGCGCAGCCCGGGACGGCCGTCGAGCACCATCGACGGCACCACCGCGATGCCCAGCCCGGCCTCGACGAAGCGCAGCACCGCGTCCATCTCGCCGCCCTGCACCGCGAGCTGCGGCTCGAACCCGGCCTGGCGGCAGGCCGCCAGCGTCGCCTCGCGCAGGTCGTAACCGCGCCTGAACATCACCATCTGCCGGTTCCGCAGGTCCTCGATGCGCAGGTAGGGGCCCTTGAGCCGCTCGTGCGCCGAGGCGACGACGACGAGGTTCTCGCGCAGGATCTCCTCGGTCACCAGCGAGGGGTCGTCGCTCTGCAGCGGCATGATGATCAGCGACAGGTCGAGCTGCCCCCTGGCCAGCGCCTTGACCAGGTCACGCGAGCCGCCCTCCTCGACCAGCAGCTCGATGCCGGGGTACGAGCGGTGGAAGCGGGCGAGCGCGTCGGCCACCAGCCCGGCGCACAGCGAGGGCGTGGCGCCCAGGCGTACCCGGCCTCTGCGCAGCCCGGCGAGCTGGGCCACCTCCTGTCTGGCGGTGTCGGCGTCGGCGAGGATGCGGCGCGCCAGCGGCAGCAGCGCCTCACCCGCCGCCGTCAGCGTGACGTTGCCCCGCGCGCGGGAGAACAGCCGGGCGCCGAGATCCTCCTCCAGCGCCTTGATCTGCTTGCTCAGCGAGGGCTGCGCGACCCGCATGCGCTCGGCCGCCTGGGTGAAGTGCCGGGTCTCCGCGACCGCCACGAAGTACGCGAGCTGCTGGAACTGCATGTGATTTTCCTCGCATCCGCGCGCGACGGGAACTCCGAGAAAGCCTCATCTACCCGCATCATAGCCGCAAGCTATCGAAACCAGGTCCACCATGACTTGGACGGATCATCGCTGCATACCTAGCTTGTGCAATGTGACTGCCACGATAGAGCGCGGCTCCGCCACCGCGCCTGTTTCCGCCCCCAAGAAAACCCCGGCGGGCAAGAAGCCCGGCGGGTTCTTCAGCTCGTCCAACGGCAAGAAAGTCGTCATGGCCGTCACGGGCGCCGTGATGGTGCTCTTCCTCGTCGGCCACATGCTCGGCAACCTGAAGATCTTCCTCGGCCGTGACTCCTTCAACGAGTACGCCCACGCGCTGCGCACGCTGCTCGAGCCCATCGCCCCCTACCGCACGCTGCTGACCATCGTCGAGATCGTCCTCGTCGTCTCGGTCGCGCTGCACATGTGGGCCGCGATCTCGCTCTCCCGCCGCGCGGGCAAGGCCAGGCCCGTCAAGTACGTCACCAAGAAGTCTCAGGCGAGCGGCTACACCACGCACATCATGCGCTGGGGTGGCGTGACGATCGTGCTCTTCGTGCTCTGGCACCTGCTCGACCTGACCTTCGGCGTCGTCAACCCCAAGGGCTACGACTCCGCGCCCGCCGACCGGATGATCGCCGGCTTCGACGCCTCCCGGTGGTGGGTGACCCTGATCTACCTCGTCGCGGTCGTCATGGTCGGCCTGCACCTGCGCCACGGCATCTGGAGCGCCTTCCAGACGCTCGGCTGGGCCAACCGCAACCGCTACCGCGTCCTGCGCGGAACCGCCGGCGTCGTCTCGGCCCTGCTGGTCATCGGCTTCCTGGCCCCGCCCCTCGCGATCACGTTCGGAGTAGTCAAGTGAAGTACACCGAAGGCCCTGAGATCCGGGACACCAAGGCTCCCTCCGGGCCCATCGAGGAGCGCTGGGAGAAGCGCAAGTTCAGCGCCCGCCTGGTGAACCCCGCCAACAAGCGCAAGCTCAACGTGATCGTCGTCGGCACCGGCCTGGCGGGCGGCTCCGCCGCCGCGACCCTCGGCGAGCTGGGCTACAACGTCAAGTCCTTCTGCTACCAGGACTCGCCGCGCCGCGCCCACTCCATCGCCGCCCAGGGCGGCATCAACGCCGCCAAGAACTACCGCGGCGACGGCGACTCGATCTACCGGCTCTTCTACGACACCGTCAAGGGCGGCGACTTCCGCTCCCGCGAGTCGAACGTCTACCGCCTCGCCCAGGTCTCGGTGAACATCATCGACCAGGCCGTGGCGCAGGGCGTGCCGTTCGCCCGCGAGTACGGCGGCCTGCTCGACACCCGCTCCTTCGGCGGCGCCCAGGTCTCCCGCACCTTCTACGCCCGCGGCCAGACGGGCCAGCAGCTCCTGCTCGGCGCGTACCAGGCGCTCGAGCGGCAGATCGCGGCCGGGACCGTCACCATGTACGCCCGCCACGAGATGCTCGACCTCATCGTCTCCGACGGCCGCGCGCGCGGCATCATCGTCCGCGACATGGTCACCGGCGAGATCGAGCGGCACTTCGCCGACGCGGTCGTCCTCGCCACCGGCGGCTACGGCAACGTCTTCTACCTGTCGACCAACGCCAAGGGCTGCAACACCACCGCCATCTGGCGGGCCCACGAGCGCGGCGCGTACTTCGCCAACCCGTGCTTCACGCAGATCCACCCGACCTGCATCCCCGTGTCGGGCGAGTACCAGTCGAAGCTCACCCTCATGTCGGAGTCGCTGCGCAACGACGGCCGTGTCTGGGTGCCGAAGCGCAAGAACGACACCCGCGCCCCCGGCGACATCCCCGAGGAAGAGCGCGACTACTACCTCGAGCGCATCTACCCGGCGTTCGGCAACCTCGTGCCGCGCGACATCGCCTCCCGCGCCGCCAAGAACGTCTGCGACGAAGGCCGCGGCGTCGGCCCCGGCGGGCTCGGCGTCTACCTCGACTTCCGCGACGCCATCAACCGGCTCGGCCGGGAAGCCGTCGAGAAGAAGTACGGCAACCTCTTCGAGATGTACGAGCGCATCACCGGCGAGAACCCGTACGACGTGCCGATGCGCATCTACCCCGCCGTCCACTACACGATGGGCGGCCTGTGGGTGGACTACGACCTGCAGTCCACCATCCCCGGCCTGTTCGTCATCGGCGAGGCCAACTTCTCCGACCACGGCGCCAACCGCCTCGGCGCGTCCGCCCTCATGCAGGGCCTCGCCGACGGCTACTTCGTGCTGCCCACCACCATCGGCGACTACCTCGCCGACGGCCCGTTCGGCGACGTGGACGAGGAGGCCGTGGCCGAGGCCGAGATCCGCGTCCGCAGCAAGATCGACCGGCTCATGTCGGTGAACGGCACCAGGACGCCCGACTCCTTCCACCGCGAGCTCGGCAAGCTCATGTGGGACTACTGCGGCATGGAGCGCACCGAGGAGTCGCTGCGCAAGGCCCTCGAGCGCATCCCCGAGCTGCGCGAGGAGTTCTGGAACAACGTCAAGGTGACCGGCACCGCCGAAGAGCTCAACCAGGTGCTGGAGAAGGCCGGCCGGGTGGCCGACTTCTTCGACCTCGCCGAGCTCATGTGCCTGGACGCCCTCGTCCGCACCGAGTCCTGCGGCGGCCACTTCCGCGCCGAATCCCAGACCGACGACGGCGAGGCGCTGCGCGACGACGAGAACTTCGCGCACGTGGCCGCCTGGGAGTACACCCCCGACGGGCCGATCCTGCACAAGGAACCGCTCGAGTACGAGTACGTCAAGATGACCCAGCGGAGCTACAAGTGAACCTGACCCTACACGTCTGGCGTCAGAAGGGCCCTTCCGACAAGGGCCGCATGGTGACGTACAAGGTTGAGGACGTCTCCCCGGACATGTCGTTCCTGGAGATGCTGGACGTACTCAACGAGCGCCTCATCCTCGAAGGCGACGACCCGATCGCCTTCGACCACGACTGCCGCGAAGGCATCTGCGGCATGTGCGGCATGGTCATCAACGGCGTACCCCACGGCGAGCAGCGCGCCACCACCACGTGCCAGCTCCACATGCGCCACTTCGAGGACGGCGCCGAGATCACCATCGAGCCGTGGCGCGCCGCGCCGTTCCCGGTCGTCAAGGACCTGGTGGTGGACCGCAGCGCGTTCGACCGCATCATCCAGGCGGGCGGCTTCGTCTCCGTACCGGCCGGCTCGGCGCCCGACGCCCACAGCATCCCGGTCCGCAAGGAGGACGCCGACGCCGCCTTCGACGCCGCCACCTGCATCGGCTGCGGCGCCTGCGTGGCGGCCTGCCCCAACGGCTCGGCCTCCCTCTTCGTCGCCGCCAAGATCACCCACCTCGGCCTGCTGCCGCAGGGCCAGCCCGAACGCATGTCCCGCGCCAAGGCCATGGTGGACCAGATGGACGCCGAAGGCTTCGGCGGCTGCACGAACACCGGCGAGTGCACCGCCGTCTGCCCCAAGGGGATCCCGCTGGACGCGATCGCGCGAATGAACAGCGACTACCTGAAGGCGAACTCCAAGTAGCCCTTGTCGCGTTAAGGGGTGGGTGGGCCTGGCTCCGCCCACCCCTTGTCTTTTTCCGTGGCTGCCGGCTCCGCCCACCCCGGACCGCCGGAGCGTCCCTTGGGAGGTGGCCTGGGAGCCTCTTGAAGCGTGGAGTGTCCCTGTGGGTGGCTGACCGAGCGAGCCCTTTGAGGGGTGGGACGACGTCATCCGCGCGGATCTCTTCGCCGTGATCGAGGGGGCGGTCGGCGAGCAGGTGGCGATGGGCGTCGACACCGCGCCTTGTTCTTGGCTCGCCGCACGCCGTTCACCGGCTGAGGGGCCTCCCGGTGCGGGTGCCGACGGCGGATCCGGCTGAAGTTGAGACGGCCGCCGGTTGCTCGCCTCCTGCTCCCGCTGCGTCCGTGCCTTCGATGGGGCGGCGGGGCCGGGTCAGGAGACGTCCCAGGCGCGGGCGAACGCGTCGACGGCCGCCTGCGCCATCGCGTCCAGCTCCGCCTCGGGCAGTGTCCGGGTGCCGAGCTGGGTGCGGGCTTCAAGGGGGCCGAGCAGCAGCGCGAGGAACTGCTCGGCCGCGAGGTCGGGGTCGCCGGCGCGGAGGCGGCCGGCGAGGGCGAGCCTGGCCAGCCGGTCGGCGAGCGCCCGGGTGAGCCGGTCGGGCCCGCTGTCCTTGACGATGTCGAGGATGTCGGGGAAGTGGGTGACCTCGGAGTAGAGCAGCCGCCGCAGCGCGCACGAGCGCCCGTCGGTGTGGAGCCGGAGCAGGCGTCCGGCCGCCTGGTGCAGGGCGGCGCGCAGGTCGTCACCGGCGTCGGCGAGGGGTTCGAGCGCGGCGATGCGCTCGTCGAGCACCGCTCGCGCGGCGGCCTCCAGGGAGTGGCGGAACAGCGTGGCCTTGTCGGTCATGTGGTTGTAGACCGTCGGCTTGGCCACCCCCGCCTCGCGGGCGATGGCCTGCACGCACGCCTGCGCGTAGCCCTCGCGGGCGAAGACGGTGAACGCGCCTTCCAGGATCGCCTGGCGCTTGTCGATCCGGCCGCGAGTGGTGCTCATGCCCTCGATTGTACTCATGAGTTCAGATCAGTAGACGAGAGGGTTGTGTTCGTACGGACTAGGTCATTAACTTGAACTCATGAGTTCAAATGAATATGACCGGATGGATGGGCGGCTGCTCGCCACCATCGCCGTGGTGCTGCTCGGCGGCATGATGGGCATCCTCAACAGCACGATGGCCGCCGTCGCCACCGACAGCCTGGCCAAGATCTTCGAGACCTCGCTGAGCACGGTCGGCTGGGCGTCCACCGGGTTCCTGCTCGCGGTCACGGCCACCATCCCGTTCACCACCTGGGCCGTCGACCGCTATGGAGGCAAACGGCTGTGGCTCGCGGGGCTCGGCGTGTTCATCGCCGGATCGCTGGCCGCCGGGCTGGCGTGGGACATGGGCAGCCTGATCGCGTTCCGGGTGGTGCAGGGCTTCGGCGCGGGCCTGCTCGACCCGCTCGTGCTGATCCTGCTGGCCAGGGCGGCGGGACCGCGCAGGGCCGGGCGCGTGATGGGCCTCATGGGCGTGGTGCTGTCACTCGGACCCGTGCTCGGGCCGATCGCCGGCGGAGCGATACTCGGATCGCTGTCGTGGCGGGCGATGTTCCTGCTCAGCGTGGCCGTGGGAGTCGTCGCGCTGGTGCTCGCCGTGCGCGTCATCTCGCCCGATCCGCAGCAGGGCACGGGCCCCGCGCGCCTCGACGTGCTGGGCCTCGCGCTGCTCGGCCCCGGGTTCGCGGCCGTCGTGCTGGGGCTGTCGCAGACGGCGGAGCAGGGCGGGTTCGGGGCGTGGCAGGTGCTGCTGCCGCTCATCGCGGGGGCCGTGCTGCTCATCGCGTACGGCGGGCACGCCCGGCGCGGCGAGCGCCCGCTGATCGACCTCGGGCTGTTCCGCAGCCGCGGTTTCACCGCCAGCGTCACGATCATGGGGCTCGGCGGCATGGGCCTGTACGCAGGTCTGTTCGCGCTGCCCCTGTACTACCAGCAGGCGCACGGGCACGGCGTGCTCGCGGCCGGGCTGCTCATGGCGCCGCTGGGGCTCGGCGGCTCCATCGCCATGCCGCTGGCCGGCCGGTTGTCGGACCGGCTGGGCGCGCGCGGCCTGGCCACGGGAGGCGCGCTCGTGGCGCTGCTCAGCGCGTACGGGCTGACGCAGATCGGGCCCGGCACGCCCGAGGTGTGGCCCGCCCTCGCGGCGCTCACATTCGGGCTGGGCAGCGGCTGCTTCAGCGCGCCCACCATGGGCTCGCTCTACCGTACGCTCCCCGAGCCGATGGTGGCCCAGGGCAGCTCCGTGCTGTACATGCTCAACCAGCTCGGCGCCGCCCTGGGGGTCGCCGTCGTCACGCTCGTCGTCCAGGCCGCGGCCGGGACCATGAGCGGGCTGCGCGGCGTGTTCTGGATCTCGTTCGCCACCGTCGTCGTCGTCCTGGCGCTCATCCCGCTGCTGCCGGGACGGGCGGCGGCGCCGGCTCAGGAGTCTGATGAGACGGGGGCCGTCTCCGCCGGAGCCACTCCCCACCAGAACGGGATCAGGTAGCGCGGCGGCCCGCCCAGGAACGCGGTGAGATCGTCCTCGGTGACCTCCAGCGTCATGGCGGGCCCCGGCCGCCCGGGGTCCCAGCCCCGCTCCAGCGCCCGCCTGATGCAGGCGGCCACCAGAGCCGGCGTGACCGGCAGCGTCCGCTCGTACACCCAGTTGTCCGGGCGGGCGCACGGCAGCGACACCACCAGGGCGGCCCCCGGCTGCTCGGCCCGCTCGACCGCGAACCTCAGCGGAGCCCAGGCGTTGGCCTGGGAGTACGGCGCCCGGCGGCGCACCTGCCAGCGGTAGTCGGCACCGTCGACGATGATGCGCCGCGAGCCCTTCTTCGGCATCGCCACCGGCTCACCCCTTGTAGTTGAAGATCTGGCGCAGCGTGTGCTGCACCTCGACCAGGTCCTGCTGGTCGGCCATGACCTGGTCGATCGGCTTGTACGCCTCCGGGTGCTCGTCCACCAGGGCCGCCGCCCGGTCGGCGTTCCAGGTGCGGCCGCTCATGGCCTCGGTCAGCGACTTCACCGACAGCTCGCGCTTGGCCTTCGTCCGCGACATGCGGCGTCCCGCGCCGTGCGAGCACGAGTTGTAGGAGTCGGGGTTGCCGCGCCCGCGCACGATGTACGAGCGGGTGCCCATCGACCCCGGGATCACGCCCTCGTCACCGCGGTCGGCCTTGATGGCGCCCTTGCGGGTGATCCACAGCGACTTGCCGAAGTGGGTCTCCTGCTGGGTGAAGTTGTGGTGGCAGTTGATCGTCCTGACCCGCTGCCCCTTGCCGACGACCTTGAACAGCGCGTCGATCAGCACCCGGTCCATCCGCGCGCGCGAGGCCATCGCGTAGCGCTGCGCCCACAGCATGTCCTCGATGTACGCGGTGAACTCCGGCGTGCTCTGCACCAGGTATGCCAGGTCCGGGTCCTCGAGGCCGACCTGCTGCTTCTTCATCAGCTTCTTGGCGCCCGTGATGTGGTACTGGGCGAGCTGGTTGCCGATGCCGCGCGAACCCGAGTGCAGCACCGTCCAGACCCGGTCGCGCTCGTCGAGGCAGACCTCGACGAAGTGGTTGCCGGAGCCGAGGGTGCCGAACTGGTCGGCGACCTTCTTGGTCTGCTTCGGGCTGAGGTCGGTGTGGGGCAGGCCGAGATCGCTCAGCGCACGGTCGATGCCGGGGTCGTCGTGACCCTTGCCGACACCGGCCGGGATGCGCCGCTCGACCAGCGGCATCAGCGCGGCGAGCGAGTCGGGCAGGTCGGCGGCCGTGAGCGTGGTCTCGGTCGCCACCATGCCGCAGCCGATGTCCACGCCGACGGCGGCGGGGATGATGGCGTTCTCGGTCGGGATCACCGAGCCGACCGTCGCACCGATGCCGACGTGAGCGTCCGGCATGAGAGCGACGTGACCGGCGACGAACGGCAGGCGGGCAGTGCGTGCGGCCTGCATGATCGCACCTTCGTCGATCTCGCTGGCCCACGACAGCAGATTGGGTGCGGGCTGGTTCGGCATGGAAAGGAATCTCCTCACTGAGTCGTGATCAGTGTGTCGTGACCAGAGAGGATTTCCCACCTATTTTACCGTTCGGGGGCTGCGCGCCCGAGGGGTCGATCGCCGTACGGGCGCGTGAACGGCCAGGTCAGAGCCGCCATGCTCCCGCCGCGGCGGCGTCCGCCACATACGCCTCGAAGGACTTCGGCGGGCGTCCCGTCACCTCCTCGACCGCGCCCGACACCGGCTGATCGCCGAGCGCGCGCAGTGCGGCGAACGCCTTGGCCGCCCCGATCGCCTCGTCCGCGAACGCGTTGGCCGCGATGTAGTCCTCCTCGCCGCCCCGGTAGCGCACCTCCCGGCCGATCGCCCGGCCGATGATCTCCGCCGCCTCGCCGAACGACAGCGCGCGCGGGCCGGTGATCTCGTACGAGCGGCCGGCGTGACCGTCCTGCGTCAGCGCCGCCGCGGCCACCGCCGCGATGTCGCCCGCGTCCACGAACGCCTGCCGCACCTCGCCGAGCGGCAGCACCAGCTCGCCCGCCATGACCGCGGGCCGCAGGAAACCTTCGTCGAAATTCTGGTCGAACCAGCTCGGCCGCAGGATCGTCCACGCCGCGCCGCAGCCGCGCACGGTGTGCTCGGCGGCCAGCAGGCGCTCGTCGCGCATCGCCTCGATGGCGCCGCTGGACAGCAGCACCACCCGTTCGACGCCACGGCTGACGGCCAGCGACACGAAGCCGGGGTCGATCGGGACGCCTTCGGGCGCCATGAGGTAGACGGCCGACGCGCCGGCGACGGCCGGCTCCCAGGTGGCGCGGTCGGACCAGTCGAACCTGGTCTCGCCGCTTCTGGACGCCGCTCGGACGGCGTGGCCGCCGGCCCGCAGGATCTCCGCCACGCGGCGGCCGGTGGTGCCGGTGGCACCGAGGACGAGGTTCACGTGTTCTGTCATGCCCGCACCTAAGCAAAGCCCACCGACAAAACGGCACAATCCCCGGTCGGGGCGGGCGACTCCGGACCGGCGGTGCGGTGTGGGGGTCTTGGGGCTGACCCGGTCGGGTGGTGGGGCGGTCTTAGGGGTGGTCCGGTCGGGTGGTGGGGTGGGGTCGGGGTGTGGTGTGGCGGTGTGGCGGTCTCGGGGGCGATCCGATCGGGTGGTGGAGCGGTCTTGGGGTGGTCCGGTGCGGTAGGTCGTGAGGGCGGACTGGCCGGGCGGGTGGTGCGGCGGCGCCTCCGGGTCACTCCGTCCAGGCGGTGGTGGTGTCGAGGCGTTCGCGCCACAGCTTCTCGCCCTCTCCGCCCGGCTCCCAGCGGGCGCAGAAGTCGAGCATGGCGTGGCAGCGGTCGATCATGGCGGCGTGGCGCTCGGGCCAGGCGGGGACCGGTTCGCCGTACGCGGCGAAGAAGCGGGGCAGCAGCGGCACGTGCTCGGGGTGGTGGGAGCGGACGATCCACTCCGCCCAGGCCAGGTCCTCGACCGGCCGGCCCGGGTGCGCCCACTCCCAGTCGAGTATCGCGGCCGTCTCGTAGGTGGCCGGGTCGAACAGCATGTTCTGCGGCCCGTAGTCGCCGTGGACGATGCCGAGCCGGTGGATGCGGGCCAGCATGCGCCCGCACTCGGCGAGCACCTCCTCGGCCCGCCCCTCGTCCAGGAGGTCCTGGCCGTGCAGGCCCTCGACGTACCGGGTGGTCAGGCTGGTGGCGGTGACCTGGTGGACGCGGGGGACGGGCAGGCGGCCGCGCAGGCGGCGCAGGTAGCGGCTCTCGGTGCTCAGCCTGAAGGCGGCCTCGGGCCCCTGGTAGCACTTCACGACCAGGGCGCCGTCGCCGAACGTGCTGTTGGTGTACCCGTGCTTCACAAGGGTCGATTCTCGCCTACCCGTCCCTCTTCGGGGTGCTCCGGCGCACGATCCGGACGGCCTCGATACACGATGTAAGAACGGGATGAATCGCCCAGCGGGCCGGAAATCTCACGCGCTGCGGAGCTGGGCGGGGAGAGCGCGGCGCGCAGTGTTCCGGGCGGGACGTGCATCGTGTAAAGAACGCCGGGTGGGCCTTCTCCGGGCGCAGGTGCGGCTGTTCACGGGGCGTACATGTAACTGGATGAAAACGGTTTGCCGGTCCAGGTGGCGCCTTGTCAAGGTGGTCGGGCTATGCGCTCCCTCCCTGAGGCCGATCCCGGCGTGCCCGACATCCGCAGCCCGCTGCGCTACCTGTGGTGGAACGCCGGCCGCCAGGCGCCGTCCCTGCTCCTCGGCATCGGCTTCGGTGTCCTGTGGTACGGGGTGCAGGCCCTCATGCCGGCCGTGCTCGGGCAGGGGATCCAGGCCGTCACCGCCAAGGACACCCCGGCCCTGATCACGTGGTCGGCGGTGCTGCTCGGGCTGGGGATCGTCCAGGCGTTCAGCGGCGTCATGCGGCACCGCATGGCCGTCTACAACTGGCTCGCCGCCGCGTACCGCACCGTCCAGCTCACCTCGCGGCAGGCCGCCAGGCTCGGTGCCACGCTGCCCAAGCGCCTGTCCACCGGCGAGGTCGTCAGCGTCGGAAACTCCGACATCGCCCACATCGGCGGCAGCATCGACATCCTGCTGCGCGGCAGCGGCGCGGTCGTCGCCATCGTCACCGTCACGGTCATCCTGCTGTCCACTTCACTGCCGCTCGGGCTGCTCGTGCTGTTCGGGGTGCCGGTCATGGCCTTCGCCGTCTGGCCGCTGCTCCGGCCCCTCCACCTCCGCCAGCGCCGCCAGCGCGAGCTGACCGGCGAGCTGTCCACCCGCGCCGCCGACATCGTCGCCGGGCTGCGGGTGCTGCGCGGCGTCGGCGGCGAGCAGGTCTTCGCCCGGCGCTACCGCGAGGAGTCCCAAGGCGTCCGGCAGGCGGGCGTCCACGTCGCGCGCGTGGAGTCCGTACTCGAAGGCGCCCAGATCGTGCTGCCCGGGCTGCTCATCGCCGTCGTCACCGGCATCGGCGCGAACTTCGCCGTCGCCGGCGACATACCCACCGGGCAGCTCGTCTCCTTCTACCTGTACGCGGTCTTCCTCATCGGCCCCCTGCGCACCCTCACCGAGGCCGCCGACAAGCTCACCAAAGGCCACGTCGCCGCCGGCCGGGTGATCCGCATCCTGTCGATCGAGCCCGAGATCACCGGCGGCAACGGCAGCAGCGGAGGCGGCGTCCTGCGCGACTCCTACAGCGGTGTCACCCTCCAGCCCGGCCGGCTCACCGCGCTCGCCGCCCCCACCCCCGACCAGGCCGCCGCCATCGCCGACCGGCTCGGCCGCTACACCGAGGGCGACGTCACCTTCGGCTCCGCCGAGCTGCGCACCCTCCCCATCGACGAGGTACGCTCCCGCATCCTCGTCGCCGACAACGGCGCCCGCCTGTTCAACGGCCGCCTCCGCGACGAGCTCGACGTCCGCGGCGAGGCCACCGACGAGGACATCCACCGCGCCCTGCACGCCGCCTGCGCCACCGACATCGCCGAAGCCCTGCCCGACGGGCTCGACACCGAGGTGGCCGAGGCGGGACGCGAGTTCTCCGGCGGGCAGCAGCAGCGGCTCCGCCTGGCCAGGGCCCTGCTCGCCGACCCCGAAGTGCTCATCCTCGTCGAACCCACCAGCGCCGTCGACGCCCACAGCGAGGCCCGCATCGCCGAACGCCTCGCCGCCGCGCGCGCCGGACGTACCACGCTGATCTGCACCACCAGCCCCCTCGTGCTCGACCGGGCCCACCACGTCATCTACGTCGAAGACGGCCGGGTCGCCGCGGAAGGCACGCACCGGCAGTTGCTCGGCTGCTCGCCCGCGTACGCGGCGACCGTGACCCGCGGGGAGGACTGAACACCACATGGCACGCGAGATCCTGCCGGTCGCCGACCGCGAACAGGTGCGCGCCTACGCCAGGCGGCTCACCCTCAAATATCCGCGCGAGCTCGGCGTCGCCCTCCTCCTGCACGGCCTGGCCGCCGTCGCCGGCCTGCTCGCCCCATGGCAGCTCGGCAAGCTGGTGCAGAACGTCCAGTACGGCGCCGCGGTCGACGTGCCGCTCGTCGCCGCCGCCATCGGCGCGTTCCTGCTGCTCCAGGGCGTCCTCATCCGCTACGCCGTGCTCGCCTCCGCCAAGCTCGGCGAGAAGGTGCTGGCCGAGCTGCGCGAGGAGTTCGTGGACCGGGTGCTCGCCCTTCCCCTGTCCACCGTCGAACGCGCCGGCTCCGGCGACCTCATCACCCGCACCTCCCGCGACGTCGACGCCCTGTCGCGCACCGTGCGCCACGCCGTGCCCGAGACCCTCATCGCCATCGTCACGTTCGTGATCACGGTCGGCGCGCTGCTGCTCGTCAGCCCGCTGCTCATGCTCCCCATGCTGGCCGCCGGGCCCATCCTCTACATCGCCACCCGCTGGTACCTCGCCCGCGCCCGCGACGGCTACCTGCGCGAGAACGCCGCCTACGCCGACATCACCGAAGGGCTCGCCGAGACCATCGAAGGCGCCAGAGCCGTCGAGGCGCTCGGCCTGCGCGAGCGCCGCCGGGTGCGCACCGACCGCGACATCGCCCGCTCGTACGCCGCGGAACGCTACACACTCGGCCTGCGCACCACCTGGTACCCCGCCGTCGAGCTCGGCTACGTCATCCCCGTCGTCGCCGCCCTCCTCGTCGGCGGCCTCTTCTACACCAACGACTGGGTGACCCTCGCGCAGGTCACCACCGCCGCCCTCTACGCCCAGCAGCTCATCGACCCGCTCGACCGGTTCTTGATGTGGATCGACGAGCTCCAGGTGGGCGGCGCATCGATGGCCCGCCTCCTCGGCGTCTCCAACGTCCCCCACGACCGCCACCCCACATCTTCGACCCCCGCCTCCGACGACACCGGCGCTGCCCCCACGCCCTCGACCACAGCGGCCACCGCCCTCACACCCACCACCGCCCCGCCAGTCACCACGCCCGGCTCCAAGACCTCCGCTACCGTCGCTGCGACCTCCGCCCCGGGCCGCGGGAACGACACCGGCCCCACCGTTTCCATGCCGAGCGCTGCGGCTTCGATAGCGGGCTCGGAGAGCGGCACCGGCGTTGCGGATTCGGTGGTGGTCCCGGAGAGCGGCACCGGCGCTGCGATTCCCGTGCCGGGTTCGGCAGGTGCTGCGGCTTCGATAGCGGGCTCGGGGAGTGGCGCCGGTGCTGCGGCTTCGGTGGCGGGCTCGGGGAGCGGCACCGGCGCTGCGGCTTCCGCAGCGAGCCCGGCGGCCGTCTCCGACGACACCCCCACACCCACCCGCGTCTCCGCTGACACCCCCATCACCGCCATCATCAACGGCGCGGCACCAGCTTCCGGCGACCGCGAGGCCGCATGGGATGGGCGCGAGGCGGCGTTCGTCGAGCGGCACGAGGCCGCACTGGATGGGTACGAGGCGGCGCTCGAAGGAAAAGCGTTGCGCGCGTCCGACGTCCGTTACGCCTACCGGGAAGGGCGCGATGTGCTGCACGGCGTGTCCCTGACCGTCCGGCCGGGGGAGCGTCTGGCCGTGGTCGGACCTTCCGGGGCGGGCAAGTCGACGCTCGGACGGCTGCTGGCCGGCATCCACGGCCCCCGCACCGGGTCCGTCACCGTCGGCGGCGTGCCACTGGTGGAGCTGCCGCTCGACGAGCTGCGTGGCCAGGTCGCCCTCGTCACCCAGGAGCACCACGTCTTCAAGGGCACCATCCGCGACAACCTCATCATCGCCCGCCCGGACGCCGACGACTCCGCGGTCGCCGAGGCGCTCGAAGCCGTGGACGCCCTCGACTGGGTGCTGGCCCTGCCCGGCGGCCTGGACACCGAGGTCGGCTCCGGCGGCCACGCCGTGTCACCGGCCCAGGCCCAGCAGCTCGCCCTGGCCCGGCTCGTGCTCGCCGACCCGCACACCCTCGTCCTCGACGAGGCCACCTCCCTCATCGACCCGAGGTCCGCCCGCGACCTCGAACGTTCCCTCGCCGCCGTCCTGGAGGGCCGCACGGTCATCGCCATCGCCCACCGCCTCTACACCGCCCACGATGCCGACCGGGTGGCGGTCGTCGAAGACGGCCGGATCACGGAGCTGGGCTCGCACGACGAACTGGTCGCGGCGGGCGGCTCGTACGCGGCGCTCTGGCGCAGCTGGCACGGCACCCCCCACCCCTGACGGCCGGCCCGTTGGTCGGCTGATGCTTTCGGTCCCTTCGGCGGTGCAGGTCGGTCTGCAGTGCAGGTCCGCTCGGGGCACAGGTCGCTTGGCGATGTGAGGCTTTGGGAGCGTGGGGTGCTCGGCGGTGCGGGTGCGTTCGGGGTGGGGTCGCTCGGCGGTGTGGGTCTTCCGGAGTGCGAGCGCCCGGCGGTGCGGGGCGCTCGGTGGTGTGGGTCTTCCGGGGTGGGGTCGCTCGGTGGTGCGGGGCTTTGGGAGCGTGGGGCGCTCGGCGGTGCGGGTGCGTTCGGGGTGGGGTCGCTCGGCGGTGTGGGTCTTCCGGAGTGCGAGCGCCCGGCGGTGCGGGTCGCTCGGTGGTGCGGGTGCGTTCGGGGGTGGGGGTTGCTCGGTGGTGCAGGTCGATCGGCGGCGCGGATCCCCCCGGGGTGCGGGTGCTCGGTGGTATGGGTCTTTCGAGAGTAAGGGGCGCTTGCGGCAGGTGGCTCTTCTGCGGCGCGGGCCGCTTCGGGCAGGTGCTGTTCTGCGGTGCGGGCCGGGTGGTTTCTACGGGGTCGGCCGTTACGGGCGGGTGACTCGTCCGCTGTGTAGTCACCACGCCAGCTGACCAGGTCAAACTCGTACACCACTCCCGTGGACGCAACCCGGGCGGGTGGCAGGGGCGGCGGCGGGGCGGATGGCAGAGCCGGGCTGGCGGGTGGTGACGTCGCTGGTGGTCGGTGGGCTGGGCTGGTGGGGGTTCTACTGGGTTGGTGGGTGGTGGCGCTGGGCGGTGGGCGGGGTGGGTTAGGTGAGGGTCAGGGAGCCGCGGGGGGATCTGAGGACGGCGGTGAGGGTGGGGGTGGTGCCGTGCTCGAGGTCGAGGTGGACGCCCAACGCCGACAGGTCACGGCCTATCGCCTCCGGGTCGGGGTGGCGGGCGCGGAACGACGTCAGCTCGACCGTCGGCAGGTCGGTTTCCGTGGGATGGCGGGTGGTGCCCCAGTCGATGAGGAAGGGCACCAGGCCGGCCTTGGACGGTGGGGTGAGGCGCCAGCTCAGCAGCTCGCCGGAGGGCGTGTGGCGGGACATGTCCTGCGGGTCTCCGGGGTCGTAGCCCCGCTCGCGGGCGCGGGCGACCGCCGCGTCGATGTCCGTCACCGCCGCCGCCCACGTCACCAGCCGCGCCATGGTGAGCGTGTCGATGCCGAAGGGACGTGGCCCGGCCGGCGGCTCCTGCTCCGGATCCGGGCCGATGATCTCCAGGTACGCCCTGCCGCCCAGGCCGAGCAGCCGGTTGCGGGTGCCGAGCCCTGGATGCCGCCCGCCCTCCACCATCCGCACGTCGAGCTGCTGTTCGATCTCGGCGACGGTGGTGTCGAGGTTGGGCGTGGCGTAGACAAGGTGATCCAGCGTCATGTCAGCATTCCAACATCCCTTGTCGCTGAGCCGGGTCCCGGGGTGTCCCCTTGTCGCTGTGCGGGGTGCGGGGTGCGGGGTGCGGGGTGCGAGGTGCGGCGTGTGGGGTGTGGGGGTGTTCGCCTGGTGGTGTGCCGGGTGCTGGGGTGTCCCCTTGTCGTTATGCGGGGTGCCGGGTGCGCGCCCGCCTGGGGGTGCCGTGCCGGGTGTGCGCCCGCTGGAGGTGCCGGTGCCGGGTGTGCACCTGGGGTGGGTTGGTGCCGGGTTCCACTGGCTGGGTGCTGGGGAGCCGACATCGTGGGTGGTGGGTGGTCTGGTGTTGTTTGTGGTCGATTGGATTTTGTTCTTTCGAGGGGCTCGGTTCTCTGGGTCAGCACCTCGTGGTCTTCGGGGGAAGGGCGCCGGTGGTGAGGTACGTGTCGATGTGGTCGCGGGCGCAGGCGTTGGTGCCGTAGAGGGTGTGGCCGGGGCCGTCGTGGCGGATGACGACGCTGCCGGGGACCTGGGAGAGCACGCGCTGCGCCGAGTCCGACTCGTGCCATGCGCCGGCGCCGAGCAGCGGTGGCAGGCCCTTGGGCAGGGCGGCCGGGGGATTGGTGACCGGGACGGGCCAGCCGATGCAGGTGAGGGTGGCCGAGACAGGGGTGTTGGCGGCCCCGGTGTCGGGCGCGAGCTTGCGGAGCCTGGCCAGGGTGGTCGTCAGCTCCTTGCGGGTGGCGGGGCGGGGCCAGTCGGTGCACTCGGTGACCGGGGTGGCCTGGTCGGGGTAGCGGGCGCCACTGGCGGGGACGAAGCCCGAGGCGTCGCCTCCGGCGGCCTTGCGGATGGCCTCGGCGAGCTTGGGCCAGGCGGTCTCACCCTGGCGGGCGAGGCCGAGGGCGAAGGACTGGAGGTCGATGGCCCGGTAGGCGACGTTCGCCGTGCCGGTGGGGACGGGGGAGCGGTCGGCGCGGGCGATCAGCTTGCGCCAGAGGGCCTGTACGGTGCCGCAGCCGTTGGCGGCGCACCACGTGAAGAAGCGTCGCATGGACTGCTCGTTGGACTTCGCCGTCGCCTCGAGCTCGCGGGTCCAGTCGGCGGTGCTGTGGTTGAGCGTGCCGTCGAGGACCATCGTGCGGACGCGGCCGGGGAAGAGACGGGCGTACGCCTGGCCGTAGAAGCCGGCGTAAGAAGCGCCGTAGAAGTTGAGCTTGTCCGCGCCCAGGGCCTTCCTGATCGCCTCCATGTCCCTGGCGTGGTCGGCCGAGCTCATGTTCGCGAACAGCTCGGGGTCTTTGATGCGGCAGGCCTCGGCGTAGCCGCGGTTGGTGTCGGACAGGCGGCCGAAGTCGGCGTCGTCGCGCGGCACGGCGGCGATGGGGATGCGGGTCCACGAGCAGGGCAGGCCGGTGCTCAGGCCTCCGAACTGCTCGCCGTAGCCGCGGGTGTCCCACGTGATGACGTCCATGTGGCGGCGGAGCCGTGTCCACCAGCCGGCGAGCGATTGCGTCATGGCGATGCCCGGGGCTCCAGGACCGCCGTACGCCACCAGGACCTGGCCCTTCGACGGACCGGTGGCCTTCAGCCTGCCCAGCTTGAGGGTGATCTTCCGGCCCTCGGGTTTCCGCCAGTCGACCGGCACTTCGAGGTCGGCGCAGTCCATCGCTTCATCCCCGCTGCTCGGCGGGCAAGGCCGCCAGCTCAGCGATGACGGGGAGCCGCTCGTGGCCGCTGTGGAGGCGGGGGTGGTGGTCGGTCCACGCGTCTCGGCGGTGGTCGAGGGCTGTTGCAGCGTGGCGGGTTGCAGCCGGGCGCCGGGCTGTTGCTGGGTGGTGGGTTGCAGCGTGGCGGGCTGTTGCAGGGTGGCGGGCTGCTGGGGGACGCTCGTCGTGAGCAGGGTCAAGGCCAAGGTCAGGGGCTTCAGCATGGTGATCACAATGCCGGAGCGGGGGCTCGGCTCGCGTCGGACCAGGGTTTGGTTTCCGGAGGCCTGTTGTACGACCTGGGTTCGACCCGTACGCGAAAAGGCTGGCCACAGGGCTCGAAGCACGAAGGCCGGGCAGGGCTCGAAGCCCCGCCCGGCCTTTCGCGTGAAGGTCGCCGGCCCAGCGCCTTTCTGCCGCCGGCCCAGTTCTTGCCGCCGGCCCAGCGCCTTCTTACCGCCGACCCGGTTCTTGCCGCTAGCCCAGCGCCTTCTTCAGGAAGTCCACCTGCAGCAGCAGGAGGTTCTCCGCCACGACCTCCTGCGGCGTCATGTGCGTCACCCCCGACAGCGGCAGCACGCTGTGCTGCCGCCCGGCCGCGAGCAGCGCGGAGGACAGGCGCAGCGTGTGGGCGGACACGACGTTGTCGTCGGCCAGGCCGTGGATGAGGAGCAGGGGGCGTTCGAGCTTGGCCGCGTCGGCGAACAGCGACGACTTCTCGTAGACCTCCGGCTGCTCGTTGGGGTCGCCGAGGTAGCGCTCGGTGTAGCAGGTGTCGTACAGCCGCCAGTCGGTCACCGGCGCGCCCGCGACGGCGGCGTGGAAGACGTCAGGGCGGCGCAGGACGGCGAGCGCGGCGAGGAAGCCGCCGAACGACCAGCCGCGGATGGCGACCCGGGACAGGTCGAGATCGTCGGGGTACTGCTCGGCGACGCCCTGCAGCGCGTCGATCTGGTCTTCGAGCGCGGGGGTGGCGAGGTCGTTGAGCACGGCCCGCTCGAAGTCGACGCCCCGCCCTGGGGTGCCGCGGCCGTCGGCGACGATGACGGCGAAGCCCTGCTCGGCGAACCACTGGCTCTCGAGGTACGACGCCCGCCGGTTGAGCACCCGCTGGGCGTGCGGGCCGCCGTACGGATCCATCAGCACGGGCAGTTTGCGCGAGCCCGGCTCGTGCCAGGAGGGCAGCACCACGGCGGTGGCGAGCTCGCGCCGGCCGGAACGGCCGATGGAGACCCGCAGGTCGAGGCCAGGACGCTCGGCGAAGGACGGGATCGGCACGGCCATGCCGTCGCGGCGCACGACCGTCGTGGAGACGCCTTCGGCGTCGAGGCTCTGCTCGGTCAGCACGCCGACGCCGCCCGCCATGCGTCCGGAGAACACCCCGGACCGGGTCGAGACGGGCAGCAGCGAGTGGCCGTCCCACGTCCAGAGCTGGATCTCGGTGGGGTCGCCGCTCGCGGTGAACAGCACGCTGTCGTGATCGACGTCGAGCACCGCGCGCACCTGGAGGGTCGGCGGCGTGACGGCGCGGTCGCCGACGAACAGCCGGTGGCCGCCCTCGGAGTTGGCCACCCAGACCAGGGAGCCGTCGTCGAGGTGGGCGGGCACGCCGGGCACGATGTCGACCCAGGCGGGGTCGGTGTCCTCGCGGACGAGCGTCGTGGCGCCGCTGCCCGGATCGACCTCGAACAGCCGCATCGTGCGCTGGTCGCGGGTGAGCGTGACGATCGACAGGGCGTGGGCGTCCCAGGCCGCGTTGACGAGGTATTCCTCCTCGTACGGCACCCCCACCCGCGACCCGTCGAGCCCCAGCACGTAGAGCTCGGTGATCGCGTTGGGCGTGCCGGCGGCGGGGTAGCGCTGGGCGGTCGCGGGACGGTCGGGGTTGGCCGGGTCGGCGATGTGCCAGACCTGGACGGGGGCCTCGTCGGCGCGCTCGACCAGCAGCGCGTCGCTCTGCGGCGACCACCAGTAGCCGCGCATCCTGTCCATCTCCTCGGCGGCGATGAACTCGGCCAGCCCGTACGTCACCGTCGGCGACTCCGGCTCGGCCAGCGCGCGGTCATGGCCGGATGCGAGGTCCTGGACGCGCAGCGCGCCGCCCGTGACGTAGGCGACGTGCCGTCCGTCGGGGGACAGGCGGGGGTCGATGACCGCGCCCGGCGTCTCCAGCCTGCGCGTCTGCCCGCTCGCCAGGTCCGTCACGTAGAGCTGCCCGGACAGCGCGAAGCTGACCTTGCCGACGTGGAAGTCGGTGGCGTAGGCGACGATGCCGCCCGCCGCCTCCCTGCTGCGCTCGCGCCTCGCGCGCTCCTCGGGCGGAAGGTGCTCCTCGTCCTCGCCGTGGAGCTCGCGCGGGTCGACGACCAGGCGCTCGACGTGGGTCTCGGTGTCGAGCTCCCACAGACAGGTCACCGGATCGGTGCCCGTCTTCGTACGCAGGAACACCACCCGGCCGCCGTCCGGGGAGATCGTGAAGCCTCTGGGAACGCCCAGCGTGAAGCGGCGGGTCCTGGCATTCAGGCGCGGGAAGCTCTCGCTCATGGCCTCAATCCTGCCATTGCTACGCTCATGACCATGACTGACCGACGGCTGCTGCTCGTGCACGCCCATCCGGACGACGAGTCGATCGGCACCGGCGCCACCATCGCGAAGTACGTCGCGGAGGGCGCTCATGTGACGCTCGTGACGTGCACGCTGGGCGAGGAGGGTGAGGTCATCCCCGGCGACCTCGCGCATCTGGCGGCCGATCGTGACGACGCGCTCGGGCCGTACCGCGTGGGCGAGCTGGCCGCGGCCTGCCAGGCGCTCGGCGTGGAGGACCACCGCTTCCTGGGCGGGCCGGGCCGCTGGCGCGACTCGGGCATGATGGGCGTCGCCTCCAACGACCACCCGCGGGCGTTCTGGCGCGCCGACCTCGACGAGGCGGCGGGGGAGCTGGTCAAGGTCATCCGCGAGGTACGCCCGCAGGTCCTGGTGACGTACGACGAGAACGGCTTCTACGGCCACCCCGATCACATCCAGGCGCACCGGGTGTCGCGCAGGGCGTACGACCTGGCGGCCGAGCCCGATTTCGGCGAGGGCGAGCCGTGGCAGATCGCGAAGTTCTACCACACCGCCGTCCCCCGCTCGGTCCTGCGGCGCGGCGTAGAGGCGCTGCGCGAGGCCGGCACGGGCTTCATCATCGAGGACGTCGAGGACATGCCGTACGGCTGCGCCGACGAGGACGTCACCACCGAGATCGACGCCCGGCCCTGGATCGGCAACAAGATCGAGGCCATGCGCGCCCACGCCACCCAGATCACCGTGCGCCCGCCGTTCTACGCCCTGTCCAATGACATCGGCCAGGAGATCCTCGGCGTCGAGCACTACAGGCTGGCCGTCGGCGTGCCGGGCCCTTCGGTGCCGGGGCCGCCGGTCGAGGCCGGGGGACTCGGTGAGCCGCACAACCGGGAGAACGATCTCTTCGCCGGCATCCATTAACCTCGTTCGACATGGAACATCGCAGCCAAGCCGAGTCGGCGCTGGGGGGCGCCGCGTACGGCATGCTGTTCGTGCTCGGCGTCGTCATGGCGGTCGTGGGCGGGTTCACGCATCCGGAGTGGCAGGTCGGGCCGGTGCCCGGCGCGGCCGTGCTGTGGGTGCTCGCGCTGTTCGGGGTGTGCTTGGGCGCGGGCAAGCTGATGGGCGCGCGGCTCGGGGCCATGGCGACGGCGCTCGGGTGGCTGCTGGTGACGATGCCGTTCACGCTGGAGCTGGGCGCGGGCGATCTGGTGATCGCCGCCGGCGCTCCGGGATATGTCTACCTGTACGGCGGTTTGGTGAGCCTTGTCGCGGCTTATCTGCTTTCGCCCTCGTCAGGGGGAGGTTCGTGGCTTTTGAAGGGGTACCCCGTTAAAGAGCCGGACGTCAAGGCATAAAGTAGCTGAGTGCATTCTCTAGAGCGGCACGTAGACCCTGCAAGGTTCCGTAAGGTCGTCGGCCGCTTCGCCACCGGAGTCGCGATCGTCACCACCCGGCTCGGCGATGTCGATCACGCGATGACGATCAACTCGTTCACCTCCGTCTCGCTCGATCCCCTGCTCGTGCTCTTCTGCGCGGAGAAGATCGCGCGCTTCCACGACGCCGTGATCGAGGCCGGAGTGTGGGGCGTGTCGGTGCTGCCGGCCACCATGGAGGACGCCTCCCGCTTCTTCGCCCACCGCGGCCGGCCGCTCAACGGGCAGCTCGCCACCTGGGCGCACCACCGGGGCGAGTCGGGCGTCGCGCTCTTCGATGACGCCATCGCCACCCTGGAGTGCACGACCACGGCCGTGCACGACGGCGGCGACCACTCGATCGTGGTGGGCGGCGTGACGGCGCTCGGCACCCCGTCGGGCGCCGCGCCCCTGCTGTATCACGAGGGCCGCTACAAGTCGCTCTGACGTTGAGTGCGCCGGGACCTGCCGGGCCGGGCGCCGGCGCCTCGGCCACGAACCCTCTCACGGGCGTGCTCACGACGGCGTGGGGCCGAAGGGGGTGGACGTGAGACGGGCCAGGCGCCCCAGGCCCGGCCCGTTCACGGTGAGATGACGTGTCCCGGCGGCGACAAGCCGGAGGACCCCGTGCGGGGTGTTACTGGACCGGGACGCTGCCCGTCTGGGACGGGTCCGGAGCCGGGGGCTCCGCCGGAGTCTCCGTGGGAGATTCTGTGGGAGTCTCCGTGGGGACGCCGGTCTCGGTCGGAGCCGGTTCCCCGGTGGGTTCCTCGGCCGGAGGCTCGGACGGCGGCGGACAGGTCGGGATGGCGTCCGTCGGGGACTCCGTCGGGGCCGCGGTCTCCGTGGGCTCCGTGGGGACGCCGGTGGGCGTCTCGGTCGGAAGGACCGGCACGGAGGGCGACGGGGCCGCCGTGTCCGTGGGAGTGTCCGGCGGCGTCGGCGCCGGAGTCTCCGTGGGAGTGCTCCCGTCCTCCGGAGGCGCGGACACCGTGGGGGTGGGCGTCTCGGACGGGTCGGCAGGCGGTACGGACTCCGTGGGCTCCACGTACGGCCGGCAGGTGACGGTCACCGTGGGCCCGGGTTCGGTCACGGTGACGGTCTCGCGCACGGTGACGGTGGGCAGCGGCGCCACGATGGCGGTCGGCTCACCGCGCTTCCGGTACGTGCCCCGGCCCAGCCGGCTCTCGGCGGTGCCCTGGCCGCCGGCCACGATCAGGTCGACACCGGCCGTCTTGCACGACCGTCGCTTGCACACCCGCTGCTTGATGTTGAAGAAGGCCGCGCTCTCATAGGCGACCGAGACGTTCAGATAGGAGACGCCCCGCCGCTTGACCACCTTCGTCTCGGCGGTGAACTCCCCGCTCGTGGGACTCTCCGTCGGCGTGGGGGCCGGGGTGAGGGTCTCTGCGGGCGGCGGCGACGTCGTGGGGGCTCCTGTGGGGGACGCTGTGGGGGCTTCTGTGGGGGGCGTCGCGGTTGGTGAGGTCGTGGGGTCCACCGTGGTGGGCTCCACGGCTAATGCGACACGCTGCTGTGAGGGGTTGCCAGTGAGTTGGAGGGGTTCGGACGACGATGTCTGGGTGATTGCGACTCCACCGGCTCCCGCGAGTGCGACGGTGCCGAGAAGTGCGCCCAGGATTGAGAATCTCATGATCCTGCTCTTGTGGGAGATTTCAGGACGGGTCTCATTGGTCCGACTTGTCAACCTTGGTCAAGACTGAGACGCATGGACGGACGCTTCCGGTTCCGGCGCGTGGCGAACTATGTGAATCTTTCGACGCCACTCGGATTGCTGATCGCCGCCATCGGCGGCGCGACCACGCGGCCCGGCCCGAACGGGCTCATCCTGGCCTTCGGCTACCGCCACCGCTTTCCCGCCGCCGCGGCGTTCACCGTCGGAAACGTGGTCCTGACCAGGAGAAACGCGCTAAGCGAGCGGCTCGTCCTGCACGAAGGCCGGCATGCCACGCAGTGGGCCTGGTGCCTCGGGCTACCCATGCTGCCGCTCTATCTGCTGGCGATGCTGGTGTCCGTGATGGTCTGCGGGAACCAGGCGGCGTACAACATCTTCGAACGATTGGCGGGCCTGGACGACGGCGGTTATCCCCGCAAGGCGGCGTGGTGGCGCAGGCGGCGTGGCAGCCAGGGTTGACTGGTTCTTGTCAAGAGCGCGGCTCGCCTGGAGCCCCAGCGCCGCCCGGCGGTGGCCCCGCCGCGTGGCGGGGGCGCGGGGAAGGGCCGGTCAGGGGTTGAGCTTCAGGGTGTGGGCGGCGGCCTTCTTCACCGCGGCCTCGGACGAGTACATCGGCATCAGGTCGCCGCGCGCCCACGCCTCCGCCTGGTCCCAGTAGTTGTCGTGGAACGCGTGCCCCGACGCCCCCGTCAGGTTGATCCACTGCGACTTGTCCAGATCGGCCAGGTCGACGACCATCCGCATCGACGGCACCGCCGTGATCTCGTACCCGCTCTGAACGTTCCAGCCGGTCGCGTTGACCGCGTCCTTGCCGCCCGCGACCTTCAGCGGCCCCCGGTTGAACAGCGCCTCGATCGGCGCGATGCCGGAGGTGCCGAGGGAGCCGTTGACGAGCTCGAGCGTGTGCAGGTCACCCCAGCGCCACGCCGTGACGTCCTCGCCGAGCCGCTCGGTGAGCTCCTGGTGCGCGGAGGCCATGGCCTGGCGCAGGATGTCGTCGCGGGTCTCGGTGTAGTCCTTGGTGGTCACGTCGTCCCAGAACGGGTCGTCGGGGGCGTCGAGCAACCGCCTGACCACCTCGTACCAGCGGTCGCCGCCGGTCGGCCTGGCCCCTTCCGGCAGGTCGTCGTTGAAGGTGAGGATGAGCAGCTGCCGCCAGACGGCGTTGAAGTAGGCCGCGGCCGCCGAGTCGAGGCTCTGCGACCGGTCCCACGACTTCAGCAGGTCCCTGGCCTGCACGGCGGGGCCGGCCAGGTCCACCTTCAGCAGGACGGGCACCAGCGTGTCGGCGAAGCCGTTGCGGGTGTCCTGCTGGATGCGGGCCATGGTGGCCGCGTCGATGGGGCCCTTCTTGATGGCCTCGCGGATGAGCGTGCGGATGCGCTCCGAGCGGTAGCCGTAGGACCAGTCCTGGGTGAGCAGGGGCTGGTAGCGGCTGGGGTCGATGACGGCGTTGTTGGCGGTGACGATGAAGCCGTCGGCCGGGTTCTCGATGCTCGGGAGCTGGTCGTACGGGATGGGCGCGGGCTTCCAGTCGTACTCGCCGGTCCAGCCGGGCACGGGCCAGGTGCCGTCGCCGTTCTCGCGTACGGGGATGCGTCCAGGCGCCTGATATCCGATCTTGCCGGAGGTGTCGGCGTAGATCAGGTTCTGGGCGGGCACCTCGAACAGCGCGGCGGCCGCCTTGAACTCGTCCCAGTCCTTCGCCCTGTTGAGCGCGAAGAGGGCGTCGGCCGTGCGTCCCGGCGTCAGGGCGGTCCACTGCAGCGCCACCGCGTTGGCCTCGCCGCTCGGCTTCGCGCTCGGGATCACCTCGTTGATGAGCGGCCCGTGCACGGTGCTCCTGACGGTCAGCGTGACCGTCTTGCCGCCGGCGACCTTGATCTTCTCCTCGCGGACGTCCAGCGGGAGCTGCTGGCCCTTGTAGAGGTACGCGTCGCCCTCGACCTGCTCGAGGAAGAGGTCGGCCACGTCGGGCCCCAGGTTGGTGAACCCCCACGCGATCCTGTCCGTGTGCCCGATGATCACACCGGGCACGCCGGAGAAGGTGAACCCCGTGACGTCGTACGGGCACTCCTCGGTCACCTTCCTGCAGTGCAGCCCGGCCTGGTACCAGACGGACGGCATCTGCGGCGACAGGTGCGGGTCGTTGGCGAGGAGCGGCTTGCCGCTCGCGGTGTACTCGCCGGAGATCACCCACGAGTTGGATCCGATGCCCGCGAGGTCGCCCGCGCTCATCGTGCTCGGGATGTCCGACAGCGTCTTCGCGGCCTGCTGGAGCGCCCGCCTGGCGCCGGGCTGCCGGATGGGGGCCGGCTCGGGGTGCTGCTCGAAGCGGCCCTGGCGGATGCCGCCCTCGTTGACGATCGGCGCGTGCCGGTCGTACGGGTAGCCGGGCCAGAGCTGCTCGACCCGCTCCCTGGGCAGCTTGGTCGCCGCGAGCGCGCGGTCGATCTCGTCCTCCATGTTCGTGCGCAGGTCCCACGCCATGGCCTTCAGCCAGGCCAGCGAGTCGACCGACGTCCACTTCTCCGGCTTCCCGCCGGCGCCCTGCAGCTTGAGCAGGGAGTATTCCAGGCTGCGGTCGGAGGCGTTCGGGTTGGCGGACAGCCAGGCGTTGACGCCCTTCGCGTACGCGGCCAGGTAGTCCCGCGTCTCCTGGGCCAGCTCGGGCAGCTCCTGTTCGGCGACCCGGCGCCAGCCCATGGTCCGCAGCGCCTTGTCGTTGTCGAGGGTGGCCTCGCCGAAGAGCTCCGACAGGCGGCCGGCGGTCAGATGGCGGCGGAAGTCCATCTCGTAGAAGCGGTCCTGGGCGTGCACGAAGCCCTGGGCCATGAACAGGTCGGCAGGAGTGTCGGCATAGATGTGCGGGATTCCTGATTTATCGCGATAAATCTCCACACTTTCTGACAAACCAGGCAGCCGCAACGACCCGTCCACTTGCGGGAACGACCTGCGCACCGTGTAGACGAACACCCCTGCCAGCACCACCGCAAGCGCCAGCAGGACGGTCACCACCCGAGCGAACCACCGCAGGGGCCACGGCATCCACGCAAAGGGCCTCACCGCCACCTCCTTCATGCCGAACTGGCATCAAGTTTGGCAGTTCGCGATCACTCCTCAGACCCGGAGCCGACGTCTCCGCAGGTCGCAGCGGTGCTCAGCGCCAGATCTGACCTTCGGGAGCGTCGGTCACGCGGACGCCGAGATCCGCCAGCTCCGCGCGCAGCCGCTCGGCCGCCGCCGCGTCACCGTCCTCCTGCGCCCGCTCCCGCGCGGCCAGTAGCTCACCCGCGCCCGGCGGCAGGGCGGGCGGTTTGCCGATGCCGCTCGACAGGTCGAGCCCCAGCAGGGAGTCGAGGTGCAGGAACGTCTCGAACTTCGCGCCCGGCGCCACCGAGGCGTCCAGCTCCAGCTCGCGCAGCACCCGCAGGGCGGCGGGAGTGTCGAGATCATCGGCGAAGGCGGACTCGGCGCGCTCGGCGTACGCGGTGGCCATGGGCGCGCTGACCGACTCCGACCACTCCGCGACCCTGGCCCGCCACCGGCGCACCATGCCGTCGGCGGCGCGCAGCGCCTCCCACGTCAGGTCGAGCGGCTCACGGTAGCGGCGCCGCAGGAACGCCATGCGCACGGCGAGCGGATCGAGCCCCGCCTCGGTCACCTCGGACAGCAGCGGCGGGGCCGAGCCGCCGGACCGCACGGGCCCTGCGTGCACCCAGTGGCGGGTCACCTCGTGCCCGGCGGCCGCGCCGGACTGGGCGCGCACGTTCTCGTGGTGGGGGAAGAGCAGGTCGCCACCGCCGGTGTGGACGTCGATCCTGGGGCCCAGGAAGCGCAGGGCCAGGGCCGAGCAGCCGGTGTGGGGCCCGGGCAGGCCGCGCCCCCACGGTGACTCCCAGGCCGTCTCACCGTCCGCGGGCTCCCACAGCGCCCAGTCGCCGGGTCCGGCATCGGCGGCGCCTGCGCTGCCGCCGGAGAGCTCGCCGTATGCGGGGAAGCCGCGCACGGCGAAGAAGACCGAGCCGTCGGCCGCCGTGTACGCGTGCCCCTTCTCGAGGAGCGTCGCGATCAGCCCGATCACGGGCTCGGCCGACTCGCTCACCCGGGGCGCGTACTCGGGAGGGCGGACGTTGAGCGCGGCGGCGTCGGCCGTGAACGCCTCCTCGTGCTCGCGCGCCCGCTCGGCCGGCACGCCGAGGTCGTCGACGCCCTGGCAGGCGACCACCCGCACCTTGCGCCGCTCCAGCACCCGCCTGATGAGGTCGGACAGCACGCAGGCGCGCAGATCGCCCACGTGCGCGCGGCGCCGCACATCGGGCCCGCACACGTACATCCGCAGCGCCCGCCCGGCGGCGATCTCCTCGGTCCGCCCGGCGCGCGTGTCGTGGATCCGCACCATCACCCGAGCTTAGCCCGGCCGTCAGACGCCGAGGAAACCGAGGATGTCCCTGTCGCCGCGCTCGCGCAGCCTGGCGATAACCTCTTCGCGGGTCGCGTTCTCCGACAGCCCGATCCGCGCGCCGATGAGCCGCAGGCCCTCCATCTCGGAGCTGACCGGCGCGGTGTAGCCGAGCAGGTAGAGCGCCCGGTTGACGGGCGGCATGCCGGGAGGGGCGGCGGGCAGATAGCGGGTCAGCAGCTCGCCGCCGTCGGAGACGGTGAGGAAGACGTGGTCGCCCTCGCTCGCCTTGTACTCCAGCAGCACGTTCCTGATCGAGCCCATGGTCGGCTGGTTGTGCCAGCTGATCACCACGTCGCCCGACGGCGCGGAGGCCGTGAGCTGCCCGCCGGGCGCCATCCCCAGATAGGCGGCGAACCCGGTCGGCAGCGGCGAGCCGGAGCCGCGCAGGTGCTCGGCGTTGATGTCCACCCGGTGCCACCAGCGGCCGTCGCGGGAGCGGAAGCTGCGCCGCGTCTCCGAGACGTCCTTACGCGGCTGGTACGGCTCCACCTCGCCGGTCGGCGAGGTGCCCGCGACCCTGATCCAGCCGCGCTGCGTCCGCTCGAACCCGGGACCGCCCGCGTAGGCGCGCACCGAGCTCTCGCTGACGTCGTAGCGCGAGGTCAGGTTGGCCACGATGGCGCTCACCGGAGCCTCGCCGCCGGCTCGCTCGATCTCCCTGACGATCATCTCGCGGATGCCGAGGTACTCGTCGCCGCCCCAGCGCGTGAGCCCGTACTTGTTGCGGTCGACGCGGCGGAACCGGTCGTCGGCGGTGAGCTGGTTGCGGATGCCGACGAGGCTGTAGTCCTCGCCGATGCGCTCCTGGATCTCCTCGGGCGACAGCGGCGTGCCCGCCACCGCCAGCACCGCCTCGGCCTTGTCGTTGATGCTGCGCGGCCACGGCACGACGTGCTGGCCGAGCACGCGAAGCTGCGGCACGGCGAGGATCCACCGCTCCGCGAGGTCCTCCCGCACGCCGAGCTGCGACACCATGGCGATGGCCTCGGGCAGCGGGCGCGGGCCGTCGGCGAAGAGCTGGCGGGTCTTCTCCCGCAGGTCGTCGGCGCCGCCCGCGACCAGCCAGCCGTCCGACTCCTCGTAGCCGGTCAGCAGCGTGCGGACGAAGCGCCAGGCGGGGATGCCCAGCGAGCGCAGCTCGGCGCGGTGCCACGGCACCGCCGCCTGGAGGTCGTCGGCCGGCACCGCCGAGCCCAGCCGCCCGCGCAGCCACGAGACGTGGGCGACGAGCGCGGCGGCCTCGGGCTTGCCCAGCCACGCCTCCACGTGCTCGCGCAGGTCGCGCTCGATCTGCCGGATGCGCTCGCGGGTGACCGAGAAGCGCTGGGCCAGCTCGTCGAGCGTGGCCCTGCGGGTGGCGTACAGGCGGTCGCGGGCGATGGCCCGTTGCCGGTCGTCCAGCCTGCCGAACAGCTCGTCGATGAGGTCGGGCAGCGGCTTGTCCGGCCGGGACGGCGCGGGCGCGGCGTCGGGCGCGGGTTCGAGCAGCCGGTCGAAGACGCCGGTGAACAGCTTCTGTACCACGTCCCTGCCCAGGGCCTCCGGCGTGCGCTCCGCCTCGGCGGGGTCGGAGAAGCGCAGCAAGGGCAGGATGTCGCCGAGCATGAGATGCCCCCAGCAGGCCGCGGCGAGGTCGGCCAGGTGGCCCGCCACGGTCTGCGTGCCGATGATGGCGCACGCCCGGTCGAGCGGGATCGCCTGCCACCAGGCCTCGGGCAGCTGGGGCTCCTCCACGATCGGCGCGATCTGACCAGGAGAGGTCCAGCGCAGGGGTGGAGCGAGGTCGCTCAGGCTGAGGTTCATTGAGGTCCAACCGGCAATGGGAATATATCCGCAGTTCAGACTATGTGATCAGAGGGGTAGAAACGGGCTGCCCCTTCCGGAATGGGAGATATAGAGGATCGAACGGGCACGCGTGCAAGCGACGAACAGTATGCTCCGTTCGCGCTCGAGCGCACGAGCCCGCGTGTACGGATCGGGCGGCGGATCCTGCGGCAGCGGCCGCGGCACCACGCCCTCGGCCACGCCGATCAGCGCCACCCGCTCGAACTCGAGGCCCTTGAGGTGCTGGAAGGTCAGCGCCCGCACCTCCAGGCCGCCGAGCGCCTGCTCGGCCGCGCGCACCAGCCGCCGATCGCGGGCCCCGACCGCGATCTCCTCCGGCGGCACGCCGTCGGCCAGCCACGACTCGACCGTGGCGCGCAGGCCGGCCAGCTCGGCCTCCTCCGACGCGTACGCCCTGACGACCGGCCGCTCGCCGTGGCGGGTCGCGGTGTAGTCGTACATGACGGTGGCGCCCTTGACCAGGCCGGGGGAGGGGCCGCCGCCGCGCAGCCGTACGACGAAGGACAGCACCTCACGCGACAGCCGGTGCGAGACCCCGAGCATGTGCTGGTCGGCGGGGATGCCGACGGCGCCGAGCACCACCCGCGTGTCGGTCACCCGCTGGTGCGGATCGCCCACGATGAACAGGTCGTCGCGCGCCCGCGGCACCACCGCGCGCAGCAGCCGCCACTGCGCGGGGCTGATGTCCTGCGCCTCGTCCACCACCACGTGCCGGTACGGCTTGCGCCCCGGGTCCACGTCGTCGAGCAGGTCACCCGTGGAGATCGACAGCACCCGCAGCGCCTCGTCGGTGATCTGCGCGAGCGACCGCGCCCCCGGCCCCACCAGCGCGGGACGCCGGCCCTCGGCGCCGGCCACGATGCGGATCGCGAGGCGCTCGGCGTTGTCCACCTCGACCCGCTTGCGGACCACCTCGTCGTCGATGAGCCGGTCCAGGCGGGCCGACAGCTCCTCGGCCAGGCTCTGGGAGAACGTCACCAGCAGCACCGGCCCCGTGCCCCGCGCGGCCAGGTGAGCGGCCCGGTGCAGCGCGACCACCGTCTTGCCGGTGCCCGCGCCGCCGATCACCAGCACGGGATGGTCGTAGCCCGCCGCCCTGGCCAGGCGGTGCTGAGCGGGACGCAGGAACGTGCACCACTCGGGCGCCTCCAGCACCCGGTCGAGCGCCACCTTGTCGGGCACGAACACCGCGCGGTCCGGGCTGCGCCGCAGCGCCGCGTACAGGTCGTCCGGGTCGATCGGGCCGGTCTCGCCGTCGGACGGCCGCAGGGCGTCCAGCTCGCGCCACGCCTCGGCCAGCGTGCCGCCCCTGGCCAGCACCGCGAGCGGCGCGTACTGGGTGGGCGGCAGCAGCGGCTCCAGCGCGGTGACGTCGGCCTCGGTCGTGATCAGCCGGAACAGCGGCAGCGCCGGCGCGTCCAGGCCGAGGCCCAGCAGGTCGCCGTCGCAGATGGCGTCGAGCAGCCGGGACGGGCGCATCGAGCGGCGTAACGCGGGCTCCACCCGCTCCAGGGCCTCGGCGTCCCACTCCTCGATGACGCCGAGCACGGGGTTGACGCCGTAGCGGTGGCGGCGGGCGTACGACCACGCCTCGGGCTCGGGCAGGACCGTACGCAGCCAGTACACGTCCCGTTGCCGCACCACCACGCCCCGGTGGCCCTGCGCCAGGCGCAGGGTCGCCACCCGGGGGTCCCTGGCGCCCCGCACCCGCTCGGGATGCGGGGCGCCCGGCACGTTCAGCAGGAACCGGCGCAGCGCGACCACGGCGTCCCTGCGCACCGGCGGGGCCAGTGCGCTGAGCTCCCTGGGAAACTCAGGGCCGATCGCGAGCCGCGGCACCGGCTCAGTCCAGCAGTTCGAGCAGGTCGCGGTCCCCGCGCTCGCGGAGTCTGTCGAGCAGGTCGGGCAGGGACACGGGGCCGGGCATGCCGATGCGGGTGGCGATCACCCTGGCGGCCTGCTCCCTGGTGCCGCCCGGAGCCGTGTATCCGACGAGCCGGAGCGCCTTGGTGATCTTCTCGGCTCCGGCCGCCGCGGCCGGCAGGTGCCTGGCGCGCAGCACGCCCTCGTCCGACAGCGTCAGAAACAGGTGGCCGCCCTCGCGGGCGCCCACGTCCACCAGCAGCCGCTCGATCGACTCCAGCACCGGCCTGCCGTGCCAGGACATCGTCAGCTCGCCCGCGGCGCTCCTGACCGTCTTGCTCTCGCCGGGAGACAGCCCCAGGTACGACGCGAACCCCGTGGGCAGCGCGCACTCGCCGCCCGCGAGCTGCTCGGCCGTCACGTCGATGCGCAGCCACCAGCGGCCGTCGGGCTGGCGGAAGCAGCGCCGCGTCTGCGAGACGTCCTTCAGCGGCTGGTACGGCTTGTCGCCATCGCCCGCGACGCCGTTCCCGTCGCCCGACGGCGGGACGACCGGCGTGAACGCCTGGAACTGCGGCGGTCCCGGCGGCGGCGCGGGCGTCATGTGCACCGGGCCGAACGCCGACGGCACCAGCTCCACCGGCGGCTGCGGGTACGGCTGCTGCTGGCGCTGCGCCTTCCGCCTCGGCAGCGGCTCCGCCGGCGGCTCCGGGACGGCCGGAGGCGGCGGTGGCGGCGCGAGCGCGGTCAGCACGACCTGCCAGGCGGGGACGTCGAGCGCCTGGATCCGCACCTGGTGCCAGTCGGCCGCGGCGATCAGCTGCTCCTTGGGGGCGTTCTGGCCGAGCGTCCTGACCAGCTCGTCCAGGTGCGCACGGAACGGGGCCGCCTCGTCGCTGGCCAGCCAGCGGTCCAGCTGGGCGCGCAGCTCGATCTCCGTGGAGATGATCTCCGCCTCGGGCACGGCGAAGAGCTTGGCGAGCTGGTCGGCCGCCGACGGCTCGTCGGTGAAGACGCGGTTCTGCGCCACCGCCCAGCTCTTGTCGTCGAGCCCGGCGAACGCGGCCTCGATGAGCTGCGGCAGCTCCTGCCCGGCGGACTGGGCGGGCTCCTCGTCGCCGTGCTCGTCATCGGGGGTGAACTCGTAACCGGCGTGCCCGGCGGCCGCCGCCGCGACCTCGGGCTCCGGCTCGGGCTCGGGTTCGGACGGGGCCTCGGCCGCCTCCTCAGGCTGGTCGGCCGCCGCCTGCGGCTCGGCCTCGGCCTCGGCTCCGGCCTGCGGCTCGGCGGCCGCCTCCGGCCGGGCCTCCTCCTCGGCAAGCCCCTCGGCACCGTGGACGGCCTCCTGCGCGGATGGCTCCTCGGCGTCTTGGGCGGCCTCTGGCGTCTCGCCGGCCGCTGCAACGGCCTCCTGCCCGGGAACGGCCTCGTCTTCGGGCGCCGCCTCGGGAGCCGGCTCGGCCTCGTGGGCGGCCTCCTCGACGGGAGCCGCCTCCTCGGCCGGAGCCTCTGCGCGCGCTTCTTCCAGGACCTCCGCCGCGGCCTCTGCCAGTGCCTCTGCCGGGGACTCCGCCTCCTGGGCGACCGGCTCCGGTGCGGGCGCGCCGGCGGCGACCGCCTCGGGAGCGGCCTCCGGCTCGGGAGCCCCGGCGGCCATGGGCGCGGGGGCCGGGGCCTCGGCGGGCGCGTCCGGCACGGGCATCGGCATCACGGCCGGCGCGGACGCCGCCGCGGCGGGCACCACGTCCTCGTCGTCCTCGGCGGGCCTGACGGGGGAGAAGCGGAGCAGCGCGGCGGAGAACAGCGTGTTGAGCACCGGCCGCGCCTGGATGAAGGGCTGATCCATCAGCTCGCGGATGGTCAGCGAGAGCAGCCCCGCCCACGAGCCGGCCCGGTCGAGCGCGATGGCGACGGCGGGCTCGTCGGCCTCTTCGGGATCCAGTACGTGCAGCGCGGGCAGCACGTCGCCGATCGCGGCGGCGGGCCAGTGCTCGAGGGCGATCTCCGTCAGCAGCTCGCCCAGCGACTCGGGACCGATGGCCGCGAGGACGCGAGGCATGGGCAGGCTCCGCCACCACGCGTCCGGCAGATCCGGCTGCCCGGTGAGCAGCGTGATCGTCGACGCGTCGCTCCACCTCAACGGTGGTACGAGGTCGCTCAGGCAGAAATTCATCCCGTTCCGTTCACCAGCCCCTCACGCCGCCGCAGCGGTGCAGCCATAATCTCGCCGCCCACGGAACAGACCATAGTCCGGCAAAACAGCCCTACGCATCATGCTCTACGCATCAGCGCCGAACGGCGGCAAAGCGTAGACGCACGTAGTCGGCCATCCAGCCGGACTCCCTGCGGAGTGCGGGCGCCGCGAGTTCGTTCACGCGCCGGAGCAGGGGCTCCACGATGTCGGGGGGAAGCCCGTCGAGCGCCGACGCGGCGAAGGTGCGGACCCAGTCGGCGGCGCCGCCGGGGCACTCGTCCAGGGGTGTGGGACGGTCGAAGTATTCCAGCAGCCTGACGACGAACCCCTCTTGTTCGAGGCGGTGCGCGTACTCGGCAGGCGTGGGAAAGTACCACGGCAGCTCGGGTTCGCGCAGGCCGTATTCGCGCCAGGCGGTCAGCATCGCGGCGGTCAGCTCGGCGCAATTGCCGGCTCCGCCCATTTCCGCAATGAAACGTCCGCCAGGCATGAGGGCCTCGCGGACGTTCGCGATGACGGCGCGGGGGTCGCGGCTCATCCAGTGCAGCGCGGCGTTGGAGAAGACCGCGTCGTACTTGTCGGCGACCGTGAAGTCGTGACCGTCGCCGACGATGAAGTTGATGCCCGGGTATTGGGCGAGCGCCTTTTCGATCATCGCGGGCGAGCCGTCGATGCCGAGGACGTCCGCGCCCCTGAAGGCGATCTGCGCGGTCAGCACCCCGGTGCCGCAGCCGAGGTCGAGCACGCGCTCGCCGGGGCGCGGGTCGAGCAGGTCGACAAGCGGCGCGCCCTGCGTGGAGACGTAGCCGAAGCTGCTGTCGTAGGCGCGACTGTTCCACCGCTCCAGGCTCGGCGTGTCGTATCGCAAGACGATCAGCTCACAATCGATCAGACATCGGGCCCCCGTGGCCGTGCTGTCCGTTCACTTTAGAGCCTGATTGTCCCTACGACATATCAAGTCACATGGGACTCATCCCACACTCTTGGTCCATTCCCTCTTCAGATACGCCTTCGCCGCATCCTGCTGCGGGATCGTCATGAGCACCGGCGGGCCTGGCGGCTTGGGCAGCTTGGCGGCCTGCTCGGTGTCGAGCGTGCCCTTCATCAGCATCGCCTCGCCGCGCGCCGGGCGGGCGAAGCCCTTCTGCAGGAGGTTCTGGCCCTCGTCGGAGAAGAGGAACTCCTGCCAGAGCCGGGCCGCGGCCGGATGCGGGGCCGCCTTGTTGATCGCCTGCACGTGGTAGCCGCCGAGCGCGGCCCCCTGAGGGATGACGACCTTCCACGCGTCGCCCTGCAGGGCGCTGCGCGCGGCGTTGAGGTGGTCCCACGAGACGACCACGTTGGCCTTGGACATGTCGGTGAGCCGGCCGGCCTGCTTGAGCTTGGCGAACAGTTCCACACCCTGCTCGGGCCGGGGTGCGCCGGTGGTCATCGACGCGGCCATCACGCCGCCGAACGCCGCCGACGAGCGCAGCGGGTCGCCGTCGAGCGCGACGCGGTAGCCGGGCTTGAGCAGGTCCGAGAAGGAGGCCGGCGGCTTGACCGCGCGCGGGTCGTAGCCGATCGACATGTAGCCGCCGTAGGCGGCGTACCAGGCACCCGACGGGTCCTTGACGTGGTCGGGCAGGTCCTGCCAGCCCTGCACCTTGTACGGCGCGAACTTGGCGGCCCCGTAGACCGCCATGTCCATGGTCAGGTCGAAGACGTCGGGTTTGAGCTGTGCGGCGACGTCGAGCTCGCGCTTGCTGTTCGCGGTCGGCTCGAGTTCGTTGATCTTGATGTCGTACTTGTCGGCGAAGGTGTCGAGGATCTCGCCGAAGTTCACCCAGTCGCGGGGCAGCGCGATGACGTTGAGCTCGCCTTCGCGCTGCGCGGCCTCGACGAGGCGCTCCATGGTGCCGAAGCCCGACTTCAGCGAGGCGGCCTTGACGTTGACGGGCGGCAGATTCTTCTGCTCCGTGGTGGTGGTGTCGGTGGACGACGCGCCGCATCCGGCGCTGGCGAGGATGGCTGCTGCGGCGGCGCAGGTACGTACGGTCACAGATTGAATACTTACCGCTACATCCTCCCAGGTCGAGGAGGCGCGGCCGGTACGACCTTGGCTGCCACCAGCGTCTCCTCGGGGATCTCCACCACCGTGCCATCCCTTTTGCGGACCTTGAGAATTCCGTCCGACCACGACACGAGGATGCCGACCGCATCGCGGAACCCGCCGGGGACACGCCTTCTGGTGGTGATGCGGGCGCCGATGTCGTGACTTGTGATGGCGACGACGAGGCGTCCGGCCACGAGTTTGCCCCCCTCCGTTTCGGCCAGCGAGCAAGCACGGCAATACTAGGGCGTAGCAAACCGCGGTCAGAGTCATGCCATGGTGCGGAGAAGAAGGAGCTCGAGGTGACCTACGTCATCGCGCAGCCTTGCGTGGACGTCCTGGACAAGGCGTGCATCGAGGAGTGCCCCGTCGATTGCATCTACGAGGGCGAGCGCATGCTTTACATCCACCCCGACGAGTGCGTGGACTGCGGCGCGTGCGAGCCTGTGTGCCCCGTCGAGGCCATTTTCTATGAGGACGACCTTCCCGAGCAGTGGAAGGACTTCTACAAGGCGAACGTGGACTTCTTCGAGGACCTGGGCTCGCCCGGCGGCGCCTCGAAGGTCGGCAAGATCGAAAAGGACCACCCGATCGTGGCCGCCCTGCCGCCGCAGGGCGAGGGCCACTGACGATCGCTTCCTCGTCGTGCACGGGCGCATCCGGCCGGATGCGCCCCGTACGCGCGCGCCTCGTACGGCGACGCAACACCCTGGAGAACCGTGAACAACCTGCCTGACTTCCCTTGGGATCGGCTGGAGCCGTACAAGCAGCGCGCGCTGGCACACCCCGACGGCATCGTCGACCTCTCCGTCGGCACGCCCGTCGATCCCGTGCCGCAGATCGTCCAGGACGCGCTCACCGCGTCCGCGAACAGCCCCGGCTATCCGGTCACCCACGGCACCCGAGAGCTGCGCGAGGCCGCGGCCGGGTGGCTGGAGCGCAGGCATGGCGTGACCGTCGACCAGCGCGACGTGCTGCCGGTGATCGGCACCAAGGAGTTCGTCGCGTGGCTGCCCTCCTACCTGGGCGCCCGCAAGGTGGTCTTTCCCGAGCTGGCCTACCCCACCTACGACGTGGGCGCCAGGCTCGCAGGAGCCACGGGCATCGCCTCCGACAGCACGCTCGCGCTCGGTCCCGAGCGGGTCGATCTCATCTGGGTCAACTCCCCGGGCAACCCCACGGGACGGGTGCTGCCGGCCGAGCACCTGCGCAAGGTCGTCGACTGGGCCCGCGAGCGCGGCGCGGTCGTGGCCTCCGACGAGTGCTACATCGAGCTCGGCTGGGAGGAGCGGCCCGTCTCGATCCTGCACCCCGACGTCTGCGGCGGCTCCCACGAGGGGCTGCTCGCCGTCCACTCGCTCTCCAAGCGCTCCAACCTGGCCGGCTACCGCGCCGGGTTCGTGACCGGCGACCCCGCGCTGGTCAAGCGGCTGCTGGAGATCCGCAAGCACGCCGGCATGATGGTGCCGAAGCCCGTACAGGCCGCGATGGCCGCCGCGCTCGGCGACGACGAGCACGCCGACCGGCAGCGCGAGCGCTACGCCGCCCGCCGGGAGCTGCTGCGGCCCGCGCTGGAGCGGGCCGGCTGGACCATCGACCACTCGACGGCCGGGCTGTACTTCTGGGCCACGAACGGCCAGAGCGCCTGGGACCAGGTCGGCAAGCTTTCCGAAATCGGCATTTTGGTCGCGCCCGGCGAATTCTATGGATCGGCAGGTGAGCGGCACATCCGGGTCGCGCTCACGGCCACCGATGAGCGGATCGCTGCGGCGGTGCGCCGCCTCCAGTAGGATCACCCGGCGAAGCCCGGCGGGAGCCGGGTCCGCGCGCATAAATGGATAAGGGCTTATGCCGAGGCAGACCGCGAGTGGAGCGAGCTGATCGATGAGCGTGACCTCCATGGTCGTTCTCGGGCTGAGCATCGCCACCGTCTTGCTGCTGCTTGGCGCTTTCTGGGCCACCCTGCGGCAGGACAGAAAGGGCCGCTCCAGCGCCGCCGCGCCGGCCGAGGTCGCCTCCGTCGAGGCCCCGCTGGCGGCGCCGGTGAGCGCCCCTGGTCGTGCCGGCACCGACTACACCGACCCTCGCACGATCCAGGTCGGCGACCGGATCGAGGTGCACGGGTCGCCCGCGCGCGTGCTCGGCGCCATGCACATCTCCTGGCAGGGCCAGCAGTGGGTGGAGTTCCTGCTCCGCGACGGTTCGCGGCGGCTGCAGTGGCTCTCGGTCGAGGTGCGTCCCGGCGACCCGCCGCACCTTGAGGTGCAGCTGTGGAACGATGTGCCGACCCAGGGCATGGTCCCCGCGAAGAGCTCGCTGATCATGGAGGGCGTCGAGTTCCACCCCATCGAGCGGGGCACGGCCGCGTTCAGGAGCGAGGGCGACACCGGAAACCCCGACCGGGGGCTGCTCGACTTCGCCGACTACCGCGCCTCCGACGGGCGGCTGCTGTCCTTCGAACGCATCCAGGGCCGCGCCTGGACCGCCGCCTACGCCCAGCCGCTGCCGCCCGGCTCGATCTCGATCGTCCGCCGCGCCTCCTGACCCGTCACGAGAGCTCGACCCGGCGGGCGCCGGCCGTGCCGCCGTCCCGCCAGCCCTCGGCCTCGACGTTGAGCCAGGTGGCGCCGTTGTAGCCGACGCGGGTGATCGCGTACTTCTCGGCGTGGGCCACCGACCAGGCCGCGATCAGCCAGCCGCGCCGCTTGCTGGTGATCGCGGTGCTGCCCAGCGCCCTGGCGAGCTGCTTGCGCGCGGCGGCCGTGCGCGGCTTCGGCGCGGGGGTCTTGCCCGACGGGTACCAGCAGTCCACGGCGCGCGGCACGCGGCCGGTGAAGGCGGCGGCGAGGATCTTCGCATCGCCCTCGTGCGCCGCGTACGCGTAGCCGGCCGCCGACCGCTGCACCGCCTGGGCCGCGTCGGCCAGCGGGATCTTCCGGTAGTCCTTCACCTTGACCAGCTCGGCGAAGAACTTGTTGGTGGCGTAGACCGGGTCCTGCAGCTGCTTCTTCGTGCCCCAGCCCTGCGACGGCCGCTGCTGGAAGACGCCCACCGAGTCGCGGTCGCCGTAGTCGAGGTTGAGCAGCTTCGACTCCTGCAGCGCGGTGCCGTACGCGATGACGACGGCCCGCTCGGGCAGCCGCCGCCGCGCCGCCACGGCCGCGATGGTCGCGGAGACCTGCGCCTGCTCGGGGGAGAGCGTCAGCTCCCCCTCAGGGGTCCTGACCACGCAGATCGGCTCCCTTTCCACCGCGAGCCTGGGTGCCCGCTTGGCGAGGTGGTACAGGCCCACGGACACGCCGACGGCGAGCACGACAACGATGATCATGATGGTGATCACTGAACGGGAGAAGCGCGGGCGCACGCAGGAAAACCTACCCGGCCGGATAAGCTCCCAGGCCATGAGCAACGTGCGCACGACGTCTCCGCTGCCCGCCGTGGTGGACGAGCTCTGGGAGCGCAGGGCCGAGCTGTCGCCCGCCGACGCCGAGGCCCGCCACCTCGTGGTGGGCGCGGTGGACCTGCTCGACCGGGGCGAGGCCAGGGTCGCGAGGGTGATCGGCGGCGAGGTCGTGGTGGACGAGCGGGCCAAGCGCGCGATCCTGCTCGCCTTCAAGGTGCTCGGCATGACGCGCTCGCAGGTCGGCGACTTCCACCACCACGACAGGGTGCCGCTGAAGAGCTCGTTCGAGGGCGTGCGGGTGGTGCCCGGCGCGATCGCGCGGTGGGGCGCGTACATCGCGCCCGGAGTGGTGCTCATGCCGTCGTTCACCAACATCGGCGCGTACGTCGACGAGGGCACGATGGTCGACACGTGGGCCACGGTCGGCTCCTGCGCCCAGATCGGCAAGAACGTGCACCTGTCGGGCGGCGCCGGCATCGGCGGCGTGCTGGAGCCGCCGAACGCGGTGCCGGCGGTCATCGAGGACGGCGCGCTCATCGGCAGCCGGGCGATGATCGTCGAGGGCGCCAGGGTCGGCGAGGGCGCGGTCGTCGGCGCCGGAACGATCCTGTCCGCGTCGATGCCGGTGATCGACGTCGAGACCGGCGAAGAGCTGTCCCGCGGGGCGATCCCGCCGTGGTGCGTGGCGGTGGGCGGCACGCGGCAGAAGGAGTTCCCCGGAGGCACGTTCGGCCTGCCGTGCGTGCTGGTGCTCAAGCGCCTGGAGCCGGGGAGCAGGCACGACAAGGCGGCGCTCAACGAGGTGCTGCGCGAACACGGAGTGAACACCTGATGCTTGACCTGACCCAGGACGTACGCGACCTGACCGCCGCGATCGTGGACATCGAGTCCGTCAGCGGCGGCGAGAAGGCGCTGGCCGACGAGGTCGAGCGGGCGCTCGCCGCGCTGCCGCACCTCACGGTGACCCGGTCGGGCGAGACGGTCGTGGCCCGCACCGAGCTGGGGCGCTCCGAGCGCGTGCTGATCGCGGGCCACCTCGACACCGTCCCCGTCGCCGGCAACCTGCCCAGCAGGGTCGAGGGCGACCTGCTCTACGGCTGCGGCGCCACCGACATGAAGGCGGGCGTCGCCGTCGCCCTCAGGCTCGCCGCCACCCTGCCCGCGCCCAACCGCGACGTCACCTACGTCTTCTACGACTGCGAGGAGGTCGAGGCCGAGCGCAACGGGCTCGGCAGGGTCGCGCGCGAGCACGCCGACTGGCTGGCGGCCGACTTCGCGGTGCTGATGGAGCCCACCGACGGCGTCATCGAGGGCGGCTGCCAGGGCACGCTGCGCGCCGAGGTCATGGTGACCGGCAAGCGGGCGCACAGCGCGCGCTCCTGGTTCGGGATCAACGCCATCCACGGCATCGAGCCGGTGCTGGCCCGGCTCAACGCCTACGAGCCGCGCCGGCCGGTGGTCGACGGGCTCGAATACCGCGAAGGGCTCAACGCGGTCGGCGTGCGCGGCGGCGTGGCCGGCAACGTCATCCCCGACCTGTGCGTGGTGAGCGTCAACTACCGCTTCGCGCCCGACCTGTCGATCAAGGAGGCGGAGCAGCACGTACGCGAGGTCTTCGACGGCTTCGCGGTGAACATCGTGGACGCGGCCCCCGCGGCGCGGCCGGGGCTGACGCACCCGGTGGCGGCGGCGTTCACGGCGGCGGTCGGCGGCGAGCCGCGCGCCAAGCTGGGCTGGACCGATGTCGCCCGCTTCTCCGCGCTCGGCGTGCCCGCCGTCAACTACGGCCCCGGCGACCCCAACCTCGCGCACCAGCAGGGCGAGTACGTGTCGCTGCGGAAGATCGTGGAGAGCGAGCGGGCGATGCTCGACTGGCTGTCCGCCTGACACGCCACCGGGGACCCCGGAAACGGACCCTCACGTGAAAGTGGCCTTCCTCGCCGGCCATTTGGCGGGGAAGACCACTTTCAGTCCCGAGCAGCACCCTCGCCGATTAGACGCGGGCGGGCCGAAATCTGGTTCCCCGCTTCCTACAAGTTTTTTCAGAACGCCTTCCCACCCCCGTCACCTGCGGTTCCGTGCTCGGGCCGGATGCTGGAGACGCGTGGGGGAGGCGGGTGGGCCGGGCCGGGACCGGCCGCCTTCCCGCCTCCGTCACCTGCGGTTTCGCCCTCGGGGCGGATGCCGGAGACGCGCCGGGGAGACGGGGCGGGCCGGGCTGGACCGGCCCGCGCACGAGAAGGGCTAGCGTGATCCGCATGGAAAAGATCCGTCGAGAACGCCGACAGGGCCAGGCTTTCGTGCGCGGCAGCCTCGTCCCCCGCTCCACCCACGACCAGCGGCTGCTGGCCCCCCAGGGGCCGACCGACTGGGTGCACATGGACCCGTGGCGGGTGCTGCGCATCCAGGCCGAGTTCGTGGAGGGCTTCGGCCAGCTCGCCGAGCTTCCCCCGGCCGTGACCGTCTTCGGCTCGGCCCGTACGTCCCCCGACTCGCCCGACTACGCGCTGGGCCGCGCGCTCGGACGCAAGCTCGCCGAGGCCGGCTATGCGGTGATCACCGGCGGCGGTCCCGGCGTCATGGAGTCGGCCAACCGGGGCGCGAGCGAGGTCGACGGCGCGATCTCGGTGGGGCTCGGCATCGAGCTGCCGTTCGAGCAGCGCATGAACGACTACGTCGATCTCGGCATCGAGTTCCGCTACTTCTTCGTCCGCAAGACGATGTTCGTCAAGTACTCCTGCGGCTTCATCACGCTGCCCGGCGGCTTCGGCACGCTGGACGAGCTGTTCGAGGCGCTCACGCTGGTGCAGACCCAGAAGGTCACCTCGTTCCCCGTGGTGCTGCTCGGCAGCGAGTTCTGGGGCGGGCTGATCGACTGGATCAAGAGCCAGCTGCTCGGCACCGGCAAGATCGCCGCCCAGGACCTCGACCTGATCACCGTCACCGACGACCCCGACGAGGCGGTGCGCATCATCGTCGAGTCCGACCGGGCCCGCTCCCGGCAGCGCGAGGAGGAGATCGCGGCCGCCGCCGCGCAGCGGGCGGAGCCCCAATAGGCTCGGCGGCGTGAACATCTGTGTCTACTGCGCCTCCAGCCAGAACATCCACGCCAAATATGTCGACCTGGCCGCCTCTGTCGGCACCGAGCTGGCCCGGCGGGGCCACACGCTGGTCAGCGGCGGCGGCTCCGTGTCCTGCATGGGCGCCGTCACCGCGGCCGCCCGCGCCGCAGGCGGCCGGACGATCGGCGTGATCCCCCAGGTTCTGGTGGACATGGAGGTGGCGGACGAGGAGTCGGACGAGCTGATCGTCACCGACGGCATGCGCGAGCGCAAAGGTGTCATGGACGCCCGCTCCGACGCGTTCCTCGTGCTGCCGGGCGGCATCGGGACGTTGGAGGAGCTGTTCGAGATCTGGAGCGCGCGGGTGCTCGGCATCCACGACCGCCCGCTCGTGCTGCTCGACCCCTTCGGCCTGTACGACCCGCTCAAGGCGCTGGTCGAGCGCATGTACGACGAGGGCTTCACCCGTCCCGACGTGTTCGACGCCATCTCGTGGACCACGACGGTCGAGGAGGCGTTCGCGCACCTCGAAGGGCGTGCGCAGCCGGTCAGGCCGAGCGTCGCCGAGCTGGGCGAGGCGTCCGGCTGACCGGTGTCCGCGCCGCCCGGTGACGCACCGGTTGCGCCATGTGCGGCACCTCGTGCCCCGATGCAATGAGTACGATGCCCATGTGCTGGTCATACTCGCCATCGCCGCCATCGCCATCCTGGTCTGCGTGGTCCTGGTCTCCCTGGGCAAGGGCGGTGAGCTGACCGAGTTCCCGCCCGACGTGCCGTCGCTCGACCTGCCGGAGGCGGCGCAGCTCACGGCGGCCGATGTCATGGCCATCCACCTGCCGGTCAACCTGGTCGGCTACCACACGCAGAGCGTCGATGAGACGCTGCGCAGGGCCGCGGGGGCGATCAGCGCGCGCGACACCCGCATCGCCGTGCTGGAGCAGCGGGTCTCCGAGCTGCTGTCCAACCGGCTGTACGAGCGGCAGGAGAGCTACGCCGCGCCCGGCTCGGGGCCGCGCACCGAGCACGCGCCGGAGGCTCCCGCCGTCTCCCGCGAGCTGCCCGAGTCGGGCGATCCGGTGACCTCCAGCGGCGCCTCGGTGTCGTGGGACGGCGGCGCCCGGCTGGCGAGCCCGCCCGAGGACCCGGAGTGGCGGCTGCCCGGCGTTCAGGCTCAGACCGAAGCGGAGGATCAGGGCGAGCCCGTCGCGGCCGAGACCGAGACCGGCGAGAAGACCGGCGAGGAAGCCGGCGAGGAAGCCGAGGAGAAGGCCGAGGAGAGGGCCGGGCAGAACGGCCAGGCCGCGCAGGACGGCCGGCACACGGACGAGAGGGCCGACGAGAAAGTCGGTGGGAAAGCCGGCGAGAAGGCCGAGGAGAAGGACGGCGAGCCGGAGCGTGAGGCGTCCGCGCGGGCCGCGCTCAACGGCCAGGAGGATGATCAGGGCAAGTGACCGAGCCGATTCGCTGCGCATGGGCCGGTCTGTCCGACCCGATGTACCTCGAGTACCACGACAAGGAGTGGGGCCGCCCGCTCAAGGGCGATGACGCGGTCTTCGAGCGGGTGTCGCTGGAGGCGTTCCAGTCGGGCCTGTCGTGGCTGACGATCCTGCGCAAGCGGGAGCACTTCCGGGCCGCCTTCGACGGCTTCTCGATCCCGAAGGTGGCCGCGTACACGGACAAGGACGTCGAGCGGCTGCTGGGCGATGCGGGCATCGTCCGCAACCGCGCCAAGATCGAGGCCGCCATCACCAATGCCAGGGCCGCGCTCGACCTGCCCGGCGGCCTGTCGGAGCTGGTGTGGAGGTACGCCGAGCCCGACCGGCCCGCGCCGCGCACCATGGCCGACGTGCCGGCCGCGACGCCGGGCTCGAAGGCGCTGGCCAAGGAGCTGAAGCGGCACGGGTTCGTGTTCGTCGGCCCGACCACCGCCTACGCGCTCATGCAGGCGATCGGGCTGGTCAACGATCACCTCGCGGACTGCGTCGCGCGCGGGTGGTGAGCGCGGCGGCGTGGCTGCGCCCGAGCCGTGACGAGCTCGAAGGCGGCCGCTGCGCCGTCGCCGGTGTCATCCGCCCGCTGGCGGCCCGAACGCCTCTCCACGGCCGTTCTGGCCGCCGGCGAGGTGCCCCCGTGCCGGCCGGTCACTCTCCGCTGAACGTCGGCTGCTCCTTGGCCAGGAAGGCGCGGGTGGCGTTGCGGTGGTCCTGGGTGGCGGCGCACTGGTCCTGCAGGTCGGCCTCCAGGGCGAGCGAGTCGGCGAGCGCGTGCGTGGCGGCGTAGGCCAGCGCCCGCTTCGTGGCCGCGTACGCGAGCGTGGGTCCCTGCGCGAGGCGTGCGGCGAGGTCCGTCGCGGCCTTCACGACCTCGTCTGCGGGCACCACGCGGTTGACCAGGCCCAGCTCCAGCGCGCGTGCGGCGTCGACCGGCTCGCCCAGCAGCATCAGCTCGGCGGCGCGCCCCTGACCGACCAGGCGCTGCAGCGTCCACGACGCGCCCGAGTCCGGCGCGAGCCCGATCCCGGCGAACGCCAGCGCGAACTTCGCCCGCTCCGACGCCACCCGCAGGTCGCAGGCGAAGGCCAGCGACGCGCCCGCGCCCGCGGCCACGCCGTTGACGGCGGCCACGACGGGCTTCGGCATCGTGCTGATCAGCTCGATGATCGGGTTGTAGTGCAGGCGCACGGTGTTGGCCAGGCCGCGCCCCGACTCCAGGTTCTCGGCGTGCTCGCGCAGGTCCTGGCCCGCGCAGAAGGCCCGGCCCGCGCCGGTCAGCAGCACCGCCCTGACCGCGCGGTCGTGCGCGGCCTTGCGCAGCGCGTCGTGCAGCGCCTGCTTGGCCTCGACGGTCAGCGAGTTCATCGCCTCCGGCCGGTCGAGCGTGATGGTGGCGACGGCGTCGGCCACGTCGTAGCGGATCACATCAACTCCCTGTCGACGAACGCGGCGGCCGCCGGCAGCAGCCTGGCGGCCTCCTGCTCGAAGAAGGCCCTCGCCTTCTCACCCGGCCAGCCCGGCGGCAGCAGCTCGGGCGGCAGGCCGGGGTCGCGGAACAGGAAGTTGCGCCACCCGTGCACGAGCCTGCTGCGGGTGGCGAACACCTGATCAGGCGACGCCTCTTCTGGCAGAGTGCTGATCAGCGTGACAGCCTCGGCCAGCCAGTGCTCGTACGCCTCGCCGATGGCGTCGAGATCCCACGCCCTGGCCACCAGCTCGCGCGGGTCGCCCTCGAGCGCCGCGTCGAACCTGTCGGCCCGCACCCCCTCGCTCTCCAGCAGGTTGTCCAGCTCGATCGAGGAGCGCGGGCCGATCCACGTCGTCTCCGACAGCGAGGCGTAGCCCAGGAAGGTGAGATCCGCCCGCAGCCGCTCCCTGCGCTGGCGCTCCTTCACGGGCTCGAAGACGATGAGGTGCCAGCGTCCGTGCCAGGTGAGGGTTCCAGCTCGGTAAATTCTCAGCGCGGCCTCATCGAGCCGTCTGACGCACTTCGGGGTGAGTCCGTAGCCCGCTCCCTGCGGCAGCCGCACCGGTCTCAGCCACCCCTGACGCACCATCCGCGACACCGCCGTACGTACCGCGGGAGCCGCGATTTCCAGGGGTTTCATGAGACGCACGAGGGCGGCGATGGTGGCCTGCCCGCCGCGCGAACGCAGGTGATCTCCGTAGAGGTCGAACAGAGCGGCGCGAGCGTGCACGAAGTCCAGTTTGGACGTCATCGCCTGGCTCGACAACGCATTCTGGGAGGAGATCGTTACCCATGAGCGCTCTCGATGCGGGAGAATAGGACATCACAGAAGACGTGAATGCGCCGGCCACCCTCCCGGGGTGGCCGGAAATCGCGGGCCGCGGGAGCCCAAGGCAGGAAGGGATACACGCATGGCGGCGATGAAGCCGCGGACCGGCGATGGTCCGCTCGAGGTCACCAAGGAAGGGCGCGGCATTGTCATGCGAGTCCCTCTGGAGGGTGGCGGCCGGCTCGTCGTGGAGATCTCCGCCGACGAGGCCAAGGCGCTCGGTGAGGCGTTGAAGAACGTCGTCGGTTGAGCGCTCCCCGGAGGAAGACCCTTGTTCTACGACCCTGGCGTGGCCACGACGCCAGGGTCGCTCACGTTTGAGGAGAGGTTCCGTGCCCATTGAGACCACTGCTTCGGTGGTCACCGAGGTTCCAGACGACGCCGAACTCCTGGCCGTTCCCTACGACTCCGGTCTCAGCCCGTCCGTCGAGCTGCCGCTTCCGGCCGCGGACCTGCTCGCGCACTACGACTCCAAGGGCGAGGCAGGCGAGGTCGTCGAGGTACCGGTCGCGCGCTCCGGCGGCGTGGGCCGGGTCCTGCTGTACGGCGTCGGCGACGGCTCGCCGCGCGATCTGCGCAAGGCCGCCGCCGCGCTGACCAGGAAGGTCAAGGGCAGGGAGACGCTGACCGTGGTGCCGCCGGCCGCGGACGACCTGACACCGTTCGCGGAGGCGGCGCTGCTGGCGGCGTACACGTTCAAGATCGGCAAGCCGGGCAAGGAGCCGGTGCGGTCGCTCGTGTTCGCCGGTGCGGACGAGGGCCAGGTACGCCGCGCGGAGACCGTCGCGCAGGCCGTGGCCTTCGCCCGCGACCTGGCCAACACGCCGTCGTCGGTGAAGAACCCCGCCTGGCTCGCCGAGCGGGCCCAGGAGACCGGTCTGCCCGTCGAGGTGTGGGACGAAGAGCGGCTGCGGGCCGACGGCTTCGGCGGCATCCTCGCCGTCGGCCGGGGCTCGGCCAGCCCTCCGAGGCTCATCAAGCTCTCCTACACCCCCGACGAGCCGGCCACCCGGCACATCGTGCTGGTCGGCAAGGGCATCACGTTCGACTCGGGCGGGTTGTCGCTCAAGCCGACCGACAACATGAAGACCCAGAAGACCGACATGGCGGGCGGCGCGGTCGTCATCGCCGTGCTCAAGGCGCTGGCCGCGCTCAAGGCCCCCGTACGCGTCACCGGCCTGGTCGCCGCCGCCGAGAACATGCCGTCGGGCACCGCGCAGCGGCCCAGCGACGTGATCACCCACTACGGCGGCCGCACGGTCGAGGTGCTCAACACCGACGCCGAGGGCCGGCTGGTGCTCGCCGACGCGCTGGCGTACGCCGACGCCGTGCTCGACCCCGACGCGGTGGTCGACATCGCCACGCTCACCGGCGCCATCACGGTCGCGCTCGGCCGCGTCTACGGTGCCGTCTACTCCACCGACGACGAGCTCGCCGAGCGGCTCGTCGCGGCGGGGCAGGCATCCGACGACCGGCTGTGGCGGATGCCGCTGGTCGAGGAGTACAAGCCCGCCCTCGACTCGCCGATCGCCGACCTCGCCAACGTCGAGTCCGGCAGCAAGTTCGGCGCCGGGTCGATCACGGCGGCGCTGTTCCTGCGGGAGTTCGCGGGTGAGCGGCCGTGGGCGCACCTCGACATCGCGGGCGTGGGGCGCAGCACGTCCGACGAGGGCACGCTCAGCAAGGGCGCGACGGGCTTCGGCGTACGCGTGCTGCTGGAGTGGCTCACCAAGAGCTGACCGGCGCCGCCCGCCGGGCCCGATGCTCACCGGGCCGGCGGGCGGCCGCGCCCGGGGCTCACGGGGCGCCTGCGGCTGCGGCTCACGGGGCGCCCGGGGCCGGAGGCCGGCGGGCGCCGTGCTCGGGGTCGGAGGCCGATCGCCGGCCCCCTGAGAGGGTTCTCCTGGGGCCGGCGGGCCTTTTCGGTGCCTTGGCTCAGTCGGAGATCTTCACGGCGGCCAGCAGGCCGTCGCCGAGCGGCATGAGCACCGAGCGCAGCCGCTCGTCCGACTGCACGAGCTTGCCGACCTCGCGCAGTGCCACCGTGTCGGTGTCGCGCTGCGTCGGGTCGGCCACGCGGTTGTGCCACAACATGTTGTCGAAGGCCACGATGCCGCCCACGCGCAGCAGGCGCACGGCCTCGGCCAGATAGTCGGCGTACTCATGCTTGGCGCCGTCGGCGAAGACCATGTCGTACCCGCCGTCGGACAAACGCGGCAGCACGTCCAGCGCGCGCCCCGAGATGAGCCGCACCCTGCTGCCGGAGAACCCGGCCTCCGTGAACGCCTGACGGGCCAGCCGCTGGTGCTCGGGTTCGACGTCCACGCTCGTCAACGTCCCGTCAGAACGCATGCCGCGCAGCAGCCACAGCCCCGACACGCCGCAGCCCGTGCCGATCTCGACGACCGACTTGGCGTTGATGACGGTCGCCAGGAAGCACAGGGCGGCGCCGCCGCCGGGAAGGATGGGTGTGGCACCCATCTCCAGCCCGCGCTGCCGCGCCGCGTGCAAGATCTCATCCTCGTGATGGAACTGCTCCGCATAGGCCAGAGTGGCCTCCACCGGAGTGGTCATCGGCCTCCTCCCCCCACTTTCATTGCGATAGGTCGCGAGGTATACGCGTGATTGGCACCGATCGCAGCCTAGGGGAGACACGCCGGGACGGGAACTCAGGAGGGCATCGAGGCGTTGCAGGTTTAAACGGGCTTTGCCGGTCCGGAAGGCAGGCAGTGCGCACGAAGGGACGAAACCAGGCACTATGGCGGTAGCGGTGGTCCCAGAGAGAGGAGTTCTGGTGGACGAGAGCGACCACCAGACCGATACTCCGGTGTCGTCCGAGTGGACGCCTCCCACCTGGGAGGAAGTGGTGCGGACGCACTCCGCGCGCGTGTATCGGCTGGCATACCGGCTGACCGGCAATGTCCATGACGCCGAAGACCTCACGCAGGAGGTCTTCGTCCGGGTCTTCAGGTCGCTGTCGAGTTACACCCCGGGCACGTTCGAGGGGTGGCTGCACCGGATCACGACCAACCTGTTCCTCGACATGGCGCGGCGCAAGCAGCGCATCAGGTTCGAGGGGCTCGCAGACGACGCCGCCGAGCGACTGCGCGGTCGTGAGCCGTCCCCGGCCCAGGCGTTGCATGACGCCCACCTGGAGCCCGACATCCAAGACGCCCTCGACGCGCTCGCCCCGGAGTTCCGGGCCGCGATCGTGCTGTGCGACATCGAGGGTCTTTCTTACGAGGAGATCGCGGCCACGCTCGGCGTCAAGCTGGGTACGGTCCGAAGCCGTATTCACCGTGGCCGGGCGCAGTTGCGGGAGGCTCTCGATCACCGAGCCCCCCGTAATACTCAACTCCCCCCGACCGTGATCCGTGGGGAGGAGATCTGACATGGCTCATTTGGGAGAACGCGCCTCCGCGCTTGTCGATGGAGAGCTGAGTCACGCCGAGCGCGAACGCGCGCTGGCACATCTGACTTTCTGTGCTGACTGTCGTCGTGAAGTGGAGTCGGTAAGGGCTCTGAAGTCCCGCCTGCGCTCGCTCGAGATGCCGGCGATGCCCGCCGACCTGACGATGTCCTTGCTGCGCATGGCGGAGCCCGGCGGGCCGCTGCCGCCGCGGGAACGCCCTTTTCCTACCCGTACGTTCGGGGGAGTGCCCATCCCCGGGCCGCACACGATCGCCCCCATCGACAACCGTCCGCGTCGCGACGGCAGTGGCGGCGCTTCGGGTCCTGGCCGCGGTGGTAGCCGGCGGCGGTCCACGTACGTGGCGGTCGGCGTGGTCTCGGCGGCCGTGGCGCTCGGCACCTTCTTCGCCGCGAGCGGAATCGGGCAGAACAATCCCGCTCCGCCGGTTGAACTGTTCCAGCAGCAGGCCCGTACTACGCCTACGAACGCCTCATCTAACGCCACACCTTGACCTCGGGCTCACCTCGTTGGTGCCGGCGGACATTCGGTTGGCGTAGTCGGCGGCAGAGCGGGCATACGATCTGGGTTCGGGAATTGTCACAGGCAAGTCCTGACAAAAGCTTTAGATCACTCGTATGCCGCAAAAGCCAGCGTTTGCGGTGGCCGAGCCAAGGAGTGGTGAGATCTGAATGACCGACGAGACGCGGTCCCCGGGAGGGCGCACACCGTCGGACTCCCCCGAGCCACAGGGGCGGCCGGACTTCCTGCCCGCGGACGACAGGTCCGAGCAGCGGCCGGAGCCGCCCGCCTCCTTCGGCTCCTCGTGGGGCGACCCGTCGGGCCGCTCCGGAGGCTCCGGCTCGCCGCCGTACGAGCCGCGGCCGTACGACGCCCCGGCCGACCGGTCCCCGTACGGCGGGCCTGGGTCCCAGCAGGGCGCGGGACCGCAGCACGGCGCGCCGCCGTTCGGCCCGCCCGACCGTCCCCAGGCTTCTTCCCCCGAGAACTCCTACGGCCGTCCCGACACCGAGACCCGCGTCTACGACGGCCCCTCCTTCGGCCCGCACAACTCCTCGGGCCCGCAGGGCTCCGCAGGCCCCTCCTCCGGCCCGCAGGGCTCCCCGGGCCCCTCCTTCGGGCCGCCCGGCTCGGCTGAGGCCCCCTTCGGCTCGTCCGGCTCGGCTGAGCCTTCCTTCGCTCCGCCCGGCTCCACTGAGCCCTTCTTCGCTCCGCCCGGCTCGGCTGAGCCTTCCTTCGCGCCCCCGAACGGCGACACGCGTGCGTACGAGAGCCCGTTCTTCGGACCGCCCGACGGGGGCGCCCGCGCCTACGACGGCCAGCCGCTCGGGTCGTCCGGCGAGCACCGCGGCTTCGGCGACCACCCGGGATTCGGCGGGCCGCCCGGCTCCCACAGGCCGCCCCAGCCGCCGCCACCGCGCCAGGCCATGGGCATGGGCCCCGGCTGGGGGCCGCCGCCACCCGGACGGGACACCGCCGCCGCGCACCGGGGGCCGCGCACCGGCTTCCTGATCGCGATGGCCGTGGTGATCGCGCTGGTGGCCTCGATGCTCGGCAGCGTCGGCACGTACCTGCTGACCCGGCCGACCAGCAGCGCCACCGACCCCTCCTACAGCCTCGGCCCGCCGCCCACCGGTGCCACCAACCGCGCGCCCGACTCCGTCGCCGGCGTCGCCGCGCGGGTGCTGCCCAGCGTGGTCTCGCTGGAGGTCGGCAACGGCACCAACACCGAAGGCGCCTCCGGCTCCGGATTCGTGATCAAGAACGGCTACGTGGTCACCAACAACCACGTCGTCGCGCTGGCCGCGCAGGGCGGCGAGATCCGGATCATGTTCAACAACCGCAAGACCACCACCGGCCGCATCGTCGGCCGCGACCCGGGTTCCGACCTCGCGGTGATCAAGCCTGAGGAGACGTTCGGCACGCCGGAGATCACGCTCGGCAACTCCGACCAGGTCGTCGTCGGCGACCCGGTCATCGCCATCGGCTCGCCGCTCGGCCTGACCGGCACCGTCACCACCGGCATCGTCAGCTCGCTCAACCGGCCCGTCATCGCCGGTGACGAGTCCGGCAACAACGAGGAGCCCGCGTACATCAGCGCCATCCAGACCGACGCCGCCATCAACCCCGGCAACTCCGGCGGCCCGCTGGTGAACGGCAAGGGCGAGGTCGTCGGCGTCAACTCCGCGATCGCCACGCTCGGCCGTTCGATGACCAGCCAGAGCGGCAGCATCGGCCTCGGCTTCGCGATCCCCGTCAACCAGACGCGGCGGGTCGCCGAAGAGCTGATCACCACCGGCCGGGCCAAGCGGCCCAAGATCGGCGTCGTCCTGGAGAAGGACTTCAGGGGGCAGGGCGTCAAGATCGCCACCGAGCCCGCCGCCGGCCAGCAGCCCGTCACGCCCGGCGGCCCCGCCGACAAGGCCGGCCTCAAGCCCGGCGACGTGATCCTGGAGATCGACGGGCTGGCCCTGCAGGACAGCAACGAGCTGATCGCTCTCATCCGCAGCAAGGAACCCGGCTCCAAGATCAAGATCAAGTACCAGCGCGACGGCCAGGACCGCACCGCCACCCTCACCGTGGTGGCCGAAGACGGCCCCGCGCCGTCGCCCTCCTGACCTCGTCCCAACGATCACCCGGCCACCCCGGACCCGCGGGCGGCCGGGTGACACGTTGCTGAACGGCAAGACGTCCGGACCCACCCCAAGGAAACCGCCCCACCCCGGCCTCGCGCATGGCTGTGAGAGAGCGGGCCGCGAACCGTGGGGGGTGGACCGCAGACTGCTCACGCCCTGGTCTCGCGCTTGGCTGTGTGGGAGCGTGCCGCGAACCGTGGGGGCGGACCGCGAACCGTTCCCGCCCTGGTCTCGCGCTTGGCTGTGTGGGAGCATGCCGCGAACCGTGGGGGCGGACCGCGAACCGCTCCTGCCCCGCCTCACGCTTGGCCGCGCGGATGGCGGGGTGGTGTGTTCGGGCGGTGGGTGGTTTGAGCGCGGGCTGCTGCCCGGCCCGTGCAGACCGGCTCGCCCGCAAGCTCGCCACTCACGCGTGCCGGCGAGTTCGCGGGCGGCGATGCCGGTGTGAGAGGCGTCGCCCCGGGGTGGTCCTCGTGTGGGTGCGACGGCGGGCGGGTGTTGCCATCGGGGCGTGGGTGGTTTGTCCTAGGGGGGGACGACTCAGCCACGGCCGGAAGCCCTTAGTCTGTGGATAGGCCGGGGTTGTCCTCGGAGAGGTTGGACTGCGGTAGGAGCTCACGGTGTTCGGACTCGGGTGGATGGAGGTCGGAGCGCTGATCGTGATCGCGCTCCTCGTCTTCGGTCCCGACAAATTGCCGCAGGCCGCCGCGCAAGCGGGCCGGACCCTGCGCAACCTGCGCCGGATGGCCAACAACGCGCGTGAGGACCTGCGTGCCGGGCTCGGTCCCGAGTTTCAGAATTTCGACCCGGCCGACCTCAACCCGCGCAACTTCGTACGCAAGCATCTCCTCGACGACCTCGAGGACGACTGGAACAACGCGGGCAAGCCGAAGGAGCTGGAGCCGGTCGCGGCGACGTACACGCCGGAGCCGGTGGTCGATGAGCTCGGCTTCGGTGAGATTCCCCCGTACGACTCCGAGGCCACCTGACGCCCGCCCCGCACAAGCGCACGCGTCACCGGCCCTGCGCACGAAAACGGGCCCGTCTCGAACGAGAGCGGGCCCGTATCGGAGAAGGTCAGCGGCGGGGCGAGAGGCCGAGCTGCATGCCCTTGAGGCTGGTGGAGCGCTTGCTCAGCCCGGCCGCGATCGAGCGCAGCTCGGCGGCGGCCGGCGAGTCGGGGTCGGTGAGCACGAGCGGCTTGCCCTCGTCGCCGCCCTCGCGCAGCCGCATGTCGATGGGCACCTGGCCGAGCAGCGGCACGCGGGCGCCGAGCGTGCGGGTGAGCGCGTCGGCGACGGTCTGGCCGCCGCCTTCGCCGAAGACCGCGATGCGCTCGTCGCAGTGGGGGCAGGGCAGCCACGCCATGTTCTCGATGACGCCGGCGATCTGCTGGTGGGTCTGCGCCGCGATGGAGCCGGCGCGCTCGGCGACCTCGGCGGCGGCCATCTGGGGCGTGGTGACGACGAGGATCTCGGCCGACGGCAGCCGCTGGGCGACGGAGATGGCGATGTCGCCGGTGCCGGGCGGCAGGTCGAGCAGGAGCACGTCGAGGTCGCCCCAGTAGACGTCGGCGAGGAACTGGTGCAGCGCCCTGTCGAGCATGGGGCCGCGCCAGACGACGGGGGTGTTGCCCGCCGGCTTGAACATGCCGACCGAGATGACCTTGATGTCGTGGGCCACCGGCGGCATGATCATGTCTTCGACCTTGGTGGGCCGCTCGGAGGCGCCCAGCATCCGGGGGACGCTGTGGCCGTAGATGTCGGCGTCGACGATGCCGACCTTGAGGCCGTTGGACGCCATGGCGGCGGCGAGGTTGACCGTGACCGACGACTTGCCGACCCCGCCCTTGCCGCTCGCCACCGCGAAGACGCGGGTCAGCGAGCCCGGCTGGTTGAACGGGATCTCCTTCTCCGGCCCGCGGTCGCCCCTGAGCTTGGTCTGCAGGCTCTTGCGCTGCTCGGCGCTCATCACGTCGAGCTCGATCTGCACGGCGGTGACACCCTCGACCTTGGAGACGGCGGCGGTGACGTCGCGGCTGATGGTGTCCTTCATGGGGCAGCCGGCGACGGTGAGGTAGATGCCGACGCGCACCGCACCGTCGGGGGCGATCTCGACGTTCTTGACCATGTCGAGGTCCGTGATGGGGCGACGGATCTCGGGGTCGATGACGGTGGACAGCGCGGCCGTCACGAGTTCCTGGGTTGGTGCCATCGAAGTCTCGGCACGAGGGAGTGTGCCGTCCCTCCTTTGTCGGTCTATGTGTGACAGGCGCTGAAACGCCAGTAGTGAGGATGCCCCTCCATGGTATGAACCACGGTCCGCAGTGGGTTAATCCGCACTGTTAGATGTCTGTGCAACAGCGGTCCAAGGTTACTCCCCGGTGCTCTTGCGCGACGAGCGGCCGTCCGGGGAGGCCCCGCCGTCGACGGCGTCCATCTCCCGTAGCTCGTCGAGCAGCCGCCCGAGCTCGGCGCGCAGGTAGTCGCGGGTGGCGACCTCGTTGATGGCCAGGCGCAGGCCGGCGATCTCGCGCGTCAGGTATTCGATCTCGGCCTGGTTGCGCTCGGCGGTCTCGCGGTCCTGCTCGTACTGGATGCGGTCGCGGTCGTCCTGGCGGTTCTGGGCGAGCAGGATGAGCGGCGCGGAGTAGCTCGCCTGCAGCGAGAGCATCAGCGTGAGGAAGATGAACGGGTACGGGTCGAACCTCAGGTGCGGCGGCGCGAACACGTTCCACAGCACCCAGACCGACACGAACACCGTCATGTAGACGATGAACCGGGCGGTGCCCAGGAACCGGGCGATCCGCTCCGACAGCTGGCCGAAGGCCTCGGGGTCGTAGTGGGGGCGCAGGGAGCGGCGCAGCTCGCGCGGCTGGTCGAGCCGTTCAGTCGTCATGCTCGTGGTCCCTCTCCCGCCAGTCCTCGGGCAGCATGTGGTCGAGTACGTCGTCCACGGTCACCGCGCCGACCAGGCGGCCGAGCTCGTCCACGACGGGGGCCGCGACGAGGTTGTAGTTGGCCAGGTAGTAGGTGACCTCGCGGAGCGTGAACTCCGGCTTGATGGGGTCGATCGACGGGTCGAGCGCGCCGCCGAGCAGGGTGGACGGCGGCTCGCGCAGCAGTCGCTGGAAGTGCGCGACCCCGAGGTAGGTGCCGGTCGGCGTCTCGGTCGGCGGCCTGGTGACGTAGACCTGGGCGGCCACCGCGGGCGTGAGGTCCTGCTGCCTGATGTGGGCGAGCGCCTCGGCGACGGTGGCGGTGGGCGGCAGGATCACCGGTTCGCTGGTCATCACGCCGCCCGCGCTGGTCTCCGGGTACGTGAGCAGCCGCCGCACCGGCGCCGCCTCCCCGGGCTCCATGAGTCCGAGGAGCTGGGCCGCCTGTTCTTCCGGCAGGTCGTGCAGCAGGTCGGCGGCGTCGTCGGGGCCCATCTCCTCCAGGACGACGGCCGCCCGCTCGGGCGGCAGCACGCTGAGGATGCCGATGCGGTCGTCGGGCGGCAGCTCCTCCAGCACGTCGGCGAGGCGGGTGTCGTTGAGCGCGCGGGCGATCTCCAGCCGGCGCTTGCTGGGCAGGCCGTGCAGGGCACTGGCCATGTCGGCGGCGCGCAGCGACTCGAACGCGGCGATGAGCCCGGCCGCGCCCTGGTCCTTCTGCAGGGTGTCGAACCCGGACACCTCGTCCCAGTCCACGATGCGCGGGTCGCGCCGCTTGCGCCGGTAGACGGCGACCTTGGTGATCTCCCAGACGGAGGGCTTGATCTCCTCCATGGCGACGTCGTAGACGGTCATGGGCTCGCCGTCGACGGTCACGGTGAGGTCGAGCATCTCGCCGATGACCAGCGTCTCGGTGGTGCGCTGCTCGAACCTGCGCATGTTGAGCTTGCCGGTGAAGACGACGGCGCCCGCCTCGATGCGGCGTACGCGGGTGATGGGGAGGAAGACGCGGCGGCGCGGCTGCACCTCCACCACGAACCCGTGCACGGTGGGCCGCCGGGCGATGCGCAGCCCGACCACGACGTCCCTGACCCGGCCGATCTGGTCGCCGGCCGGGTCGAACACCGGGGTCCCGGGCAGCCGGGCCACGAAGATCTTCACCCGGTCAGGCTAACAGCGGGGGCCCATTGCGCTCGGGAGCCCGGACGTGTCAGTATCAAACCTGCTTAACGGTGATTACGGGGTATGCAGGGGGTCTGCGATGAGGTATGCGGGGTTGGCGCTCGCGTTCGTGTCCTCGTGCTGTTTCGCGTTCTCGGGGCCCATGGCGAAATATCTCAACGCGGCCGGGCTCGCGCCCATCGAGGCGGTCTGGACGCGCATGGCCGGCGCCGGGCTGCTGCTGATGACCGTGCTCGCCGTGGTGCGGCCGCGCGCGCTGCGCATCCGCCGCTCCATGCTGCCCTTCGTCGCCCTGTACGCGGTCATGGCCGTCGCCGGGGTGCAGGCCCTGTACTTCGTGGCGATCACCCGGTTGCCGGTCGGCATCGCGCTGCTGCTGGAGTTCATGGCGCCGGTGATGGTGGTGGCGTGGGTGCGTCTCGTCCGCAAGGTGCGCCTGGTCAAGGCCGCGTACGTGGGCGCGGTCGTCGCCGTCGTGGGCCTCGGCATCGTCGTCGAGGCGTGGCAGGGGATGCGCCTGGACGCGCTCGGCCTGCTGCTCGGCCTGCTCGCCGGGGCGTGCTGCGCCGGATATTTCCTGATGAACGATAGCTTCGGCGACGAGGTGGACCCCCTCGGCCTCATCGCGTGGGGCATGGTCGGCGCGGCCGTGGTGCTGGCCCCGTTCTCCCGGCCGTGGGACATCCCCTGGAGCGCCTTCACGGCCACCGCCACCCCCGAGGGCGGCATCACGCTGCCGGTCGCCGGCGCGTACCTGTGGATGGTGGTGGTCGCCACCGTGGTCGCCTACATCCTGGGCGTGAACGCCGTGCGGCGGCTGTCGGCCGCGGTCGGCGCGACCGTGGCCTCGCTCGAGGTGATCTTCGGTGCCGTCGTGGCGTGGGCGCTGGTGGGGGAGCGGCTCGGCGTGTTCCAGATCGTCGGCGGGCTGATCGTGATCGGCGGCGCGCTGCTCGCTCAGACCGCCACCTCGGCCACCCGCCCGCAGGCCGCACCGGAGCCCCTTGAAGGGACCGGCGAGGAGACGGGTCAGGAACCCGGCCCCGAGCCGGTCACGTCCGCGGGCTGAGCCCGCGCCCGCCCTGCCCGCGGCCCCTCCGCACGGGCCGCGCGGACCGGGGCCGGACGGGCCGCTCAGACCTGCGGCGTGAGCCGCCACACGGTGGACTCGCGGGCCCAGCGCTCGGTCAGATGCTCGCTGTCGGGGGCGTTGAGCCGCTCCTTGGCCAGCACCGCCACCGCGTCGGACGCCGCCGCCTGGTCCACCTTCTCGACCGTCGCCTCGAACTCCGCAAGGCGCGCGCCGTTGTCCTTGCTGCGCAGCGTGACCGTGACCCGATCGCGCGACTCCAGGCCGGGCAGCTCCTGCTCGGCGCCCCCGGAGACGAGGTAGATGGCGCCGTCGTGCCAGGCGTGCCAGGCCAGGCGCGGACGGTCGAGGGTGAGCCAGCAGACGCCCGACTTCTTCGCGCCCTCTTCGACGGCCGCGGCGCTCACAGATCCCTCGCTCACAGGCACGACTGTAACCGCCGGAAGCGGGCGCGGTCACCGGGCGGCCGTGAGCAGGCCGCGCGAGTAGGTTGAGCGCATGCGCTCACGACGTTCGGTGCTCGCCGTGCCAGGCAGCAACCCCCGGTTCCTGGAGAAGGCCCAGACCCTGCCCGTGGACGAGGTCTTCCTCGACCTCGAGGACTCCGTCGCCCCGCTGGCCAAGGAGGAGGCGCGGGCCAACATCGTCCGCGCCCTGCGCGAGGGCGACTGGTCCGGCAAGACGCGGGTGGTCAGGGTGAACGACCTGACCACGCAGTGGACGTACCGCGACGTGATCGAGATCGTGGAGGGCGCGGGCGAGCAGCTCGACTGCCTCATGCTGCCGAAGGTGCAGGACCCGACCGAGGTGATCTGGCTCGACACGCTGCTCACGCAGATCGAGAAGACCATGGGGTACGAGGTCGGCCGCATCGGCATCGAGGCGCAGATCGAGAACGCCCGCGGCCTGGTCAACGTGGACGCCATCGCCGGGTCGTCCAAGCGCCTGGAGACGCTGGTGTTCGGCCCCGCCGACTTCATGGCCTCCATCAACATGCGCACGCTCGTCGTCGGCGAGCAGCCGCCCGGCTACGCCGAGGGCGACGCCTACCACTACATCCTCATGCGGCTGCTCATGGCCGCGAGGTCGCACGACCTGCAGGTCATCGACGGCCCCTACCTGCAGATCAAGGACGTCGAGGGCTTCCGCAGGGTCGCGACGCGCGCGGCGGCGCTGGGCTTCGACGGCAAGTGGGTGCTGCACCCCGCGCAGGTGGACGCCTGCAACGAGGTGTTCTCGCCGTCGCAGGAGGACTATGACCACGCCGAGCTCATCCTGGAGGCGTACGAGTACTACACCACCGTGGAGAAGCGCGGCGCGGTCATGCTGGGCGACGAGATGATCGACGAGGCGAGCAGGAAGATGGCGCTCGTCGTGGCCGCCAAGGGCCGGGCGGCCGGGCTGCGCAGGACCAAGCGGTTCACACCTTGATGCCGACGGCGGTGAAGAACCAGAACGACGAGGTCAGCCAGAGCCCCACGAGCACGGTGAACGCGAGCCCGCCGAGCACCGGCAGCGTCCAGCCCGGCGCGTCCCGCCTGGGCAGGGCCAGCATCTTCGCGGTGAACACGCCGTAGAAGAAGCAGCCGAGCAGCGAGTGGGCGAGCACTCTGGGTACGTCGTACTGCAGGCCCAGGGCGTACAGGCAGTGGAAGGCGACGGGGATCGTGAGCAGGAACGCCGCCCGCCCCGACCAGCGGTGCACGGCGGGCGGGATCGCGACGCCCAGCCTGCCCCACAGGGACAGGGCCGAGATGACCTGCACGATCGCCAGCACGAACGCGCCCGTCGTCAGCCACACCTTCATCGGCAGCGCGCCGGAAAAGCCGGCCACGCCGACCGCGAAGCCGGTCGGCGTGTGCGCGCGGCCGTACACGCCGAGTGCGATCATCAGCAGGCCGCCGGCGAGCAGCGGCACGAGCAACGGGGTCAGGCCGCGGGCGGGCCGCTGGGGGATGGCGGTCATGGCATCTCCTCGACGAACGAGTCGGCGTCCTTGGGGTAGACGGTCGTGCCCTCGACCGTGATGGGCGCGGTCGGCTGAGCGGCGTCGAGCTGCGGGACGTCGATCTGCTCCTTGCCCGCGAACGCGGCGCCGACCTGGGAGTAGCCCCCGTTGGGGTTGCGCACCAGGATCCAGCCCGCGCGGAACTTGGCGCCGCGCACGATCGCGGTGGCGCGGTAGAGGCCCGACGGCTTGGTGACGGCGGGGGCTTTGAAGGAGAACCGCTTGCCGGCGACGGTGACCGTGCCCTCGGCCCGCCCGCCGTCCAGCTCCGCCCTGACCGTGGAACGGGGGTCGGCGACGCCCTTGAGCCGCAGCTCGCCGGCCGACTCCGTGCCCGTGAACCAGGCTTCGAGGCGGCCGTCGCAGAAGTAGCCGACGGCCTTGCCGTTCCTGATCGAGATGGCGATCAGCCCGCCGTTGCCCTTCACCCGGCCGCCGTAATCGGCCTTGTCGATCTTCTTCGGCTCGGTGGCCGTGGGGGAAGGGGACGCGGATGCGGTGCTCTCCCCGGCGTTCCCCGATGGGCTCGCCTCGGCTGCGGGGGCCTCGGCGGCGGTGTTCGTACGCGTGTCGGTGGCGGCGGAGTCTCGAGCCGCCGGTGCCGCGGCGATGCTGGCGACACCCAGCCCCAAGGCGAGCACCGCGCCCGCCGTGAGGGTGATCACAGGTCCCAGCCGTGACGACATGGACTGCTCCCAGGGTCGAAAGGTCTACGCCATCGAGCATCCGCCGCTTTCCCGGACCCGTCTGTGAACTATTACGTATGGGACAGACAGAATGGAGAGATGCAGCAGAAACCAGGGCCGCAGTATCCGTACGGTGGCTATCCGTACCCGCCGCCGGCGCCGTCCTGGTTCCTGCCGGTCCCGCGCGGGGCCCGCTATGACCACCTGGCCAGGACTCCCGCCACCCGGCCATGGCAGGCGATCGTCGGCACGCTGATCGTGGCGGCCGGGTTCCTGCTCATCGGCGTCGTCGTGGTGACCATGTTCGTGGTGGGGGCGGCCGTGCTCGGCCTGCCCGCGCCGATCCACCCCAGTGGGCTGCCGAAGGGCACGCCGGCCGGCCTCGCCATGTCGCTGCTGTCCATCGCGCCCGTGCTGCTGCTGGTGTTCGGCACCGCGGCGCTCATTCAGCGGCGCCGCCCCGGGACGCTCTCGTCCGTGGCCGGGCGGTTGCGCTGGACGTGGCTGCTGTCCTGCGCGGCCGTGGCGCTGCTCGCGATGGTCCTCGGGCAGGTCGCGCAGTACGCCGCGCTGGCCTCGGCCGGCCTGGACACCGAGATGTTCGGCTGGGCCGGGTGGGAGACCTTCCTGCCGCTGCTCGTCGTGATCGTGCTGCTCGTGCCGTTCCAGGCGGCGGCCGAGGAGTACGTCTTCCGCGGCTGGTTCGTGCAGGCCGTCGGGGCGCACGTGCGCAACCCCGTCTGGTCGATCCTCATCGGCTCGGCACTGTTCGCCTCACTGCACGGCTACTCGTGGGCCGGGCTGCTCGACGTGTTCATGTTCGGTGCGGTGATGGCGTGGCTGAGCGTACGCACCGGAGGGCTGGAGGCGGCCATCGCGCTGCACGTGCTCAACAACGTGATCGCCTTCGGGACGAGCGCCGCCGCGGGCACTCTCGACGACGCCCTGAACCAGGGCAAGGTGCCGGTGCCGTGGCAGGCGTTGGCGGGAACCGTGGTGCAGCTCGGGGTGTATGCGTTTGGTGTGATGTATCTAGCTAAAAAGCGGTCGATTAGCGCTATTTCGCAATAAAACGGGCGAGGGGTGCGGGGAATCTCGCTAGAGAGGTCTCGCTATTCCGGCCGAGACATGTTGGTCTGGATGCTGTACGGGACGGCGAGGGCAGGGACAGTCCCCGGGCCCGGACCTTCCTGGAACGGTCCGCGACAGCGGCCGGGATCGACCTGTACGACTCGTTCGACTAGGAGGGACGCCGCGTGGCCTCCGGCCCCAGCGAACCGCCACGGCGACCGCCGGAAGACGACGAGCCCCGTGCCGAGGGCCCGTCCGCTCCCCAGCCGCATGCCGAAGAGCCCAGAATCAGCCACTCGCCGCCCGGTCCCACCGACGACCGTGCCCGAGGGCTGCCCCTGGCCTCGCCGTGGGGCATGCCGCCGTTCGCCGCCCCGATCCCCGACGAGGAGCCGGAGCCGCCCAAGGGGCGCCGCCCGTACAGCTCGCCCGCGGCCGAGCCCGACGCGGAGCCGCGCCGCCGGCCCCGGCGCATCGTCAACCGGCCGGACAAACTCGTCGCGGGCGGCCCGCTGAGCCGGCCGCGACCGGCTCAGGAGGGCGCGGGCGGGGCCACCCAGCCGCTGGCCGCCGCCCCCGGCGCGCCGGTCCAGGACGCCCCCGCCCAGGACGCCCCCGCCCAGGAGGCCGGTCCGGCTGAGGAGGGGGCGCAGCGGCGGCGGGACCGTACGCCGCCTCCGTACCGGCTGGTCTATCCGCTCCCGTCCCGCGAGACCTCGCAAGAGCCCCCAGCACAGGAGCCGTCAGCACAGGAGCCCCCAGTACAGGAGCCCCCAGCACAGGAGGCGCCGCCGCAGGAGCCCGCGCCGCCGCAGGAGGAGCGGCCGGGCGGCGAGGACGAGCCCGAGGTGCGGCGCGTCGGACGCCCGCCCGCCGGCCGCCCCACCCGCCCCGACCTGCTGGTGGCCACCGGCCCCGCCCGCCCCACGGGAGCGGGCGGACGCCACCACAGAGGCCCCGCCCCGGCCGCGTTCCGCCGGGCCGGTCCGGTGCGCAGGCGCAGCAGGGCCGTGCCCGTCGCGCTGACCGTGGCCGCAGCCGTCCTGGTGGCCGCCGGCGTGCTGGTCTGGCAGTGGCTCGGCGACGAGAGCCCGGCGCTGCGCCTGGAGGCGGGCACCGGGCGTTCGGGCGACGAGCTGTTCACGGTCCCCGCCGCGGGCGAGGGCGTCAACCAGAAGCTCAACGACATGGCCTCGGCGGGCAAGGCGGTGGTGGCGGTCGGCAGCGACACGACCAGCCCGACCCCGCGCCCGCTCTTCCTGTTCTCGCCGGACGGCGGCAAGCACTGGCAGCTCGGCCAGGTGAACGGCACCTCCGCCACCTCGACCGTGCGCAGGGTGGTCGGCGGCGACGGCCGCTGGCTGGCCAGCGGCGGCGACGAGGCCACCGGCGAGCGCGGCCTGTGGACCAGCACCGACGGCTACAGCTGGACGGCCGTGCCGCCATCGCGCCTGGCCGCGTTCCGGCCGGGCGACCACATCGAGGACATCGCGCGCACGAAGTCAGGGTTCGTCGCGGTCGGCCGCACCACGGGCGCCGGCGGCGGCACGGGACCGGCGGCCTGGCGCTCGGCGGACGGCTCCGCATGGGAGCGCGCCGAGCTGAGGGAGCCGGACGTCCGTGAGCTCAGGGCCGTCGTGGCCAGGGGCGACACGGTCGTGGCCATCGGAGTACCCGCGGACGGCGAGGGATCGCGGGTGCTCCGATCGGCCGACGGAGGGGGCACCTGGCAGGCGACCGGCTTCCGCCTCCCCGAGGCGGGCGACCCGCGCGCGGGGACGGTGGCGGTGCTGCCCAAGCGGTTCGTGCTGGTGCCGACGCGGCGGCGGACGATCGAGGGCGACGTACGCGTCTACTGCTCGCAGAACGGGACGCGGTGGTCGCAGTGCGGCTCCATCCGCGGGCTTGACGCCACCAGCACCGGCGTCGAGTCGCTGATCTCCTACCCGTCCGGCGTCGCGGCGATCGCCCAGGCGGGCATCGGCCGCTACGCGGTGCTGACCAGCACCGACGGGCGCGACTGGGACAAGCGGGCCGACCTGCGCGACCTGAGGGGCGCCACGCTGCGCGGGTTCACGATCGCCGAGGGCGGGACCCTGTTCGCGGGCGGCGACCAGGCGGCCTCCGACGTCGACAACCAGATCGTGCTCGTGGCCGCGCCGCAGCGCGGCTCGGTCTCACGGGTCGACGTCGCCGGAATCGACGGCCTGACCAGGATGTCCCGCGAGACCAACGCGCTGGCCGCCTACGACGGCAGGTACGTCGCCGTCGGCTCGGCCTCGGGCGACGCCGGCCTGTGGACGATCAGGAACTGGCAGCGCTGGAAGTCGATGAGCCTCGGCGGCCCCGGCAGGCAGACGCTGGAGGACGTCGCCCACGGCAGCCGCGGCTGGCTCGCCGTCGGCGGCACCGAGACCGGCGTCGCGCTCACCGACCCGCTCCTCGTCACCTCGCAGGACGGCGAGAACTGGAAGCGGGTGAACGTCACCGGCGACCTGGCCCGCCCCCAGGACGACCCGTTCCTGCGCACCGACGTGGTCACCGCGGGCGCGAAGGGCTATGTGGTGGCCGGCGAGTCGCGCGACCAGGCGGGCGTGTCGCGGGCGGCCATGTGGTTCACGCCCGACACGCGCAAGTACACCAGGTCGGAGAAGCTGCCGCAGGGCGGCTCGGGCGTGCACATCCACGACGTGGCCGCGGCCGGGGACGGGTTCGTCGCGGTCGGCGGCAAGGGCACCGGCGACCGCGAGGACGCCGTCGTCTGGTACTCCGCCGACGGGCTCAACTGGCGGGCCCGCGAGCCGGCCGCCCCGGACGGCGCGAGCGCCGCCGGGCTGCGCAAGGTCGCGGTGCACCAGGGGCGGCTCGTCGCCATCGGCACGGCGGTCGCGGACGGCTCGCGCCGGGCGTACGCGGCGGTCTCCGACGACGACGGCGAGAGCTGGCGCACGGCCTGGCTGCCCGCCGAGCGCGCGGCCGGCGTCTTCGACCTCGCGTCGGCCGACGCGGGCCTGGTGGCGGTCGGCTGGCACGGCACCCAGGGCGAGGGCGACAGCGCCGCCTGGACCTCGCAGGACGGGCTGACCTGGAACCGCATGGAGCTCACCAGGGACCGCCTGGGCGGTCAGGGCGCGCAGTGGCTGTCGGCGGTGGCCGTGGCGGGCACGGAGGTGGTCGCGCTCGGGCGCTCCACGACGTACCAGGCCGACCACCTGATCCTGTGGACCTCCAGCCTGACGTCGAGCCGGTAGCGGCCGAGCGGGCAGGGCGCAGGCGTTCAGGCCGGGGGCAGCGCGTCCCACTCCGTGAGCGACTCCAGCAGGCCCTCGGTGAGCGGCAGCCGCGCGAGGTCGTCGCGCGTGCACCAGCGCACGTCGGCGGCGTCGTCACCGGCCGCGGCGACGTCATCGGGATCGGACACGGTCGCGAGATAGTCGCGGATCACGTACGTCACCCCGCCGGGCCCCGGACGCTCCACCGTGCCCGCGAGGCGGCCGACCCGCACCCGCAGCCCGGTCTCCTCCAGGACCTCGCGGCGCAGCCCGTCCTCGTCCGTCTCGCCCGGCTCCAGCCGCCCGCCAGGGATCGACCACAGGCCCATGCCGGGCGGATGGCCGCGCTGGACGAGAAGCAGCCGGTCAGAGGCGTCGAAAATGATCGCTCCGACACAATTTACGTGCACATGACCAAGATTACGACGCGATAACGAGGAGCGGCCTTGACGGGGCCGCACCGGAGAAAGCACCGTGGGTAGTTGTGAGAGCGGCACCAACCTGCCCGCGGTGTTTTGGCCCGCTTCACGGGCCGAGCGCCTGGTCGAGCGCGTATCGATGCGACACGCACGGCGATGTCCTGCCGTACCAGGCTCCGTGGCCGCCGACCAGCACCGGGCTGGAGGCGATCCGCAAGAACTCGGTCGTGCCCGTGTGGCTGCCGTGGCCGCTGCCGGTCGGCTGGCTGGTCACGGGTTTCGGAGAGGTGGGCGATGAGCGCACGGGAGGCCGCGCCAGCCTCGTCGCCCTGAGCGGGCCCTCACTCACGGAAGGTCCGGCCGACCTGCTCATCGTCGCCGAAGAGCCGGGCGTCGGGATCGGGGCGGGGTTCGCCGGCCTCGACGGGCCCGACCCGGGTGAGGGGTTCGACGCGGGGCCGCCCAACGCCAAGATCGTCGTGGCCGGCCATCCCACCGCGCTGTGGTGCGTCGACGGCCGCAGCGACCGCGCCGTGTACGCGGGCGAGGCCATGGGCAACTGGCTGTGGGCCATCGCCTGGCCGGCCGAGGCGGGATGCATGATCGCGCTCGCCGAGCTGTCCCTCATCGACGCCCGCGACCACGACCTGGACGTGCCGTTCGGGGCGTTCTCTCCCAGACTTGAGGGTTAGGACGCGCGATCGAGATTCGCTCTGTCAGGTAGACGGGCTAGAGTTCGGAGGCGTGACAGCGCGTATCGAGCGAGTGGTGACCGAGGGTGTCGTCGACATCGACGGCACCGAGCACAAGGTCGAGAACAACACGTGGATCGTGGGTGACGACGACGAGGTCATCGTCATCGACGCGGCGCGTGACGCCGACAAGATCATGGAGCAGGTGGGCGAGCGCGAGGTGCTGGCCGTCATCTGCACGGCGGGCCTGCCCGACCACGTCGCGGCCGCCATCGAGGTGGCCAGCAGAGACGAGGCCGTGATCGCCCTGCACCCCAAGGACAAGCCGCTGTGGCGGGAGACCTGGCGGGAGACCTGGCCCGACATCGACATGGAGGACGACGGCATCTTCGAGGTCGCCGACGTCCAGCTCGACGTCATGGAGACGCCCGGGGTCACGCCGGGCGGCGTGTCGCTCTACTGCGACAAGCTCAAGGCCGTGTTCACCGGCAAGGCCCTGCAGGCCGACGGCCCCGGCAAGATCGGCGGCGAATACCCTGCGCTCGCCGACCAGCTCACCTCGATCGGCGGGCGGCTCTTCACGCTCCCGGCCGAGACGCGGGTGCTGCCCGCCCACGGTGAAGAGGTCACGATCGGCGACCTGGAGCCTCACTTCGACGACTGGGTCTCCGGCTCGCTGACCCGGAGCAAGAGCGACGACGAGGGCGACGGCGACGCCGAGACGCCGCTCACCGACGGCACCAAGATCTCCGGCATCACGCTCGGCCCGGGCGACGACTAGGTGCAGGGGCAGCTTCCGCTCGAAGGGATGCCGCGGCGGCTCTACTCGTGCACGCCGTCGCGGTTGAACACCTGGCTCGACTGCCGGCGCCGCTACCGGTTCACCTACCTCGACCGGCCGCAGCCGTCCAAGGGCCCCGCCTGGGCGCACAACAGCGTGGGCGCGAGCGTGCACAACGCGCTGGCCGGATGGTGGCGCGAGCCGTACGAGCGCCGCACGCCGCTCACGGCCGCCGTCCTGCTCACCAACGGATGGATCACCGAGGGGTTCAGGGACGCCGAGCAGTCGGGGCGCTGGCTGGAACGGGCCCGCGACCTCGTGTCCGGCTACGTGGCGACCCTCGATCCGGCCGACGATCCCGTGGGCGTCGAGCGCACGGTCGCCACACGGACCAAGGTCATCGCGCTGTCCGGCCGCATCGACCGGCTCGACCGGCGCGGCGACGAGCTGGTCGTGGTCGACTACAAGACGGGACGCCGGCCGCTCACCCAGGACGACGCCCGCTCCTCGCTCGCCCTGGCCGCGTACGCGGTGGCCGCCTCCACCATGATGCGCACCCCGTGCCGCACGGTGGAGCTGCACCACCTGCCCACCGGCGAGATCGTCCAGTGGCGCCACACCGACGAGTCGCTGGCCCGCCACATCGCCCGTGCGGAAGAGGTGGCCATGGAGGCCGCCGAGGCCGACGACCGCTACCGCGAGGCCGTCGCCACGCCCCAGGGCACCCGCCGCGCGCCCGGCGATCGGCAGCAGGCCGGGCCCGCGCAGGTGCCCGCCGAGGTCGACAAGCTCTTCGCGCCCAACCCCGGCCCGCTCTGCTCGTGGTGCGACTTCCGCCGGCACTGCCCTGAGGGGCAGGCGGCGGCCCCGGAACGCCGGCCCTGGGACGGCCTCGCCGAGTGACGGGCGTCCCCGGCCTGGGCGCTCCGGCCTGCGGCGACGGCCGTGGCACGGGCGCGGGCCTCAGCGGCTGTACCGGGGCTACGCGGCTTTGGGCCAGCGGCGGGGGTCGATGAGGCCCCTGAGCCCCTTGCCAACGTCGTAGCCCGCCGCGCCGAGCCGTTCCCGGGCGCCCCGCAACATGCCGCGGGTCGCGGGCATGAAGGCGCGGTCGTGCACGGGCTCGGGCAGCGCGTTCAGCCCGAACCTGAACGCCTTCAGCGCCGCCGTCACCGCGGCCTGCGGCACCTCGGGCAGCAGGCCGTACATGCGCCTGGCCCAGTCCGGCAGCGTGTAGTAGCACAGCGCGCCGAACGGGAAGTAGACCGGCTTGCCCGGCGACAGCATGCGCAGCTCGGGCGGCAGCTTCGGCCACAGCAGGAACCGCACCGCCGACACCGCCTCCGGCGTCACCCGCAGCCGGGGGCGCACCTCCTTGAAGTAGGCGGCCATCTCCGCGCACGAGCCGGGCACGTCGTCGGGGTGCAGGCCCACGTACGCGGCGCTCTTGCGCTGCTCGCGCAGGTAGCGGTCGGCCTGCCGCTCGGTGAGCGCGAGCCCGCCGCGCCTTGCCACCTCCAGGTAGGACGACACCTCCGCGCAGTGCACCCACAGCAGCAGCTCGGGATCGTCCACGCGATGCGTCCTGCCCGTCTCGGGATCGCGGATGCGCAGCGCCTTATGGATGCCGCGCACCCGGCGGCCGATCTCGTCGGCCTCCTCCGGGCTGCCGAACGTCACCCGCCCCACGAAGTCGGCCGTGCGGCGCAGCCGGCCGAACGGGTCGTCCTGGAAGTTCGAGTTCTGCCAGACACCGAGCATGGCCAGCGGGTGCAGCGCCTGCAACATCAGGCCGCGTACGCCGCCCACCCACATCGACCGGTCGAGATGCACCACCCAGGTCGCCGCCTGCGGCGGCTGAACGACGAGGTCGGTCATAGTGAACGAAGAATTACACGGTGCTGGACCTCGTGTCCAAAAAGTGCTTCTCGGCCGCGTTCCAGAACCGCACCAGCGCCGCCGCCGTCGTCTCCGGCGCCTCGACCGCGGGGGAGTGGACCGCGCCCGGCACGACCACGCACTCCGCCCCGAGCCTGGCCGCCATGTCCGACTGTGTCTCGGGCGGCCAGCCGTCGTCGTGCTCGCCGTACAGGACCAGCGTCGGCAGCTCGATCTGGCGCAGCTCGTCCGTACGGTCGCGCATCGTCAGCACCTGCTCGGCCATGCGCGACAGCCCGACGGGCGAATTGGCCAGCAGGCGCTTGTGCAGGAACTCGACGATGTCGTCCGGCACGTCGTTGGCCAGCACCTCGGGCTCGAACCTGGAACGCCAGACGTGCTCCAGGCCCAGCACCGGCGCCTCCTCCTTGATTTTGCCGGCGTGGTGGGCGCGCCTGCCCTCGATCGGGCCGGGGCCCGAGCTCATCATCGTGAACGAGGCGAACTTCGTCCGGCCGTCGATCACCGCCTCCCGCGCCACCAGCCCGCCGAACGAGTGGCCCACCAGGTGGACCGGGTCGCCCTCGCCGATCACCTGGGCCAGCGCGTCCACGTCGGCGCCCAGGGCGGCGCACGTGTAGGCGGCCGGGTCGTCGGGACCAGGGGTCTCGTACTGGCCGCGCAGGTCGATCGCCAGCACGCGGCGGCCCGACTGGGCCAGCGTCATCAGGACCGCGATGAAGTCTTCCTTGCTGCCCGTCAGCCCCGGCACGAGGAGCGCGGGCCAGCGCTCGACCACGCCGCTGACCGGCACCGCCTCCAGGGCCGCGAACGTGCCCTGTGGCGTCTCGATCTTCTGGGGTGCAACGCCAGGAGGCAGGTCGAGGAATCGCGGCGTACTCACGTGGGGCAACAATACCCAGAGGTCAGCGCCTCGACACCGGCATGACGATGACGCCGGTGCGAGTTCTGGCCGCTTGCGAAGAATGGGCGGATCGCGAAGATGGGGGTGCCGAAGCGCGCCGATTTCGGACTCCGGCGCTCTGGCGGCTCTGAAACGCCCGCACAGCCCGTCACTTGTCGCGGCGTCCTCTGTGTCCAAGGAGACGACCCAGACACCTCAGCGTCCCGCTGAGCGCCGTCTGCGTGCCCCTGAGCCTGCGCTCAGTCCGGAGGTGCACGCGACGGGAAACCGGTGACGTACGCGACGAGAAAAACATCGGGCACGGGAAACGCACGCTCCCGCCGCCCCGTCCCGTTCGGTCGGCCGTCGCGGGGTCGGCGCACCCGGGTGGATGGGCGCCGGCCGCGCCGGCCGCTCACCCGCGAAGGGGGCGTGCACGCGAAGGAGGCGTGCAGGCGAAGGAGACGTGCAGGCTAAGGAGGCGTGCGCGCGAAAAGGCGTGCACGCGAAGGGGCGTACGCGCGAAAAGGGCGGCCGCACCCGCAGAAGGCGGCCGCGCACGCAAAAGGCGCGCACCCTGACTCGACTCCGGGTGCGCGCCCTCTGCTCGCGCTGCGGTGCTCGCCCTGCGGTCAGCCGCGCCGGCGGCCGCCGCGGGACTGGCGGCGCTGCTGCTTGCGCTCGGTCGCGGCCGACGGCGCGATGTCGTCGTCGTCCGTGGCCAGGTCCGGCGACTGGAAGATCACCGTGAACGGGTTCGGCGGGATGATCCGCTCCGGCTCCTTGCGCGGTGGAGCGGGCGGCGCCGGGTGGTCCGCCTCGGGCTCGTCGTCGTACCGGCCGGACGGCGCGGCGACCGGCGGGGCCGCCTCGACGGTCGCCGGATCGGAGGCGACCTTGCGCCCACGCGTACGACGCGCCGGCGCCTCGCTCTCCTCGGCAGCCTCGGCGGAACGGCGTGCGCGGGTGCGCCTGGCCGGCGCCTCCGCCGTCTCCTCCGCCTCGGCGGCGCCGCGCCGGGCGCGGGTGCGGCGGGCCGGCGCTTCGGGGGCGTCGGTGAGCGCCTGCTCGATGGCCGAGGAGGCGGCGCCCCTGCGCGTACGCCCGCGCCTGGCCTCGCCCGCGGCCTCGATCTCGTCCGTCGTGAAGATCGCCGGAGTCTCCTCCGCCTGGTTGTTCACGGGCTCGACCTCCGGCTTCTCGACGGATGCGGTCTCCACCAGCTCCTTGCCGCCGCGCAGGCGGCGGCGCTGGCGCGGCTGGCGCGCCGGACGCTCGTCGCGCTCGTCCCTGCGCCGCCCGCCGCGCGTGCGGGCCCGGCCGGTCTCGCCGAGGTCCTCGATCCGCTCGGCCGCCAGCCCCGCACGCGAGCGCGCCGCGTGCGGCAGCACGCCCTTGGTGCCCTCCGGGATGTTGAGCTCGGAGTAGACGTGGGGCGAGGTCGAGTACGTCTCGGCGGGCTCGGGGAAGTCGAGGCCGAGCATCTGGTTGATGAGCTTCCAGCGGGTCAGCTCCTCCCACTCGACGAACGTGACCGCGGTGCCCGTGCGCCCGGCCCGGCCGGTGCGGCCGATGCGGTGCACGTAGGTCTTGTCGTCGGTGGGGCAGTCGTAGTTGACCACGTGGGTGACGTCGTCGATGTCGATGCCGCGCGCCGCCACGTCCGTGGCCACCAGCACGTCGATCTTGCCGTTGCGGAACGCCCGCAGCGCCTGCTCGCGCTGGCCCTGGCCGAGGTCGCCGTGGACGGCCGCGACCGCGAAACCACGCGTGTCGAGCTGGTCGGCGACCATGTCGCAGGCCCGCTTGGTCTCGCAGAAGACCATCGTGAGCCCGCGGCCCTCGGCCTGCAGCAGGCGGGCCAGGATCTCGATCTTGTCCATCCGGTGCGTGCGCCAGACGATCTGGCGTACCTGCGGCGTGGCCTCGCCCTCGCCGCTCTCCAGCTCGGCGCGCACGTGCGTCGGACGGTTGAGGTACTTACGCGACAGGGCGACGATCTCGCCCGGCATCGTGGCCGAGAACAGCATCGTCTGCCGCTGCGCCGGGATCAGCTTGAAGATCCGCTCGATGTCGGGCAGGAAGCCCAGGTCGAGCATCCTGTCGGCCTCGTCGAGCACGAGCGTGGTGATCTGGCCCAGGTCGAGGTGCTTCTGCTTGACGAGGTCGAGCAGCCGGCCCGGCGTGCCGACGATGACGTCGACGCCGGCCTTCAGCGCCTCGATCTGCGGCTCGTACGCGCGCCCGCCGTACACGGTCAGGACCCGGGAGCCGAGCTTGCCGGCGGCGGTCACCAGGTCTTCGCTGACCTGCACGGCCAGCTCGCGGGTCGGCACGACGACCAGCCCGCGGGGCTTCTTGCGGTTTTTACGCGGCTTGCCGATGCTCTGCAGCATCGCGATGCCGAACGCGTAGGTCTTGCCCGTACCCGTGCGCGCCTGACCGATCAGGTCCTGGCCGCTCAGCGCGAGCGGAAGTGCCATCTCCTGGATGGGGAACGGTGTGACGATGCCCTCGGTCTCAAGGGCATCGGCGATCTCTGGTGTGACTCCGAGGTCTCGGAAAGTCGTCAGCGTGGCCTGCCTCAGTCTCAAATGAAGGCGGGCCTGCCGGGACCGACGGGCGGATACAGCCCCCGTGTCGTGGGTCCTCGCGGTAGAGCCAGCCCTCTCGCGTCATCAGCGACCGCGCACCCGGGGAATCGGGGGTATTCGGGACAACGGCCCGAATTAACACAGTGCGGTCGCACTTTCACAGAGCAGTGTACTCGATACCACAACGCTGGCCGAGCTTGCGTATGTTCCCGAAGAATAGCCGAAGTACGCTGCCTTCCATGAAGGAGTCTCCTGGAGTCGTCGACCTGCTCGGTGTGCTGGCGTACGCGGAGCTCAGCGCGTACGCGCGCATGACCGAGGACGCCGCCACGCTGGCGCCCACGCTGGCGGACCGCGCGGCGCTGAGCGAGCTGGCCGTCACCGAGTACGCCCACTTCCGCCTGCTACGCGACCGGCTCGCCGAGCTCGGGGCCGATCCCGACGAGGCCATGGCGCCGTTCGTGGGCGCGCTGGACGCCTGGCACGCCCAGACCCGCCCGGCCGACTGGCTGCAGGCCCTGGTCAAGACGTACGTGGGGGACGGCATCGCGCACGACTTCTACCGGGAGGCGGCGCGGCACCTCGACCCCGAGATCGCCTCGCTCGTCGATGAGGTGCTGGTCGATGAGGAACGGTCGAAGTTCGCGGTCGGAAGGGTGCGGGCGGGCATCGAGGCCGAGCCGACGGCCGCCGGACGGCTCGCACTGTGGGCGCGCCGCCTGGTGGGCGAGGCGCTGAGCCAGGGGCAGCAGGTGGCCTCCGCACGTCCTGAGCTGGCCCGGCTGCTGATGGAATCACAGGGCGAGGGGCACACCGACATCTCGCGCCTGTTCGCCAGGCTCACGGAGGCTCACAACAAGCGCATGGCCGCCATGGGCATCTGACCCCCACCCGACCTTCGACCGACCGGCCGGGCACCGCCTCCACCCGGACTCCCTCACCCGTCCACACAGTGCCGCGTGCGCCCGGCCGTCCTGCACCGCGAGACCGTGTCACCCGCGCCCGGCCGTCCTGCACCGCGAGACCGTGTCACCCGCGCCCGGCCGGAGTCGCGCCGCCCGCCTCTCCAAGCGGTCACTCGTCTCGTGGAGGCCGTCCGCTCTGCGTCTCTCAGCCGCCATCCGTGCTGCGGAAAGGAGCACTCCTCCCGGAGACCGTCGCCCGCATCGCGGAGGTCCGCTCCTTCACCGCCGCCGGCACCGCACTCCCTGTTCACCGGCCCGCCCTGGCGACAGGCCGCAACCATCACCGTCAGCACCTCACCCTGGCAGATACCGTTCTGCGCAGTCGCCGTCCTGCCGGCGGGAGCCGCTCGGACTCAGAAAGGTCCGCACCTCCTGGAGGAAGGCTCGAACGCCTGCCCTGAAGCTCCTCGCGCTCCAGCGGAGAGATCGCGCCGCGCCCCTGGAGGGAGGAGATCGCGCCGCGCCCCTGGAGGGAAAGGCGCGTAAGCCCATCAGGTAGCCCGAACGGGTGGTAGGCGTGCGTCTGCGGAGTGGTTCTGGGAGTGCTGGGTGGCTCGGGGGAGGTGGTGTTGCGCTAACGGGCGGCGCACGGCGCGGAACGGTTGTACCGTGCCGACATGAGGGCCTCGCGCCGCTACGGCAATTCCTTGACGAGATGTGGGCCGAACCGCTGGGTACCCCGCGCTGTGCTGCGACGGGAGAGCGCGGCCTGCCCGGCTGCGGAGCCGGGCCGGACGTGCGTCCCGTGCCCCCGCCGCCCCCGCGGCTGCCTGCTCCGCCGCTACCCCCGCGTCTGAACCGCCACCGCTACGTTCCGCCCGAAACGGGACTTTCCAACTCGCTGACCCGCACGCTTCCGCACACCCGACCGCTCGCGCCGCCATCGCACGCTGCCCGCCGCCATCGTGGGGAGCCGAAGAAGACGGGGCGCGGCACGACTCAAGTCCGAGCCCAGGCTCCGGCCCGAGCCCTGAGCGAGGCCGGCCTCAAGCTCCGGGGCCGAGCCCTAAGCCAGGCCGATCACAGGCTCTGGGCCGAGCTCAAGGCAACCGATTCGCCAGGTCACCGGGCCTTCACCGCCGCCGAGCCCGAAGGCCACGAAGGGCCCGGCACGGCTGAACACCGCCGGTGACGGCGAAGGGTACGGCGGTCGCAGCCGTACCCTCCCCGGAAACAGCTCCTACAACGTCCCGCCGAACCCGACCGGGCGGGCCTCGTCCTCTCCGATCTCGACGAACCCGAGCGAGGCCACCGGCACCACGACCCGCCTGCCCTTGACATCGGTCAGCGCGAACACGCCGCCGCGATCGACGGACAGGGCGTTCCTGATCTCCTCCTCCACCTGCTCGGCGGAGAGGTCGGTCTCGACAACGAGCTCGCGGTGTACGGAACGTACGCCGATCTTGACTTCCATCGTGGCTCCCTAGGTGACGGGCTGGCTCACCTTCATCGTGGCCGGTCACACCGACCGGCACGACGAATGATCGCGCCCAGCGAACGGGTTAAGCCGTACGCGGAAAACCGCTGATGCCCCGCCACGCGAGCCGGGCCATGAGCTGCTCGGCCGCGTCCTTGGGGATCGACCCCTTCGTGGTGACCCAGTAGCGCGCGCTCACCTCGGCCATGCCGACCAGGCCCACACCGAGCAGATGAGCCTCGTCGCTGGTGCAGCCGGTGTCCTCCTGGATCAGCTCGCTGACCATCTCGGCGCAGTCGCTCAGCGCGCGTTCGACCCGCTGCCGCACCGGCGCGACGTTGCGCAGGTCGGACTCGAAGACCAGCCGGAACGCCTCGCCCTGCGTGGAGACGAAGTCGAAGAAGGCGCTGAACGTGGCCTGCACGCGCAGCTTGTTCTCCTGCGTGGAGGCGAGGGCCTCGCGGCAGCGGTTGACCATGTCGTCGACATGGAGGTCGAGCAGCGCGAGGTAGAGCTCGAGCTTGCCGGGGAAGTGCTGGTAGAGCACGGGCTTGCTGACCCCGGCCCGGTCGGCGATCTCGTCCATGGCGGCCGCGTGATAGCCGTTCTCCACGAACACTTCCTGCGCGGCGCTCAGGAGCTGCCGGCGGCGGGCCAGGCGGGGCAGCCGGGTGCCCCGGGGCTTGGCATCCGGGGTTGCGGTCACGCGGGTCTCCATTGGTCTGTCAGCGAACTGTGCGGACATCCTACGTGCGGCAGGTCGCCGGCGTCGGACGCGTCCGGCCGCCTCCGGCCTCCTTCACGCAGGTCACCGCCGCCGGGCCGGGGCTCAGCGGTAGTAGTCGTCGTCGTCGAGATCGACCACGCGGTCCTGGTCGGCCCCGTCGGCGGGGTCGACGTCGAGCGGGAGCTCCCGGCGCAGCTGTCCGGTGCTCTGGAGCATCTCGCGCTGCTGCTCGATCGCGTCCGCCTCGGGCGTCTCGATCGACAGCTCCTCCTCTTCGGTGTACGGACCTTCGTCCCCGCGTACGTCCATCTCCGACATCTTCGGCCCCCTTCTCGGTGTGGACGGAACCAGACTACGCCCGGCTGAAAAGGTCGCCGTGCTTCTCCACTCTCGCAAGTACGTCGGGCGCCGTGAACACCAGATCCTCGGGGTGTTCGCAGCCCCCGACCTCTTCCCAAGTGAGCGGAGTCGACACGGTCGGTTGTTCCCTGGCACGCAGAGAATAGGGTGCCACGGTGGTCTTCGCGGGGTTGTTCTGACTCCAATCGATGAACACCTTGCCGGGCCGCGCCTTCTTCGCCATGACGCTGACGACCTGATCGGGGTGCTCCTTCTCCAGGAGCTGGGCCAGCCTCTTGGCGTACGCGGACGGCTCCTCGCGGCGGTCCCAGTCCGCGTACAGCTGCATGCCCTTGCTGCCGCTGGTCTTCGGCAGCGCGGTGAGCCCTTCGGCGTCGAGCACCTCGCGGAGCATGAGCGCCACGCGCGTGCACTCGACGATCGTGGCCGGCGGGCCGGGGTCGAGGTCGAACACCAGCGTGTCCGGCGGCAGCGCCCGCCCCTCGTCGTCCACGCGCCACTGGGGGACGTGCAGTTCGAGCGCGGCGAGGTTGGCGTAGTAGACGAGCGTGGGCAGGTCGTCGACGATCGCGAAGTCGATGGTCTCGCGGTTCTTGGTGCTGCCGGGCGCCGGGAGGTTGACGCGCCTGACCCAGCCGGGGGTGTGCTCGGGGGCGTTCTTCTCGAAGAACGACTGCCCGGTCACGCCGTCGGGGTAGCGCTTGACGGTCAGGGGACGTCCCCGCAGGTGCGGCAGCAGGACGGGGGCGACGCGGCTGTAGTAGTCGATGACCTCGGCCTTGGTGAACCCGCTGTCGGGATAGAGCACCTTGTCGAGGTTGCTCAGCGTGAGCTCGCGCCCGTCGACTTTGACCGGCACCTTCATGGCGTCACCTCCGCGGGGAGCTTGTCGGGGCGCAGGCCGCGCCACACGGGGTGTCGCAACCGCTGGTCGTCGGTCCACGTCGTGTAGGCCACCTCCCCTACGAGATCGGGCCTAACCCACCGATTCCGTCACGGCACCGCGTCGGCGAACGGGCTGTGCGGCACCTCCAGCGGGCGTTGCCCGCGGTGCGGGTCGTCGAGCACGGCGTACGGCGAGCGCGTGCCCGGACGGTACTTCCCCAGGTACGGCGAGCAGCGGTTCGAGCGGGTATGGCATTGCTTGCCCCACGACGGGTATGTGCCCCACGGTGGGCCGCTGAGAGCTTGAGGAGTGACCATGCGCAGCATCTGGAAAGGTGCGATCTCCTTCGGTCTGGTCACGATCCCGGTCAAGCTGTACTCGGCCACGGAGCAGAAGGACGTCACGTTCCACCAGGTCCACCGCAAAGACGGCGGACGCATCCGCTACAAGCGCGTCTGCACCCAGGACGGCGAAGAGGTCCCCTACTCCGACATCGCCAAGGGTTACGAACTCGCCACCGGCGAGATCGTCGTGCTCACCGACGAGGACTTCGAGGACCTGCCGCTCAGCACCTCCCGCAGGATCGACGTCCTGCAGTTCACCCCCGCCGAGCAGATCGACCCCATCTACTTCGCCAAGTCGTACTACCTGGAGCCCGACGCGCAGGGCGCCAAGCCGTACGTGCTGCTGCGCGACGCCCTGGAGAGCTCGGGGCAGGTCGCCGTCGTCAAGGTCGCTCTGCGCCAGCGCGAGTCCCTCGCGACGCTGCGCGTCCGCGAGGGCGTCTTCGTCCTGGAGACCATGCTCTGGCCGGACGAGATCCGCGAGCCCGACTTCGCTTTCCTCGACGAGGACATCGAGGTACGCCCCCAAGAACTCAAGATGGCGGAGTCGCTCATCAGCACCATGGAGTCCGACTTCGACCCGAGCGAGTACCACGACACCTACCGCGAGGCCCTGCAACAGGTCATCGAGGCCAAGGTGGCGGGCAAGGAGGTCATCGCGGCGCAGGAGGAAGAGGAGGCCAAGCCCGCCGTGGACCTGATGGCCGCCCTGCGGGCCAGCGTGGAGGCCGCGAAGCGGGAACGAGAAGGCGCCTCCAAACCGAAGAAGGCGGCCGCCGGGAAGGCGAAGGCCTCCAAGACGTCGTCCAAGGACTCGAAGGACGAGGAGAAGGCACCCGCCAAGCGCAAGACCCGCAAGACCGCCTGACCCCTTCGGCACCGCCACTCGACTCCGGCCGCTCAGACACCCCTCCCGACCCGGCTGCCCCGGCATTGCACCTACCCCCTGGGCCCGAACCCCCAGCAGGATCGTTGCGTCTGAACGTCAGCGCCCGAACAAAGGCCCGAACGTGAGGCCTTGAACACAAGATCCGAACGCTGAGACCTGATGAGCCCCGAACATTGAGCCCCGGACAGTGAGCCCCGGACAGTGAGCCCCGGACAGTGAGCCCCGGACACTGGGGCCCGGACACTGGCGCTGCTTCGGGCACCGGGCACCCACCCCTGACCGTCTGGCCGGCACTGGGCGCCGCGGGCGCGCGGCCTGCCGCCCGCGGCGGGACCGCCCGGTTCCCCATTCACCTGTGGGCTTGAGGCGAGTTCCCCTGTGGGCTGGAGGCGAGGCGTCCCGCCTGTTCCGCCTGCGACACTCACCGGCCGCCCGCGGCATTCCGCCGCCAAGTCGCCAAACTTCTCCCACCGAGCCGCCCGCGCTGGCGTCAGCGGACGCGGGTCGAGCGGTGCGCCTGGCGGACTCGGATCACGTGGCGGCCGCAGCGGACTTGGGTCGAGTGGTGTGCCCGCCTCTGTGTTCCTGTGCTGTGCCTGGCGGATGCGGTCGAGTGGTGTGCCCGCCCCTGCGTTCCCGCGCTGTTCCTGGGCGGACTCGGATCGCGCGGCGGGCTCGGTGAACTTGGGGCGCGTGGCATGTCCCCTGCGTTCCCGTGCTGTGCGCCTGGGGGAGTGGCCGCGCTTGCGACGTTACGTGCGCTGGGCTCATCACTCGGCGCCAGCGTCACGACGTGCCGGCTCCTGGCGCACAGCGGCGGCATCCCGTGGCATAGAGCTCCTCGTCGCCCGCCGACGCCCTAGACGTCGTCTCGCCGCCGCATGCACTGCGACCTTCACTCCCACCCACCTGACTCCGCGCCGAGGCCCCTGCAACGAAGGCTTGCGCCCTCAGGCCGCCAGGGCCGCCGCACCCGAGGCACGCCATCCAAAGGGACATATCATCACAATTCGTGTTATTTCATTGGATAGACGTTTAATGCAAGCAATAAGATTCTTAATGCAGAGCAAAATGAATGCGCTTCTGTTTGTGCGCTGAACTGCCGGAAATGACACTTCGTGGATGACTCTTCAGCAGGCGTCCAAGACCTGTTCCCGGTTATCCGGGGACGTCGAGAACGGGGCAATCGATCCTTTAGGGGGAAAACGCAATGCCCAAGCTCAAGAGTGTTATCGCCGGCCTCGCCATCAGCACCGCGCTGACCGGCGCCGCGGTCAGCGTTGGTGCCGCCACGACCTCCGCCAGCGCCGACGCTGCCACGCAGGTCAGCACCGGCAACTCCGTCCTCGCCGGCTGCGGCGGCTGGGGCTGGGGCTGGCGGCGCTGCGGCTGGGGCTGGGGACACCGTCGTCACCACCACAAGCTGCGCGTGAAGGTCAAGATCCACAACCGCAACGTCAACCGCAACCCTGAGCACCGCCGGTTCGTGCCGCGGGACCGCGTCCTCGACGCGAACACCCGTTGATATGACCGCGTGACAATGGCGTAGGAAATTCCGGTTTCCTAGTCTCCGCGGGATTCAAGGTGAGGGCTTCCCGGTACTGCCGGGGAGCCCTTGCTGCGTCATTCTCGGTTCGTCCTTGAGTTTTGATGGCGGGCCTTTCCCGGGGTTGTGCGCGAATTGCAATACGACGGAAGATGGCCCGGCGATGATGAGCCGCTGCCGCGCGGGTCCGTGCCCGTGCGGCTTCTTGTTCGCCGCCTGGATCAAGGCCGTCCGGGTGGCGGCTGCGGCCGAGCGCCCCAGGCTCGCGCACGCACCGGCGTCGCACGCCGTGTGTTCGCTGCGGATGGCTGTGCCCAGGTTGGGCCGCCGCGCAGGCCGTGGCGCCGCGGGCATGAGGGGTGGAAAGGGCCGCCGGACTAGGAACGCCGCCGTGCCGGGTGGGAAGGGAGGACCGCGCTTCTGGTGCCGGCAGGGCGAGGGTGAATGCGCGCTGTGAGGCCGGGATCGCGCATGGCTGGGGTTGGGGTGTGCGGCGCCTGCGTGCTGTGGGGTCGGGGTTGCGGATGGCTGGGGTTGCGTGGGCGGTGCTGGGCTGGGGGTGTACGGCGTCTGTGCGCTGTGACGCCGGGGTCGTGCACGGCTGAGGTTGCGCAGGCGGCGCTGGGGTGGGTTTGTACGGCGGGTTCGTCGCAGAGCGAGGGACGACCGGGCAGCGCTGTGGTCGGTGCGTGGTGGCGTCGGTGGCTGATGTGGTGTCGGCGGCGCGGCCGGTTGGGGACTGGACTCGTCCTGGGGCGTGGGTTGCTCCGGGTGGGCTGCGTTGAGTGGCTGGGCGAGCGGTGTTCGTGCGGTGGGGTGGTGGCCGCGCATGTCGCGATTGTCGCGGCGGGGCTGCGTGAGTTGCCGGTCGCCAGGTCGCTGCGGTGATCCGTCGGGACGTTGAGGGACGGGTGTGGTGGCCGCCCGGGTGCGGCGGGGCGATGGGGGACCGGTCGTACCGGGCTGTGGAGGACCGTTGGGTGGTCTCTGGGTGGTGAGGATGGGGACCTTGTGGGGTGCGAGAGGGGGAGGGGTGAGGGGGCGAGTGCCCGTACCCGGTGGGCCCTGTCCTTGGCGCCGAGGACGGTAGGTGCCTCTCGGTCGGTACGGGCACTCATTTCAGGTTCGGCCTGAGTTCATCGCATGGGCGGACTCAGCGGCCGGGGACTACCAGCGCCTGTCGGAGCGGTTGTCGTTGTGGTTCTTGTTGATGATGACGATGCGGATCCGGCCGATACCGTGGTGGCGACGGTGGTTCCACTTCTTCCAGCGCTTCCAGCCCCAGCCCCAGCCGCAGCGGCGGGGACGCCAGCCGCAGCCGTGTCCGGCCAGGACCGACTTGCCGGCGGTGATCTGGGTGGTGGCGGCATCGGCGCTCGCGGTGGTGGTGGCAGCCCCGAGGCTGACCACGCCGCCCGTAAGAGCGGTGCTCAGGGCGAGACCGGCGATGACACTCTTGAGCTTGGGCATTGCGTTTTCCCCCTAAAGGATCGATTGCCCCGTTCGCGGATGAGACTTGCGATTCATCCGCACAGTGCATATTTCCCGGCGAAAGCAGAAGAAACGGACATTAGGGGCTCTTGTCCTAGTCCAGTACTTCTCATGACGTGGCGCATCCATAGAAGGGCGGAAGAACGCCGCGGAGCCAGGCGAATATGCCGCGCATGAAGAAGTCGCGGGCATGAGAAAACGCCTCAAGGCGTGGAACGTACGCGCGTCGGCGTCTTTCGTTCCATACGCGAAAGCCCGGCCGCGAAGGCGGTCGGGAAAAGACGTAGTGAGGGCCTCCCGGACGAGCCGGGAGGGCCCTCACCAGTAATCCATGAAGACGAGGAGAGTGAACCTCAGGCCGAACCGCGCGCGAAATGCGGACCGTCCTCGAGAACTCCTTGCGCCATCAATGCACGGTCATTCACTACCGGACGCCGTCGCGGCGGTGGTGGTGACGGGGGCCGTTGTCGTTCACGTTGTCGTTGCGGACGACGATGCAGATCTCGCCGCGGTGACGACGGTGGCCCCAGCCCCAGCCGCCCCAGCCCCAGCCGCCGTGGTGGTTCTTACCGCAGCGGGCGTGGTGGTGGTGACGGTGGTGACGGCGGTGGCCCCAGCCCCAGCCCCAGCCGTCGTCCATGAGGACGGACGCGCCGTTGCTGACCTGGGTGGTGGCGCCCGCGGCGGACGTGGCCGCGCCCACGCCCACAACGCCGCCGGTCACCGCCGTGCTGAGGGCGAGGCCTGCGATAACACTCTTGAGCTTGGGCATTGTGTTTCCCCCTAAAGGATCGATTGCCCCGTTCTCGGCTGTTTCCTATTCGATAGGAAACAGATCTTGGACGGCTGCTGAAGGCTCATCCGTCGAATGTCATTTCCGTGCCGATGGGCGGGCAAACGGCGAAGACTCCATTTTGCACTGCATTAACAATCTTATTGCTCGCATTACATAATTATCAAATGATAAGAGATGATATGTCCGATTCGACGGCATATCGAGCCGCGATGCGCAGGCGGCGATAGGCGGCCGGAACAGGTCGCCGGGCGTGCCTGGGCGCGCCATTCACGGCGGTCGTACGCAGGCGGTTATTACGCGCGCGGATGTGAAATTCCGCGAGCGCGATAAAGGCCGCGACGCTGGGCCCGATAAAACGCCGGACGTCGTGGTGAGGCCGGCCGGATGCACCATTCAGGTGATGCGTGCGCGGCTGCTCGCCGATATCGGGCGTCGTTCGGGCGCGGCTGTGGCCATCGTGATACGGGGAGGTGTCCCCGGAGATGTCTGCCGCTCCTGCGTTGGTCCCCGGGCGTGACATCCTGCGGCCGCTCGCCGTTAACGGTGAGTGGTGCTGGTGTCACGCTGGGTACCGTGATGCTTTCCGGGTGGGTGTGTCATAAACGGCAAACGCCAGCTTTTGCCACATGCTTGGAGCGCCAAGAGATCGATTAGAGATCTATGACGTGAAATATCCGGGTTTGTACGCATCTGTCCCATGGTGAAGGCGTGGGGTCGGTGGGGCGGATGGGGTATTTGGGATGGCGAGCGAGAGTGGACTGGGCGGGTGGGTTGCTCGGGTGACCGGCGTTGGCGCGGGATGGGGAAGTCGGGGCGGTTCCGTCGGCGGGGTGGCCGGGGTGAGGGCGGACTGGGCGAGTGGGGTCGCTCGGGTGATCGGTAATGCGGGGGTGGAGATCTGTGTTGCGGGGATGCGGGCTGGGGCGGTTTCGGTCGGTGGGGTGGTCGGGGTGGGTGCGGATGGGCGGGTGGGGTTGCTCGGGTGCTTGGCGTTACGGGGGCGGGGCGGTCCGGTCGGTGGGGCGGCTGGGCGATCGGCCGTGTTCGGTCGGCGGGACTGTTGAGCTGATCGGGGTGTTCGGTCAGGCGGGTGCTGGGCGACTGGGGTGTTCGGTCAGGCGGGTGCGGGTGCGGGGGTGTCGTGGTGAGGCGTCAGCGGCGGCCTAGCTTTTTGAGGTAGTGGCTGTAGGCGTAGCCGGTCAGCTTGTTCTCCGTCCCCCGGATCCGGCGCCAGTCGCCGACCTTCGTGCACGGTCCCCACGTGCGGTCACCGGGGTAGATCTTGTCCAGTACCTCGCCGCCGGGCTGGGCCCGGACGTTCAGGCGAGTCTTCACGCGGACCACCCGGTAGAGGCACTCCACGCGCTCCTGCGAAGCGGCCGCGGCGGCGGGGGCGGCCGCGCGGGCGGGGCGGGCGGTGGCGCAGCACAGAGCCGCGCAGCACAGAACCGCGCAGCACAGAACCGCGCAGTACAGGGCGCCGCAGCACAGGGCTGCGGCGGTCAGGCGAGCGGCGATACGGCTGGTGAGCATGGGCTACCCCCTGTCCCCGTCTGGGGGCTATCGAGCCACATGTCCAGAAAAATCATGGAAATAACCACGCTGTACGGAATCCAGACCCCCTGTAGAAGCGATGGTTATCGTCAGAAGAAGGGGAAGACGCCGTTCGAGGAGCGAGGAGGAGCAGCGATGACCGCGGAGCCGGTCCCGCACTGGCCGGGCAGGATGATCGGCCCGGTGCACGTCAGGTCCACTCCCGAAGGCCCCGCGGAGCAGGCGGTGTTCGTGCACGGCCTGGCCGGCTCGGCGACCAACTGGACCGACCTGATGGACGAGCTCAAGGACACGGTCACCGGCCACGCCATCGATCTTCCCGGCGCCGGCTTCTCGCCCGCCCCCGCCGACGGCGACTACTCCGTGGCGGCCCATTCCAACGTGGTGATCGGCCTGCTGGAGCACACGGGCCCCGCCCACCTGTTCGGCAACTCGATGGGCGGCGCGATCTCCGTCAGGGTCGCCGCCCAGCGGCCCGACCTGGTGCGCTCGCTCACGCTCATCTCCCCCGCGCTGCCCGACCTGCTGCCCCGCTACGGCCCCATCCGGGTGGCCGCCGCCGCGATACCCAAGCTGGGCGAGTGGGTGGCCGACCGGCTGCGCCTGGTGCCCGTCGAACAGCGCATCACCGCGTCCATGGCCATGGTCTACGCCGACATGCGGGCGGTCCACCCCGTACGCCTGCGCGACGCCATCGAGGAGCAGCGCAGGCGCGACGAGCTGCCGTACGCGGGCCAGGCGATCGTCGGCTCGGCGCGCGGCATCGTGTCGGAGTACTTCCGCAGGGGAGAGGAGAACCTGTGGCGGCAGGCGGCCAAGGTCAAGGCCCCCACGCTGATCATTCACGGACGCCACGACCGGCTGGTCCGCCCGGCGATGGCGGACAAGGCGTACCGTACGTTCAGGCAGGTCAGGCTGGTGCTGCTGCCGACGGCGGGACACGTGGCGATGATGGAGATGCCGCGCGTCGTGGCGGCCGAGGCGCGCCGTCTGATCAGTGAGACGCGATTGGGGAATGCCCCACTGCCCAGCTAGGTTTCACAAGGAGATGGGTCCCCTTTAAAACGGGAGCGTAGAAAGTGTCGTTGCCACCGCTGGTCGAGCCGGCCGATGAGCTGACCGTCGACGAAGTGCGCCGCTACTCACGCCACCTGATCATTCCCGACGTGGGCATGGCGGGGCAGAAGCGGCTGAAGAACGCCAAGGTGCTGTGTGTGGGCGCCGGGGGCCTGGGCTCGCCCACGCTGATGTACCTCGCCGCGGCGGGCGTCGGCACCCTCGGCATCATCGACTTCGACGTGGTCGATGAGTCGAACCTGCAGCGCCAGGTCATCCACGGCCAGTCCGACGTGGGCAGGCCCAAGGCCGAGAGCGCCGCCGCGACGATCCGCGAGATCAACCCGCTGGTCAACGTCGTCATCCACGACACGATGCTGGCCGTCGACAACGTCATGGAGATCTTCTCCGGCTACGACCTCATCGTCGACGGCACCGACAACTTCGCCACCCGCTACATGGTCAACGACGCGGCGGTGCTGCTCGGCAAGCCGTACGTCTGGGGCTCGATCTACCGCTTCGACGGCCAGGCGAGCGTCTTCTGGGCTGAGCACGGCCCCTGCTACCGCTGCCTCTACCCGGAGCCTCCGCCTCCCGGCATGGTGCCGTCGTGCGCCGAGGGCGGCGTGCTCGGCGTGCTGTGCGCGTCGATCGGCTCCATCCAGGTCAACGAGGCCATCAAGCTGCTGACCGGCATCGGCGACCCGCTGGTCGGCCGGCTGATGATCTACGACGCCCTGGAGATGAAGTACCGCGACGTCAAGGTCCGTAAGGACCCCGAGTGCGTGCTGTGCGGCAAGAACCCGACGCTGACCACGCTCCTCGACGACTACGAGGCGTTCTGCGGCGCGATCTCCGAGGAGGCCGCCGAGGCGGCCAGCGGCTCGACGATCACGGCGCAGGAGCTCAAGGGCATGATGGACCGCGGCGAGAACATCTTCCTCGTCGACGTCCGCGAGCCCAACGAGTACGAGATCGTCAACATCCCCGGCGCCACGCTGATCCCGAAGGGCGAGTTCCTCAACGGCTCGGCCCTGGAGAAGCTGCCGCAGGACAAGAAGATCGTGCTCCACTGCAAGTCGGGTGCGCGGTCGGCCGAGGCGCTCGCGGTCGTCAAGAACGCCGGCTTCTCCGACGCCGTCCACGTCGGCGGCGGTGTGCTGAGCTGGATCAAGACGGTCGACCCGAGCCTGCCCACCTATTAAGCGGTTTCCGCCGGGACCTCCCGGTTAAGGTCGTTGCCGTGAACTCCGCCCGTCCATGGCCGACCCTCGTGGTGGCCTCCGCGCTGATGCTGATCTGCGCGGTGGCCGCCGGGGTCGCGGGGAGCGCGGCCGGCACGGAGCTCACCCGCGGCCCGACGGCGGCCGAGCTGCGTGCCGCGGCCCAGCGCGAGGTCGCAGAGCGCTGGCGCACCTGGCCCGCGGGCCGCATCTTTCCCGCGACGCTGCCCTACTCCGCCGAGCAGGGCGGCCGGGAACGTGCCAGAAGAATCGGCATCTCGCCGCGCACCGCCTGCGACGGCGAGGCGGTGGACGCCGCCGCCGTCGAGGCGCTGCGCCGCGCCGGCTGCAAGGGCGTGCTGCGGGCCACGTACGTCGACGCGCTGCGCGGCGTGCTCGTCACCGTCGGCGTCGTGGTGCTGCGCGACGAGGCCCACGCCGTACGCGCGAGGTCGGCGTTCTCCGACACCGGCAAGCCCACTCCGGGGCTGCGGCCGGTCGCGTTCCGCAAGACGCTGGCCGACCGGTTCACGCCCGGGGTGCGCGAGGCGGGATCGGTCCGCCAGGCGGGCCCGTACCTCGTGCTCACCACCTCGGGCCAGGTGGACGGGCGGCCCGCGAAGGCGGCGGGCGAGCCGCGCCCATCCATCTTCGCCTTCGCCACCGAGATCTCCGAGCAGGTGCTCGCCGAGCTGAGCAGGCCGCGCATGCCCGACTGCGGATCGGGGGAGTGGCGGTGCTGAAGGAGCGCGCGAGGGCGTTGCGCAGGGGGGCGGCGGCGGCCGCGGCCGTCGCGCTGCTGTGGCCGCCCGCGCCCGCCTACGCCGACGACGTGCGCGGCGGGCAGCGCGCGGTGATCGAGACGCTGGCGCTGACCAAGGCGTGGCGGGTCAGCAAGGGCGCGGGGGTGACGGTGGCCGTGCTGGACTCGGGCGTCGATCCGCACCACCGCGACCTGGCCGGGTCCGTACGCGTCGGCAAGGACTTCACCGCGGGCGCGAACCCCCCGGGCACGGCTCCCCGCAGGCTGCACGGCACGTACATGGCGTCGCTGATCGCCGGGCACGGCCACGGGCCGGACCGAAAACGGGGGATCATCGGCGTGGCGCCGGAAGCGGACGTACTGTCGGTACGGGTCATCCTGGAGGACGAGGAGCCGGGTTTCCTGACGTTCAACTCGGCCGAGCGCTTCGAGAACGTGGTGGCCAGGGGCATCCGCTACGCGGTCGACGAAGGGGCCGACGTGATCAACCTGTCGATCTCGAAGGAGCTGGCCACCCGCGAGGAGCGGGCGGCCGTGCGCTACGCGATCGGCAAGGGCGTGGTGCTGGTCGCCGCCGCGGGCAACGACGGCGACAGGAAGACCCACGGCGACTTCGCGCCCTACTCCTATCCTGCGGCGTTCCCCGGCGTGGTCTCGGTGGGCGCGACCGACCGGCGGCTGCGGCGGGCCGCGTTCTCCAACTGGAACTCCTCGGTGCTGGTGGCCGCGCCGGGTGTGGACATCATGGGCGCGGGCCCCGGCGACGAGTACTGGGTCGGCAGGGGCACGTCGCAGGCGACGGCGCTGGTGTCGGGCGTCGCCGCCCTCATCAAGTCGAAATTTCCGGAGATGTCGCCGCCGCTCGTGGCCCGTGCCCTGGCCGCGGGCGCCAAGGACCTGCCGCCCGGCGGCTATGACACCGGCACCGGCTTCGGCGTCGTCAACGCCGCGCGGGCGCTGTCCGAGGCCTCCAGGCTGGCGGGGCACACCGAGGTGGCCGAGGGCGAGCAGGCGCACGACCCGGCCAGGCCGCTGGCCGGCGGGCGTTCGGGCCCCATCGACGTGGTCATCAGGGACGAGCGGCGCGTCACGATCTGCGCGGCCGTCGCCGCCGGTGCCGCCGCGGGAGCGCTGGCCTCCCTCGCCGTCATCTTTATCCTGGTCAGACGCGTACGGCGGGGGCACATGTCGCAAGACGCATGATCCGCCCCTTCAGGGGGACGAAATAGACATCGACGCGAATGCGGGAACGAGGCGGTGGTGAAGGCACGTAGGTCGACCACAGGGCTACCGCGCGCCGAGGGGGACGCCACGCAGAGGCGGAGGAACCCGCTCGGCGCCACAACCGGCCGCCGCTCGCGCGTGCGCTCGTGGCCGGCGGCCAACTCGCGTCAGCGCACGGCGGCCAGGCAACGCGCCGAAATGGCGGCGCTCCAGCAGGGAATCCGTTACCGCCGCGCGTTCGTGGTGCTGCTCGGAACCATCATCGCCGTCTCGGCTCTCGTCGTCCTGCTCGGCACCGTCGGGCTGTTCACCGAGACCCGCTCGCGGCCCCTGACGTCCGCCGAGCAGAGCCGCTACCAGCAGGAGGAAGTGGCCCGCCGCTGGCAGGCGTGGCCCGCCACCGGCGTCTTCCCCGAAGAGGTCAAATACCTCGGGCTCGACCGCGCCCAGCAGTACGCGAGGCGCGTCGGCATCGCGCCCGAGACCGAGTGCGGCAAGGGCGTGGACGCCTCCGTCGCCGCCGTGCTGCAGAACCACGGCTGCAGGACGCTGCTGCGGGCCACCTACGTCGACCAGACCGCCACCTTCGTCTTCACCATCGGCGTGGCCGTGCTCGAAGACGAGGAGGCGCGCATCTCCGCAGGCGAGGAGCTGACCCAGGACGACCGCGTCGGCGTGCTGCCCGTGGCCTTCCCTGGCACCGTCACCGAGCGCTTCGGCCCCGAGCAGCGGCAGCGGACCGGTTGGGTGGGCGCGGGACCGTACATCGTCTTCTCGACCGGCGGGTACGCCGACGGCCGCACCAGGGCCGCGATCCCGCCCGAGGAGATCCTGCACAGCGAGCTGTGGCCGGCCGCCAAGTCCATCGGCAACCAGATCGCCTACTTCCTCGCGGACCCGCCCACGGTGCCGCCCTGCACTCAGGGGAACGTGTGCTGACCGTCGTACGCGTGCTGACCGCCGCCGTGCTCGCCTTCTCGGGCACCACGGCGGACCCGGTGAGAGAGCAGCAGGAATGGGTGCTGGACGCGCTCAACGTCAAGCAGGCGTGGACGGTCACCAAGGGCGAGGGCGTCACCGTCGCCGTCGTGGACAGCGCCGTGGACACGCGCGTCAAGGAGCTCAAGGGCCGCGTCACCACCGGCCCCGACATGACCACGGGCTCGGTGCAGCGCCGGCTGCCGCCGGGCCGCCACGGCACCGCCATGGCCGCGCTCATCGCCGGCTCCGGCAAGGGGGGCGGATACACCGGCGTCGCGCCGTCCGCGCGCATCCTGTCGCTGCCCATGGTCATCGACGACGAGCCGGGCTCGGCCGTGCCCCCCATGGAGGACCAGCCGGGCCTCCAGAGCCCGCTGGCCCGCGCCCTGCGCTACGCGGCCAACCACGGCGCGCAGGTCGTCAGCATGTCGATCGGCTCCTACGGCCCGCTCAGGTCGGAGCGCGAGGCGGTCTCGTACGCGCTGAGCAAGGGCGTCGTGCTGGTCGCCGCCGTCGGCAACGACGGCCAGACCGCGTACGCCAGGGAGAAGAACACCTCCTACTGGAGCTTCCCGGCCGGCTACCCGGGCGTCATCGGCGTGGCCGCCACCGACAAGCAGGGCAAGCGGGCCGCGTTCAGCAGCGACAACCTGTCCGTGCTGGTCTCCGCGCCCGGCGTGGACGTCCCCGTCGTCAAGCGCGGCAGCGGCTACGAACTGTCCCAGGGCACCAGCTCCGCCGCCGCGCTCGTAGCCGGTGTGGCCGCGCTGCTCAAGGCGCGCTACCCGGCCCTGGCGCCCGAGCAGGTGGCGCAGGCGCTCTCCGCCAGCGCCAGGGGACGCCCCGCCGCCGGCTACGACGACGAGACCGGCTTCGGCGTGGTGGACGCCGCCGCCGCGCTCAACGCCGCCGAGCGGCTCGTCGGCGCCAAGCGCAGCATCACGCCCGGCATCGAGCACTTCGGGCAGGGCGAGGACACCCCGGTGCCCAGCAGGCCCGGCCCCGACCCGGTCCGGCTGTGGCTGTACGGGGGCGGCGTGCTGGTGGCGCTCGCCATGTTCTGCGGCGCGATCGTCGTGCTCAACCAGCGCAAGGAGCAGTGACCTCGAGTAACGGCAGGCCGGTTGACCCCGATCGGTGACAAGGAGCGGTGACTCCGCTCGAGCCCCGCGCGTAACCACGGATCCGACCAGGCATAACAGCGGTTTCGTGAACAGGTTTCCGAGTCGGGAGAAGATCCGCTATGGTCCCCCGTCATGGGATACGAGCTGCGAGTGGTACGCGAGTCGCCACTCGCCTTCGCCGAGCTGGCGAAGGCCATCGCGCCGGCCGGTTTCGAGCTGCACGGATCCGATGAGATCGTGGCCGGACACGGAGACGCCAAGCACACCGTGGCCCGCTGGCAGGGCCAGGTCGTCGGCGAGCCGGGCTCCGACTGGCAGGTGGCCCAGCTCCTGCGCCTGTCCACCGCGCTCGGCGCCCGGCTCGTGGGCGAGGACGGCGAGGTCTATTCGCTGCGCGACGGCGTGATGGAGGTCGCCACCGGCGACAGCGTCATGGAGCTCGGCAAGTTCGACGAGATCATCGAGGCGGGTCCGGCGGCGTGGAGCCCGTGAGCCCGTTCGCCGAGCGGGTGCTCGACCTCGTCGAGCGCATCCCGCCCGGCAAGGTCATGTCGTACGGCGACATCGCCGAGTATCTCGGCGAGGGCGGCCCGCGCCAGGTCGGCAAGGTGATGTCCGTCTGGGGCGGCGGCGTGCCGTGGTGGCGCGTCGTGCACGCCGACGGCTCCGGTGCGGCCCCTGACCACCTGCAACGCTGCCTGGCCCACTGGCGCGAAGAGGGCACGCCGCTGCGCGGCGAGCGGGTCGACATGCGCCGGGCCCGCTGGGACGGGCGTTCAGCCGATTTTCAGTAACCCACCTGACCTGCACTTTCGTCGAACAGGCGAATTCGTGACATGTGACTCCCATTACCATGGGCGAAACAGTGATGGCGGCCTGAAAGGCGGTGCCTCCCCTATGGCCACCGGCGTCACAGCCCGAAGCCAGGGTGGCGACTCGCTCGCCGACCGCCTGAAGGCTGTCCAGGATCTCTGCGATCGTGGTGAGCCTCTCGAAGCGGTCATGCGAGCGGTCGGCCCCGGCGGTCGCGACGCGGCGTTCGACACCGAGGTGCTGAGCGGTCCCCTCGGGGGCCGTATCGACCTCGCGATCAAGCGCGGCGCCGCGCGTCGGCGCGAGATGCTCGACCTCGTGCGCCCGTACCTCGCGGGCGTCGACCCCAAGGTCAAGCGCGACCTGCCGGTCGCGCGTCGTCTCATCGTCCACCTGATGGAGACGCGTCCAGACGAGGAGCTCGTCGAGGGCGAGACGCTGCTCAAGGTGGTCACGGCAGCGGCGGAGCCGTCCAAGCGCATCCGCAAGGGCCTGCGCTGGTACGCCGACCTGCCGTTCCGTGACGAGCTGCCGCCCGACCTCTACCGGTTGCGCCGCTCCGACCTGGTGCCGGTCACCCACATCGACGACATCGTCTGGGTCGACGGCAAGCTGCGCGTCAGCGGCTACGCCTACCTGGCCGGCCTGTCGGTGCGCAGCCGCAGGTTCAACTGGGCGACCGTGGTGCTGCGCGGCCCGCGCTGGCTGCCGCCGGTCCGCATGCGCACCCGCCGCGTCCTCGCCCCCGAGGCCACTCACGGCGCGCGCGAGCCGGGCTGCAACTACGACTGGTCCGGCTTCACCGCCGAGCTGAACCCGTGGCCGCTGCGCTGGCGTGGCGCCGTGCGCGGCTTCGTCCACGGCGTGCGGCGGCGCATGCGCCACCGTCCCGGCGTGCCCGATGCCACCACGTGGCGGGCCGAGATCGTGTTCTGGAGCCGTGGCGCGCGGGCCACCGGCCTGCTGCGCGGCGCCTCCATCGGCCGTCCCGAGCGGCCCGCGGGCCTCAACGTCAAGCCGGGCTGGTGGCTGCGCCCGGTGTGGACGTCCGACCGCGCGCTGCAGGTCGTGCTCCAGCCCAACAGGGCCGAGCTGAAGTCCGTCGAGCTCGACGGCGAGCGCCTGGAGCTGAAGATCTTCCTGCCGGGCCGGCAGGTCACCAAGGGCCACGCCAGGCTCGGCGGTCACCGTATCGCCGCCGACTTCACGCCGTCCGGCGACGGCACGCAGGTCGTGGTCGGGCTGGCCGTGCCCGCGCTGCTGCAGGAGAAGGACGGCAGGCGGCTCTGGGTCGAGCCCAAGGGCGACCCGGCGGCCCCCGTCATGCTGGCCGGCGCCGCCGAGACGCGTTCCATCGTGGGCGACCGCGAGATCACCGTGCTGGGCGACCGCCGCGACCGCGTCGTGGTCTCCGCCCACCGCATCAGGCCGGTCATCGCCTCGGCGGTCTGGGAGGGCTCGGCGCTCGTGCTGCGCGGCCGCTACCCCGACGCCGAAGGCCCCCGCACGCTGACCCTGCGCCACCGCTCCGGGCTGACCTACCAGCTTCCGATGGAGCGCTCCGGCGCCGAGTTCACCGTGCGCGTGGAGCCCGCCGCGATGGACCGTTTCGGCGAGCCGGTGCCGCTCGCGTCCGGCACGTGGAACATGTCGCTGCGCCATCCGTCGGGCGAGATCGTGCCGCTGCGCATGGACCACGCCGCGCTGCCCGGCCTCGACGAGGACCCGCGCACGATCGGCGGCCACGTCTTCCGGATGATCTCCACCCGCTTCGACGTGCCGGTGATCACGGTCGAGGAGGACAAGCCGGCCGAGGAGCGCGGCGTCGCCGGCACCCACGTGCTGCGCCGCGTCTTCTACCCGGCGCAGCGCAGCGAGCCGCTGCGCGACACCACGGTCTACGTCGTCAACGACGGCCGCTTCTACGCCGACAGCGTGCGCGCCATCTACGAGGAGCGGGTGCGCAGGGGCGACGACGGCGAGCACGTGTGGATCGTCAAGGACGGCGCCTTCGTGCCGCCGGGCCCGGCGAAGGTCATCCGCGCCGGCAGCCGCGAGCACCACGAGGCGCTGGCCAGGTCGCGCCACATCGTCACCAACGCGTTCCTGCCCGCCTGGTTCCGCGCCCGCGAGGACCAGGTGGTCGTCCAGACCTGGCACGGCACCCCCGCCAAGCTCATCGGCGCCGACCAGGCCCACATGAAGCGCGACCCGAGGCCGCCCATCTGGTACCGCCAGGCGGCCGAGGTGCGCGGCTGGAGCCTGCTGCTGTCGCAGTCGCCGTGGGCCACGCAGGTGCTGCGCAAGGCGTTCGGCTACAAGGGCGAGATCCTGGAGAGCGGCCTGCCGCGCAACGACGTGCTCAACGCGCCCGACCGCGAGGCGCGGGCCGCGGCGGTGCGCGAGCGGCTCGGGCTGGCCGGGGGCAAGCGGGTGGTGCTGTACGCGCCGACGTACCGCGACTACGACCGCAAGAACGCCATGGTCAAGCTCGACCTCGCCAAGGCGCGCCAGGCGCTGGGCGCCGACCACGAGATCCTGGTACGCGCCCACCCGATGCAGGCCATGCCCGCCGTCCCCGACATCGCCCGCGATGTCACCACCTATCCCGACATCGCGGAGCTGCTGCTGGTGGCCGACGTGCTGGTGACCGACTACTCCTCGGTCATGTTCGACTTCGCCGCCACCGGCAAGCCGATCGTCCTGTACGCCTACGACCGCACGAAGTACTCCAACAAGCGGGGTCTCTACCTCGACCTGGACGAGCAGGCGCCGGGGCCGGTGCTCGCGACGTCGGCCGAGGTGATCGAGGCGCTGCGGTCGATCGACGAGGTCGCCGCCGCGCACGCCGACCGCTACGACGCCTTCCGCGCCACGTTCGCCCCGCGCGACGACGGCAAGGCCACGGCCCGCGTGGTCGACCACCTGTTCTCCTGACGTGACGGCGTCACGGCCCGGGGCCCACAGCCCCGGGCCGTTCTTTTCGCCGTACGGCGTTTGACGCCGACGGCGAACACGGCGCCCGGCGTGTCACGAGAAAAACCGGTATCTACCTCGATACCGTAGGCGGATCGCTGAGGGAGACCGGGCAAGTCGGCACGATCTACCCCTGTGGTCTGGTGGAATCTAGTGCTGTGAGTGCTCAGACCTGGCGGTTGGTGCGGCGAGGCAGCGGGGGGCCCGATGCGCCTCCTGTGCTCGATGAGCACCAGCGTGCCGTGGTCGAGCACGAGGGCGGTCCGCTGCTCGTCCTCGCGGGTCCCGGCACCGGCAAGACCACCACGATCGTCGAGAGCGTGGTCGACAGGATCGAGCGGCGCGGCCTCGACCCCGAGCGGGTGCTCATCCTCACCTTCAGCCGCAAGGCCGCCGAGGAGCTGCGCAGGCGCGTCACCGGCCGGCTGCGCCGCACCACCCGCACACCGCTCGCGCTGACCTTCCACTCCTACGCCTACGCGCTGCTGCGCCGTGAGTCGGTGCTCGCGGGCAGGGAGCCGCCGCGCCTGCTCACCGGCCCCGAGCAGCTGCTGGAGATCCGGCGGCTGCTCCACGGCGAGCTGGAGCAGGGCGCCCCCGGCTGGCCCGCCTCGCTGCGCGAGGCGCTGAAGACCCGGGGCTTCGCCGAGGAGCTGCGCGACTTCCTGGCCCGCGCGTACGAGCGGGGCCTCGACCCCGAGCGCATCGTGGCGCTCGGCCGGCTGCACGGGCGGGCCGACTGGGTGGCCGCGGGCCGCTTCGCCGAGCGCTACCAGGACCGCTTCGACCTCGCCCCGGAGGAGACCTTCGACTACGCCGAGCTGATCGGCGCCGCCTGCGCGCTGCTCGACCGGCCGGAGGTGCGCGAGCGCGAGCGCGCCGCCCACGACGCGGTCTTCGTGGACGAGTACCAGGACACCGACCCGGCCCAGGAGCGCCTGCTCGCCCACCTGGCGGGAGACGGCCGCGACCTCGTGGTGGTCGGCGACCCCGACCAGTCGATCTACGGGTTCAGAGGCGCCGACGTCCAGGGCATCATGCGCTTCCCCGAGCGCTTCAGGACGCTCGACGGCCGCGAGGCGCCGGTGGTGGCGCTGCGGGTGTGCCGCAGGAGCGGCGCCGACCTGCTGCAGGCGTCCCGGCGGGTGGCCGCCAAGCTGCCGGTCGCCCCGGCTCCCGAGCACGACCAGCGCCACGGCCACCGCGACCTCGTGCCGCTGCCCGATGCCGACCCCGGCGAGGTGCGGGTGCTGCTGGCCGACAGTACCAGCCAGGAGGCGGCGATCGTGGCCGACGCGCTGCGCCGCGCCCACCTCATCGACGGCGTTCCCTGGCACCGCATGGCTGTGCTGGTCCGCTCGGCCCGGCGGCAGGTGCCGCTGCTGCGGCGGGCGCTGACCAACGCCGGCGTGCCCACCATGATCGCCGGTGACGAGGTGCCGATCGCGCAGGAGCCGGGCGTGCGGCCGCTGCTCACGATGCTGCGGGTGGCGCTCGATCCGTCCCAGCTCGACGAGCCGGTGGCCGAGGAGCTGCTGACGGGCCCGCTGGGCGGCACCGACATGCTCGGCGTGCGCCGCCTGCGCCGCGCACTCAAGATCGCCGAGAACGAGGCCGTGGCCGCGCTCGCCGGCCTGCCGGCCCCGGAGGAGACCGGCACGGACGCGGACGAGCCGCAGGGGCCGCCCAAGGCGCGCTCGTCCGGCGAGCTGCTGGTCGCCGCCATCAAGGACGTGCGCGAGCTGACCCGCCTCGAGCCCCACGTCGCCTTGCCCGCAGAGCGCGTCGGCAAGCTGCTGAGCGAGGCCCGCAAGGCCGCCGCCGCGGGCGGCACGGCCGAAGACCTGCTGTGGACGATCTGGCAGGGCAGCGGCCTGGCCGAGCGCTGGAGCGAGCTGAGCCTGCAGGGCGGGCCGAGGGGCGCGCAGGCCGACCGCGACCTCGATGCGGTGGTGGCGCTGTTCGACCACGCGGCGCGGTTCGTCGACCGGATGCCGATGGCGGGCCCCGAGGTGTTCATCGACGACCTCGCCGCCCAGGAGATCCCCGGCGACACGCTGGCCGACCGCGCGCCCGACGGCGACGCCGTACGCGTGCTGACCGCCCACCGCGCCAAGGGCCTGGAGTGGGACGTCGTGGTGGTGGCGGGCGTCCAGGAGGGCGTCTGGCCCGACCTGCGGCTGCGCGGCTCCATGCTGGGCGTGGAGGACCTGGTGGAGGTGGCGGGGGGAGCAGAGCCCAACGCCGCCTCGCTGACCTCGAAGCTGCTCGCGGAGGAGCGCAGGCTGTTCTACGTCGCGGTCACCAGGGCCAGGCGCCGCCTGGTGGTGACGGCGGTGGGCGGCGAGGACACCGACGAGCGTCCTTCGCGGTTCCTGACCGAGCTGATGCCGGGCGGGGCCGAGGCGGCCACGGTCGACGACCGTTCGCGCTGGCTCTCCATGCAGGCCCTGGTGGCCGACCTGCGCAGCGCGGTCACCGACCCCACCAAGCCCCGCACGATGCGCCGCAAGGCCGCCCAGCAGCTCGCCCGGCTGGCCGCGGCGGGCGTGCAGGGCGCTCACCCCGACGACTGGTACGCGCTCACCCCCATCTCCGACGACCGCCCGCTGAGCTGGCCCGACGGCGTGGTCAGCATCTCGCCGTCGGCGGTGGAGAGCTTCACCAAGTGCGGCCTGCGCTGGCTGCTGGAAACGGCGGTCGGCGCGGCCGGCACGAGCACGGCCCAGGGCCTGGGCAACGTCATTCACGCGCTGGCGGTGCTCGCCCCCACCGACCTGCCGAGCGAGGACCTGCTCGGCGAGCGGCTCGACCAGATCTGGAACGAGCTCGACTTCGGCGGCGTCTGGTACAACCGCAAGCAGCGCCAGGTCGCCGAGCAGATGATCGGCCGCTTCCTGCGCTGGCACAAGGAGAATCCCCGCGAGCTGGTGGCCCTCGAGGAGGCGTTCACGGCGATGGTGTCGGAGGGCGTCCAGATCAAGGGCCGGGTCGACCGCGTCGAGCGCGACTCCGAGGGCCGCGCGGTGATCATCGACCTCAAGACGGGCGGCTCCAAGCCCAAGGCCGGCGAGATCGACCGCCATCCGCAGCTCGGCGTCTACCAGCTCGCGGCGCTGCTCGGCGCGTTCGCCAGGCACGGCATGACCGAGCCCGGCGGCGCGGCGCTGGTGCAGCTCGGCAAGGCGGCGGGCAAGCACGACGCGGTCGAGCAGAAGCAGCGCCCGCTCGGCGAGGACGACGACCCCGGCTGGGCCAAAGACCTGGTCGACACGGTGGCGATCGGCATGTCGGGCCCGTTCTTCCAGGCCAAGGTCAACGACGGCTGCCGCACGTGCGCGGCCAAGGCGAGCTGCCCGGTCAACGACAGCGGGGGGCAGGTGTGCTGACCCCGGCCGAACTCGCCGGCAAGCTCGGCATCCTGCCGCCCACGCCCGAGCAGGCCGCGGTGATCGAGGCGCCGCTGGAGCCGATGGTGGTGATGGCGGGCGCGGGCTCGGGCAAGAGCGAGACGATGGCCGGGCGGGTGGTCTGGCTGGTCGCCAACGGCCTCGTCAAGCCGGAGAACGTGCTGGGGCTGACGTTCACCCGCAAGGCCGCCGCCGAGCTGGCCACCCGGGTCAGGGAGCGGCTTGCCGGGCTGGCCGAGGCCGGTCTGGTCGAGCCGGGCGCGCTCGACAGCGAGCCGACGGTCTCCACCTACCACGCCTACGCCGCCCGCCTGGTCACCGACCACGCGCTGCGCGAGGGGCTCGAGCCGACGATGCGCCTGGTCACCCCGGCCGTATCGTGGCAGCTCGCCTCGCGGGTGGTGGCGATGCACGACGGGCCGATGGACAAGATCGAGCTGGGCCCGCCCTCGGTGACCGCGGCCCTGCTGGAGCTGGCCGGCGAGCTGTCGGAGCACCTGCGCACGCCCGCCGACGTGCGGCGGGTGGGGGAGTGGCTGGAGGAGCGCCTGGCGGCGCTGCCGGGAAGGACGACGCAGGCCCAGCGCAGGCCCGTCGCCGTCCAGGCGGCGCGCGAGCAGCTGCTGCCGCTGGTGGAGGCGTACGAGCGGCTCAAACGCTCCCGCGAGGTCATCGACTACGGCGACCAGATGTCGCTGGCCGCGAGGATCGCCTCACGGCACAAGGAGGTCGGCGAGATCGAGCGCTCCCGCTACCACGTGGTGCTGCTCGACGAGTACCAGGACACCAGCCACGCCCAGCTCGTGCTGCTGCGCTCCCTCTACGGCGGCGGCCACCCGGTCACCGCCGTCGGCGACCCCTGCCAGTCGATCTACGGCTGGCGCGGCGCGTCGTCGGGCAACCTGCGCCGCTTCCCCAGCGACTTCCGCACCGCCACGGGCGATCCCGCGCCGGTGCGGCAGCTCAGCGTGAGCTTCCGCAACGGTGACCGGGTGCTCGACGTCGCCGCCCGCGTGCAGCTTCCGCTGCGCATGGAGGCCCGCGAGGTGCCGGTGCTGGTGCCGGGCCCCAACCGGGTGGAGCGCGGCCGGGTCACCTGCGCCTTCCACGAGACCGCCGAGGACGAGGCGAAGTGGATCGCCGACGGCATCGCGAGGCTGCTCGGCCAGGAGACGGCGCCCGACGGCCTGCCGTGGGGCGAGAAGGAGCGCAAGAAGACGCTCGCCATCCAGCCGCAGGACATCGCGATACTCGCGCGCAAGCGCTCGCAGTTCCCCGTGCTGCGCAGGGCGCTGGAGGAGCGCGACATCCCGGTCGAGGTGGTGGGCCTGGGCGGCCTGCTGACCGTGCCCGAGGTGAGCGACATCGTCGCGACCCTGCGCGTCCTGTACGACCCCACCGCCGGCGACGCGCTGGCCCGGCTGCTCACGGGCCCCCGCTGGCGGATCGGCCCTGCCGACCTGCGGGTGCTGGGGGAGCACGCGCGTACGCTGGCCCGCGAGCTGAGCGAGAGCGGCCGCGCCGACGACCCGCTCGACCAGGTGGTCGCCGACCTCGCCGAGGAGCGGGGCAGCCTGATCGACGCGCTCGACGAGCTGCCCGAGCGGGAGGAGTGGCTGGAGCCGTTCTCGCCGCTGGCCCGCACCCGCCTGGTCGCGCTCGCCTACGAGCTGCGCCAGCTCCGCGCCCACACCGCGCAGCCGCTGCCCGACCTGATCACCGAGGTGGAGCGCAGGCTGGGGCTGGACATCGAGGTGGCGGCGCGCAGCGGCACGGCGAGCGCGTTCGCGGCGCGCGCCGACCTCGACGCGTTCATCGACGCGGCCTCCAGGTTCGCGGGCGACGCCGAGGACCCGACGCTGGGCGCGTTCCTCGCCTACCTCCAGGCGGCCGAGACCGAGGAGTTCGGTCTCGAAGCGGGCCGGGTCGGCGAGAGCAACAGCGTCAAGCTGATGACCGTCCACGCCTCCAAGGGCCTGGAGTGGCCGGTCGTGGTGGTGCCCGGCCTGTCGCAGCTCGTCAGCTCGAAGGGGACGATCGCGACCGGCAGCATCTTCCCCGCCACGCCGGTCATGAACAGCCGCTGGACGGAGAATCCGCGCAAGCTGCCGTACCCGCTGCGCGGCGACGCCGCGGACCTGCCGAAGCTGAGCGGGCTCAGCAAGGAGGAGCTGGCCGCGTTCGACGAGCAGTGCCGCGAGCGCGACCTGATGGAGGAGCGCAGGCTCGCCTACGTCGCCGTCACCCGCGCCCACTACCACCTCATCGCCTCCGGCTACCGCTGGGGCACCGCGACCAAGCCGCTGGAGCCGTCGGAGTTCCTGCTGGAGATCCGCGACACCGCCGACCGGGTCGCGGTCTGGGCCGACGAGCCCGCCGAGGGCGCGACCAACCCGCTGCTCGCCGAGCCCGCCGAGGCCACCTGGCCGGTCACGCCCGAGGGGCTGCGCTACGAGTCGGTGCTCGACGGCGCCCGCCTGGTGGAGGAGGCGCTGGCCGGCACGCTCGCCGACGAAGAGGGCGGCGAGGCGCTCAAGACGTACGAGGAGGAGCGGCTGCGCGCCTGGGAGCGCGACACCGACCTGCTGCTGCGCGAGCGCGAGCTGCACCGCCGCCGCCCGGCCACCACGGTCGAGCTGCCGCCGAAGCTGACCGTGTCGTCGCTGGTGACGCTGGCCGCCGACCCGAGCGAGCTGGCCCGCAGGATCCGCCGCCCGGTGCCGCTCAAGCCGGCGCCGCTGGCCAGGCGAGGCACCTCGTTCCACAAGTGGCTGGAGACCCGGTGGGACCAGCAGCGGCTCATCGACGACTTCGAGCTGTTCGACGAGGAGCCGGAGGAGGCCGACGTGCGCCTCGCCGAGCTGCAGGAGCGTTTCGAGCAGAGCGAATGGGCCGACCGGCGGCCGATCGATCTGGAGATCCCGTTCGAGATGATGATCGCCGACCGGCTGGTGCGCGGCCGCATGGACGCCGTCTTCGAGCGGCCGGGCGGCGGCTACGAGGTCGTCGACTGGAAGACCGGCGCGCCGCCACGCGGGAAGAAGGCGCAGCGGGCGGCGGCGGTGCAGCTCGCGGCGTACCGGCTGGCCTGGTCCCACCTCGCGGAGGTGCCGCTTGAGGAGGTGGGGGCGGCCTTCCACTACGTGCGCGACAACCGCACCGTGCGCCCGATCGACCTGCTCGACGCCGACGGCCTGGTGGCGCTGATCGAGAAGGTCAGGCTCGAAGACGATGGAGCGCCTTGACCGCGAAGCCCGGCTCCGTGACCCCAGAGCGCGCCGCACGGCCGCTGCGCGCCGCACGGCCTGCGTGCAGGCCGGCCCGGTGCCTCGGCCTGGCGGGCGAGCAGATGGGAACTCGCGATCTTTCCGGCCGAGATCATCGCGAGGTGCCGATTCTGTAATCGCCGGCTAACTGCGAGGTCATAGGATGACAGGGACTTCGGGAGGGGGCGGCCAGTGCAGACCGCGGAAGACAAGCTCATCGGACCACTGCTTCTCGCGCGGGGGACCATCGACAGATCCTCCGCGCTGCGGGCCGACGAAAGGTGGCTGGAGCAGGCGTGGTCCGATCCCGCGACCAGGGTGCTGGTGATCGACGAAGGCCACACGCTGGTGCGACGCACGGGCGACGAGGTCCACGCGGTGCTGTGCTCACCGGCCGACGCGCCGGCCGGCCCGCGCTATTTTCTGGGAGTCGAGGACGGGGTCGCCTACTTCGCGGTGTCGGCGCCGCTGCCCGGCCTGCCGGACGGCGACGTCAACGGCCGCCTCACCACGCCCATGGCGCTGCGCGACACCCCCGACGGCAGGCCGGTCTCCGCCGGGTTGCGCCAGGTCGGCGGGCTGCTCGGCGACCGCGAGGCGGGCCTGCTCGTCCACGCCGTGGCCCTCGACGCCTGGCACTCCACCCACGCGTTCTGCCCGCGCTGCGGCACGCGGACCGACGTCCAGGCGGGCGGTCACGTCCGGGTGTGCCCGAGCGACGGCAGCCAGCACTTCCCGCGCGTCGATCCGGCCGTCATCATGCTCGTACGCGACGCCGACGACCGCTGCCTGCTCGCCCGCGGGCCCCAGTGGCCCGAGGGGCGGCTGTCGATCCTCGCCGGGTTCGTGGAGCCGGGCGAGTCGCTGGAGGCGGCGGTCATCCGCGAGGTGGCGGAAGAGGTCGGCATCACCGTCACCAACCCGCGCTATCTTGGCAGTCAGCCCTGGCCGTTCCCGCGCAGCCTGATGCTCGGCTTCTTCGCCGAGGCCACCACCACCGAGCTGCGGCCCGACGCCGACGAGATCGCCGAGGCCCACTGGTTCACGCGGGAAGAGCTCACCCGCGCGCTGGACGCGGGCGAGCTGCGGCTGCCGCCGCCGGTGTCGATCGCCCGCCGCCTCATCGAGACGTGGTACGGCGGCGAGCTGATCGGCGACTGGTGACGCCGGGGCGCGCGTCCGGCCGTGATCCGGGGACGCCCGCCCCGGCTGCGGCGAGGTGGCTCGCGGACGCCCTTGAGACGCGCCTGCCGACGCTCTCAGGACGCGCCGACCAAGACCTTCAGGACGCACCTGCCGAGGCTTCAGGACGCGCCTGCGGGGCTCTCGGGACGCGCTGACCGACGCTTTCAGGACGCGCCTGCCGGGGCTCTCGGGACGCGCTGCCCGAGGGTTGGGGACGCGCCAGGCCCGTGCCTGCGCGGTGAGCCGACCGGGCTCGCTGTGCTTGGGGTGGGTACGTCAGGCCGCTTCGAGCAGGGCCTTGACCTCCTGCGCCGAGGGGTTCGTCCGCACGACGCGCCCCTTCGGGGTCTCGATGACCACGGTCGGCACCACCTGGTTGCCGTTGTTGACGCTCATGACGAATTCCGCGGCCTTCGGGTCGCTTTCGATGTCGACGTCCTCGAAAGCGATGCCCTCGCGCGTGAGCTGCGCCTTGAGCCGCTTGCAGGGGCCGCACCACGTGGTGCTGTAGACCGTGAGCGCCATGTTGGGGAATCCCTCCAAGGTCAGGAAATCAGGCGATCCGTGCAACAACCCGGAACGTCTGGTTAATCCCGTATTCCTACCCGATGCGTTCCGCGATCCAGGCCTGCACCCGCTCGGCCACGCCCGGCTCGCGGTAGAGCGGCGAACTGTGGTTGGTGCCCGGCGCCGTCAGCACCTTCACCGGCACGCCCACCTGGCCGAGCATCCGCTTGAGCAGCTGGCTCTGCACCGGCGGCACGAACTCGTTCTTGGAGTGCACGGTCAGCATCGGCGCGTCCTTACGGCTGGCGTGCCAGGCCACCTCCATGCTGGCCCAGACCCGCGAGCACTTGCCCTTGGGCGCGCAGCCGCCGGCCAGCTTGATGGCCGCCGTACGCAGCCGGCGCTTGTTCGGGTCGGTGGACTTCGCCCCGTCGGAGTACGCGCGCAGCGGCGAGATGATCGGCGACAGCCCCACCACGCCCTTCAGGCCGCTGATGCCGTCACCGTACGTGCCCACCGAGGCCGCGATGTGGCCGCCGGCGGAGAAACCGACCAGCACGTAGTTCTTCGGGTCGAAGGCCCACCTGTCGGCGTGCTTGCGCGCCATCGCGATGGCCGCCAGCGCGTCCGTGCGCTGAGCCGGCCAGGGCGCGTCGCCCGACAGGCGGTAGTTGAGGTTGAAGACCGTGTAGCCCAGCTCGGCGTAGCCGCGGACGATCTCCTTCATGTACTTCTTGTCGCCGCTGGACCACCAGCCGCCGTGAATGAGGAAGACGCCGGGGCGCTGCTGGCCGTCAGGCGTCCACCAGACGTCCATGTTCTGCCGGCGGTGCGAGCCGTAACTCACGGTCTCGACGGATAACCCGCCCAGCCCCTGCGGGTCGAGAGGGTTGTGCACCGTGGGCAGCGGGGAGGGATCTCCCGACGACGACGCGCTCGCGGCGACGGGTGTGAGCACAACGGCAGCGAGCGCGAGGGCGCTCACACAAACCGCAGTTCGCACGGCCTTCCTTTCCCCACATGCACATGGTCGGCCCCATTCTGGGGGAAGAGACCAGTTCTTTGCATCTCGGTGACTAGGAACATACGCCGGGGCGCATGAGGTCAGAATAAAGTCTGGCACCGCCGGCGGCTGGGAGGATGCAGGGGTGAACAACGCGGACGACGTACTGATCGGGCTCGACCCCGAGCAGCGGGCGGTCGCCGAGGCCGTGCGCGGCCCCGTGTGTGTGCTGGCCGGAGCGGGGACGGGCAAGACCAGGGCGATCACCCACCGCATCGCGTACGCGGTCCGCAGCGGCGTCGTCGAGGCCCAGAGCGTGCTCGCTGTGACATTCACCACTCGCGCCGCCGGAGAGCTGCGCCAGCGGCTGCGCGCGCTCGGCGCGCCCGGCGTGCAGGCCCGCACGTTCCACGCCGCGGCGCTGCGCCAGCTCACCTACTTCTGGCCGCGCGTCATCGGCGGCGAGGCGCCGTCCGTCATCGAGTCGAAGCTGCCCGTGCTCGCCGAGGCGTGCCGCCGCCTGCGCAGGAACACCGAGCGCGCCGAGCTGCGCGACATCGCCTCCGAGGTCGAGTGGGCCAAGGTCACTCAGATCGGGCCCGAGGAGTACGTCGAGGCCGCGGCGAAGTTCCACCGCACGCCGCCGATCAAGCCGGACGAGCTGGCCGACGTCTACGACGCCTACGAGCGGATCAGGCGCGAGCGCCACCTGGTCGACTTCGAGACCATCCTCGAGCTCACCGCCGCCGTCATGACCGAGCACCAGGAGGTGGCGGCGCAGATCCGCCAGCAGTACCGCTACTTCGTGGTCGACGAGTACCAAGACGTCAACCCGCTGCAGAAGCTGCTGCTCGACACCTGGCTCGGCGGGCGCGACGACCTGTGCGTGGTCGGCGACCCCAACCAGACCATCTACTCCTTCACCGGCGCCAGCCCCCGCTACCTCACGAACTTCGCCGTCGACTACCCCAACGCGACCGTCATCAAGCTCGTCCGCGACTACCGCTCCACCCCGCAGGTCGTCGACCTGGCCAACCTCGTCATCGCCAAGGGCACCTCGCCCCACCGCCTCGAGCTCGTCGCCCAGCGCCCCGACGGCCCCAAGCCGGCCTTCAAGGAGTACGACGACGAGCCCGCCGAGGCCGCCGACGTGGCACGCGCGATCAGAAGGCTCATCGACAAGGGCGTGCCGTCACGCGAGATCGCCGTGCTGTTCCGGGTCAACTCCCAGTCGGAGGCGTACGAGGAGGCGCTGGCCAAGGCCGGCATCCCCTACGTGCTGCGCGGCGCGGAGCGCTTCTTCGAACGTCCCGAGGTCCGCCAGGCCGTCGTGCTGCTGCGCGGCGCCGCCCGCTCCGCCTCCGGCGAGCCGCTGGCCTCCGAGGTCCACCACATCCTGGGCGGCATCGGCCTGACCCCCGCCCCGCCCGGCGGCGGCAAGGCCAGGGAGAAGTGGGAGTCGCTCAAGGCGCTCGCCGACCTCGCCGAGGACATGGCGGCCGAGGGCGCCGACCTGCCCGCGTTCGTCGCCGAGCTCGAACGCCGCGCCTCCGAACAGCACGCACCGCCCGTCGAAGGCGTCACCCTCGCCTCGCTCCACGCCGCCAAGGGCCTGGAGTGGGACGCCGTCTTCCTCGTCGGCGTCACCGACGGCATGCTGCCGATCATCTACGCGGAGACGCCCGAGCAGATCGAGGAAGAGCGCCGCCTGCTCTACGTCGGCCTCACCCGCGCCAGGGAGCACCTGACCATCTCGTGGGCGCTGGCCAGGGCCCCGGGCGGCCGCAAGAGCCGCCGGCCGTCCCGCTTCCTCGACGGCCTGACCGGCCGCGCCCCCTCCGCGCCGCGCCTCGCGCCCTCCGCCCGCGAACGCCGCCAGGTGGCCGCGCCCGTCAACTGCCGCGTCTGCGCCAAGACGCTCACCTCCGCCACCGAGCAGAAGCTCGGCCGCTGCGCCACCTGCCCGGCCGACTACGACGAGGCACTGCTCGAACGCCTCAAGTCCTGGCGCACGGCCACCGCCAAAGAGTCGAAGGTGCCGCCGTACGTCATCTTCACCGACGTCACGCTCCAGGCCATCGCGGAGCGCGCGCCGGCGACCGAACAGGAGCTGCGCGCGATCGCGGGCGTCGGCAAGGTCAAAGTCGACCGGTACGGCGAAGCCGTCCTCGCCCTCTGCCGCGCCTCCTGACCCCGTCAACCTGACGCCCACCCACCCGCGCCTGCCTGATGCCGGCTCACGGCCGCGCGTCCGACCTCGGCTACCTGACACCGGCCTACCCGCGCCCTCTCGTCCGGCTATCTGGCGCCAGCCCACCCCGCCCCTCTCGTCCCGGCAGCCCCACTCCGCCCCTCTCGTCCCGGCTATCCGGCGCCCGCCTACCCACGCCCTCCCGCCCCCGGCTCACCCGTGCCTCCTCCATCGCCCCCGCTTACCGGCCGAGGTCCACGGGCGCAGGCCGCCGGACCCGGCCTGTCGGACCCGGTGCGTCGAGCCGCGCCTACCAGCCGCAGCTCATCGACCGTGTTCCACCGGTCGCGGCCCATCGCGTGCCTTCCACGAGTAGGCGCCTCATTCGTCCCACCGCTGGCACCCGGCTCCCCACCGCAGGCGAGTCCTCCGTCTCCCTCCAGCCCCGTTGGCCGGGGCGTATCCCACAGCCGCAGCTGCGCCTGCCACGAGCAGCCGCGCTTCCCGTCAGCCTCACCACCGCCCACCGCCGCACTCCATCCGCTTCCCCTGGCACGGAGCCCTCTCCCCGGAGGCGTGTCCCGCAGGTGCTCCTCTTCTCACGAGCGGTCGCCGACGGACGGATCGCCCCGGGGACAGACGGACGTAACAGGGGTGCAGCGGACACCCGCAACCGGAACCCCCGAGGGACGGACGAAAGCGCGGACCGGGGAGGGGTGTAACAGGGATGCAACGGAACTACGGCATCATTCCGGCGAACCGACCAGGCCCACTTACGCCCCGGCCTGACCGGCACGTCACACTTGTCGCAGGAGAACCCAGGGGGGACGACACGTGAACGAAGCGCTGAAAGAGCTACTGGACCTGCTCGACCTCGAGCAGATCGAGCTCGACATCTTCCGCGGCAGGAGCCCGGAGGAGCGCATCCAGCGGGTCTTCGGGGGTCAGGTGGCGGCCCAGGCTCTGGTGGCGGCCGGACGTACCGTCCCGAATGACCGCAACGTCCACTCCCTGCACGCCTACTTCATCCGGCCGGGCGACCCTTCCATCCCGATCGTCTACAACGTCGAGCGGGTGCGCGACGGCCGCTCGTTCACCACACGCCGGGTCGTGGCCATCCAGCACGGCAAGGCGATCTTCACGATGTCGGCATCGTTCCACATCGAGGAGGAGGGCATCTCCCACCAGGCGTCCGTGATGCCCAAGGTGCCCGACCCCGAGACGCTGCCGACGTACCAGGAGCGCATGTTCGAGCTCGTCGGCGACCACCCCGAGCTGCGCGAGTGGGCCGCACGCCCGCGGCCGGTCGACGCCCGCTACGCCTCGCCGCTCACCTGGGAGGCGCACCTCAACCCCGAGCTGCGCAGCGCCCAGACCAACGTGTGGTTCCGGTACGACGCCGACCTGCCCGACGACCCGCTCCTTCACGTGGTGCTGGCCGCGTACGCCTCCGACTTCACGCTCGTCGACACCATCCTGCTCGCGCACGGCATGGCGTGGGGCGCGTCCGACATCATGGGCGCCTCGCTCGACCACGCCATGTGGTTCCACCGCCCGTTCAGGGCCGACGACTGGCTGCTCTATGCTCAGGAGTCCCCGTGGTCAGCGGGGGCCCGGGGGCTGGCGAGAGGCGAGATGTTCACCGCGTCCGGCGAACTCGTGGTCTCGGTCGTGCAGGAGGCCATGATCCGCCGAACAAAGTGATGAAATCGCAGGTAGAAAATATGTTGCCCGTTCCTGGCAACCGGGTTTAGGGTCTTGGTCAAGCGAGTCGGACAGCCTTGTTCCGACGATCTCATGAGTGGAGGTGAACCCCAGTGATCAGCATCGAGATGTCTGCCACGCCGTGGTTCGCCTCTGCGTGCCGTGCCTCGGTGGTGTCGCTGGCCGATGCTGCCAAGCTGCGGCAGGAGAAGTCTGCCCGTCGTCAGGCCGCCGCCGCCTTCTTTGCACGAGCTCACTCCGGTGTGGCCGCTGAAGGCGCTCCTGTCTACGCGGGACGTATCGAACTGCCGGCCTACCAGCTCACCAAGGGTGGACTGTGCGGTCCGCAACCCTGGCGGGATGCTCCGGTCATAACCTGACCGGCTTACAGCAGCCCCCAGGCCGCGGATCCACAGACTTGGATCCGCGGCCTTCTTGTTTGTCCGTGATCTCCGACCACCTACGAGGTGTCCGACCAAGATCAAAAAGATCGAACAAAAGGAGAAGCAGATGGGGGCGAAGACGATCATGGACGTGATCGACGAAGCCAAGATCCCCTGTCGTACCGACCCCGACCTGTGGTTCGCCGAGTCGCCTGAGGACGTCGAGTTCGCGAAGGCCCTCTGCGGCGGCTGCCCGATCCAGAAGGCCTGCCTCGAGCGCGCGCTCGAGCGCGAGGAGCCCTGGGGTGTCTGGGGTGGCGAGCTCATCCTCAGGGGAACGATCGTTCCCCGTAAGCGTCCGCGCGGGCGTCCCCGCAAGCACCCGGTCGCTGCCTGAAACACCGCACCCGCTCGAAAGCAAGGAGTACGTCACGATGAGGAACCAGTCGACGAGGAGTCTCGCAGTGCCCCATCTCATCCATGAACTGGTGAGTGACCGAATACAAACCCTCCACAAGGAGGCGGCGGAGCAGCGCGTCATCCTCCGCGCCCAGCGCCTGCATCGCGCGCGGCGCGACGTTCGACGCGCGAACGAGCGCCTCCGCAAGGTCCTGAGCCGCGAGTTCTGACCGTGGGAGATCCTGCCGCCGGCGCAGGATCTCCCAGCCAGGTCCGCGAGCGAAGGGACCGTCGGGTCCGTGAAGGGGCCGTCGGGTCCGTGAAGGGGCCGTCGGGTCCGTGGAGACGGCCGTCGGGTCCGTGGAGACGGCCGTCGGGTCCGTGAAGGGGCCGTCGGATCCGTGGAGAGGACCGTCGGTTCCGCGCAGGGGAGAGGAGCCGGGCGCGACTTGCGCCCGGCTCCTCTCGTTTTTCTGAGCACCTGTCACGTTTCGAATACCTATCACTGCCCAGAACTCAACGGCCGCGTTCGCGACGGTCACGGCCACGAGCTGCCGGTCAGGACGGCAGCGGCGAACGGGCGCACGAGTCGGTTCACGGCAACCGCCAGCTATGGTAACGCATAGTCCTATCATGGTTGCACTCTGTAATGAGCGGTCAACGTCGCCTACTCAACCTCACGCACGTGCTGACGAGCGACCTTCCCGCGCACGTGCCGATGGGCCGACTCACGCGCATGTGCTGATGGGTCGACTCACGCGCATGTGCTGATGGGTCGACTCGCGTGCAAGCGTCGATGGGGCGACTTACGTGTGCCTGCCGATGGGGCGACTCACGTGCGTGTGCCGATGGATCGTATGCCGAGGTGTCAACTCACGTGCATGTGCCGATGGGTCGACTTACGCGCATGTGCCGAGGGATCGACTCACGCGTACCTGCCGACGAGGACTCACGTGCACGTGCCGACGGGGACTCACGCGTACGCGCCTTCGGGTCGACTCACGCGCGCACATGCCGACGAATTGGCGTCCGGTTCTGGTTGCGACCCACCGGTTGAGACCGGCGGAGCTTGTTGCGCTGGCGGCGGGCGGGCGGCCTTGGCCGGCAGCCCGCTCCGGGTGGCGAAAGCCGGCAGTCTGCTCCGGGTGGCGAAAGCCGGCAGCCTGCTCCCGTTGGTGAGGGTGGTTGGAGCGTGGGTGGGAAGTCAGCCGATGGCCAACGCCTCGTCGTCCGCGTTCGGGTCGGCGTCGTCGGCGAAGCCCGGGACCCAGCGGATCACCTCGTCGCGGAAGCGGGCCGTGGTGCCCAGCTGGCAGAGGACGCCGACCCCGGCCGCGTGGACGCGGTGGATGAGCACGTACGAGGGCGGCAGGTTGAGCTGGCGTACCACGTTGTTGGGCCGCAGGTCGGTCACGGTGGCGGCCTGCGCCTGCAGCCACTCGCGGCTGAACGTGAACTCCTCCACCGCCGTCGGCTCCACGTACGGCGCGAGGAAGGCGCGCAGCGCGTCGGGATCGACCTCGACGCCCTCGCGGATGAAGCCCTCCTGGCGCAGCCCGGCCATCACGGTCTCCATGTCGCCCTGGATGAAGATCCGGGTGAGCTGGCCGAACGCCTTGGGGTAGCCGTCGGGCAGCCGGTTGACCGCGCCGAAGTCGAGCACGCCGAGCCGGCCGTCGGGGAGCATGCGGAAGTTGCCCGGGTGGGGGTCGGCGTGCAGCATCCCGACGCGCGCGGGCGAGCAGAACAGGAAGCGGACGAACAGCAGCCCGGCCCGGTTGCGCTCCTCCTGCGTGCCTTCGGCGATGATGCGCGACAGTGGCGTGCCGTCCATCCACTCGGTGACCAGCACCATCTCGTTGGCGGCGACGACGTCGGGCACGTAGAAGTCGGGGTCGCCGTTGAACTCCAGCGCGAACGCGTGCTGCGCCTCTGCCTCGCGCAGGTAGTCGAGCTCCTCGGCGATCCGCTCGCGCAGCTCGTTGAGCACGGACTTCATGTCGAGCCCCGGCAGCAGCGCGCCGAACAGCTTGCCCAGCCGCGCGAGCTGCGCGAAGTCACCGAGCAGCGCCTTGCCCGCCCCCGGGTACTGGATCTTGACGGCTACGACCCGGCCGTCGTGCCACACGGCCTTGTGGACCTGGCCGATCGAGGCGGCGGCGGTCGGCTGGTCGTCGAACGACTGGAAGTGCCGGCGCCAATCGTCACCCAACTGCTCGGCCAGCACCTTGTGCACGGTCGCCACCGGGAGCGGCGGCGCGGCCTCCTGGAGCTTGGTCAGCGTGGCGCGGTAGGGCCCGGCGATCTCCTGCGGAAGCGCGGCCTCGAAAATCGACAGGGCCTGGCCCAGTTTCATGGCCCCGCCCTTGAGCTCGCCGAGCACCTTGAAGATCTGCTCCGCGGTACGCTGCTGCACCTCCTGTGCCACGATTTCCGCTGATTTGCCGCCGATGCGCTTGCCCAGGCCGAGGGCGGCGCGGCCGGCGAAACCGAGCGGAAGAGTGGCCAGTTTGGCCGAGCGCGTGACGGCACGGCGCGGGAGATCGTTCACACTGGTGCGCGGAACCTCGGCGAGATACCGCTTCCCCCCTTCGTGATCATCCTTTGAGCACGTCAGTCACGGTTGGGTGCCATGACCATTCTTAGCGAATACTGTTTGTTTCGCATACAGCGACATTGCGGATGTATCGCCCACGATCTTCTTATCCACTGCCAATCAGGCGTTACCTCGAGTGTGCCGTTGGTCACAGCCGGAGTCCTTCCGTCGAGGAACGCCAGCGCGTGCCCCACCGCCCCCGCCGCGACGACACCCGCCATCGCCACGTCGCAGGCGATCTCACCGGGCGGATAGCCGCCCAGCTGCGCCGTGACCATCCCCCAGTCCGGATCACGGTCGCGCCGGGCCAGGTCGAGGCAGTGAACGCACGCCGTGAGCCCTGGCAGGACCAGTGGGCCCACCGCGCCGTGTCCCTCGAAGGCGGATACGAGAAGGTGGGGGATGTCGTAGTCGATCAGTTCGTTGACCAGCACCCCGTCGAGGGGTGTGACCGGCGCCAGAATGACGAGGTCAGGCCGTTCGGTCCTGTCCCCAAGATACGGCCCTCCGGCGAGCACATTGACCGTCGGCCGGCACGCATCCTCGCCCAGCTCTCGCTCGTACGCGCTGACACGGGGCACTCCGACGGCCTCCACGGCGCGGGTCTCTTGCCTGCCTCCGGCCCCTCCCACGGTGCGGGTCTTTTGCGTGGCTCCGGCCCCTCCCACGGCGCGGGCTTTTTGCGTGGCTCCGGCCCCTCCCACGGCGCGGGCTTTTTGCGTGGCTCCGGCTTCTCCTGCGGTGCGGGTCTCTTGCGTGGCTCCGGCTGTTCCGGCAGCCTCCACCGTTCCGGCCGTTCCAGCCGGGCCCGTGGTTCTCCGCGTTCCAGCCGGGTCCGTGGCTCTCCGTGCGGCTCTTTCCGATGCTCTCCGCTCGCCACCCGCTTTCCCGGTCCCCGTCCTGTTCGGGTCTTTCGCTCTCTCGCTGTCCGGCTTCTGCGCCGTCCCGCTGTTCGCAGTTTGTGGCGTTCCTCCGCCTGGTCCCTGAGCCCTCCGTCCGGTCGGTTCCTGTGCGTTCCTCGTGGTTGCTCGCTGCGGGCTCCTTTCGCGCGCTTCGTGCGGGGCCGCGCCGCCGCCCGGCCTCTGCGCCGTTCCTCCGGCCGGTCGTGGTGCGGGCCTGCCGGCCATGGCCTGGGCCGCCTTGTGGGCGATGGACGGGGTGATGCCGCCCCACTTCACCACCGAGTCCTGCGGGAAGCGCGCCGGCACGGTCGGTACGGCGGGGGAGGGGGCGGGCCGGACCAGGTCGCGGGCCTGGAACCGCGACGGCGGAGGCGGATCACCCGCGGTGAGGCGGCGGGCCACGGCCACGGCGCCCGCCTCGCGGGGCAGGCCGACCTCATCCCAGGTCAGCCCGCCGGGTGTGAGGTCGCATGGCCGGGCGGGATCGGGGTCGAGGACGCGGATGGTGCCCACCCCGGCGGCCGCGAGCAGGGCGACGATCTGCGCGCCGACCCGGCCCGCGCCGTAGACCCGCACCCGTGCCTTGCGGCGGCGCTCGAACGTCGTGATCATCCCGTCGGGCGCGTTGGAGGCGAGGTCGAGGGCGTCGAGGTCGGGCCTGAGCCGGTCGCGCTGGGCCAACGGCAGCTCGCTGAGGCACCCGGGAGCGGCGGAGGCGTCATGGAGCACGCCCTGGCCGGTGAGGTGATCGAGCAGGCACCGGGCACGCGGCTCGTCGAGCCCCGCGCGTGCGGCATCTCGCAGCACGGCCTGGAGGTCTCGCGTGCCGTCGAGACTCGCGATCCACTTGCGCACGCGCTCGCTCAGGCCGCTCAGCATGACCGCTCTGAGCGGATGCGTACCGAACTGGACGGTGGTCTCGTTGCGCGAGAGGTGCCGCAGGGCGGGCTTCACACGTGGCCTCATGCCGGGAAAGTTTCCACGTCAGAGCAAGATCAGGAGGCACTTCGCCACGGACTGTGGATAACTCGCTACAGGCGCAGTGGCCTGTGGATAATCCGCCGCCGCACGGCCGCGAGGCTCCGGGCGCGCACGCGTCCCCCGTTTCGGGCGCGTATCCCGTGTCCCGGGACGCGCACATTCCTGTCCCGCGCGCACCCCGGCCGACAAGACGCTCGCGCGTTACGCTCCCCGCATGAACGAGCTCTTGGTTGATCGCAAAGATGACGGAGTCGTGCTCATCACCCTCAACCGCCCCGACATGCGCAACGCCATGACCGACACCATGACGGCCGAGTGGCGCGAGGCGATGGCCGGGCTGCGGGACGACAGGCAGGCGCGCTGCGTCATCGTCACCGGCGCCGGTACGGCGTTCTCCTCGGGCGGCGACCTGTCGTGGATCAGTGAGCGCGGTACGGAGGCCGTCCCGCGGCTCCGCGACCGCATGCTCGCCTTTTACCGCACCTGGCTGGCGATCACCGAGCTCGAGATCCCCACCATCGCGGCGGTCAACGGCCCGGCGGTGGGTGCGGGTCTGTGCGTGGCGCTGGCCTGCGACCTCGTGTACGCCGCCGACGACGCCAAGCTGCTGGCCCCGTTCACGTCACTGGGCCTGCATCCGGGGATGGCGGCGACGTACCTGCTGCCGCAGCGCGCGGGCGCACGTCTGGCGCGGGAGATGCTGCTGACCGGTCGCAGCGTGTCTGGGCAGGAAGCTGCCGACAAAGGTCTCGTAAATCAATCTTTCCCGAAAAATCATCTAATGTCGGAAGTGGAGTCCATCGCCCGGAAGATCGCCCAGAACGCCCCCATTGCCACGCGGCTCACCAAAGTAGCCCTCAACCAAGACCATCAAGACCTGGAAGCCGCGCTGATGTGGGAATCCCTGGCCCAGCCCGTGACCATGGCCTCCGCCGACATGATCGAAGGGCTGGCCGCCCGTCGGGAAAGGCGCGTGCCCAAATTCACCGGGTCTTAATCATCTGACCAGCAGAAACATGCTCCACCCTCTGTGGAATTCCGTCAGTCTCGGCTAACGTGCATATGTGCCCCCCGAGACAGTCGAGGTTCGTCGCAGTTCTCGTCGCCGGCGTACGGTTTCCGCCTACCGCGACGGCGACAAGACGATCGTGCTCCTGCCCGCCTGGCTGAGCGGTGAAGACGCGGATGAATGGGTGAGCCGCATGCTGGATCGGCTGGCCGCGAAAGAACGCCGTCGCAGACCGACCGACGAGGCCCTCCTGGAGAGGGCCAAAGAGCTGTCGGCCAAATATCTGGACGGCGAACCCGACCCGGTGAGCGTGCGCTGGGTGGACAACCAGCGGCATCGATGGGGCTCGTGCACTCCCGAGACGGGTGCGATCAGGATCTCCACCAGGCTCAAGGGCCTGCCCGAGTGGGTCATCAACTACGTGATCATCCACGAGCTGGTGCACCTGCTGGTGCCCAGCCACGGGCCGAAGTTCTGGGCGCTGGTAGAACAGTATCCGAAGGCGGAGCGGGCCCGCGGGTTTCTTGAAGGGTTCTCCGCCGCGGCCCACACCGCACCGGAGGAGTGTTGACGCGGATCGTCGCGGTCCTGGTTCATCCGCACATGGCCCAGGCGGCGCCGCCCGGCGTCGACCCCGGCAGGTTCCTCGAAGCGGTGGCCGAGGACACGTACGAGATGGCCGCCGCGCTCGACCTCGTCACCCCCGTGCTCGCCACCAGCGTCCCCGGCCTTGAGGACATCGTCTGGCCGGGCACCGAGGTCATCACGATCGCCGAGAACGAGCCGCTGAAGACCACGCTCGCCCGCCTGGACGCCGATCAGGCGGCGGTGATCTGCGCCGACGCGCCCGACCTGCCGCCCCTGCTGGTGGGCAAGCTGTTCAGGGAGCTGGGCCGCGCCGAGGTCACGGTCTGCCCGGCGGAGAACGGCGGAGCCGTCGCCCTGGCCTGCGGCCTGCCCGCGCCGGAGTGGGCAGAGCCCGACCTCGACGCGTACGACATCGTGAAAGAGCTGCGCGCGCAGGCGCCGGGCCCTCGCAGGGTGGCCACCACGCCCGGCTGGCACCGCCTGCGCACCCCCGCCGACCTCACCCGCCTCGACCCCGGCCTGGAAGGCTGGGAGAGCACGAGGGCGCTGATCGGGGCCCGTTGAGCCGGGAGAGCGCCGATGCGCTGCTCAACGGCGCTCCAACAGCGCGGAGGCCCGCTCTCACGTGCATGGGGGCCGGGCCGGGGGTCACGGCACGATCAGCCGGGCCAGTACGGCGCGATGGTCGGTGAACGGCACGTCCCGCACGCTCACCTCCTGCACCCCCACCCGCCGGTCCACCAGCACGTGATCGATGGTGATGAGCGGCGGCACCTTCTTGTTGGCCGGCCAGGTGGGGATCAGCCCGGCCCCGACCTCGTCGGCGGCGTCCTTGTAGCCCCGCGAGAGCACCCTGCGCATAGAGGAGTGGTCGAGCGAGGCGTTGAAGTCGCCCGCGATGATCCGGATCCGGTCGGGGGAGGCGGGCGGGAAGGACTCGAGCGCCCGCTCCCAGTCGGTGACCTGCGGCCCGAGCGGCGGGTACGGATGGGCGTCGATGAACTCGACCGGCTCGCCCCCGGGCAGCGCGATCGTCGCCGCCGGCATGTGGTGGCCGGCGGGAGGGCTCCACCCGGCGAGCGGCTCCATGCGGTGCCTGGAGAACAGCCCGCTGCCGCTCGCGTTCCACTCGGCCTCCAGCACCCGGTACGGCATCAGCTCCGTCAAGCCCGCCGCGTCGAGGTCTTCGACCGCTCCAGGGGTCAGCTCCTGGGTGCTCAGCACGTCGGGCTGGAACTCGCGGACGAGCCGCACGATCGTCGCCGCGTCGGCCTTGCCGAAGAGCATGTTGACCGTCATGACCCGCATCGGCCTGCCCTTGGCCGCCGCGTCGGCGGTGCCGAGCGCCCTGGGCAGCACGCTGAAGCCGAGCGCCGCGCTTGCGAGCAGGGCGACGACGGTGGCGGCACGCCTGCGTCCGAGCGCGGCGATCATGAGGGGCAGCAGGGAGCCCGCCGCCGCGTACGGGGTCGCGGTCATGAGCTGCGTCGGCAGCGACCCGCGCTCGAGGCCGGCCACCCTGGCCACCGCCCACGCGGCGAACGGGGTCACGGCCATCCAGGTCAGCGCCGTCCGTGGCAGCCTGCGGCGTTTGCGAACCGGAGTCACGATCGTGCCACCGACAGCCGAACCCTCCACACGAGCCCCCCTTTGGAACGACGCAAAGGACTCTAGCCAAGCGTGCGTGAGCCCGAGTTAAGCGCCTCCCGCCCGCGCGCGGCCAGCCGTCTCGTGGCCTCGTCCGACGGCTCGGGGATGTCGTCGACGGGGAACCACCGCAGGTCGAGCGACTCGTCGCTGATGACGGCCGTGGCATCGGGAGGCGCCACAGCCGCGTATTCGACGTCGAGATGCCAGCTGTGCGGGGGATGGCACCACACCTGGTGCTTGTTCACGGCGAGCGGTCCCGGCAGCAGGTGAAGCCCGGTGATGCCGGACTCCTCCCACGCCTCCCGCAGCGCCACCTCGGCGAGCGAGGCGTCGGACGTCTCGCAGTGGCCGCCCACGGGCAGCCACATCTTGGCCTTGCGGTGCAGCGTGAGCAGCACCTGGGACCCGTCGTGCGACAGCACCGCCGTCGTCGCCGTCAGATGCCCGGGCACGCACTGGCGCAGCATCGCGTCGTCGTGGGTCCGCAGGTGGTCGAGGAACTCCAGGCGCAGCGCCTCTTCCTCGGGCGTCGGGGCGGTCCAGGAGGACAGCACCGTCACCGCGTCGGCGTGGAGGGTCAACTCGTGCCTTCCCCGCCCTTGTCGCCGCCCTCGCCGTCGTTTTCGCCGCCGTCCTCGGGCTTGGTCTCGAGCTGCGAGATGTCCCAGGTGGTCTCACCGCGTACGAACGCGTCGGGGTTGTCGAGGTCGTCGGCCGTCGGCATCAGGTCGGGGTGGTTCCACACCGCGTCCCGCCCGTCGAGACCGCGCGCGTCCTCCAGCGCCTTCCACAGCGCCGCCGCCTCGCGCAGCCGGCGCGGCCGCAGCTCCAGCCCCACCAGCGTGCCGAACGTCAGCTCGGCCGGCCCGCCGGTGGCCCGGCGCCTGCGCAGGGTCTCGGCCAGCGCCACCGCCGAGGGCAGCTTGCCCTGCGCGGCGTTGTCGACCACGGTGGCCACCCACCCTTCGACCAGCGCGAGCATCGTCTCCAGGCGGGACAGCGCGGCCTTTTGCCGCTCGGTCTCCTCGGGCTTGAGCAGGTTGCCCGCGCTCAGCGCCTCCTGGATGGCCTGCGGGTTGTTGATGTCGAGCCCGCGGATCTGCTCTTCCAGCCTGGAGGTGTCGACCGTGATGCCCCTGGCGTACTCCTCGACCGCGCCGAGCAGGTGGGAGCGCAGCCACGGCACGTGCTGGAACAGCCGGTGGTGCGCGGCCTCGCGCAACGCCAGATAGAGGCGGATCTCGTCGGCGGGGATCTCCAGGCCCTCACTGAAGGACGCGATGCCGCCGGGCAGCAGCGCGGCCGTGTCGGACAAGGGCAGCCCGATGTCGGTGGTGCCGATGACCTCGCGCGCCAGCGAACCGATCGCCTGCCCGATCTGCTGGCCGACCATCATGCCGCCCATCTGCTTCAGCATCCCCAGCAGCGGCCCCGCCATCTGCTGGGCCTCGGGTGGCAGGCCGGAGCCGCCGATGGCGCCGCCCATGGTCTCGACCATGCGCTCGGCGATCGGCTCGCACAGCTTGCGCCAGATCGGGATCGTGTTCTCGATCCACTCGGACCGGCTCCAGGCCTGCGGCGTCGACACGCCGCTCGGCAGCGTCGTCGCCTCGTTGAGCCACAGGTCGGCCAGGCTGAGCGCCTCGATGATCTGGCGGCGCTCGCCTTCCATGACACTCGGGTCGCCACCGGCCACCACGGAGTGCCTGGCGATGTTCTTGGCCATGTCCCAGTTGACAGGGCCTGAACCCTGCGGCGCCGACAGCATGTCGGCGAACTGGCGCATCGCCTGAGCCATCTGCTCAGGGTTGCCGAACATGGCGAACGGGTTCTCGTTGGGGTCGTTTTCGCGACCTGGCAGGTCAGTCACCGCTCTACCTCGTGCAGGATGGAGGAGTCCACATCCGCCACGTTAGTCGTCCTACGGCGGATCAGTGCAAAGTGAGGACCTGGTGCCAACCTCGAAACGCTCGCGCCAACCCGTCGTCGCCGTCACCGGCGCGGCCTCCGGCCTGGGCCGCGAGTTGCTCGCGAGGCTCGTATCCGCCGCGGATTTCCGCAGAGTGGTGGCCATCGACGAGCAGCGCGGCGACGTCCAGGAAGCCACGTGGAGAGTGATCGACGTACGAGATCCGCTCTTGGCGAACCGGATCTCCGACATCGACGTCCTGGTCCATCTCGCCGGCGACTACGCCGTCGACTCCGACCCGGGGGAGCGGCGTGCGTACAACCTGCGCGCCGCGCAGACCGTGCTCACCGCCTGCGCCGCCGCCCGCGTGCGCAAGGTCGTGCTCGTCACGAGTGCGATGGTGTACGGCGCCGCGCCCGACAACGAGGTGCCGCTGCCCGAGGACGCCCCTGTGGCGGCCGAGCCCGACACCGGCGTGGTCGGCGACTTCCTGGAGATCGAGTCCCTGGTACGCAGGTCCCTGCGCAGCCACCCCGGCCTGGAGGTCACCGTGCTGCGCCCGGCGGCCGTCGTGGGCCCCGGCGTCGACACCGTGATCACCCGCCACTTCGAGTCGCCCAGGCTGCTGACGGTCAAGGGGTGCAGCCCGCGCTGGCAGTTCTGCCACATCGACGACCTGGTGTCCGCTCTGGAGCTGGCCGCGCGCGGCCTGGTCAGCGGCGTGGTCGCGGTCGGCAGCGACGGCTGGCTCGAACACGAGCAGATCGAGGAGCTGTCAGGCATCCGCAGCCTCGAGCTGCCCGCGGGCGTGACGTTCGGCACCGCTCAGCGCCTGCACCGCCTCGGCGTCACCCCGGCGCCCGCCACCGATCTCCATTACGTCGTCTATCCGTGGGTGGTCGACTGCGCGACGCTGCGCGAGGCCGGCTGGAAGCCGCAGTGGACCAACGAGGCGGCGTTCCGGCAGCTCCTGGAGCTGCGGGAGAACCGTACGACCGTGGTCGGGCGCCGCCTGCCGGTCAAGGAGGCCACGCTCACCGCCGCGGGCGCCACCGTCGCCGTGATCGGTACCGCCGCGATCGTCCGTCAGGTACGTAAGAAGCGTCGCTCGTAACGGTTAGGCTCTTTCCGTGGACGTCATCCGCTTGCTCGGCATACGCGAGACCCCGCTCTCCGTCGACGAGGTGCTGGCCGCCGTGCGCGACCACGCCGCGGGCGGCACCGCCTTGTTCCTGGGCACCGTACGTGAGCAGGACCACGGCAAGCAGGTGAGCGCTCTGTCCTACTCCTCCCACCCCACCGCCGAGGCCGAGCTGCGGCAGGTGGCCGAGAAGGTGGCGGCCGACTTCCCGGTGACCGCCGTCGCCGCCGTCCACCGGGTGGGCGATCTCGCGCTCGGCGACATCGCGGTGATCGTCGCGGTCGCCGCGCCCCATCGGGACGAGGCGTTCAAGGCGGCGCGCCGGTTGATCGACGACCTCAAGGCGCGCGTACCGATCTGGAAACACCAGAGGTTCGCCGACGGCGAGACAGAATGGGTCGGCGCCGGCGAATAAGCTCGAAGACATGTCACGACGCGCCCTGACCCTCCTGCTCGCGGGATTTCTCGTGCTCGCGCTCGGCGTGGTGGGCGCCTTCCAGCCGGTCCCGTACGTCGTGCTGAGCCCCGGCCCGACCGAGAACACGATCGGCCTGGTCGACAACAAGCCGGTCATCTCGATCAAGGGCAGGCAGACCTATCCGACGAGCGGCGCGCTGCAGCTCGTCACGGTGGCCTATCAGGGCGGCCCCGCGGCCAAGATCGACCTGCTGACCGCGCTGCGCGGCTGGATCGATCCCACGGTCGCGGTGGTGCCGCAGGAGACGATCTTCGCGCCCGACCGCACCCCTGAGGAGGTCGAGCAGGAGAACTCCGTCGAGATGACCGACTCCCAAGACGCCGCCACCGCCGCCGCGCTCAACGAGCTGAAGATCCCCTACAGCATGGTCGTGGGCGTCGTCTCCACCGAGAAGGGCCGTCCCGCCGACGGCAAGCTGCTCAAGGGCGACGAGATCAACGCCGTCGACGGCAAGCCGACCAACGATGTCACGGCCGTCGCCGACGCGGTCAAGGCGCACAAACCCGGTGAAAACGTCACCTTCACCGTCACCCGCGGCTCACAGAAGCTCGACGTCACCGTGCCGACCGTCGCGGGCCCCAAGTCGCAGAGCGTCGTCGGCGTGATGATGCAGGCGAAGTACAAGTTCCCCTTCGAGGTGGAGATCAACGTCGGCGACGTGGGCGGGCCCAGCGCCGGGCTGATGTTCTCGCTCGGCATCATCGACAAGCTCACCCCCGGCGAGCTGACCGGCGGCAAGAACATCGCCGGCACCGGCACCATCACCCCCTCGGGCGAGGTCGGCGCGATCGGCGGCATCGCACAGAAGATGGTCGGCGCGAAGAAGTCCGGCGCCACGATCTTCCTGACCCCGCCCGACAACTGCGCCGAGGCGCTCAAAAGCGTTCCTGACGGGCTGCGGCTGGTCAGGGCCGACACGCTGCACAGTGCGGTGGCGGCGCTCGACGCGCTGCGCACCGGCAAGGGCGACGTGCCCGCGTGCGACGCCGGATGAAACCGCCGGATGAAACTTCTGGCGGTCGTCGTGCGTTAGCCGTACGGCTGGCGCTGCGGTGTAGGTTGCCAGACACGGACCGTTTCTTCATTACGACGAGGGGTTGGCCTTGAGCTTCCGGACCCCAGGAGCCGGCAGGGCGATGCGCTTGCCCCGCCGACCGCGACTGCTTCTGCCTGTGGCGATAGCCCTCGTGGCGATCGTCGCGTTGTTCTTCCTGTTCTCGGGCATCTATACCGACTATCTGTGGTTCGACTCGGTCGGCTTCACCACGGTCTTCAGCGGAGTGGTGCTGACCCAGATCGTGCTGTTCCTGGTCGGAGCGGCGCTCATGGTCGCCATCGTGGGCGGCAACATGCTGCTCGCCTTCCGCGCCCGGCCCATGTTCGGGCCGGCGATGTTCGGCGGGGCCAGCGGCGCCGACCGCTACCGCATGGCGCTCGACCCGCACCGCAAGCTGATCTTCATCGTCGGTATGGCGCTGCTGGCGCTGTTCTCCGGATCCTCGTTCTCGAGCCAGTGGGGCACGTGGCTGCAGTTCGTCAACGGGGAGTCGTTCGGCAAGACGGACAAGCTGTTCGGGATCGACATCTCGTTCTTCATGTTCGATTACCCGTTCATCCGGATGGTGCTGAACTTCCTGTTCACCGCCGTGATCATCTCGATCGTGCTGGCGACGATCACGCACTATCTGTACGGCGGGTTCCGCCTGCAGCAGCCCGGCGTCCACGCCTCACGCGCCGCCCGCATCCACCTGTCGGTGCTGCTCGGCGTCTTCGTCCTGCTCAAGGCCGTGGCGTACTGGCTCGACCGGTACGGACTCGTCTTCTCCGACCGGGGCTTCGTCCACGGTGCCTCCTACACCGACGTCAACGCCGTCCTGCCGGCCAAGACCATCCTCGCGATCATCGCGCTGATCTGCGCCCTGCTCTTCTTCGCCGGCGTGATCAGGCCCGGCGGCATGCTGCCCGGCGTCTCCTTCGGCCTGCTCGTGCTCTCGGCCATCCTCATCGGCGGCGTCTACCCGGCGCTGGTCGAGCAGTTCCAGGTCAAGCCCAACCAGCAGGGCAAGGAGTCGCCGTACATCCAGCGCAACATCGAGGCGACGCGCGAGGCGTACAACGTCGACAAGACAGAGGTCGAGACGTACAACGCGCAGGCCGACCCGAGCAAGGTGCAGGCCAGCGGCGACACCTCCGTCTCCGGCGTGCGCCTGCTCGACCCGGCCCTGGTCTCCTCGACGTACGAGCAGACCCAGCGCATCAGGGGCTTCTACAGCTTCGCCGACCCGCTCGACGTCGACCGCTACCCCGACAGCTCGGGCAAGCTGATCGACCACATCGTCGGCGTCCGCGAGCTCGACGGCCCGCCCGAGGGGCAGAACAACTGGATCAACCGCCACCTCGTCTACACCCACGGCTACGGCTTCGTCGCCGCGCCGGGCAACCAGGTCGACAGCAGCGGCCTGCCCGCGTACGACGCCAAGGACATGCCGGTCACCGGCCCGCTGGTCCAGAGCACCCAGCTCAAGGAGTCGCGCATCTACTACGGCGAGGACCCGGCATCGGCCGAATACGTCATCGCCGGCGGCAACCCCAACGCGCCGCAGGAGCTCGACTACCCGGAGACCGGCGGCACCGGGCAGAAGAACACCACCTACACCGGCCGGGGCGGCGTCCCCGTCGGCTCGTTCTTCAACCGGCTCCTGTACGCCGCCAAGTACGGCGAGGCGAACATCCTGCTGTCCGGCGACATCAACGACAACTCCAAGATCCTGTACGTGCGCAACCCGCGTGAGCGGGTCCAGAAGGTCGCGCCGTACCTCACGCTCGACGGCAACGCCTACCCGGCGATCGTCGACGGGCGCGTGCAGTGGATCGTCGACGGCTACACGACGAGCAACGACTACCCGTACTCGCAGAGCGAGAGCCTCGGTGAGATGACGCGCGACACCTCGACCGACCGCCGCGTCATCGCCCAGCAGCCGAGCGACCGCATCAACTACATCCGCAACTCCGTCAAGGCCACGGTCGACGCCTACGACGGCACCGTCCGGCTCTACGCCTGGGACAGCAACGACCCGGTGCTGAAGACCTGGAGCAAGGCGTTCCCCGGCACGATCCGCCCGGCCTCGGAGATGAGCCCGGAGCTGCGCCAGCACGTGCGCTACCCGGAGGACCTGTTCAAGGTGCAGCGCTACACGCTGTCGCGCTACCACATCACCGACCCGGCCGCCTTCTACAGCGGCCAGGACTTCTGGAACGTCCCCAACGACCCGACCCAGGGCGACAAGAACATCAAGCAGCCGCCCTACTACCTGACCACCACGATGCCGGGCGGCCAGCCGACGTTCTCGCTGACCACCACGTTCGTGCCGCGTCAGGGCCCGAACCTGGCGGCGTTCATGGCGGTCGACTCCTCGGCGAGCGGCGACTACGGCCGGATGCGCATCCTGCGGATGCCGTCCAGCACCCCGATCCCCGGCCCGGGACAGGCCCAGAACGCCTTCCAGAGCCGCTTCGCGGGTGAGCTGAACCTGCTGGGCGTCGGCGCCTCGTCGGTCCGTTACGGCAACCTGCTGACGCTCCCGTACGCGGGCGGCCTGGTCTACATCGAGCCGGTGTACATCCAGGTGGCCGCGGGCGGCGGTCAGGAGCCGTACCCGATCCTGCAGCGCGTGCTGGTCTCGTTCGGCAGCAAGATCGGTGTGGCGCGCACGCTGGAGGAGGCGCTTCAGGAGGTCTTCGGCGGTGAGCAGCAGCAACAGCAGCAGGAGCAGCAGCAAGAGCAGGAGCAGACGGAGGAGCAGGCCCGGCCCGACCAGGCCAGCACGGCGCTCAACAACGCGATCTCCAACGCTCAGAAGGCCTACTCCGACGCGCAGAAGGCGCTGCAGGCCAGCCCGCCCGACTGGGACGCCTACGGCGACGCCCAGAAGCGGCTGGAGGAGGCGCTGCAGCAGCTGGAGAAGGCGCAGAAGGAGCAGGCGTCGCAGAGCGGGTCTCCGGAGGCGTCACCGTCGCCCACGCCGACGGACTCACCGTCGGCTTCGCCCAGCCCGTCACCGACCGGCTAGCGATTCGGTTTGCGTACGCCCCGCGTCGCCCGGTAGCCTTCAAGAGCACAGCGACGCGGGGTGGAGCAGTTCGGTAGCTCGCTGGGCTCATAACCCAGAGGTCGCAGGTTCAAATCCTGCCCCCGCTACCAAGGCGAAAGCCCGGGATCCAGAGATGGAGACCCGGGCTTTCCGCATGATCGGGCTTCTGCAGGGGGTCGGCGGCCTTCATGGTCAAAGCACTCCTGCGGAGGCTGTAGAGTAGTGACAGCACACCGACGCGGGGTGGAGCAGTTCGGTAGCTCGCTGGGCTCATAACCCAGAGGTCGCAGGTTCAAATCCTGTCCCCGCTACCAAGCAGAGTCCCCGCCTCCGGTTCATCCGGAGGCGGGGACTTTTTCGTTGTCCGGGTGCGGGCGCCTCGCGCCCGGCTGATCTCGTCCTCGTCCGGCGGCACCCCTGCTCGGACGGCCCGGCTGAGTCCGTCAGATGGCCCGGCTGATCAGCTGGAACGCCTTCCGTACGGCCCAGCCGAAGAGGAGCACTCCGAAGACGACCTGGACGACGCGCATCCATAGGGGCGACCCCAGGTCCGCGTAGATCACCACGCCGACCCACATCAGGCCGAACAGCCCGACCAGGACGACAGCCGCCCAGTTCAGCCCACGTTGCCACATATGCGCAGTCTTACAGGCGGTGGGCCAAGGGCGGGTATGCCCGAAGTCGCCATCATGTCATCGCTTGTGTGGTGGTACTGGGGATCTGTCAGTGATCGCCGGAGTAGTTCACCGGCGGAGGTGGCGTGCGGTGCCGACGCAGCTCCGCATCCGCGGACCGCGGTGGCGCGGCAGGGCACGGTTGTTCGCCGGGCCCTCGGCCGGGGAGGTCGGGCCGTGCGGTGGCTCCAGGTCCTGGGCGGGGTGGACGGCGTGAGGGCCCGGTGAGTCCTGCCCGGTGAAGACCGGGCCGGCGAGGCTCGGGTCGGTGAGGCTTGGGTCGATGAAGGTCGCGTTGGCGGGGCTCGGGTCGGCGGAGATCGGGCCGGTGGGGCTTGGGCCGGTGAAGGTCGGGCCGGGGAGGCTCAGATCGGGGAAGGCCGGTCCGGCGGAGGTCTGTCCGATGGGGCCCGGGTCGGTGAAGGTCGGGTCGGCGGGGCTTGGGCCGTCCGTCCAAGGCGAGCCGCTGTCGAGCAGCTCGTACTCGTAGGCGATCGCCAGCCCATCCCGAGGCTCCGTCTCTCCGGGCTTGCCGGCTGCAGGCTGACCAGGCCGGAGCTGCCCCGCGTCAGCCGGATCCCGGTGAGCACGACCTCCGATGCCCGGGCCTTCGTGAGGCCGCCCTCCCCAGAGGCGGCCGTTGCGGGGGCGGCCTTCGTGTGGCAGGTCTTCGTGAAGCCGGCTCTCGTCGGGACGGCCTTCGTGGGATGGGCTCTCGTACAAACGGCTTTCATGGGGACGGCCTTCGCTGGGGCGGCCCTCGTAGGCACGGCCTTCCTGAGGCCGGTTTTCGTCAGGACGGACTCCGGTAGGCCGGGCCTCCAGGTAGGCGCGGAAGGCGGCAGCCGCGTGCGCGTCGGCGAGGATGCGCTGCACGGCCTCATCGTCCTCGGGCAGCTGGCCCCGCTCGGCCAGCTCGTGCCGGATGAAGGCCAGGGGGTCGGGCTCGCCGGCGATGGCAGCCGCCACCGTCGCCCGCGCCGCCGTCAGCAGCCGCAGGTAGTCGTTGCGCAGGGCGGCCTCACGCAACCGGGCGTGCTCCAGGTCGTCGATCAGAACATTGGCGATCCCCAGCAGATCCCCTAGGTGGGTCGTCTTGTCGGCGAGAAACGCGCGGATGTCGTCGAACTCCGACCGGGTCATAGCGGTCACCCCTCCGTGAGCGGAGTCTGCTCGTGACCTACTTCGTACCTGGGTGCGATTGCGGATGGCTTGCCGTCGGCTTGCCTCTGCGCGCCGGATGGGGAGTGACATGCCGAGGTTTGAGCGTCTGGAGGGGAGGGAAGTACCTGCTGATTACCTGAGTGGGCTCGAGTAGGTCGTGCAGACTGCTAGAGTTACTTCCCGCAGGGCCGCCGAGGGGCTCCCAGAGCCCCGGAGAAGCCCGGCAAATCCCACTATCTTCACGGTCGTCCGGCCGACGATTACGCATCGGTTCGGATCGGCTGGTAAGTTAGAGGGGTTGTCTCCGAAAGGGGATGCGGCTTAATTCTTGGCAAGTCGTTCGGGTCGGGTCAATTTGACAGGGCTCGGGGCGG